>NZ_RSED01000012.1 GCF_003933735.1 Aquabacterium soli | reverse complement strand
AATCAGGGGGGCGTTTCAGCGACATCTCGAACATCGCTCGTGGCATCGTCTGCATCCTTGCGGATGTTGATGTCGATGAGCAAGGTAGAACCCTCGGCATCACCAAACTTAACAAGAGTCATGTCCCCGCAGTCCACGGGAAAGAAAGTCACTGTCGTGGCCATGGCTGGCACTCCTTTAGATTGCTCGGGTTTCTCATGAAGTGGGAGCCGGCTGCGCGGCGGCCTATGGCCGTCACACCGATGGCGACCACCGCTTAATTGAATGCTCAGTTGGAACCGGCTTTGCTCGCCCGCTTCTTCGGCACCTTCTCCAGTGCCTCCCAGAGGCGCTTCGCGTAGGCGAATCCAGATTGCTTTACCGTCCTCGCGGTAAAGTGAAAGCACCAAAGGCAACAAAAGACTGCAGCAACAATCACAACACTGGCATGCCCAGGCTCAAGATCAAGTGGCGTCCAGTAAGGCGGATGTCCATGAAGCATCCCCGCATGCACAAGACTGAATGCGATTGTTAGCAATGCGACGGCAAGCCCAACCCATCGCGAGCCATGAGCATTCCTATTGAATCCGTAGGCCACCAGTTCTTTGAAAACAAAAGTGAAAGTTTTTCGGTCATTGGTGAGCGGACGCAGCGTGTCGGCGGCCGCCGCGTAGGCTTGATCTGCCCCCTGTGGGTGTTCGGCCTCTTCTTCGGCCGTCGGCAAGTGGATACCAAGCTTCAACGCTGAGAGTTCGCCATAGCGCCGCTTGGTCATTGGTGGCAGTTGCTCATCCCTGTGTCGCAAGAGGATGGTCGATGGCTGTCCACCCCACTCGCGGAACAGGCGGTCTTGTGCGTGCTGACCCCAAGTGCGCACAAAGCTAGCGAGCAGGTAGGGACCGCCGCAGGCAGTCAACACTGAGGTAAGCGTCACCGCCATTGGACTCTTGGCCCCGTACAGCACCGCAATGCAAAGAATGGCAGGCAGGAGCACTAGAAGTCCCGGCAAGTAGCGAGCTTTCAGATCATATGGGTCCAAGAGCTTGTGGAGGCCAAGGCGCAATGCCAGATCGCCGCCGCTCATGCCGCGACCCCATCCAGCGAGTACTCGGTCTCGACTTCGATGCTGCCCACATAGTTATCGAAGGTGTTTGCGCCCTCGTCCGCCAAGTCTTCCCTCTTCTTGTAATTCGGGTTCGAGGCGTAAAAGTGGACCTTGTTGCCCACCAACTCCATAGTGATGTCGCCAGTGCGGTTTTGGGTAAACGTCATGTAGCCGGTGTAATAGTGCAAGTGACGCGAGGGTGCTTCACCGATCACAATGATTTGAGGGTCGAGCCTTTCCAGCCAAGCATCAGGAATCTTCCCCGAGTGACGCCCATGGTGAGAAGCAAAGACGATCGTGGTCTTCTCCAACGCGATGTGGTCAGTGATCTTCTCCATGAACTCGGTTTCGAGGTCTCCGAGCCACATGACACTGGCTCCCCCCTCAAGGGAATAACGCAACACAGCCGACATGTTGTTGGGACTCTCACCCTGCTCGCACGCGGCCAAAGCGTCTTTGAAATCCGCATTGTCGGTATCTGGCCAAAGAACATTGACGCCCGATGATCCACGCTGTTCGTCGGTCTGATTCATCCACTTGCGGCTGCAATCCTTGTAGATGTAGAAGGCCTTGGTCAGGTCATCGCGCAAATTGCAATAGTGCTTGAACGATTCCGTCTCTTCCGGTTTGGTGGCTTGATTCTTAACAACGTAGAAGTTTGCGATGGGCATCTCAGCATCCAGCAACTCGATGCCACCAATGTGGTCCTGATCGGGATGGGTGGAGATGAAGCGGGTGATCCCTTTGTGGCGGGAAGCGTGCTTGAGATCGGCAATGCGCCCCGCCGCCGTATCGGCATTGAGGTTGCAGTCGATGATCGTGAAGTTGTCGCTGTTGTGCTGTATGTAGAACATGTCGCCGTGGCCAACGGCGAAGCTTTTGACAATTGACATTGGGAATACCTGGTTGAGTGCGAGGCCTCGGGGGAAGCGAGGATCTTGTAGAGCGAGAATGCTGAAAGTAAAGAAAGTATACGCGTACTTTCTATGCGCGTCAACAAACTATACTATTGCAATGAAAAATCGAACTCTCCGTCATCGGTCTCCTGAAGCCTCTAGGGCCAGCCCCCCTCCCGAGCAGGAAGAAAAGCTGCCCGAATCGCATGGGGCTGGAACCTCAGTGGGAGCTGGCACGTCAGGCCTCGCGAACACCGACGCTGGCACGGTCAAGTGGAGCCAGGAACGTAGGCTGCGGTTTATAGACTTCCGGCTTCAGTGGGACGGACGGATCAACCGGCGAGACGTCACCGAGTTCTTCAAGATTTCTGTGCCTCAGGCTTCAGCTGACATTGCGCGGTACACGGACCTTGCTCCTGAGAATTTGGCTTACGACACCTCCTCACGCACATACGTCGCCACGCGAGCGTTCGCCCCTCGCTACCAAACGAGCGGCGCGGGGCAATACCTGTCCCAACTTCTCGCGTTGGAGCGTCAAATCCTCACCGCCGACCAAGCTTTTTTGGCGTTCCGCCCCCCTGTAGCATCGGTGCCGCTGCCCAACCGGACGGTTGATCCGCAGACCCTTTCGCTCGTTGTTCAAGCCATAGCATCACGAGCCAAGTTGCAGATTCAATATCAGTCGATCACGCGCGATGAACCGTTAGACCGCTTAATAAGTCCCCATGCATTTGGCTACGACGGCCTTCGGTGGCATGTGCGTGCCTACTGCCACATGCGGGGCGGGTTCAGAGATTTCGTTCTAGGCCGGATCATGGCGCCAGGTGCACTGATTGCCTCTGAAGTGGACCCACAGCAAGACGTAGAGTGGAACAGCACCGTTGATCTCATCCTTACGCCCAACGAATCGCTGTCGCCAATGCAACGCAAGGGGGTCGAAGTTGACTACGGTATGACCAATGGGATGGTTACGCTGCCGTGTAGGCAGGCGATGTTGTTCTACACGCTCCGGACGCTGAACTTTGAACCTAGCGGAGCACCCAGAAAAGGCGAAAGGCAAGTAGTAATAGCAAATCTGGAAAAAATTAGGCCCTGGCTACCTAAGCCGGGACAGGCCTGAGCGCGGCGTTGCACGATCTGGGAAACCTAGAGAGGAGCTCCAGGCGGCAGGCTCTTAATGCGCGCGTGCTTGAGTTCAGAATCCTTCAGCCGACCTCCCTCGCCTTCATGCCGTCGCGCTTGGCGAGCCATTGTTAGAAGGTTGGCTCTCCAAAAACCGGCCTGGCAGCAGAGCTCTCTGACTGGAGTTGCCCCTGCATGACCGGTGATTTGATCCCCTCAAACCCTTGGACTTCTCTACAACTGACTGGTATGGCCTGTAGAGGGCAGGTCAGCTGCACCAAGGCAAAGGGCCCTGCTGATCGGCAGGGCCCTTTGCTGAGTCGGCGTGAAGACACCCTCAATGACTAATCATCCAAGGCCTCTTAGAAGGAAACGCCTTAGCCCCATTCGGCGCAGTCACCGTCGCCCCCTTCTTCCCAGTCGAACAACACCCACACCCAGACGGATGCTTCATCCGCCCATAACTCCCAACGTCCTTCGACATCATCGGCTCATGCGATGCCTTCTCGTTCCGGTCCATCGCATTGCGCGTGTTCGAGTTCAAGAATGCCAGCCTGGGCGCGCTCACAAACACGCGGGGTGATTCACCACCGCAATCGGGGCACACGGCCGGGTCGTTGCGCTGGGCCAGGCTGCGGAAGGCGTCGAAGCCCCCGCAGTCCGTGCACGCATAGTCATAAGTGGGCATGGGGGCTCCTGCTGCGGGGTTAGACCACGTCTTGCGAGATCGGCATGTCGATGCTGCCGTCCAGCATCTTGATTGGCCCGGCGGCCGTCGGGTTGATGTCGAACTCGAAGATCTCGGTCGGTAGCCACAAGGTGGCGCATGCGTTCGGCACGTCCACCACGCCGCTGATGTGGCCCTGCACCGGCGCCGTGCCCAGGATCGAATAAGCCTGCGCGCCGCTGTAGCCGAACTTCTTCAGATACTCGATGGCGTTCAGGCAGGCCTGGCGGTAGGCCACGTTCACGTCCAGGTAGTGCTGCTTGCCGCCTTCGTCCACCGAGATGCCTTCAAAGATCAGGTAATCCTTGTAGTTGGGCGTGATGGGGCTGGGCTTGAAGATCGGGTTCTTGATGCCGTACTTGGCCATGCCGCCCTTGATCAGGTTCACGCGCATGTGCACCCAGCCGGCCATTTCGATGGCGCCGCAGAAGGTGATTTCGCCATCGCCCTGGCTGAAGTGCAGGTCGCCCACCGACAGGCCCGCGCCATCCACGTACACCGGGAAGAACACCTTCGAGCCGCGGCTCAAGTCCTTGATGTCGCAGTTGCCGCCATGTTCGCGCGGGGGCACGGTGCGGGCGCCTTCGGCGGCGGCCTTGGCCTTGGCATCACCGCTCAGCTTGCCCAGGTGGGCGGTGGCGGCGAAGGGCGGGTTGGCCAGGCCGGGCACGCGGGTGGGGTCGGTGTCGATCAGTTCCTGCTCGCGCTCGTTCCACGCGGCCAGCATCTTCGGGTCAGGCAGGCAGCCGATCAGGCCAGGGTGGATCAGGCCGGCGTATTCGACGCCGGGCACGTGGCGGCTCTTGGTGAACAGGCCATTGAAATCCCAGATGGATTTCTGGGCCAGCGGGAAGTGGTCGGTCAGGAAGCCGCCGCCGTTCTGCTTGCTGAAGAAGCCGTTGAAGCCCCATTGGCTGTCGGCCTTGGTGCCGATGTCCAGCAGGTCGACCACCAGCAGGTCGCCCGGCTCGGCGCCCTTGACGCCCACGGGGCCCGACAGGAAGTGCACGATCGACAGGTCGATGTCGCGCACGTCGTCGGCGCTGTCGTTGTTCTTGATGAAGCCGCCGGTCCAGTCGTAGGTTTCCAGGATGAAGTCGTCGCCGGGGTTCACCCAGCAGGCCATGGGCACATCGGGGTGCCAGCGGTTGTGGACTTGTTCGTTCTCGTAGGCCGATTGGTTCAGGTCTACTTTGATGAGGGTTTCAGCCATTCGCATTGCTCCTTCGGTCAGACAGAAAGGTATTGCTTGATGTGCGCCACGTCGGTGTCCGCACGCTTCGTTTCATGCACCAGCCGGCCGCCTTCGATCACGAACAGCCGGTCGGCCACATCCATCGCGAAGGACAGCACCTGTTCTGAGACGACGATGGTGATCTCGCGCAGCTTGCGGATCTCGTTGAGCGCCTTGGCGATGTCCTTGATGATCGAAGGCTGGATGCCTTCGGTGGGCTCGTCGAGCAGCAGCACCTTGGGGTCGGTCACCAGCGCGCGGGCAATGGCCAGCTGCTGTTGCTGGCCGCCCGACAGGTTGCCGCCCTTGCGGTTGCGCATGTCCCACAGCACCGGGAACAGGGCGTAGATCTCTTCGGGGATCTTGCGGGTCTTGCTGTTCTCAAGCCCCGTCTGGATGTTCTCTTCCACCGACAGGGTGGGGAAGATCATGCGGCCCTGGGGCACGTAGGCGATGCCCTTGGCCACGCGCTTGTAGCTCTCGTCTTTCGACACGCTGTGGCCGGCCACGTTGATCTCGCCGGCCTTGGTGGGCAGCACGCCCATCAGGCTCTTGAACAGCGTGGTCTTGCCCATGCCGTTGCGGCCCATGATGGCGACGGTCTCGTTCTTGTTGGCCTCGAACGAGATGCCGTGCAGCGCCTCGCTCTGGCCATAGCTCACGTACAGGTCTTTGACTTGCAGCATGTTGGTAACTCCAGTGGATGGCAGGTCAGTGACCCAAGTAAACGTCGATGACTTTCGGGTCGTTCTGCACCTGGTCCATCGAGCCTTCGGCCAGGATCTTTCCCTGGTGCATCACGGTCACCTTGGAGGCGATCTGCGCGACGAAGTCCATGTCGTGCTCGATCACGATCATCGAGCGGTTCTTGCAGATGCGCTTGAGCAGGTCGGCGGTGAGCTCGCGCTCCTTGGCGCTCATGCCGGCGATGGGTTCGTCCAGCATCAGCAGCTCGGGCTCCTGCATCAGCAGCATGCCGATCTCCAGCCACTGCTTCTGGCCGTGGCTGAGCAGGCCGGCTTCGCTGTCCAGCTTGTCAGCCAGGCCGATCTCTTCGGCCACGGCCTGCACGCGGGCTTGCACTTCGTTGTCGCACTTGAAGCCCAGCGCGCCCATCACCGAGCGGCCGCGCGGGAAGGACACCTCCAGGTTCTGGAACACGCTGAGGTTCTCGTAGATGGAGGGCGTCTGGAACTTGCGGCCCACGCCCGAGCGCACGATCTTGTGCTCGGCCATCTTGGTCAGCTCGGTGTCCTTGAACTTGATGCTGCCCTTGCTGGCGCGTGTCTTGCCGCAGATCAGGTCGAGCAGGGTGGTCTTGCCGGCGCCGTTAGGGCCGATGATCACGCGCAGCTCGTTCTTGTCGACGTAGAGGTTGAGGCTGTCGATGGCCTTGAATCCGTCGAAGGACACGGTGAGGTCTTCGACGTAGAGAACGAATTCCTTGGCGGCGCTCATGGTGAGGGTGCTCCTGGGAGGGGTGTCGAAGATCGGGGCTCAGGCCTGCTGGCTGCTGATGCCGTCGGGCATGGCGCCGTCGCCCTTGTCCTTGCCCTTGATGGGGGGCAGGGGCGGCTCGGGGTAGGCCGCGTGGGCGGCGGCGGTGCGCTGCTTCTGCGTCACGCGGTCGGCCTTGCGCTTGGCCCACCAGGGCTTGATCTTCTGTTCGACCAGGCCGGCCAGCCCATCCGGGAAGGCCATGGTCACGCCGATGAACAGGGCGGCCATCAGGAACAGCCATAGGTCGGGCGCGCTCTCGGAGAAGTAGGTCTTGCCGAAGTTCACCAGCAGCGCGCCGTAGATGGCGCCCACCAGGCTCATGCGGCCACCGACCGCGGCGAAGATCACCATCTCGATGGAGGGCACGATGCCCACGAACGAGGGCGACATGAAGCCGACCTGCAGCGTGAACATGGCGCCGCCGATGGCCGACAGCATGGCCGCCAGGCAGAAGGCGAACACCTTGAACATGGACACGTCGTAGCCGGAGAAGCGCACGCGGTCTTCCTTGTCGCGCATGGCCAGCAGCAGGGTGCCCAGCTTGGAGCGCTGCACCCAGCGGCACAGCAGCACCGAGCCCAGCAGCAGGCCCGCGCACACGTAGTACAGGATGTAGCGGGCGCTGTCGGTGCGGATGTCCCAGCCCAGCAGTGTCTTCAAGTCGGTGATGCCGTTGACGCCGCCGGTGTAGCCCTGCTGGCCGATGATCAGCACCGTGAGCACCAGGGCCACGGCCTGCGTGATGATGGCGAAGTACACGCCGCCCACACGCCGTTTGAACATGGCGTAGCTGACGATGAAGGCCAGCAGCGTGGGCACCACCAGCACCGCGATGATGGACAGCGGCAGGCTCTTGAAGGGCAGCCACCACAGGGGCAGCTCGGTCAGCTGGTTCCAGTCCATGAAGTCGGGGATGCCCGGCGTGGACTGGATCTTGGTGCTGACCGGGTCAGACGCTTCCAGCTTGAGGAACATGGCCATCATGTAGCCGCCCAGGCCGAAGAACACGCCCTGGCCCAGGCTGAGCACACCGGCGTGGCCCCACAGCATCACCAGGCCCAGCGCCACGAAGGCGTAGCTGAGGTACTTGCCCACCAGGTTGAGGCGGAAGGGCTCCAGCGCGAGCGGGAACACCACGAGCAGCAGGATGGCCAGCAGCACCAGGCTGCCCAGCTTCTGGTTCGCGATCCAGGTTTGAATCTTGGTCATTGGTAAAGCTCCGAGTCGTCGAATCCAGGGGATGTCAGCGGCGCACCTTGGCGGCGAACAGGCCTTGTGGGCGCAGCATCAGGATGCAGATCACCACCATCAGCGTGAGCACCTTGGCGTTCGAGCCCGACATGAAGAACTCCGAGATCGATTGCGTCTGGGCGATGCCGAAGGCCGAGACCACGGTGCCCAGCAGGCTGGCCGCGCCACCGAAGGTGACGACCAGGAAGCTGTCGACGATGTAGAGCGAGCCGCTGGTAGGGCCCGTGGAGCCGATGGTGGTGAAGGCCGCGCCCGCCACACCGGCGATGCCGCAACCGATCGCGAAGGTAAGGCGGTCGGTCTGCTTGGTGTTGATGCCGATGGCGTTGGCCATCACGCGGTTGCTGACCGTGGCGCGCACGCGCAGGCCCCATCGGGCCTTGTACAAGGCCAGCAGCAGCAGGCCCGTGACCACGGCGGTCAGGGCCATCACGAACATGCCGTTGATGGGGATGTCCAGGCCTTCGGCCGGTGCCCACGAGCCCATCAGCCATTCAGGCAGCGTGGGGCTGACTTCCTTGGGACCGATGGCGGTGCGGAAGACCTGCTGCAGGCCCAGGCTCAAGCCCCAGGTGGCGAGCAGGGTGTCCAGCGGTCGTTTGTAGAGGTGGCGGATCAGCGCCCATTCGGTCAGCCAGCCGGCCGCGAAGGCGATGAGGAAGGCGAAGATGATGGCGACGGGAAAGTAGGCCTGGATCAGGTTGGGCGCGTACTTCTCGGTCATGGTCGAGGCCATGTAGATGGTGTAGGCACCGATGGTCATGAACTCGCCGTGGGCCATGTTGATCACGCCCATCTGGCCGAAGATCACCGCCAGGCCCAGTCCCATCAGCAGCAGCACGGAGAACAGGCTCAGGCCCGCGAAGCCTTGCATCAGGCCGATGTTGAGCATTTCAGAAAAAGTCATAAGGCACCTGTCTCTCGAGTCGGGGAAAAACCTGCGCCAGCCGAGTGGCCGGCGCAGGAAGCAGGTAGTTCAATGCACCACCCGCGCGCTCACCAGAGAAGACCCAGCGCACACCACGGATCCGGCTTTGCCGGGCCGTCGGTGTGGCCCCCTTGAGGGGGCGGCCGCAGGCCGTAGGGGGAGGGTTACTGATATCCCTTGGGGAAGGGGTTCGGCTCGATCAGCTCGGGCGATTCGGCCACCACCTTGAAGGTGCCGTCCGGTTGGCCCTGGGCGATGCGCGACTTGCTCCACAGGTGGTGGTTCTGGTGGACCTTGACGTAGCCCTCGGGCGCGGTCTTGAGTTCGATGCCCGGCGAGGCGGCCACCACCTTGTCCACATCGAAGCTGCCGGCCTTTTCGACCGCGGCCTTCCAGAGCCATGGGCCCAGGTAGCCGGCCTGCGTCACGTCGCCGATCACCGCCTTGGGGCCGTAGGCCTTCCTGAACGCTTCGACAAACTTCTTGTTGTTGTCGTTGGTCAAGGTCTGGAAGTACTTCATCGAGCTGTAGAAGCCGGCGAAGTTTTCGCCACCCACGCCCAGCATTTCGTCCTCGGTCACCGACAGGGTCAGCAGGAACTGCTTGGCGCCTGTGATGCCGGCGGCCTTGAGCTGCTTGTAGAAGGCCACGTTGGAGCCACCCACCACGGCGGCGAAGATGCAATCCGGCTTGGCCACCTTGATCTTGTTGATCAGGGAGTTGAAGTTGGTGTGGCCCAGGGGGTAGTACTCCTCGCCCACGACCTTGCCCAGCTTGCCCACCGATTCGATGTGCTTGCGCGCGATCTTCATGGAGGTGCGCGGCCAGATGTAGTCGGAGCCGACCAGGAAGAAGGTCTTGGCCTTCTTCTCTTTCGAGCCCCAGTCCAGGCCGTAGATGATCTGCTGCGTGGCTTCCTGGCCGGTGTAGATCACGTTCTTGGACTGCTCCAGGCCTTCGTAGAAGGTCGGGTAGTACAGCAGGCCGTTTTCCTTTTCGAAGATGGGCAGCACGGCCTTGCGGGAGGCCGAGGTCCAGCAGCCGAAGACGGCGGCGACCTTGTCGTTGACCAGCAGCTTCTTGGACTTCTCGGCAAA
Source organism: Aquabacterium soli (assembly GCF_003933735.1). Lineage (GTDB taxonomy): Bacteria > Pseudomonadota > Gammaproteobacteria > Burkholderiales > Burkholderiaceae_C > Aquabacterium > Aquabacterium soli. Next base: position 143,064 of record NZ_RSED01000012.1, on the reverse strand, counting down.
CGTGGGCCAGTCGGAGGCGCCGTCTTCCTTGATGACCTTGATCTTGCGGCCCAGGATGCCGCCCATGGCGTTGATCTGGTCGATGGCGAGCTGTTCGGCCTGGATCGAGCCGGTCTCGGAGATGGCCATGGTGCCGGTGGCCGAGTGCAGCTGTCCCACGGTGACCTCGGTGTCGGTCACGGCCAGCTTGGTGGTGTTGACCTTGGCCGTGGCCTGGGCGTGGCCCAGGGAAGGCAGGCCGATCAACGGCAGGGCGCCCAAGCCCTGCAGCACCTGGCGGCGGCGCTGGTCATGCTGGGTGGGGTCGTCGTGGTCGTGGGACATTTAAAAACTCCTCGCACAAAAAAGGTGCTTGTGCTGCGCCTTGGTGCGTTCCCCGTGAACACACCTTGTCGGTACAACCTTGGACGCCATGTTGCGCAAGCGCGGGTTTTCGCTGAATACGTCATTCAACGTAGGTGATGTACGCACAGCACATGGATCTCGCATGGCCCGCTTCTTGCGCCATGGCCTGGGTGTTCTTTCACGGGGCCAGTTCGTGTCCGTTGCCCGGCAGAAGATCTTTCGCATTCGCCGTGACTACAACTCCTGGGTGGCCAACGAGACCCTGGAGGACTACGCGCTGCGCTACACCCCGCGCACNTCGCATTCGCCGTGACTACAACTCCTGGGTGGCCAACGAGACCCTGGAGGACTACGCGCTGCGCTACACCCCGCGCACCTTCCGCAAGTGGAGCGAGTTCCGGGTGGCCAACACCGCCTTCGGGGCGGTGTCCTTCCTGGCGCTGGAGGCCATCGGCGGCGCCATCGCGCTGAACTACGGGTTCACCAACGCGATGTGGGCCATCCTGGTGGTGGGCCTGATCATCTTTCTGACGGCGCTGCCGATCAGCTACTACGCGGCCAAGTACGGCCTGGACATGGACCTGCTGACGCGGGGGGCGGGCTTTGGCTACCTGGGCTCGACGCTGACCTCGCTGATCTATGCCACCTTCACCTTCATCTTCTTCGCGCTGGAGGCGGCCATCATGGCGCTGGCGCTGGAGATGCTGTTCGATTGGCCGCTGGCGCTGTGCTACATCGTCTCGTCACTGGTGATCGTGCCTTTGGTGACGCACGGCATCACCCTGATCTCGCGGCTGCAGCTGTGGACGCAGCCGCTGTGGGCGGCGCTGTTCGTGCTGCCCTTCGTGGCCGTGGCGATCCAGCGGCCCGAGGCCTATGTGGAGTTCACCACCCTGGCCGGGCGCACCACGGGCGACAGCGATTTCACGCCGCTGGCCTTCGGCATGGCGGCCACGGTGGCCTTTTCATTGATCGTGCAGGTGGGCGAGCAGGTGGATTACCTGCGCTTCCTGCCGGAGAAGACCAAGGAGAACCAGTGGCGCTGGTGGGGCGCCGTGCTGGTGGCCGGGCCCGGCTGGGTGGTGCCGGGCATGCTCAAGATGGTGGCCGGGGCCTTCCTGGCCTTCCTTGCGCTGCAGCACGAGATCCCTGTGGACAAGGCGGTGGAGCCCACGCAGATGTACCTGGCGGCCTTCAGCGAGGTGTTCACATCCCCCGCCTGGGCACTGGGCGCCACGGTGGTGTTCGTGATCGTGTCGCAGATCAAGATCAACGTGACCAACGCCTACGCGGGCTCGCTGGCGTGGTCGAACTTCTTCGCGCGGCTCACGCACAGCCACCCGGGGCGGGTGGTGTGGCTGGTGTTCAACGTGCTGATCGCCGTGCTCTTGATGACGCTGGGCGTGTTCGGGGCGCTGGAGCGGGTGCTGGGGCTGTACAGCAACGTGGCCATCGCCTGGGTGGGCGCGCTGGTGGCCGATCTGGTGATCAACAAGCCGCTGGGCTGGTCGCCCAAGGGCATCGAGTTCAAGCGCGCCTACCTGTATGACCTGAACCCGGTAGGGCTGGGCTCGACCCTGCTGGCCGCGCTGGTGGGCATGGTGGCGCACGCGGGCGTCATGGGCGAGATGGCGGCGGCCTGGTCGCCTTTCATCGCACTGGGCATCGCGCTGGTGGCCTCGCCCCTGCTGGCCTGGGGCACCAAAGGCCGCTACTACCTGGCCCGCCAGCCCGAGCCGCAGGGCTGGGCGCCAGGGCAGATGGTGCAGTGCTCGGTGTGCGACAACCATTTCGAATCCGAAGACATGGCCACGTGCCCGGCCTACGACGCGCCGATCTGCTCGCTGTGCTGCACGCTCGAATCGCGCTGCCATGACCGCTGCAAATCCAGATCCCGCGCGGCCGAGCAGGTATCGCACGGGCTGAGGGTGGTGCTGCCGGTGGAGTGGTCCAAGCGGGTGAACTTCCGCGTGGGGCACTACCTGGTGGTGTTCCTGGCGCTGGCGGCCATGCTGGCCTTCGTGCTGGGCGTGGTCTATTACCAGGAGGGCGTGGTCAACCACGCGCTGGAGCACATGGGCCAGGCCGGGCCCAGCCTGCTGGAGGCGCCCTTCATCAAGGTGTATGCGCTGCTGCTGCTGGCGGCGGCCGTGTGCTCGTGGTGGGTGGTGCTGGCCAGCGAGAGCCGGCGCATGGCGCAGGATGATTCCAACCGCCAGAACCAGCTGCTGCAGCTGGAGATCGACGCCCACCGCCGCACCGATGCGGCCCTGCAGCAGGCCAAGGAACTGGCCGAGGCGGCCAACCAGGCCAAGACGCGCTACGTGGCCGGCATGACGCACGAGTTGCGCACACCGCTCAACAGCATCCTGGGCTATGCCCAGATCCTGTTGAAGGACGAGGGCCGCAACGGCCCCAAGCGCGGCGCCTTGACCACCATCCAGCGCAGCGGCGAGCACCTGATGGGCCTGATCGACGGCCTGCTGGACCTGGCCCGCATCGAGGCGGGCCGCCTGCGGCTGGACCCCAGCCCCGTGCCGCTGCACGAGTTCCTGGATGATGTGGTGCGCATGGTCGAGCCCCAGGCCCAGGCCAAGGGGCTGGATTTCAGGCTGGAGACGCGCGGGCGGGTGCCTTCATGGGTGCATGCCGATGCCAGGCGCCTGCGCCAGATCCTGCTGAACCTGCTGGGCAATGCCGTGCGCTTCACCGACAAAGGGCAGGTGACCCTGCGGCTGGATGCCCGCCGCGAGGTGCTGCGATTCGAGGTGATCGACACCGGCATCGGCGTGGCGCCGCAGGATCTGGACCGGATCTTCCTGCCCTTCGAGCGTGGCAGCGGCGGGCGGCGCAGCAGCGTGCCGGGCACGGGCCTCGGCCTGACGATCACGCACCTGCTGACCGAGCTGATGGGCGGCGAGCTGAGCGTGCAGAGCACCATGGGCGAGGGCAGCACCTTCACCGTGCGCGTGTACCTGCGCGAGATCGCGGCGCCGGCCACGCCGCTGCTCAGCAACGGGCACGGCGACCGGCCGCGCCACCGCCCCATCACGGGCTACCATGGCCAGCGCCTGACCCTGCTGGTGGTGGACGACCAGCCCATCCAGCGGCAGATGCTGGCGGGCATGCTGCTGCCACTGGGCTTTCAGGTGCGCGAGGCGGCTGGCGGGCTGGAGTGCCTGGAGAGCGTGCGCGACGCCTGCCCCGATGCCGTGCTGCTGGACGTGAGCATGGATGACATGGATGGCTGGAGCACCTCGCGCGCGATCCGCGAGGCGGGCTTTGCCGACGTGCCCATCATCATCGTGTCGGCCAATGTGTTCGAGAACCGGCCCGAGAACCTGGCCGCGGCGCAGTGCCAGGCCTTCGTGGCCAAGCCGGTGATCGAATCCGAGCTGCTGGACACGCTGGGCGAGTACCTGGACATCGAGTGGAACACCGGGCTGTCGGCCTTGCCGGGCCATGGCCGCATGGCGTCGGTGGTGGCTGGGGATGCTGCCAGTGTTGGCGGCACCGAGCAGCGCGCGCGTGCCCGGACGCAGGCTGTTCTGGCGCAGGCCAGCGCGCCGGTGCTGCATGTGGTGAGTCGAGGCGCCGCTGCGCCGGTGGCGGTGTTGCCGCCCGACGCCACGGCCGAGTTGTGCCAGTTGGCGCGCATGGGCCATGTGCAGGGCGTGGCGCGCGCGCTGGCCCAATGGGCACAGGCCTACCCCGAGCATGAACCGCGCTGGCAATCGCTGCAGCAGCGCGTGGACGATTTCGATCTGGATGGACTGCTGGCCGATTTGGCGCCAGCCTTGAACGAGGACCCGCTTGATGAGCCCCAATCCTGAGCGCCACCTGGGCACGGTGCTGGTGGTCGACGATGCACCCGATACGCTGCGCATGCTGTGTGATGCGCTGGCGGCCGAAGGCTACACCGTGCTGGTGGCCCGCGATGGCGAGCAGGCGCTGGAGCGCCTGGAGCTGGTGGTGCCCGATGCGATCCTGCTGGACGCGGTGATGCCGGGCCTGTCGGGCTTCGAGACGTGCCGGCGCATCAAGGCGCACGCGGCCTGGGTGCATGTGCCGGTGGTGTTCATGACGGGCCTGTCGGAGACCTCGGACATCGTGGCCGGCTTCGATGCGGGCGGGGTGGACTACGTGGTCAAGCCGGTGCGCATCGAAGAGGTGCTGGCGCGCCTGGCCACGCACATGCGCAATGCGCGTGTGACGCGCCTGGCGCGTGAGGCAGTGGACGTGGGCGGACACGGCGTGCTGCTGCTGGATGTGAGGCAGCGCATCGCATGGCGCTCGCCCCAGGCAGAACGTTGGCTGCGTGAGGCGTTTCCAGAACTGGAAGGTGGCGCGCCGGTGGAATGGCTGGCGCAACTGGCGGGCAGCCCCACAGGGCACGAGGTGCCTGGACCGGCCCTGCGGGCAGGCACGGTGGGCATCCGGCTGATCGCGCGCAGCCTGGGCGCGGCAGGGCTGGGCGAGACGATGGTGCTGCTGAGCTCGGAACGGCCGGCGGCGGCGAATGCGGCGGCGGGTGGTGCGGTGGTGATGGGGGAGGGCGTGACTGCCGCGCCAAGCCGGCTGGACGTGGCCTCGCTCACGCCGCGTGAGACCGAGGTGCTGTCGTGGCTGGCCAAGGGCAAGACCAACCGCGACATCGCCGACATCCTGGGCATGAGCCATCGCACGGTGAACAAGCACCTGGAGCACATCTTCGAGAAGCTGGGGGTGGAGACGCGGGCTGCGGCGGCGGCCCTGGCGAGCCGCGCGATCCCGGGCTGAGGCCTCGGCCCTTGATCAAGGGGGTGGTAAGTCTCTATGTGGACAGGTGTGACGACTTGTTATGCTCTGCATATGTGGCCGATCAACAGGCCACTAACGTTCATACACAGGGGAGTGCACACGTGAAGAAGTTCGTCCGTATTGTCCGTCTGTTCGGTTTGAGCGCCCTGGCAGTGACCGGAGCGGCCCAGGCGGCTACCACCTGGCACCTCAATGATGTGATCTACAGCGATCCAGAACGCCCAGCCGTTGCGCCCGAGCAGGCGGTCGGCTGGTTCACCTATGACGAGGCGAGCAACACCATCACCGATTGGAGCCTGCTGGTGAAGACGGTGGGCAGCAGCACCGCCAACTTCACCTATGACAAGAGCCGCATGACGGTGACGCCCAGCGTCCGGGACGGCTTTGTCGGCTTCGATGCGAAGACCTTCGATGCGGCCATGTACAACTTGGTGTTTCGTTTCTCCGGAACACTGGCGACGGCTGGTGACACGCTTGCGTTGACCTCGGGCGTCATCAACCACGGTTGGCGTGGCCCGACCAGCTTGCTGGTGAGCGGCTCCATCTCGACATCGCCCGTGCCTGAGATCGATACTGGCGTGGCGTTTGCGATGGGACTGCTGGGTTTGGTGGCCGTGGCGAGGCGCCGCCAGCAAAGCCACCAACAGCAGGATCGGGCTCCCCGGGTCTTGCCGGTGCAGGCGGGCAGGGTAGCAGAGGGAATTGCCGCTGATACGCCCTGCGGATGAGGTGGCGGGAAGGCGTCGTGAAGCTGAACAACGCTGGGCAAACCCATGCGGCGACCTTAGAATTCCGGACGATGCGTGCCGGGGGCTGCTGCCTAGCGGCGCGTTTCTTCAACGCATTCAAATCCCGGGAGAAACCACCATGCGCGCAAACCGCGTCCTTCTGCCTTTGGCGCTGTCACTGATCGGCGGTGCCGTACAGGCCGATCTGCTCTACACCTTCGATGCGTCTGCCCAGGGCTTCACGGTCACCTCTGGCGGCGCACTGACCCATGTGGTCAGCGGCGGCAACGGTCATCTGTCGGTGGCGGACATCGACAACGCAGACGTGCTGTTGAACCTGCCTTTGGCTTCAGGCACCACAGACTGGAGCAGCTACCTGGGGGGCACCCTGTCACTGGACGCGGCCAGCCTGAACGGGCAGGCGCCCAGTTGGTCCACTTTCGGCTTGCTCACGCTGACATCCGCCACGGCAGGCAGCGTGTCCTTCGACTTCGTGCCGGAGACCGATCCCACCACGGGCTGGAAGACCTATTCGGTGCAGCTGGACGTGGCCACCTTCGGCGCCAACCTGTCCGCCGTGCTGGCCAGCCTGAGCAGTGCCACGATCAACCTCGAATCAGGCAACGGCCCGATCGAGGTGGTGGGCATCGACAACGTGCGGCTGACCTCGGCCGTGCCAGAGCCGCAGACCTGGGCCATGGGCCTGGCTGGCCTGGCACTGATCGGCGCACTGCGCCGGCGTGCCCGCGGCTGAGCTGTGGTTGTTGCGGGGCGCGTTCAGGCGCCCCAGTGCACCTGGGGTGCTCCGGCGGTCTGGGTAACCCGGCCCTGGGCATCGAGCGCCAGGCGGCCTTCGACCAGCCAGCGTACGGCCTGCGGATACATCAGGTGCTCTTGCACCAGCACCCGCGCCGACAGGGCCTCGGCCGTGTCGCCCGGCAGCACGGGCACCACGGCCTGTGCCACGATCGGGCCGTGATCGAGTGCCGGGGTCACGAAATGCACGGTGGCGCCAGCCACCTTGCAGCCCGCATCGATGGCGCGCTGGTGTGTGTGCAGCCCGGTGAACGCAGGCAGCAGCGAGGGGTGCACATTGAGCATGCGGCCTTCGAAATACCGCACGAAGCCTTCGGTCAGGATGCGCATGAAGCCGGCCAGCACCACCGCGTCGGGCGCGAAACCATCGACCACGGTGGCCAGCTCGGCATCGAAATCTTCGCGGCTGGCAAAGTTTTTATGGTCCAGCACGGCGGTGGCAATGCCGCGGTCGGCGGCGTAGCGCAGGCCGGCCGCATCGGCCTTGTTGCTGACCACGGCGGCCACCCGGGCCGGCCACTGTTCACGGGCGCAGGCCTCGACGATGGCTTCCATGTTCGAGCCGCGTCCGGAAATCAGGATGACGATGTTTTTCATGCGGCCTAGAGTGTAGTGGGGTCAGGACCCCGCTCGCCCGCCCGGGACGGGGGGCTGCACCTACAATTCCTGCTCTTTTTCGCGCTTCTCGCCCCCGCCATGACCCAACGCGTTCTCACCGGCATCACCACCACTGGCACGCCCCACCTGGGCAACTACGTCGGTGCCATCCGGCCCGCCATCAATGCCAGCCGGGAGCCCGGGGTCGAGAGCTTCTTCTTCCTGGCCGATTACCACGCGCTGATCAAGTGCGATGACCCGGACCGCATCGAGCGCTCGCGCCTGGAGATCGCGGCCACCTGGCTGGCCGCCGGCCTGGACACCGAACGCGTCACGTTCTACCGCCAGAGCGACATCCCCGAGACCACCGAGCTGAACTGGCTGCTGACCTGTGTGACGGCCAAGGGCCAGATGAACCGGGCCCACGCCTACAAGGCCACGGTGGATGCGGCCGTGGCAGCCGGCGAAGAGCCCGATGCCAACGTGACGATGGGCCTGTACTGCTACCCGATCCTGATGGCGGCTGACATCCTGCTGTTCAACGCCCACCGCGTGCCGGTGGGCCGCGATCAGGTGCAGCACATCGAGATGGCGCGCGATGTGGCCCAGCGTTTCAACCATCTCTTTGGCAAAGGCAAGGAGCTGTTCGTGCTGCCCCAGGCCGAGATCGAAGAGGGCGTGGCCACCTTGCCTGGGCTGGATGGCCGCAAGATGTCCAAGAGCTACGACAACACCGTGCCCCTGTTCGAGGGCGGTGCCAAGGCGCTGAAGGAGGCCGTGGCCCGCATCGTGACGGATTCCAAACTGCCGGGCGAGCCCAAGGACCCGGAGGGTGCCCATCTGGTCACCATCCACGATGCGTTTGCCGATGCGGACACCCGTGCGGCCTTCCGCGCGGACCTGCGCGGCGGCCTGGGCTGGGGCGATGCCAAGCAGCGTGTGGTGCAGTTGATCGAGGCGCACGTGGGCCCGATGCGTGAGCGTTATGCCGACCTGGTGGCCCACCCCGAGCGCATCGAAGACATCCTGCAGGAGGGCGCGCGCAAGGCCCGCGCCACGGCCACACCGTTGCTGGCCGAGTTGCGTCAGGCCGTGGGCCTGCGCCGCATGGTGGCAGCGGCCAAGCCACAGGTGGCCAAGGCTGAAGGCGCCGGCAAGTCGGCCGTGCCCGTGTTCAAGCAGTACCGCGAGGCCGACAACCTGTTCTATTTCAAGCTCACCGCCGCCGACGGTGCGCTGCTGCTGCAGAGCCAGGGCTTTGCCGAGGGGCGTGAGGCCGGCGGCTGGGTGAAGCGCTTCAAGACGGAAGGCGCCGCGGCACTGGAAGGCGCGCCGGTCACGCTGGGCGAGGGCGCAGAGAACGCCACGGTGCAGGCCGCCCTGGCCGCCCTGGTGGCTGCGCAGGAGTGAGCGGAGCCCGCGCCATGGCCGGTATCCACATCACCGACATCGAATCCGCCATCAACTGGTGGCGCGAGCGCACACCGTCGACCGATGGCATCAGCCTGGGCCCCGAGGTGCGCGCGCTGGCCGAGGTCTACGCCTTGATGGTGTACTACCACGAGCCCGAATGCGACGAGGACACGATGCCGCGCACAGCCCGCGAGGCCTGGTTACGCTGGTACGACACCACGCCCGACACGCCCTGCATCGCCATCTGCTCGACCAGCCAGGGCGATGACCTGTGCAAGGGCTGTGGCCGCACCTTCGACGAGGTGCAGCTGTGGCCGGAGATGACGCCGGGCGAAAAGCGCAGCACGTGGCGCCGCATCACGATGGAGTCGACGGCGTGGCGCTTCAACCGCTATGCCGAGCGCGCCCGCGAAGGCAAGGTCGTCGTGGACGGTGTGCCTGCCGGGCAGGATACAGAGCAGGGCCCGACCGACGCGGAGGCCGTTCAGGCCGGGACACCTCCCGCTCAGCCGTGAGGCTGCGGCAGGCGGGCGATGTCGGGCTCGCCTGATCCGAACAGGATCGCCAGGTAGTCTTCCTGTGCCGCGCGGCCCTGTCGCACCAGGGCCTGGTGGCCGCCGGGCAGCAGCCGCGTCAGGCGGTGGCGCAGCGCGGTGAAGGGCACCACCAGCGCGGGATACCAGGGCAGCACGCTGGCCGGCAGGCCCAGCGCGCGCATGCCGCGCCCTCCCAGGAAGAAGCGGCAGATGCTGAGGTGCTTGGCGCGTTCGTAGCGGCCCTGCAGCCGATCGAGCACGGGCCAGGCGTTGCCGTAGTGGCGGCTGAGGGGTTCGTCCATCAGGGCCCGGCCCAGGGCCTTGCTGCTGTCGTCGGCCGGCGCCTGGCTCAGCAGGTTGCGGTACAGGGCGATGCGGCCTTGCATCTCGGTGTCCAGCAGCAGGCCTTCTTCCACGCCCATCAGCCAGCCGATGTAGCGCCACAGGTGCATCACGGCATCGCTTTCCTGCCGGTTGATGGCCACGCCCATTGCGCGCTGGCCGAACAGGAAGATCACCGAGAAGCCCAGGTAGGTGGCCTGCATATCGCCCTGGTTGACGGGCAGGCCGAAGTAGGCGGCGTCCCAGTCAGGCAGGGTCTGCACGCGCTGGCGCACCAGGGCATGCATCACGCGCACGCGCACCGTGCTCTTGAAGCCCGGTGCGAAGCGGGACAGGCCGCCGGCGGTGGTGCAGTCGATCCACCATTTGGTGGTCTCGGCCACGCGGCGCTGGGCACCCTTGGCCAGGGAGCCGGTCAGCACCAGGGTGCGGTTGATGGCCGAGGCCTGGTAGCCGCCCATCAGGGCCGCATCGCGCAGCACCTGCAGGCCGGTCAGGCCAGAGAGGTGGCAGGCCTTGGCGCCCGCCAGCAGGCGCGAGGGCTGCACCCAGTCGGGCGTGCGCTCCACGGTGGCAAAGAAATCGCGCAGCTCGGCGGGTGCATCGGGCACCTCGTCGATGCCCAGGTTCAAGGCCTGCTCGAACAGGGCTTGCGTGGTGGCCAGGCCATGCGCGCGCATCCAGGTGGCCAGGCGGTCGGCCGGTGCATCGCCCCGCGTGAGCGAGGCGCCCAGGGCCTGCCATTGGGCGGTGCTCGGTTCGGGATCCTGGCCCCGGATCAACCAGCGCAGCGTGCGCGCGGTTCGGCGCGCCGAAGGCACGTCGGCACCGTGGCGCCCGGGCATGTCAGCCAGCGGCCCCAGAGATTGCTTGACACTCCGTTGCATCGCGTTGGGTCTCCTCGCGGGTCAAGTCGCGGCGCAGTATGGCACGCAAGGCCCGCGAAGGCACGCAGTTCCTATGCTGCAGTGCAGCGTCCGTCAATCGTGCGGAAGCGCGGCGCTGGCGTCCGCCAGGTCACCGGTAGGCAGGGTGCCTGTGCGTGCCTTGGGCTTGAGGGCCTTGCGGATGAAGGGCCAGATGGCCTTGGCGAACGTGAAGAGGTCGGCCTGCGCGATGCAGGGCAGCTCCTGGCCCTGTGCCCAGCCGGGGTTGCGGGCAGCGAAGAAGGCGATGTCGGCATCGCGTGCGATCAGCTCCGGCGGGATGTCGGCCACCGAATCCTTCAGGCAGTTGGCCTGCGGGCCGAAGTCCAGCACCATGCGCTCGCGGTCCAGCTTGCCGGGGTAGAGCTGTTCGCAGTAGTTGCCCACGAGGTCCTGCAGGCCTGGGTGCTCGGTGCGGCGGTCGGGGTAGAAGATGGGGAAGTTGCGCGTGAGCAGCAGGTAGGTCTTGTAGCCCTTGGAAATCAGCAGCCAGTACTGGCGCGAGAACGGCCGCTTGAGCGCCTCGACCAGCAGCTTGCGTGCGAAGGCGGCCTGCAGGGTGCGCGATCCCCAGTACTCCTTCTCGATGATGGTGTCGCCGCTGAACAGGCCCTTGACGCGCTGCCCTTGATGCTCGAAGTGGTAGATGCCGAGCGTGGAGAAGCCGACGATCAGGTCGTTGCTCTGGCGGCGCACCAGGAACACGCCGTCCTTCTTGTCCAGATCGCTCAGGAACACGTCGATGGGGCTGTGGTCGTAATAGCGCTCGAAAATCGCATGCATGCGCAGGATCTCGAAGATGCGCAGGTGCTTGATCTGAACGTACTGGGTGCGAAGCATGGAGCCCTCCTGGGTGGAGCGGTATATTGTTTGAAACGATTAACGAAACACAGGGGAGAAAACACCTATGGTTGTTTCAAACGTCGAATCGTTGGGCAGGCGGGGCGTGCGGGCGACGCGGCGGCGGCGGGCTCGATAGAATTGAGGCACCATGAACGCACCCACCCCTGGCGCGCCGGCTCCTGATGCCGGCAAAGAAGACCACAAGCCCACCAACTTCCTGCGCGGCATCATCGACCGCGACCTGGAGCAGGGCACCTACGCCAGCCGCCGCTGGGCTGGCTCGCCCGGCGATGCGGCCCACCAGCAGCAGGGCCAGCCTGATCCGGCCAGGATCCGCACCCGCTTTCCGCCCGAGCCCAACGGCTACCTGCACGTGGGCCACGCCAAGAGCATCTGTTTGAACTTCGGCCTGGCGCGCGATTACGGTGGCGTCTGCCACATGCGCTTCGACGACACCAACCCCGAGAAAGAAGAGCAGGAGTACGTCGACGCCATCCTGGACGCCGTGAAGTGGCTGGGCTTTGGCTGGGATTCCGCCTTCAAGGGCCAGACCGAGAGCCATCTTTACTACGCGAGCAATTACTTCGATTTCATGTACCGCGCGGCCGAGGCGCTGATCACTGCCGGCCTGGCCTACGTGGACGAGCAGACGCCCGACGAGATGCGCGCCAACCGGGGCGATTTCTCGACGCCTGGCAAGGACAGCCCTTTCCGTGGCCGCACGCCCGATGAGAACCTGGCGCGCTTCCGGGAGATGCGTGATGGCAAGCTGCCCGATGGTGCCGCCGTGCTGCGCGCCAAGATCGACATGGCCAGCCCCAACATCAACATGCGGGACCCGGCCATCTACCGCATCCGCCGCGCCACGCACCACAACACGGGCGACACCTGGTGCATCTACCCGATGTACACCTTCGCGCACCCGATCGAAGACGCGCTGGAGCAGATCACCCACAGCATCTGCACGCTGGAGTTCGAAGACCAGCGCCCGTTCTATGACTGGCTGGTGGACAACCTGGCCACGCTGGGCCTGCTCACGCAGCCGGTGCCGCGCCAGTACGAGTTCGCGCGCCTGAACCTGACCTACGTGATCACCAGCAAACGCAAGCTCAAGCAGCTGGTCGATGAAGGCGTGGTCACCGGCTGGGACGATCCGCGCATGCCCACCATCGCCGGCCTGCGCCGCCGCGGCTACACGCCCGAGGCCATCCAGCTGTTCTGCGAGCGCATCGGCGTGAGCAAGTCCGACAGCTGGATCGACTACAGCACGCTGGACATCGCCCTGCGCGACGACCTGGAGAACAAGGCCCACCGCGGCATGGCCGTGCTGGACCCGATCAAGCTGGTGCTGACCAATTGGGACGAAGTGTTTGGTGCTGGCCACCAGGAGGCTTGCTCGCTGCCTGCCTTGCCGCACCCGCCCGAAGGCACCGAATCGCCCGTGCGCCACTTCACGCTGGGCAAGGACGTTTGGATCGAACGCGAGGACTTCGAGGAAGTGCCGCCCAAGGGCTACAAGCGCCTGTTCCCAGGCAACAAGGTGCGCCTGAAGGGCGGCTACGTGATCGAGTGCACCGGCTGCACCAGGGACGCCGATGGCCAGGTCACCGAGGTGCACGCCACGGTGGTGCCCGACACCAAGAGCGGCACGCCGGGTGCCGACACCGTCAAGGTCAAGGCCGCCATCACCTGGGTGGGCGCGGCTGATGGCGTGGCCGCCGAGGTGCGCCTGTACGACCGCCTGTTCACCGATGCCCAACCCGATGCCGGCGGCAAGGACTTCAAGGCCAGCCTGAACCCGGCCAGCGTCAAGGTGGTCACGGCCTATGTGGAGCCTTCGCTGGCCACGGCGCAGCCTGACCAGAAGTTCCAGTTCGAGCGCTTTGGCTACTTCGTGGCCGACCGCCACGACCACGCGCCAGGCAAGCCGGTGTTCAACAAGATCACCGGGCTGAAGGACAGCTGGGCCAAGTAAGCCCGGTCACTCTTTCGCTGGTGCGCGCGGCCCGTTCTCACGGGCCGCGGCCTTTTCAGCCTGGCGTTGGCGCAGCCGCTCGAAATAGGCGATCTGCTGCGGCGTGGCGCCAGGGCCCGGCGCCACGGTCACGTCGTGCAGGCCAAGCGGCCTGCCTTTGCTCGACCGCAAGGCCACGGGCGCGATGTCCTCGCCGCTGCGGCGCTCGACGATGCGCACCGGCGGCCCCTCTGGTGCGGCCGCGTGCTGGTCACCCCACTGGACAAGCGCCACGATGATGGGAAAGAGATCGCGACCCTTGTCGGTCAGAGCGTAATCCATCGCGCGTCCGTTCTCGCTGGTGGCTGTGATCTCCAGGATGCCGTGCGCCACCAGATCTTGCAGGCGCTGCGTGAGCACATTGGGCGCGATGCCCAGGTTGGCCTGGAAGGCGCCGAAGCGCCGCGTGCCGAAGAAGGCCTCGCGGATGATCAGCAGCGTCCACCACTCGCCGATCTGCTCGAGCGAGCGGGCGATGGAACAGCTCATGTCCGAAAACGAGGTGCGACGCATGGTGTCGTCCATGATACTTGCATCAAGCAAGTAAAGCGACTAGGCTTGGGCTACTTTCATCAAGCAAGTTGTTTGCGGAGACATCGCCATGTCCGAGGTTGCCCTGTTCGTCCATTCCACCGGCATCGGTCCCTTCATGTGGACCAAGCTGCTGGCCGATCTGCCCGAAGGCGTGCAGCCGCTCACACCGGCCAATCGCGGCTACAGCCTGATGGACATGCTGCCGCGCGGCACGCCCATCAGCCTGGCCGATGAGGTGGCGCACCTGAAGGCACAGATCCCGGCGGGCACCACCGGCGTGCACCTGGGCGGCCATTCCTATGGCGGGCTGGCCGCGCTGGCGCTGGCCATGGACCCGGCCGTGCCTGTGCGCTCGATCTGGCTGTACGAGCCGGTGCTGTTCGGCTCGCTCAAGGCCGAGCTGGACGCCGATCCGGCCAGCCTGCCCGCGGACGCGGCCGAGCAGGTGCGTGCCTTGTTCGGTGACCCGGATGCCCTGCTCAATGAAGAGACGGGCGGCGACGACACCTGGCTGGAGCGCTTCGTCGATTACTGGAACCAGCCCGGCATGTGGGCTTCGATGCCCGAGAAGGCCAAGGCCATGGCGCGCATGGTGGGCTGGAAGATGTTCCAGGAGGTGCGCATCGTCTCGCAAGAGCCCGAGGCTTTTGGCCATTACCGCCTGACGGTGCCCACCACGCTGGTCTACGGCGAGCACACCACGCCGCCGGCCCGCGAGATGGTGCGCCGCCTGTCCGAGGTCAACCCGGACGCCGAGGTGGTGCGCCTGCAAGGCCTGGGGCACATGGGCCTGGTGGGCGCGCCTGCGGCGGTCAGCGCCACCTTGCAGACGCACTGGCAGCGGGTGGCGGCTGCGGCCTGAGCTTTGTCAGCCCCGGCCCCCACGGATGAGGGGCTGGGCGGGCTTCCCCGGGGTGATTCTGTTCAGTGGCAGAACTATCTTTGCGACGCAGTTGTTAACGACCATCGTTCAATCAACATCGTTGCAGGAGAACACGCATGAACACCCCTTTCCGCACCATGGCCGGTGCCACCTTGCGCCGTGGCACGCTGGCTGCCGCCCTGGCCTGTGCCAGCTGGTCGGCCCTGGCCGCTGTGCCGCAGGCCACCGTCACGCCCACCGCCACGCCGGGCTTCGGTGCGCGCGCCGCATTTTTTGGTGATGCCGATTTCGTCGAGCAGGAAGTGCACCTGTCGGGGCTGGCTCGCAAGTTCAAAGGCTCGGGTTCGCTGGGCAGTGACGGCAAGTGGACGGCCACGGTGGTGTCCAGCGCCACGCCCTACAACACGATGGCCATCGTGCGCCGGCCGGCCGATCCGGCCAGGTTCAACGGGATCGTCTTGGTCGAGTGGCTCAACGTGAGCACGGGCTACCCGCTCGATGTGGACTGGGGCATGGCGCACGAGGCCATCCTGCGCGAGGGCTATGCCTATGTGGGTGTGAACGTGCAGAAGGTGGGCATGCAGGGCGTGCAGAAGCTCAAGCAGTTCGGCGACCGCTACGCCGCGGGCAGCATCCCCGACGACGACATCTCCTACGACATCTTCTCGCAGACGGCCCAGGCCCTGCGCGACCAGAGCGCGCTGCTGCTGGGCAATCTCAAGCCCGCCAAGATCATCGCGACTGGCCACTCGCAATCGGCCATGCGCCTGGCGACCTATGCCAATGCCATCCAGCCGCTGGACCAGGTCTACGACGGCATCCTGATCCACGGCCGTGGCGGCATCGGAACGCGCATCGGCGCGGGCGACAGCCTGCCGTCCAGCTACGTGGTGCGCGCCGACACGAAGGTGCCCGTGTTCGTGCTGCAGTCGGAGATGGACGTGGCCTTCGGGCCCAGCACTTCCAAGCAGCCCGACGGCGCCAAGGTGCGCCACTGGGAGGTTGCCGGCACCTCGCACGCCGACCAGTACCTGCTGGACAACATCGGCGAGGTCAGTGGGCGCGATGTGGGCTGGACCCCGCCCGGCTGCGGCAGCCCCTACAACGCCTCGTCCTTCTACATGGCCGAGAACGCCGCCATCCACCACCTGAAGAACTGGGTGACGGCTGGCACGGCACCGCCCGTGGCGCCCCGCATGGAGCGCGACTGGCTGGGCTTCATCAAGAAAGATGCACACGGCAATGCCGTGGGTGGGGTGCGCCTGCCGGACCTCGAGGTGCCCATCGCCAAATACAGCCACGCCAACTTCACGACGGGCTCGCTGGCCTTCCTGGACCTGTTCGCCTGCGTGGCCGGTGGCAACACCACCTACTTCAAGGCTGACAAGCTCAAGACCCTGTACCCCACGCACGCCGACTACGTGAACAAGGTCAAGGCGGCCGCCGATGCGGCCGTGGCCAAGGGCTACATCCGCCCGGCGGACCGGGATGCGGCCGTCAAGCGGGCGCAGGCCGCAGCCGTGCCTCAGTGAGCTGAGGCAGGGCTGCGCCGGGCGATTGCCCGTCGTCAGGCGTTGCCCGAGCCTTCGGCCGTGCGGGCGGCCTTCTTGGCAGCAGGCTTGCGGGCTGTCTTGCGGGCCGGGGCCTTGGCAGCAGGCTGGTCTGATGCGGCCGGTGCTGCGGTGGCCGAAGGCGCCGCTGCGGCTTCACCTGCGTTCTTGGTGGCCGCCGGCTTGCGTGCACCGCGAGAGCTTGTCTTGCGGGCGGGCTTTGGTGCGGCCTGGCTCGCCGTGGCATCGGCGGGCGCTTCAATGGCCGCTGGTGCTGGCGATGGGGCCGGTGACTGGGCCGGCGGTGCCGCGGCCACCCCACGGCGGTCGTCGTCGCGCGGGTGCACGGCGGGTTCCACGAAGGGGCGGCGCTCGCGGCGCGGCGCCGGGGCAGGGGCTTGCTCCTGCGGGTAGGGCGTGCCGAGCGCTGCAGCCGATTCGCTGTGCGGCGATGCGGGCTCAGTACCTGGGCGTGCGCGCGCGCCATCCTGGCGTGCGCCTTGTGGCGCATTGCCGCCGCGGTCTCCACGGCCACCGCGACCACCGCGGTTACCGCGCTCGTTGCGGCCTCCGCGTTCGCTGCGGTCGCCACGTTCTGTTCGTTCACCGCGTTCCTGGCGTGGCTCACGGGCGGCACCATGTTCTGCCGCGGCTTCAGGGGGCTGCGCCTGGGTGTGGGTCTGAGTGTCCTCACCGTTCTCGAAAGACTCATCGGCATGGGACGGCGACCACCCGGCGGCCTGCGTTGCGGTTGATGCTTGTGCAACCACCGGCTCGGCGGGCTGGCCCGTGCCACGGTACACATAGGCGCCTGATTTCTCATCGCGCCCGAAGGACAGCAGGCCGCGGCTCTGCGCCTCTTCCAGCAGGTTGCCGAAGGTGCGGAAGCCGAAGTAGGACTCGCTGAACCCGGGGTTGCGGCGCTTGAGCGCTTCTTTCAGCACCGAGGCCCAGATGCGGCCGCCATCGTCGCGGTCGGTGACCAGCGCCTCGTAGGTCTCGGCCGCCAGTTCGACGATCTTGGTACGGCGCGCGTCCATCTCTTCGCGGCGGCGGCGCTCTTCTTCAGGCGAGCGGCGCTGCTGCGGCGGATTGTTCTCGCGCTGGTCGCGTTTGGCGGCCTGGCGCTGGCTTTCGCGCACCAGGTCGTCGTAGAAGATGAACTCGTCGCAGTTGGCGATCAGCAGGTCGGAGGTCGAGTTCTTCACGCCCACGCCGATCACGTGCTTGGCGTTTTCGCGCAGCTTGGAGACCAGCGGCGAGAAATCCGAATCGCCCGAGATGATCACGAAGGTGTTGACGTGCGACTTGGTGTAGCAGAGGTCCAGCGCATCGACCACCAGGCGGATGTCGGCCGAGTTCTTGCCCGATTGGCGCACGTGCGGAATCTCGATCAGCTCGAAATTGGCCTCGTGCATGGTGCCCTTGAAGTTGCGGTAGCGCTCCCAGTCGCAATAGGCCTTCTTGACGACGATGCTGCCCTTGAGCAGCAGGCGCTCGAGCACGCGCTTGATGTCGAACTTGTCGTACTGCGCATCGCGCACGCCGAGTGCGACGTTCTCGAAGTCGCAGAACAGCGCCATGCTGATGTGGTCGGGATGTTGGGGCATGTGTTTTCTCAGGGTAAGCCGCGGCTCAGATCAGCCCGGCGTCTAGAAGGTATTTGCTGGGCCGGGCGCCGTCATAGAGGATGGTCAGCCGGTTACGCGCGCGGGTCATGCCCACGTACAGCAGGTTGCGATTGTCGGTGGTATTGCCGCCGACGGCGAATTCGCCTTTGTTGAGGCCCGGCAGGATCACGTGATCGAACTCCAGGCCCTTGGCGGCCTCGATGCTCGACAGCAGCACGCACTGCTTGCTGCGCATGGCCTTGTGCCGCAGTTCACGGGCGTTCATGGCGCGGAAGAAGGATTCGACATTGTCGAAGGTCGAGGCCGACTGGATCAGCCCACGGATGTTGGCGCCGACCTGTTCGATGTCGTCGGCGCGCACCATCACGCGGGCGGCCAGGCGCTGCGGCGACAGCACGCGGGTGAACCTCTCCATCAGCAGATCGGTGGCATTGGCGCTGATCACGTCCAGCGCGGCCTCGACCAGGTTCTGGATGTGCGAAGGGGCGTTGCGCAGCACCTGGTTGTCGATGAAGGGCGTCGCCAGGCCGGGCTGGTTGGCCACTTCCTTGATGGCCAGCAGTTCGGCCTGCTGCTGCTTCTCGTGATCGGTGGTGTCCACTTCGACGAAGGAGCCGCAGAACAGCAGCAGCGACTTCAGGATGCGCACGCGCGTGTCGATGTCTTCGATGGCGGCGAACTCGCCCCGGGCATGGGCCATCAGGCCGCGCACGAACAGCACCTCGGGCCGCATCAGGTAGGGATCGAAGCCGGCGGTGCGGTAGTCCAGGCCCTGGTCAAGCAGGTGGTTCTCCAGCTCGACCGACTGGTGCGGCTGGCGCAGCAGGATGGCGGTTTCCGAGGCGGGGGATGTGGCCGCCAGGCCATCGCGGTTGCGGATCGACTGGGCGATGTGCCAGTGCGCCTCCTTGGCCAGATCGCAGCGCAGCACGTTCACGGCGGTGTCGTGCGCGCTTTGCGACTGGTAGCGCTTGGACGCCAGGCGGCCCACGTGCTGGGCCAGCCCGAGCCCGAAGCGGTAGGAGCTGCTCAGGGGCAGGCGCTGCGCGGGGGCGATCTCGCGGTCGAAGGTCTCGCCCATGAAGCTGGCATCGGCGCCTGCGGTGGCGTGGATCACCTGGTCGCGGTCGCCGAAGCCGATGAAGGCGGCGGGGTTCTGGCGCAGCACCTGCTGCAGCACCGTGAACATGGCGCGGTTGGTGTCGTGCATCTCGTCCAGCAGCACCAGGTGCAGTCCCAGCGCCACGGGATGCTCGCCTTCGAGCAGGGCGTCTTCGCTCAGCAGCAGGCGGGCCAGGTCGTAGGTGGCGTCGTCCGGGGCGCGGAAGGCGGGGCGGTCCGGGTGGCCGCCCCGGCGCAGGTGCTCGTAGGCATAGAACACGCGCAGGGTGAGGTAGTCGTGGCCCAGGTCGCTGGCCAGGGCTGGGGTCAAGGTGCGGTCGGCGGCTTCGAAGGTCAGCTGCAGCGTGCCCTTGAGCCGCGCGAACGAGGCCAGCAGGCCTTCGATGCTGCCTTCACCGGATCCTTCGAGCGTGAACTCGTCGCGGTGGCGTTCGTCCTGGTTGGACAGCACGTGGTCGATCGCCTGCAGCACATGGGGCTTGAGCTGCTCGGGGGCGGTGTAGCGCGTCACCCCCGGGCCTTCGATGCTGGCCAGGCGATCAGCGCAGAACTGGTCGAAGGTCTGGATGCGCAGGCGGTTGCGCACCTGGGCCGGGATGCCGATGCGGTCCAGCGCCAGGCGCAGCGAGGTGACGGCCGCCTGGGTGTAGGTGAGGGCCACGATGTGCTCGAGCTGGGCGCCACGCTCCAGTGCCTGGGCCAGGCGCAAGGCCAGGGTGGTGGTCTTGGCCGCGCCGGCGTTGGCTTCGACAACGACATGCCGGTGGCGCTCCAGCTGGATCGCGCGCTGCTCGGCGGTGGGGTTCAGGCCCCTGGGCTGGAAGACGGCGTCCGTCATTCACCGTCCGGACCGTGGTCGGCCTCATCGGTCTCATCGGCCTCTTGCTCGACGGGGCCGGCCGCTGCGCCGCCACGGCGCTTCTTCTGGCGCGCCAGCTTCTTGGCCTGGCGTTCTGCCTCGATGGCCTCGGCCGCGGCGAGCCAGGCGCTGAACTCCTCGGGTGTCTCCAGCGTGATGCGGCCCAGCGACAGGTCACGGAAATCGTTGAGCGCGACCTCGGAAGCCTTCTGCATGTTCACGCGGCCGCCGCTCATCACGGCGCCGCGGCGCCGCCCGATTTCTTCGAGCAGTTCTTCATCGTGCCGCTGGGGGATGGTGTCCGGGTCGGCCAGCTTGAAGCGCGCCACCAGGCGGTCGGCGTAGGGGCCCTTGAGGCTGTTGATCAGCTCCAGCGCCACTTCTTCTTCATCGTAGGCGTTGCGGCCCACGGCGCCGCTGGCGGCCAGGTGGTAGCCGGCCTTGTCGACGATGATCTTGGGCCACAGCATGCCGGGGGTGTCGAACAGGTAGACATCGTCGGCCAGGTTGATGCGCTGCTCGATGCGGGTCACGCCGGCCTCATCGCCGGTCTTGGCGGCCTTGCGGCCGGCCAGGGTGTTCATCAGGGTGGATTTGCCCACGTTGGGCACGCCGCAGATCATCAGGCGCAGGGGCTTGGTCATGCTGCTTCGATGCGGTGCCAGCTCGCGGCAGGCTTGCAGCAGGCGCTGGGCGGGCCGGGGCTCGGAGGCATCCAGCCCGATGGCCTTGGTGTCGGGCAGGGCGTTGTAGTGGGCCAGCCAGGCTTCGGTGCGGGCGATGTCGGCCATGTCCTGCTTGTTGAGCACCTTCAGGCGGCGGCGGTGCCCGGTCATCTCGGCCAGCATCGGGTTGGCGCTGGAGCCGGGCAGGCGGGCATCCAGCAACTCGATGACGACGTCGATGTCCTTGATGCGTTCGGCGATGGCTTTCTTGGTCACGTTCATGTGACCGGGAAACCACTGGATGGACATGGGGCGTTCTCGTTTCTTGCGGGGCTTGTCGAAGGGGCCAGGCGTTGGCCAGCCTCGATTGTCAGGCCTTCCGCGGCAGAAACCCTGTGCGGCGTTTTGACAACCCGTTACCAAAAGCGGTGGCGCTTGTCATGACAGGCCGACAGAATAGGCGCGGAAATGGCAGATGTGGCAGATATCGCAAGTGTGTCGGCGTGGGTCACCTAGGGGCAAATGGTGTTGAAAAACCATCGGTGCAGGGTCTTGCTGGTCGAGGACGACTTCCGCAGCGCGGAGGTGGCCAAGTCCATCCTGGAGTACCTCGAATGCGACGTGATCGTGGCCCGCTCAGGGGCCGAGGCCGTGGGCGCCGTGCGGCAGGATGCGTTCGACCTGGTCCTGATGGATGTGGGCCTGCCCGTGATGAACGGCCTGGACGCCACCCGCCTGATCCGCGCCCATGAGCAGGCCCTGGGCCTGCCGCCGGTCTACATCGTGGCGCTGACGGCGCTGACCATGCCGCATGAGCTCGATGAATGCATGACGTCGGGCATGGACGAGGTCATGACCAAGCCGTTCTTCATCGAGCGGCTGCAGCGCGCCATCCTCAATGCCTACCGCGTGACCCGCTGGCCACGGCGGGCCATCACCGCGGCGATCAGCCCACCGGCGATGATCAGGGCCGGCAGGGACGGCTCGGCCACGGCCGAGACCCAGGTGACCTGCTGACCGCCATAGGTGCTCAGGGTGCTGTCGATCCAGCTTTTATACGCAGACACCTGCACGTAGCCGGACAGTGAGGGCGAGCCGTCATCGAAGGTGATGAGGGCCGACGCAATGCCCAGCAGGACGGCACCGCTGGAATCACTGACCTGGCCAAGGAAGAGGCCACTGCCACTGTCACCGCCTTGCACCGTGGCACCTTGCGTGATCAGCCAGTTCACGGTGTGGCTGCCAGTGTCCACGTCGTCCGTGGTGGTCGCGGCAATGGCCGTGGTGCTGGCGTACCCCCTGGGCTGCTGGTTTTGCGCGCTGGCGGCGGTCAGGGGGCCGAGGGTGCTCACCTGGCTGTTCTGGATCGCCGTGTCGTTGAGCACCGCATGCTCGCCGCTGATCGAGGTCAACAGGCGCACCAGGGCGATGTCGTTGGCCGGGAAGGCTTCGTTGCTGAACAACACCACCTGGCTGATCACCGAGGTGCCCAGCGACGAGCTGAAGGTGGTGGCGCCGGTGGACACGCCCTTGGCCACGTGGGCGGCGGTGAGCACCCAGTTGTCGGCGATCAGCACCCCGCTGGTGCCGCCGATTTCACCCACGACGGCGAAGTTGCTGGTGGCCGTGCCACCTTGAAGCGCATAGGCGGGCAGGGCCGCCAGGGCCAGGCCGGCGGTGAGGGTGAGCGCAGTGGCCCAGGCAGTCAAAGTCCTCTTCATGATGGATCCCCATGTTGCTGAATTGAATAGCTTGTAAGCATTGATTGTGGGAGATCTTGGACGCAACGCGACAATCTCCCATGAATCGAAGGGTGAGACATGCGGGCGAGCAGGACTTTGTGCAAGCATGTCGCCCGTGTTGTTGTGGACGCTGTACACAAGCAAGCGTCATCCACAGGGAGCTTTTCTAGATGCCTCATCGAATCGAGGGCCGCCAGCGCTGGGCGGCCTTGGCCGTGTTGTGCCTGGGTGTGCTGATGATCGTGCTGGACACGACCATCGTGAACGTGGCGCTGCCGTCCATCAAGGCCGACCTGGGTTTTTCCGAAACCGCATTGGTGTGGGTGGTCAACGCCTACATGCTGACCTTCGGCGGCTTTTTGCTGCTGGGTGGGCGCCTGGGAGATCTGTTCGGGCACCGGCGGCTGTTCCTGGCGGGCATCACCGTGTTCACACTGGCCTCGCTGGCCTGCGGGGTGGCGCCATCGCAGGGGCTGCTGATTGCTGCACGGGCGGCCCAGGGCCTGGGCGGTGCGGTGGTGTCGGCGGTGTCGCTGTCGTTGATCATGAACCTGTTCACCGAGCCGGGCGAGCGTGCCAAGGCCATGGGGGTGTACGGCTTCGTGTGCGCGGGCGGTGGCAGCATCGGCGTGCTGCTGGGCGGGGTGCTGACCAGTTCGCTCAGCTGGCACTGGATCTTTCTGGTGAACCTGCCGATCGGCGTGGCCGTGTACGCGCTGTGCGTGATGCTGCTGCCTGGTGGCAAGGCGCAGGGCGCGGGCGGGCGCCTGGATGTTGCAGGCGCACTCACCGTGACGAGCTCGCTCATGCTGGCGGTCTATGCCATCGTCAATGGCAACGAGGTGGGCTGGGCCTCGGCGCAGTCGCTGGGCATGCTGGGCGCGGCTGCGGTGCTGATGGCGCTCTTTCTGGTGATCGAATCGCGTGTGGCCGATCCCCTGATGCCGCTGAGCCTGTTCAAGCTGCGCAACGTGGCCGTGTCCAACGTGGCCGGCGTGCTGTGGGCGGCGGCCATGTTCGCGTGGTTCTTCATCTCGGCGCTGTACATGCAGCGGGTGCTGAACTTCACGCCCATGCAGGTGGGGCTGGCCTTCCTGCCGGCCAACATCATCATGGCGCTGTTCTCGCTGGGCCTGTCGGCCAAGCTGGTGATGCGCTTCGGCATCCGCAGGCCCCTGGCCGGTGGCTTGTTGGTGGCCACGGCCGGGCTGGCGCTGTTCGCGCGGGCGCCGGTGGACGGCACCATGCTGGCGGATGTGGTGCCCGGCATGGTGCTGCTGGGCCTGGGGGCTGGGGTGGCCTTCAATCCCATGTTGCTGGCAGCCATGAGCGATGTGGCCCCCAGCGAGTCAGGGCTGGCCTCGGGGGTGGTCAACACCTCCTTCATGATGGGCGGGGCGGTGGGCCTGGCGGTGCTGGCCAGCCTGGCCGATGCGCGCACCCACGCCTTGACGGCGGCGGGGAACACCCTGCCGGTGGCGCTCAGCGGGGGCTACCAGCTGGCCTTTGTCGTCGGGGCCGGTTTTGCCCTGGTGGCGGGTTTGCTGGGGGCGCTGCTGCTGCGCCCTGGGGTGCAGGCAGGTGTGGGGCAAGGGCCTGCGGCCATGCATTGATGGGCTCGCCAAGGCGATAAACATCGGTGGGCGCAGAGGTGGCGAGGCCGCGCGCTGCACGATCACGCCGGATGCGGTGTAATGCGCGCAATCCTCGTCCGATCCACGTCCACCCCTGACACCACGGAGCCCCTCATGACCATCTCGATGTACGCTGCCAGCGTCGTGCCCGCCACGCGAACCCTCAAGGCCCTGTCCAGCATCCTGGGCAAGGCGCAGGCCCATTGCGAGGCCCGCAAGATCGATCCACAGGCTTTCCTGAAC
This sequence comes from Aquabacterium soli, assembly GCF_003933735.1. GTDB lineage: Bacteria > Pseudomonadota > Gammaproteobacteria > Burkholderiales > Burkholderiaceae_C > Aquabacterium > Aquabacterium soli. The sequence continues at coordinate 118,841 of NZ_RSED01000012.1, read as the reverse complement.
TCGCGCATCTTCCCGGACATGTTCCCGCTGGTGCGCCAAGTGCAGATCGCGTCCGACATGATCAAGGGCGGTGTGTCGCGCCTGGCCGGCGTGGAGATCCCGCGCTTCGACGATGTCGAAACCAGTTTCGAAGAGCTGCAGGCCCGCATCGCCCGCACGCTGGATTACCTGGCCACCTTCAAGCCCGAGGACATCAACGGCAGCGAAGACCACACCATCCTGATCGTGCGCTCCACCGGCACGGTCGAATACACCGGCCTGCCTTACCTGACCGAGCAGGTGCTGCCCAATTTCTACTTCCACGTGACGACGGCCTACAACCTGCTGCGCCACGGCGGGGTCGAGATCGGCAAGAAAGATTTCCTGGCCAACCACTGAAGCGCCTACGGAGACACGCATGAAAGCCATCTGGAACGGCACCGTCGTGGCCGAAAGCGACGACACCGTGGTGCTCGAGGGCAACCACTACTTCCCGGCCAGCGCGCTCAAGCAGGAGTACGTGCTGAGCAGCAACCACCGCACCTCGTGCCCATGGAAGGGGCAGGCGTACTACCACACGCTGTTCGTGGATGGCGATGCCAACCCGGATTCGGTCTGGTACTACCCTGAGCCCAGCGAGGCCGCGGCCGAGATCAAGGGCCGCGTGGCCTTCTGGAAGGGCGTGAAGATCGAGGAGTGAGCACGCGCGGTGGTGTGCGTGGTGGTTTGCGCGGGGTACAGGCTCAGTCAGCCACCACCTTGGACACGGCGTGCTGCCATTGCTGCATCAGGGCTTCGGCCTGCGGGCGGGCCATGGTGGGCATGAATCGGCGCTCCACGCGCCACTGGGCGGCCAGCTCGTCCAGGCCTGCGTACACCCCTGTGGCCAGGCCCGCCAGGTAGGCGGCGCCCAGCGCGGTGGTTTCCGTCACCTGCGGGCGCACCACCGGGATGCCGAGCAGATCGGCCTGGAACTGCATCAGCAGATCGTTGCGGCAGGCGCCGCCATCCACACGCAGCTCGGACACCTCGGTGCCGCCACCGGCGCGGATGTCGGCGGCCATGGCCTGCAGCAGCGCCGCACTCTGGAAGGCGATGCTCTCCAGCGCGGCGCGGGCGATGTGGGCCACCGTGGTGCCGCGGCTCAGGCCCAGGATGGCGCCCTTGGCGTGCGGCTTCCAGTAGGGCGCGCCCAGGCCCGTGAAGGCGGGCACGAAGACCACGCCGCCGGCATCGGGCACATCCAGCGCGAGCTGCTCCACCTGGTGGCTGCCTTCGATGGCCTGCAGGCCGTCACGCAGCCACTGCACCACGGCACCCCCGATGAAGACGCTCCCCTCTTGCGCGTAGGCCGCCTGTGCCGACGGCGTGGCGGCCATGGTGCTGATCAGGCCGTTGTGCGAATCGAAGCGGCGCCCGCCCGTGTGCGTGAGCAGGAAGCAGCCGGTGCCGTAGGTGTTCTTGGCCAGGCCCGGCGTGAAGCACGCCTGGCCGAACAGCGCGCTTTGCTGATCGCCCGCCATGGCCGCGATGGGCACGCTGGCGCCGCCGAACAGGCTGGCGTGCGTGTGGGCGAACACGTGCGATGAGGGGTGCACCTCGGGCAGCAGCGAGCGGGGGATGTCGAACAGGGCCAGCAGGTCGTCGTCCCACGTCTGCGTGCCGATGTTGAACAGCATGGTGCGCGAGGCATTGCTCGCATCCGTGGCGTGCAGCGCGCCCTGTGCGGCCGTGCCGCCGGTGAGCTGCCACAGCAGCCAGCTGTCGATGGTGCCGAAGGCGAGCCTGCCTTGCTGGGCCAGGTCACGTGCCCCCGGCACGTTGGCCAGGATCCAGGCCAGCTTGGTGGCCGAGAAGTAGGCATCCACCACCAGGCCGGTGCGCTCGCGGATCAGGGCCTCGTGGCCTTGATCGCGCAGTTGCTGGCACAGGGCTTCGCCGCGCCTGTCCTGCCAGACGATGGCATGGCCGACGGGCTCGCCGGTGTCGCGGTGCCAGACCAGGGTGGTCTCGCGCTGGTTGGTGATGCCGATGGCATGCACCTGCCCAGCGGTGATGCCGGCCTTGGCCAGGGCTTCACGCGCGGTGGTCAGCTGCGAGCGCCAGATCTCCATCGCGTCGTGCTCGACCCAGCCGGGGCGCGGGAAATGCTGGTGGAACTCCTGCTGCGCGATGGCGAGCATCTCGCCGGCCTCGTTGAACACGATGCTGCGTGAGCTGGAGGTGCCTTGGTCGAGGGCGAGGATGTGGGCCATGGTGGGGTGCGGGTGGTTCAGGGGACGACGACGCAGTCTATGCCGGCCTCGGCCAGCAGGGCAGGGAAGGGCTCGGGCGGTGGCGCATCGGTGAACAGCCGATCGATCTGGTCCAGGCGGGCCAGTTCGACCATGGCGGGGCGGTTGAACTTGCCCTGGTCCGCGGCCAGCCACACCTCGCGGCTGTGCTCGATCAGGGCCTGCGCCACCTTCACCTCGCGCAGATCGTAATCACGCAGGGTGCCATCGGGCTCGATGCCCGAGATGCCGATCAGGCCGATGTCGACGCGGAACTGCCGGATGAAATCGACCGCCGTCTCGCCCACGATGCCCCGGTCGATCGGGCGCATCACGCCGCCAGCCACGATCACCTCGCACGAGGCGTTGCCCGCCAGGATGCCGGCCACGTTCAGGTTGTTGGTGATGACGCGCAGGCCCTGGTGGTTCAGCAGCTCGCGCGCGATGGCTTCGGTGGTGGTGCCCAGGTTGATCAGCAGCGAGCAATGGTGCGGGATGGCCTGGGCCACGGCGCGCGCGATGCGCTGCTTGCCCGCAGCGTTGAGCTCCTGCCGCTGCTGGTAGGCCAGGTTCTCGGTGGTGGATCGGGGCAGGCGCACGCCGCCGTGGTAGCGCGCCAGCAGGCCGGCCTGGGCCAGCAACTGCACATCGCGGCGGATGGTCTGCAGCGTCACGCCCAGGGACTCGGCCAGGTGCTCGATGCTGATCACGTCTTGCGCGCGAACTTGTTCGAGCAGGCGTGTCTGGCGCGGATTGAGGTTCATGGCGCGATCATAAGCGAAGCATTTCACACAAAAAAGAATTTAAACGAACTACAATGCGCTGAAGCGAACTGATTCGAGCGCCACCCGGCGCTCGGTCTGATCTGGAGCCTGCCCGTGGACACCACCGCCTTGCCTGCCGACCACCCGGATGCCGACCTGGAAGCGGCGCTGAATCCGGCCATCCCGCACACCTGTGACGTGCTGGTGGTGGGCGGGGGCATCAACGGGGCGGGCATCGCCCGCGATCTGGCGGGGCGCGGCTTCAAGGTGCTGCTGGTGGAGCAGCATGATCTGGCGGCACACACCTCGTCCTCGTCCACCAAGCTGATCCATGGCGGGCTGCGCTATCTGGAGCACCGCGAGTTCTCGCTGGTGCGCAAGGCCCTGCAAGAGCGCGAGGTGCTGCTGCGCAGCGCGCCGCACATCATCAAACCGCTGCGCTTCGTGATGCCGCACGACCCGCACATGCGCCCGGCCTGGTTGATCCGCCTGGGCCTGTTCCTGTACGACCATCTGGCCCGGCGAGAGGTGCTGCCGGGCTCGCGTGGTGTGGCCCTGCGCGGGCACCGGCTGGGCGCGCCGCTGCAGACGCGCTTCAAGCGCGGCTTCGTCTATTCCGATGGCTGGGTGGACGATGCCCGCCTGGTGGTGCTCAACGCGATGGACGCGCGTGAGCGCGGCGCCACCGTGCTCACGCGCACCCGCTGCGTGCGGGCCACCCGTGGCGAGCAGGGCTGGACGGTGCGGCTGCAGCGTGAGGCGCTGACCCCACAGGGGCAGCCCGGCCTGCACACCGTGAAGGCGCGCATGCTGGTCAACGCGGCCGGCCCGTGGGCCCATGCCTTCCTGCGCGACGTGGCCAGTGCGCCTGGCGGCGAGGCGCTCACACGGCACAGCCTGCGCCTGGTCAAGGGCAGCCACATCGTGGTGCCGCGCCTGTTCGAGCATGAGCACGCCTACATCTTCCAGGCGCGCGATGGCCGCATCATCTTCGCGATCCCGTACGAGCAGAAGTTCACCCTGATCGGTACCACCGATGTCGAGGTGCCTTCCATGCCCGACCAGGCCCGCATCAGCGACGAGGAAACCGCCTACCTGTGCGAGCAGGCCAGCGCGTATTTCAGGGCGCCGGTGCAACCCGACATGGTGCTGTGGAGTTATGCCGGTGTGCGCCCCCTGCTGGAAGACGCCCATGCCGATGCCTCGGCCGTGACGCGCGACTACCTGCTGGAAACCTGCGCCCATGGCGCGCCCTTGATGACGGTGTGGGGCGGCAAGATCACCACTTACCGCAAGCTGGCCGAAGAGGCGGCCACGCAGATCGGGCAGATGTTGGGCGATGGGCGCGGTGCCTGGACCCGCCAGTCCCGCCTGCCCGGCGGCGATCTGGATGCCTGGATCGGCCCGCCCCTGCGGCCCGACCGCGACATGCAGGCCTTTTTGTCGCGCTGGCGGCACAAGCACCCCTGGCTGCCCCTGGCCCTGGCCGAGCGCTGGACGAAGGCCTATGGCGCACGCGCCGAGCGGGTGCTCGGTGGCGCCACCACGCCGGCGGGGCTGGGGCGGGAGGTGGCACCCGGCCTGTACGAATGCGAGCTGCGCTACCTGGTGCGCCACGAATGGGCCAGGTCTGCCGATGACGTGCTGTGGCGGCGCAGCAAGCTGGGCTTGCACCTTACGCCGGAGCAACGCCTGCAGGTGCAGGCCTGGATGGCCGCGGCTGTGCAGGGCGCGGTGACGGCCGGCACCGTGGGTGCAGAGGTGGTGCCTGCAATGGCCGAGGCCACCTGATCTGCCGGTGCTCAGGCTGCCAGTGGCATCGCGGCCTGGGCGCCTTCTTCGATGCCCAGCCAGGCCGAGATGGCCCGCGAATCCGTGATCGTGCGCACCGACTGGTAGGCCTCTTCGGCCTCCGGGAAACGGCGGCGCAGGAAGTTCAGCCACTGCTTGAGGCGGCCGGCGCGGTGGCGGGGCTCGATGTGGGCTTCGATCAGGCCCCAGAAGATGTGCAGCAGCGGTTGCAGTTCGGGCCAGCCGGGCAGGGACGTGCCATGGGCTGGTGTGCCGTGTTGCACCGCATAGCGGATGGCCAGTGCCAGCCCGGGGTCGGTCACGATGCCGCGGCCCAGCATCAGGTCTGCGCTGCCGGACACCTCGCGGCAGCGCAGGGCGTCGTCCACCGTCCAGATCTCGCCATTGGCCACCACCGGGATGCTCACGGCGGCACGGATGTCGGCGATGCGGTCCCAGTACGCCGGCGGCCGATAGCCGTGGGCCTTGGTGCGGGCATGCACCACCAGCTCGCAGGCGCCGCCCGCGGCCAGGGCCTGGGCGCAATCCAGCGCCAGGCTGTCGTCCTCGAAGCCCAGGCGCATCTTGGCCGACACGGGCATGTCGGCCGGTACCGCGCGGCGCACCGCGGCGACGATGCGCTCCAGCAGTTCAGGCTCTTGCAGCAGGGCCGCGCCGCCCCCATGGCGGTTGACGATCTTGGCCGGGCAGCCGAAGTTGAGGTCGATGCCTGCAGGCCCCAGGCCGGCCAGGCGCGCGGCGTTGTCGGCCAGGCAAGCGGGGTCCGAGCCCAGCAGCTGGGCGCGCACGGGCACGCCGGCCGGGGTGAGGCCGGCATGCCGGAGTTCCGGCACGATGCGGTAGAAGACGCGCTCGGGCAGCAACTGGTCCGTCACGCGGATGAACTCGGATACGCAGCGGTCGATGCCGCCGACGCGGGTGAGGATGTCGCGCAGGGCGAAATCCAGCAGACCCTCCATCGGCGCGAGCAGGATGTTCATGGCAACAGGTGGGCGGGCACGCGGCGCGCCAGGACGAAAGGCGCTAGTGTACGAAGATGGCGCGCTCTGTGCGCGCCCCCTCAGCCTCAGGAGACCTGATCCATGCCGGACAAAAAGAGCCGTTCAGGCGACGACCGTGACAAAGATGCGAAGAAGGGTGCCAAGAGCGATGGCAAGGCCGATGGCCGACTGGGCCGCAAGGAGTACGAGGAGCTGCTGGCCCCCTTGCACCTGGAGCTCGACCGCGTGGCCCGCTGGGTGCAGCACCGGGGCAAGCGCCTGGTGGTGTTGATCGAAGGCCGCGACACGGCGGGCAAGGGCGGCGTGATCAACGCCATCAGCCAGGTCATGAGCCCGCGTCAGTGCCATGTGGTGGCCTTGCCCAAGCCCAGCGAGGACGAGCGCACGCAGTGGTACTTCCAGCGCTACGTGTCGCACCTGCCGGCCGGCGGCCACATCGCGCTGTTCGACCGCAGCTGGTACAACCGCGCCGGTGTCGAGCGCGTGATGGGCTACTGCTCCGAGGACGAGGCCAAGCGCTTCCTGGCGCAGGCGCCGCAGTTCGAGCGGATGCTGGTGGACGACGGCATCCTGCTGTTCAAGTACTGGCTGACGGTGGACCAGGCCGAGCAGGAGCAGCGCCTGGCCGAGCGCCGCGACGACCCGCTCAAGCGCTGGAAGCTGTCGCCCATCGACCTGCAGGCGCGCGAGAAGTACGCCGAGTACGGCAAGGCCCGCGATGCCATGCTGCGCGCCACGCACACCGAGCATGCCCCCTGGACCCTGGTGGATTTCAACGACCAGCGCCGCGGCCGCCTGACCCTGATCCGCCACCTGCTGGACCAGTTGCCCGATTGCGACGTACCGGAGCAGCCGCTGGAGTTTCCTCCGCTGAGCGGCAAGCCCGGCAAAGAGGTGTTCCGTGGGCCGCTCAAACCCATCGATAGCGGGTTCTGAGCCGTGGGCTGGCCGCGCACGGCTCGGCTTTGTCAAGCTTGTTGGCAGGGGTGGAGTTCGTAAAGTTAACGATCTTGCGGCTTCATCATCGGCGCCCGGTGCCGATAAGAAGTGACGGGCAGCGCCGCCCGCCCATTGCATTGTCCGCAATTGCCAGATTCCATGACGACCACCGCCCTCGAGCCCAGCCGCACGGCCGCCATCCAAGCAGAACTAGACCAGGCGCGCCGCAATGGCCCGCTCCAGCACATCGTCATCCCGCCGTGCCCTGAGCTGCTGACGCGGTTGCGCGCGGCCATGGCGCCCACCGAGCCCGACCTGAACGAAGTGGCACGCATCGCCGCCAGCGATGTGGCCATGTCGGCCACCTTGATCCGCAGTGCCAATGGCCCGCTGTTCGCGGCGGGCCAGCCGGTGCAGACCGTGGGCCAGGCCATGAACCGCCTGGGCCTGGAGCACACGGCGTCGGTCATGGCTGGCTTTCTGATGCAGCGTGCCATCCGCGTCAACCATGCCTTGCTGGCCCGCTTCTGGGAGCGATCAACCAAGCGCGCGCTGGCCATGGCCTTCATCGCCAAGAAGCTGCCGGGCCTGTCGCCCGACCTGGCGCACACCTACGGCCTGTTCGCACATGTGGGCATGCCGGTGATGATGCAGAGCGTCAAGGGCTATGCCGGCACGATGATCGAGGCACGCGCCCGCATCGACCGCTCGCCCATCGCCACCGAGAACGCCAACCACCGCACCGACCACGCCGTGGTGGGGGCGCTGGTGGCCCGTGTGTGGCGCCTGGCGCCGTCCGTGGTGGCCGCCATCCGCCTGCACCACGATCTGGAACTGCTGGGTGGCCGTGGGGCCGAATCCGAGGTGCAGACCCTGGTGGCCGCCGGCCTGGTGGCCGAGTACCTGATGCGCCGCCACGAGGGTGAGGAGCACGATGTCGACTGGCTCAGCCACGGCCAGGCCGCGCTGGACTGGCTGCATGTGGATGGTGACGAGGTGCTCTTCTGGGAAGAAGAGCTGCGCGTGACCCTGGACGAGGCCTGAGCAGCGGCGTTCAGCCGCCAGCGCTCACAGCGTCACAGCGTGGCGGCCAGGGACTGCAAGGCCTGCTGGGTGGCTTCGTCGGCCGGGAAGAAGGTTTCCAGCGCCAGTTCCGACAAGGTGATGTCCACCGGCGAGCCGAACACCGTGGTGGTGCTGATGAAGCTGAGCAGGCCGAAAGGGGTGCGCAAGCGCAGGGGCACGGCCACGCCACCGAGGTCGTCGTCCTGGGAGTGCTGCTGTGTGTCGGCCTCCTGGGCAGGCACTGGGTACTCGCGCAGTTCTTCCAGCAGGGCTGACAGCACCGGATCACCGCTGGCTTCGATCTGCTGGTGCAGCCGCGCCAGCAGGTGGGCGCGCCAATCGGCCCCGTTCACGATGTTGGGCGCAAAGCCCTTGGGGTGCAGGCTGGCGCGCAGCACGTTGACCGGGCCTTGCAGCAGCGAAGGATCCACGCTGCCCATCAGCGCCTGGGCGATGGGGTTGGCCTGCAGCAGCGTCCAGTGACTGTCCACCGCGATGGCGGGGTAGGGCATGTGCCCCTGGAGGATCAGTGACACCGCACGCTGGGCCGAGGCCATGCTCGGATCGGCCAGGGTGCGCTCGGCATAGGCCGGCGCATGCCCGGCGGCCATCAGCATCGTGTTGCGCTCGCGCAGGGGGATGTCCAGCCGCTCGGCCAGGCGCAGCAGCATGTCGCGGCTGGGTGTGGCGCGGCCGGTCTCGATGAAGCTGAGGTGGCGGGCGGACACCTCGGTGTCCAGGGCGAGGTCCAGCTGGCTCAGGCGGCGGCGCTGGCGCCAGTCACGCAGCAGCGTGCCCACGGGCGGGGTGTGCGGCGAGGGCGCTGAATGGGCGGTGGGCAGGCGGTTCATGGACCGCAGGATAGCGGGATGACTGATGCGCGGCCATGACCTCCGAGGTAATCGACGTGCTGCAGGCGGGTCGACACCATGGGCCTCGTTGTTCCTTGTTTCATCAACCAACTGGAGAAAAGCCATGTCTTCTTCAATGCCCATGACCCGTCTGCTTCGTTTCGCGCTGCTGCTGGATGCCGGGGCCAGTGCGGCCACCGGCGTGTTGCTGGTGGCGGGCCATGCCCTGCTGTCGCCCCTGCTCGGTTTGCCTGTCGCCTTGCTGCTGGGGGCCGGCCTGGTGTCTCTGCCTTATGCGCTGGGTTTGTTCGTGCTGGCGCGGCGTGAGCGCATCCCATCCGCGCTGGGATGGGCCGTGATCGGTTTCAATGCCTTATGGGCCGTCGAGAGTGTCGGCATCCTGGTGCTGGGCTGGGTGCAGCCGAGCACCTTGGGGCTGGCCTTCGTGCTGGCGCAGGCGGCCGCGGTGGTGGTGTTTGCCGAGCTGCAGTGGTGGGGACTGCGTCGTGGCCGTGTGGCGCGGGTTGCTGCACTGGCCTGAGAGCGTTTTGTCGGTGCAGCGCGGGGCACCCAGGGACCGCCAACATGGAAGCCCGGCCAGAGGCCTACTCCGACCCCGCCCGGCGCTGCCACGACAAAGCCCCAAGCCCAAGGCAGGCAAAAGACCCCAAAGCGCGATCAAACGCGCAAGATCAATCCCGCAGCCCGTCGTGCAAGGCCACCATCTCCTGCGTCAGCTTGTGCCGCGCATCCAGGTGGATCATCGGCCGCGCCAGTTGGTGCGATTCCTTGATCTTGACCGAGGCGCTCAAGTAAGGCTGCAGCACCGGCAACCCCTCATCCACCAGCTCACGCACCAATTGCTGCGGCAGATTGGCACGCGGCTGGAACTGGTTGACCACGATGCCGCTGACCTTCAGGTCGGCGTTGTGGTCGGCCTGGATCTCCTGAACGTTGTCCAGCAGGCTGTACAGCGCGCGGCGCGAGAAATCGTCGCAGTCGAAGGGGATCAGGCAGCCCTCGGCCGCGATCAGGGCCGAGCGCGTGTAGAAGTTCAGCGCGGGCGGCGTATCGATGTAGATGCGGTCGTAGGTGTCGGCCAATTCGGCCAGCGCCTCGCGCAGCTTGTAGATCTTGTAGCGCGATTCCAGCTTGGTTTGCAACTCGTCGAGTTGCGGGCTGGAGGGCATCAGGTCCAGGTTGTCCCAGGGCGTGGCCACGATGAACTCGGGCGTGTCCTTGGGGCGGGCCGTGAACTTGAGCGTCTGGTCGAAGAAGCCGGCGGCGCCCAGCGTGCCCTCAGGCGCGTTGTCACCCAGCAGGTAGTGCGTGGTGTTGCCCTGCGGGTCCAGGTCGACCACCAGGGTGCGCAGGCCCTGTTGGGCGCTGATGGCTGCCAGGTTGCAGGTGATGGTCGACTTGCCGACCCCACCCTTCTGGTTGAACACGACATACCGCATGGCTGTGCACCCTCGTCCGCTGTCAATCGTGCATCCATTGTGCACTGCAACAAGGGTGCTTTCAGCTCAGCGGTGGGCGTCGGGCAGCTCGATCTTGACTTCCAGCACTTCGAGGTCGTCCTGGCGTTCCAGGTTGACCTTGATGTCGTCGGGATTGATCGACACGTACTTGGAGATCACCGCCACCAGTTCGCGCTGCAGATCGGGCAGGTAATCCGGGCTGCTGGAACGGCCGTTGCGTTCGTGCGCCAGGATCAGCTGCAGCCGCTCCTTGGCCACGCTGGCCGTCTTCTTCTTTTCACCGAGGAAGAATGTGAGGAATCCCATGGCCTTACTTGCCTCCGAACAGGCGCTTGAAGAAGCCGGGCTTTTCGGCCTCGACGAAGCGCAGGGGCTTGTCTTCGCCCAGGAAGCGGGCGATCACGTCCTTGTAGGCCTCGGACACGTCGGAATCCTTCATGTGGATGGCCGGCACGCCCTGGTTCGAGGCGCTCAGCACGGTCTCAGATTCGGGGATCACGCCGATCAGCTTGATGCGCAGGATCTCGTGGATGTCCTCCAGCGACAGCATCTGCCCACCCTCGACCCGGTTGGGGTTGTAGCGTGTGATCAGCAGGTGTTCCTTGATGGGCTCGAGCTTGTCGATGGCGCGCTTGGTCTTGCTGTTGAGCATGCCCAGGATGCGGTCGGAATCGCGCACGGAGGACACCTCGGGGTTGGTCACCACCAAAGCCTCGTCGGCGAAGTGCATGGCCATCAGGGCGCCCGTTTCGATGCCGGCGGGCGAATCGCACACGATGTACTCGAAGCCCATCTCGCCCAGGTCCTTCAGCACCTTCTCGACGCCATCCTGCGTGAGGGCGTCTTTGTCGCGCGTCTGCGAGGCGGCCAGCACGTACAGGTTGTCGCACTGCTTGTCCTTGATCAGGGCCTGGTTGAGGTTGGCCTCGCCGTGGATCACGTTGATCAGGTCGTAGACCACGCGGCGTTCGCAGCCCATGATCAGGTCGAGGTTGCGCAGGCCGACGTCGAAGTCGATCACGGCGGTCTTGTGGCCGCGCAGGGCGAGGCCGGAGGCGAAGCTGGCGCTGGTGGTCGTCTTGCCGACGCCACCCTTGCCGGAGGTCACCACGATGATCTTGGCCATGGAAGGCGGTCCTTTCGAGAGGTTGTTCGGTCGATTTTCAGGAATCAGGATTTGTTCAGCGCCTCGTACACCAGTCGATCGCCTTCCAGCCGGATCTGCGCCGGCTTGCCGACCACATCGGGTGGCAGGGGATTGTCGGTGGTGCGGTAGGTGCCGGCGATGGAAATCAGCTCGGGCTCCATGCACGAGGCAAAGATGCGCGCATCGGTGTTGCCCTTGGCGCCGGCGATGGCCTTGCCGCGCAGCGGGGCATACACGTGGATGTGGCCGTCGGCAATGACCTCGGCGCCGTTGTTCACGGCGGCCAGCACGATCAGGTCGCCGCCCTTGGCATAGACCTGCTGGCCGGAGCGCAGCGGCTTGTCGATCACCAGCGTGGGCACGGCCGTGGGCACCTGCACTTGCACTTCGACCGGCACTTCGCGGATCACCTCGCGCACGACCTCCTGCACCACGGTTTCGACGCGGGCGGGGGCGGACTGGCCATCGGGTGCCTCACCCAGGCCAGCCTTGAGGGCCGCGGCCATCTGGCCGGGGTTGCCGCCGCGCACGGCCACGGGCGTGAGCTGAAAGCGCGTGAGCAGTTCGATCAGGCCGACAAAGTTGGGCAGCGAGTCCAGGCTGGCCAGGTGCGTCAGGTCGATCACCACCGGGTCGCGGCTGAAGAAGTCGGGCGTCTCGCCGAAACGCTCCTCCATGGCTTGCGCCAGGGTCTGCAGACTCATGGTCTTGAGCACGAAGGACATCAAGGTGAGCGAGGCGCTCTTGAAGTCGAACGGCGAGGATGCGTTCCCGGTGGAGGCTGACATGGACGGCGGTCGCTGAGAAAGCGCCGATTTTAAGTCAGCGAACGGGCCGTTCCCGGTCGGGCGGCAAGGGAGTTGCCCTCGAGATGTCGTGTGGGGCGGGATGGCGGGCGGTCTGGCGCCGCCATCCCATGCTTCATCGGCTCAGGCGGCCAGTGCGGCCGGGGTGCTCAGGCTGCCGATCACCAACGCGATGACTTCGGGTGCGCGCAGGATGCGCCGGTGGCCCACGCCGTCCACGCTGAGCAGTTGCGACAGCGACCAGGCCTCGTGGAGGGCCAGCGATTCGGTGAAGGGCACCTCCTTGTCCTGCGGATCGTGCAGGATCAGCGCGGGGTGGCGCAGGCCGCCTTGCAGCGCTGGCAGGTCCATCTCTGCCATCGGGAAGCCCAGTTGCAACTCCAGTGCTGTGCGGAAGGCGGCGATCTCTTCACGCGGCAGGCCGTGCGCCAGCGCGAAGCCCGTGGCCACGCGCTTGAGCGAGGCAGGCCCGGCGATGTGCACGCTGGCATCGACCTGCAACCCGTGGGCAAACGCATACAGCGAGGCGGCCGAGCCCGCCGAATGCCCGATCACGGCATGGATGCGGCCGAAGGCCTGCGCCACGGCCAGCAGGCCCTGGCCCCACAGGCGCACATTGGCCGTGTCGCCGGTGGACTGCCCGTGCGCCAGGTTGTCCACGGCGGTGACCTGGAACCCCGCCCGCAGCAGCGGGTGCACCCAGGCATGCCAGTGGCTGGCACGGCTCTCCCAGCCGTGCACCAGCAGCACACGCGGGCCTTGCCGGCCCCACGACCAGGTGGCCAGGGTGTGCGCTTCGTCGTGACCCCTCACCGTGTGCCGCACGCTGATGTCGCGGCGCTGGGCCGTGTCCAGCAGGGCGGTTTCGGCTTCGGTGAACGGCTTGGCCGGTCCGGGGTGGCCGAAGGCCCGGACGATGGCCTGGGTGCTGGGGCGTTGCAGGGTGTCGGTGGCAGACATGGTGAGCTCCTTGGCGTGGGGCCGACGCGCTGGGCGCCGCGTCGGCCGGTGGTGGGTGACAAGCGAAGCCGGGCGTGCCGAGCCGCTGGCGGCCTCAGGCCAGCGATTCGAGGATGGTGGCGACGCCCTGGCCGCCGCCGATGCACTGGGTGGACAGTGCATAGCGGCCCTTGGTGCGTGCCAACAGCGCCGCCGCCTTGCCGGTGATGCGCGCGCCGGTGGCGCCCAGCGGATGCCCCAGGGCCAGCGCGCCGCCGTCCACATTGACCTTGTCGATGTCCAGGCCCAGTTCGCGGATGCAGGCCAGCGCCTGTGAACCGAAAGCCTCGTTGATCTCGATGATGTCCAGGTCGGCGGCGGTGAGCCCGGCGCGGGCCAGGGCCTTGCGCGTGGCGGGCACAGGCCCGATGCCCATCACGGCCGGATCGCAGCCGATGCTGGCGAAGGTGCGGATGCGGGCCAGCGGCACCAGGCCATGGCGCGCGGCGAAGTCCTCGTGCACCACCAGCACGGCGGCGGCGCCATCGGTCAAGGGCGAGGAGGTGCCGGCCGTGACCACGCCATCAGGGCGGAAGGCCGGCTTGAGCTTGGCCAGCGCTTCCAGGGATGTGGTCGGGCGGATGCAGCCATCGCTGTCGATCACCTGGCCATCGGGCGTGGTGATGGGCACGATCTCGTCCTTGAGCAGGCCTTGTTCACGCGCGGCGGCGGCCTTGTGGTGGGACACCACGGCGAGCTGCTCCTGGTCGGCACGGGACACGTCCCAGCGCTGCGCCACGTTCTCGGCGGTCTGGCCCATGGCCATGTAGGCATCGGGATAGGTGGCGATCAGTTCGGGGCTCGGGTCGAAGGTCAGGCCGCCCTGGGGCACCATGGTCATCGACTCGACGCCGGCGCACACATAGGCCTCGCCGATACCGGCTTCGATCTGCGCAGCCGCCACGTGGATGGACGACATCGACGAGCCGCAGAAGCGGTTCACCGTCATGCCGCCGACGTGCTCGGGCAGGCCGGCCAGGAAGCCGACGATGCGGGCCAGGTTGTTGCCTTGGGGGCCTTCGGGGTAGGCGCAACCCAGGATCAGGTCTTCCAGCAGGGCCGGGTCCAGGTCCACCCGACCCAGCAAACCTTTGACGGTTTGCGCGGCCAGGGTGTCAGGGCGGGTGGTGGCCAGTGCGCCCTTGGTGGCGAAGTGGAAGGGCGATCGGGCATAGGCGGCGATGACGGTTTTCATGGTGGCTCCTTCTGGATATCTACCTGTCGGTTGGTAGGGTGTGCGGTCAAAAAAATGGCTCATGCCCCGGCGGCCGGAATCAGGAACCTGCGGAAAATGGGGAGGCCGAGGGTGCGTCGTCCAGCCCGAGCTGGTGGCGCAGCAGGCCGAGGGCGGAGTCGAAGTCCTCAACGCGCCCGGTGATGCGAGCGGCGATCAGCGAGCCCTGGCACAGCGCAAAGATCTGGCCGGCCACGGCAGCCGGGTCTTGCACGCGCCCTTGCCGGGTCAGTTGCACGGTCAGCCAGTCGACCTGCATCTGCCGCAGGCGGGTGACGGCTTGGTGGATGTCGCTGTCGACCGCGTCCCAGCCAGGAATGAATGCGGCCGCCGGGCACACGCGCTGGCCCGCGCCGATCACGTTGCGGAAACCGTTGATGTAGGTGCGCAGGCCTTCTTCCGGTGTGCCCTCGAAGGCCTTGAACCACTTTTCATAGGCGGCCATGGCCTGCTCGAGCACAGCCACGCCCAGCGCTTCCTTGGAGGGGAAGTGGTGGTACAGGCTGGCCTTGCGGATGCCCACGCGCTCGGCCAGATCCTGGAAGCTGAAGCCCAGGTAGGAGCGCGTCTGGATCAGCTCACGCGCCGCACGCAGGATGGCGTGGCGCGTGGAGCCGTGGACGGCATCGGCAGAGGTGGCAGTGGCGTTGCTCATGACTACCTACTGTAAGGTAGGGGAGAGTCCATGTCAAGCGCAGGGCATGCTGTGCGTGGCACGGGCCCATGCAACTGCCGGCCCGTTGCCTGCATCTCAGCGCGGCTTCTTGCGTGGTCCGCCGCTGCCCGGTTGCCCTGGGCGGGCGCCTGCAGTGGGGCCGCCAGCTTGGCGCCGTGGGCCTTTCGGGCCGTTGGGGCCGCCATCACGCTGAGCGCCGTGCTCGCGCGGAGGCAACCCGGTGTGCTGCGTCAGGATCCGGCCCGGCGGCGGGGTGCCACCCGACTTCACCCGACCTTGTGTCACCACGGAAGTCTTGGTACCGGCCTGGGTGGAGTTCTTGCGGCGCGCGCTCTGGTACCCGCCATCCCCGGTGGGCTGGAAGGTGGGGATCAGGTGGTGCTTGCCATTGCCGATCAGGTCGGCGCGCCCCATGTCCTTCAGGGCCTCGCGCAGCAAGGGCCAGTTGTTAGGGTCGTGGTAGCGCAGGAAGGCCTTGTGAAGGCGGCGGCGTTTGTCGCCCCGCACGATGTCCACGCGCTCGGCCTTGCCGTCGATGCGGCTGATGCCCTTGAGCGGGTTCATGCCCGAGTGGTACATGGCCGTGGCCGTGGCCATGGGGCTGGGGTAGAAGGTCTGCACCTGGTCGGCCTTGAAGCCGTTGCGCTTGAGCCAGATCGCCAGGTTCATCATGTCTTCATCGGTGGTGCCCGGGTGGGCCGCGATGAAGTAGGGGATCAGGTACTGCTTCTTGCCGGCTTCTTCGCTGAACTGCTCGAACAGCTGCTTGAAGCGGTCGTAGGCGCCCATGCCGGGCTTCATCATCTTGGACAGCGGCCCGGTCTCGGTGTGCTCGGGGGCGATCTTGAGGTAGCCGCCCACATGGTGGGTGACCAGCTCCTTGATGTACTCGGGCGACTTGACGGCCAGGTCGTAGCGCAGGCCCGAGCCGATCAGGATCTTCTTGACGCCCTTGAGCGCGCGCGCCCGGCGGTAGATCTTGATCAGCGGGCCATGGTCGGTGTTGAGGTTGCCGCACACATCGGGGTACACGCACGAGGGCTTGCGGCAGGCCGCTTCGATCTCGGGCGATTTGCAGCCGATGCGGTACATGTTGGCCGTGGGGCCGCCCAGGTCGGAGATGACGCCGGTGAAGCCCTTGACCTTGTCGCGGATCTCCTCGATCTCCTGGATGACGGATTCTTCCGAGCGGCTCTGGATGATGCGGCCTTCGTGCTCGGTGATCGAGCAGAAGGTGCAGCCGCCGAAGCAGCCACGCATGATGTTCACGCTGAAGCGGATCATCTCCCAGGCAGGAATCTTGGTGGCGCCGTCGTGGCTGCCGTGTTCATCGGCATAGGCCGGGTGCGGGCTGCGGGCGTAGTCCAGGCCGAAGATGCGGTCCATCTCGGCCATGGTGAGCGGGATGGGCGGCGGGTTGATCCACACGTCGCGGTGGGCATGGGCCTGCACCAAGGCGCGGGCGTTGCCCGGATTGGTCTCCAGGTGCAGCACACGGTTGGCGTGGGCGTAGAGCACCGGGTCGCTCTTGACCTGCTCGTACGAGGGCAGGCGGATCACGGTGCGGTCGCGCGGGGGCAGGGCGAGCCGGCCGCTGCGGGCGGGCAGCTCTGCGTTGGCCGAGGCATTGGCCTTGATGGCCGCGGACTTGGCTGCCAGGGCAGGGTTCGCCACGAGCTTGATCGGCTTGGCGCCGCCCTGCAGATCCTGCAGGGCTGGGGGCGCATCCAGCTTTTTGAGCGGGTCGAAGGCGCCTTCTTCTTCACGCGCACAGGTCTCGCCCTGGGCCTCGGCCTGCTGGGCCATGGTCATGTAGGGATTGATGTGCTGGTCGATGCGGCCGGGCATGTCGACCTCGGTCGAGTCCATCTCGAACCAGCCTGCGGCGGTCGGGTCGTTGGTGCGCCGCAGGAAGGCCGTGCCGCGCACATCGGTGATCTGCTCGATCGGCTCGCGCGCGGCCAGGCGGTGGGCGATCTCGATGACGGCGCGTTCGGCGTTGCCGTACAGCAGCAGGTCGGCCTTGGCGTCCATCACGATGGAGCGGCGTACCTTGTCCTGCCAGTAGTCGTAGTGGGCGATGCGGCGCAGCGAGGCCTCGATGCCGCCCATGATGATGGGCACCTCAGGGAAGGCTTCCTTGCAGCGCTGCGCATAGACCAGCGAGGCGCGATCGGGGCGGGCGCCTGCCTGGCCGCCGGGCGTGTAGGCGTCGTCGCTGCGGATTTTTCGATCAGCCGTGTAGCGGTTGATCATGGAATCCATGTTGCCCGCGGCCACGCCCCAGAACAGGTTGGGCTTGCCCAGCACCTTGAACGGGTCGGCGCTCTGCCAGTCGGGCTGCGCGATGATGCCCACGCGAAAGCCCTGGTTCTCGAGCACGCGGCCGATCACGGCCATGCCGAAGCTGGGGTGGTCCACATAGGCATCGCCCGTGACGATGATGATGTCGCAGCTGTCCCAGCCGAGCTCGTTCATCTCTTCGCGGCTCATGGGCAGGAACTTGGCCCGCCCGAAGCGCTTGGCCCAGAAGGGCTTGTAGCTGTTCAGGGGCTTGGCGACCGGCATGGCGGGCGCGGGCTTGCTCACCTTGGCTTCCAAGGTGGGCGCAGTCAGGGCTTTGGCCTTGTTTTCGGCGGTGACGGGGGCGTTGGACACGGGGATTAGGGGCGGAGCGGGCGCAGGGGGAACAACCCAGGCGCACGGGCCTGCGGGCGGGCAATCCGACATTGTGCCTGCTGGGGCCGGATTTGTGTACCTGCGGGCCTGCGCGCCGACGGGGATTTGCCGTCGATTTCACGCCATGGCCGCCGGCTGGCCGACAGGGAGAGCCCCCTCTTGAGAGGGCGGCGGCGGGCCTGGCGTGCGCTAGGATGCCTCCCCCACGAACACACACCGGGCCGGGGTTGACAAGCAAGGGATGCGCATCGCCATGGACATTGACGATTTGAAGGCTGTTCTTCTGCGATCCCGGCGCCAACCGATGCAGTTCGCCGTCGTGCTGGGCAAACGGCCCGAAGACCACCGCGTGAGCCTGCATGCCTCGCGCAGCGGGCGGGCGATGGCCAAGGTCCTGCGGGAAGAGACCGGCCACAAGCTGGCTACCTGGGGCGTGACTGAGGTGGACGACTCACGGCGTGACACGCTGGTCCTGGTTCTGGAAGAGCGCGTCCTGGCTGGTATGGCGAAAAAGCTCCAGG
Source organism: Aquabacterium soli (assembly GCF_003933735.1). GTDB lineage: Bacteria > Pseudomonadota > Gammaproteobacteria > Burkholderiales > Burkholderiaceae_C > Aquabacterium > Aquabacterium soli. Next base: position 100,614 of record NZ_RSED01000012.1, on the reverse strand, counting down.
CATGGCTCAAGCTCATGGGCGCGCCGATCCGAAAGGTGGCGATCAAGGTCGACGGGCAGGAAGTCGACGATGCCGAGGACATCGATGCTGCCGACGGCGCTCCGGCTCCTGTGCTCGCTGCGCCGTCGGCGAAGCCGGCCGCGCCGGACGTGAAGGACGCGGCCGCAGAATTGACCCGGCTGGCACAGGCTTTCAAGCGCCTGGCCCCGGACATCAAGGCCGCCCTGCTGGCTCAGAAGGGTGCAGCCAAGGACCTGGCCCAGCTGGTCAAGGCCTGTCAGCAGACACTGGACGAGCGCGACCTCGAGCGCGCACGCCCGGCGCTGCAGATGCTGGTGGCGCGTCTGCGCCAGGTCGAGGCGGTCGCCACCATCGAGCCGCGACTGGGCCATGCCGTGCTGCGGGTGCAGCACCTGGCGGCAAGCCTCAAGAACACCCCCCAGCGCAAGAAGCTGGCTGAGCAGGGGGGTGCGGCCGTGGACACCGTGCGGCAGCTTCGGGCAGCCAAGCGCAGTGGTGACAAGGCAGCCATCGCCGCCTTGCAGACCCAGCTGGACACCACGCGCCAGAAGGCCCGCGAGGACCTCAAAGGCTTGCTGCCCACCATTGACAAGATCAAGGCCGGTGATCCGCCAGCCGATGAGGCGTGGGTGGCCATGGTGGCCTTGCTGGACCTGGAGTCGCCGGAGAATGGCGCGGTGTTCTGGTCTGGCGGCAAGGACAATGCGGTGGACCTCGCGGTCGAGCGTGGTGGCGTGTCTCTCGAATCCACCGCAGGGGGCTCGCTGATCGACGACTGGCTCAGAGAGGTCCCCTGGGACGAAAAACGCGGCGAAGGCCCGCCTTTCCTGAAGGACCTGTGGGCACTGGCGTCTGCCACTTACGCCTTGCAGGCCCGTGGAGAGATCACAGTGATCCAGACGCCCGAGAAAAAGGCGCTGGGGGGGCGGTGACATGTGGAAGTTTGTCGAGCGGCAAATCCTGCTGAAGATGCGGCGCCAGAAGCTGTTGAGCTTCGGCGCCAAGCTGGTGAAGTCAAAAGCCCCTGACGATCAATGAACGGGCAGGGCCCGGGAATCCAACCAATGACTGCTGCTTACGATCTTTTTCTTCGCGAACTGCACGCCACCGGGCGCGAGTATGGCGATGGCTTTTCTTTCATCGATCCGCAGCAGCTGACGGCTGAAGAGCGCGTGAAGACCCGCGATGCGCTGCGCGCCTGCATTGGCCGCCAGGAGGCGAGGGCGCCCAAGACGCTGGCCGTGGTCGATCCAGGCCCGGACACGGTGGCCCTGCTCCAGGTCCTGTTCAAGGCGTCAGCGGGTGCTGCGGCGCCCAGCGATTTCGACATCGCTGTGGCTGGTGCCCTGGCCTACTTGGTCGACGCCCCGCCAGCCCTGGACTTGCTGGAGCGCACGGCCGTGGGCGGTGGCGGGATGTGGATCAGGGGGGCGGCCATGGAAGGGCTGATCATCGCCTACGAAAGCAGCAATGCCAGCGCACGCCTGGCCCGCCTGGTGCGGACACAGTCGGACGAGGATGCGCTGCAGTTGTGCGCTGATGGCCTGCTCCAGCGCCATGGCTGGCACATTGAGGATGAGGCAACGCAGGACGAGGCCCTGGCGCTGCTCGATGACATGATGTCCGGGGATGCCGCACGGCGTGATGCTGCACTTCTGACAGTGCTGAAGGCGCCGGTTCACCGCTGGCCCTGGACGGCTTGATTTCAGCCCGAGGCCTGCCGCCTGCCGTTCAGTGCCTGACCGGCAGGCAACTCCAGTTCGTGCACCCGTGCCGGCGTGAATCCTTCGCCGGGATGGTGGTCCCAGCGTTCGACGGTGCACAACCGCTCGCCGCGGTCGCTGTAATGCAATGGCCTGATCAGGTTGAAGGAGTTGCCGGCCTCGAAACGAACCCTTCTCGACACCGCGGTGCCCGCGTTGACCACCCACACAGGGCCGCGACCCTCGCTGGCGCCTTCAGCCAGCACCGGCAGCATGTAGGGCAGGTGGATGTGCCCTCCCAGCACCAAGTCAGCGCCGGCTTCGCGCCATGCCTGCAGGGCGCGCGGACCTCTGCGCAGGCGGTCGGGCTCGTCCAGTTCACGCGATACCTGCACGGGCTGGTGTGTCACCACGATTTTGAGCTGCTCGGGCGGGCCTTGGCGCAGCCGGTCGGCCACGGCACCGATCTGTGTGGGCGAGACCTCGCCATGCTTGTGGCGCCAGCCCCGGGTGGTGTTCACGCACACGATCAGCAGTTCGGGCGTGTCCAGGCTGGGCTCCAGTTGCGGGCCGAAGGTGTTGCGGAAGCGGCCCAGCGGCCACAGCACGCGCGACAGGGGGTTCAGCGGCAGGTCATGGTTGCCCGGCAGGATCAGGCGCTTGCCCGGAGGCAGCTGATCCACGAACGCCCGTGCGCGGCGGAATTCGCTGGCGCGCGCACGCTGGGTGATGTCGCCCGAGAGCACGATCACCTCAGGCCGCAGCAGGTGCAGGCAGCGCAGGATGTCATCGACCACCTCCGGCTGCTCGGTGCCGAAGTGCGTGTCTGAAAGATGGGCCACGAGGGGCATCAGGTGCCGGTGGATTGTTGCTGGCTTTGCTCGAACGCCGCCGGGGTCGGGCAGATCAGGTTGAGGGGCATGCTGGCCACGCTGAAACGCAGCGGCGGCGTCAGCCAGCTGATCTCGCCATCGGTGGCCACCTTGATGCGGCGGCGGCCCAGGGGCAGCAGGGGTTGCACCACCATGTCGCGCAGCGGGAAGCTGACGATCTCGTCCGCCTCGCCCAGGCGGCCGAACAAGCCCTTCACCCCCAGCCACACCATTCGCCAGGTGGGTTGGGGCTTGACCGTGATGGCGGCAAGCTGGCCCTGGCTCACACGGGGTGCTTCAGGCATGCCCAACTGCTCCAGTTGCAGCTGGTTGTTGCCCACGAACAGGGTCGGCGTCTTGATCGTCTGCTGACGTTTGCCCAGGGCGCCGCTTTCCATCTGCAAGGTCAGGCGCAAGTGACGGTGACGGTGCAGCAGGGTTCGCAAGCCCGCCCACATTGCGACCACGCGGCTGCGCCCGTGCGCCTGCTTGGCGGCCTCACGCTCTTCCAGCAGTTCCGGGTACAGGCCCAGGCTGGCGTTGACCAGGAACACCTTGTCATTGACCAGCCCGACCTGCACCGGGTAGGCCTCGCGTGTGTTGAGCAGCAGGCGGACCGCCTCCACCGGGTCGGCCGGGATGTGGTGCGTGCGGCTGAAGTAGTTGAAGGTGCCCTGCGGCAGCACGCCGAAGGCGCAGTCCTTGCCCAGCGCGGCCTGGGCGACGGCGTTGATGGTGCCATCGCCACCGGCCGCCACGATGATGCCGTGGTGCTCCACGGCCTGCTGCACCGCCCGTGCCGCCACGGTGGACAGATCCTGCCCCGGTTCCAGCATGCGGAAGAAAACGCTGCGGCCGGCGCGGTGCACCTCGCGCTCCACCGTCTCGCGCACGGCTTGGGAATCCTGGCTACCCGAGGCCGCGTTCATCACGACGAACAAGGGGGCGTAACGGTGGATGTCGATGGGTTGCATGGTGAGACCGATCTCAACATGCAGGCCGAACCGCCACCAGCCGTCAACGCCGCATCCTGCTGTAGGGCGCGGCTGACAGATTGCACCAACCCTGTGGGGCGTCAGGCGTCCTTGCCGTCCTCGATCACGTCCTTGAGCAGCCGCGCCTTGACCTTCTTGCCCTTGACCTTGACGGATGCGAGCTGGCGCAAGGCATCCTCAGCAATGCCGCGTTCCACGGCCACGTAAGTGTGGAAGTCGGTCACGTTGATCTTGCCAATGCGCGAGCCTTCCAGGCCGGCCTCGCCCGTGAGCGCACCCAGCACATCGCCCGGGCGGATCTTTTCCTTGCGGCCGCCCAGGATCTGCAGCGTGACCATGGGTGGGGTCAAGGGCTCGCGGCTGGTGGGCTGCAGGCTGTCCAGCGGCTGCCACTTCACCTCGCGGCCCTGCAGCACCTCGATGCGGCCCACGCGGCCCATCTCGTCCATGCTGGCCAGGTTCAGGGCCAGGCCGTCCTGGCCGGCGCGGCCCGTGCGGCCGATGCGGTGGATGTGCACCTCGGCATCGGGCGTCACATCCACATTGATCACGGCCTCCAGCTGGGCGATGTCCAGGCCGCGGGCGGCCACGTCGGTGGCCACCAGCACCGACAGGCTGCGGTTGGCGAACTGCAGCAGCACCTGGTCGCGCTCTCGCTGCTCCAGGTCACCGTGCAGGGCCTGGGCCTCGATGCCTTCGGCATTGAGCACGTCGACCAGATCGCGGCACTGCTGGCGGGTGTTGCAGAAGGCGATGGTGTTGGCGGGCCGGTGGTGGGCCAGCAGGAGCGAGACGGTGTGCAGGCGTTCAGTCTCCTTCACCTCGTACCAGAGTTCGCGGATGGTGGAGGCCTCGTGCACGGCCTGCACCTTGACCTCTTGCGGGTTCTTCAGGAACTGCTGGCTCAGCTTGCCGATGCCTTCAGGGTAGGTGGCCGAGAACAGCAGGGTCTGGCGGTCCTTGGGGCACTGGCGGGCCACCGTCACGATGTCGTCGAAGAAGCCCATGCCCAGCATGCGGTCGGCCTCGTCCAGCACCAGGGTGTTCAAGCCCGACAGGTCGAGCGTGCCCCGCTCCAGGTGGTCCATCAGGCGGCCGGGCGTGCCCACCACGATGTGCGCACCGTGCTCCAGGCTGGCGACCTGGGGGCGCATGGTGGTGCCGCCGCACAGTGTCAGGATCTTGATGTTGCTTTCCGAACGGGCCAGGCGGCGGATCTCCTGCGCCACCTGGTCGGCCAGTTCACGCGTGGGGCACATCACCATGGCCTGCACCGCGAACCAGCGCGGGTTCAGGCGGGTGAGCAGGGCCAGCGCGAAGGCGGCGGTCTTGCCGCTACCCGTCTTGGCCTGCGCGATCAGGTCGTGTCCGGCCAGGGCCAGCGGCAGGCTGGCGGCCTGGATGGGCGTCATGTGGTGCAGGCCCAGCGACTGCAGGTTCTCCAGCAGGGAGGGCGCCAGCGGCAGGACGCTGAAGGGCGTCTGCGTGGTGGCACTTTTTGGGGTGTTCGAGGGAGCGCTCGAAGGGGAGACCGGGCGGGAATCGTTGTTCATGGAACGGGATTAGGCCTGATCTTTCAATATGAATGTAAACTGAACTAATTGGCGGCAGCTGGATCACACCCCGTGCCAAGCCATGTTTGGTTTTCTGTTGACGGAGATTTCTTCTTGAAAAAACTTCTTCTTGCGGTTTCGTTCGCCCTGGTCGGACTGTCCACCACGGTGGTGTCGTTCGATGTCGAGGCCAAGCGCCTGGGCGGCGGTCGTCCCGCTGGCATGCAGCGCCAGGCCCCGGCCAAGGCGCCTGATGCCCCCCCGGCCAAGCCTGGCCAGCCTACCAACGCCAATGCGCCCACGCAAGGCGCTGCCCCCGCCGCAGCGGGTGCCGCCGCCGGCGCTGGCAAGCGTTCCTGGATGGGCCCCATCGCCGGCATCGCTGCCGGCCTGGGCATCGCTGCGCTGATGAGCCACCTGGGCATGGGCGAAGCCTTTGGCAACTTCCTGACGATGGCGCTGCTGGCGCTGGTCGCGGTGATCGCCATCCGCTTCCTGATCAACCGTTTCCGCCAGAACAATGGTGGCGGCGCGGCGCGTGGCGCGGGTCCTCAACTGGCCGGCGCTGGTGCGCCCTGGGCCCAGCAGGGCAACCAGGCTCCGCAGCAATCGCGTTCGGCCGACGTGCTGAGCCCGATGCAGCGTGAAGCGCAGCAGGCCTTCTCGCCCGCAGCCCCTGTGGCGGGGGCCTTGGGTGGCGCGGCGGTCTCGTCGGTGCCCGAAGGTTTCGATGCCGCCGGCTTCGAGCGCATCGCCAAGATGATCTTCATCCGCCTGCAGGCTGCCAATGACGCGTCCAACGTGGACGATCTGCGCAAGTTCACCACGCCTGAGCTGTTCGCTTCGCTGCGCCTGGATCTGCAGGAGCGCGGCCAGGCCGCCCAGCAGACCGATGTGCTGCAGCTGGATGCCGAGCTGGTGGAGACCACGCAGGAGAACGGCCAGTGGATCGCTTCGGTGCGTTTCCACGGGCTGATCCGCGAGGCTGCAGACCAGGGTGCCGAGCCGTTCAATGAGCTGTGGCATCTGGTCAAGCCGGTGGATGGTGATCGCGAATGGGCGATTGCCGGGATCACGCCGGTACAAGCCTGATCGGCTCTGATCAGCGCTGATTGATTCGCGTCTGAAGGGGCGGGAGATCCTGAAAAGGGTCTTCCGCCTTTTCTCTTTTGGGCCGCTGTTTCCTTTGCCTTTTTGGGGCTGGCGCTTTTGCGTGAGAGCGCGGGGCGGGTCTGAGAGGGATTCTGGCCGGGCTTCAATGTTGGCGGTCCCGCCTTCGGCGTGACTGCTCTGCGGTGCTCGTCCGGGACAGGTGGCTGCGCAACTCGGCCCTGCGGGCTTCCGACGCCAACAAGGCGCCCGGCCAGAATCCCTTTCAGCCCTGGATGCCCCGCTCGCCGCATGCCACGGCCTTCTCCGCATGCCACCAGCGGGGCACAAAAGGGATGTGGGGGCTGACGGCCGGGCGCCTTGTTGGCGCCGAGCAGCGCAGCGGCGAGGTGGGCATGTGCGCAGCACATGCTTCGTTCATCTGACTGGCCGCAGTTGTCTGAACGCAGCGGCCAAGGGCCGCGGAGTGAGTTCTGCGGCCCCACCTCGCTGTGAGCAGCACAGGGCAGTCACGCCGCAGGCGTGACCGACAACAATGAAGCCCGGACGGCGGCCACCCCATCCCGTGCCCCGCGCTGCCACTACAAGGCGCTCAATTCGTGCAAGCAATGCGCTGGTTCTCAGGCCTCTTCGCCCAGGAACCCACCACTCTGATGCGCCCACAAGCGCGCATACAAGCCCCCCTGCGCCAACAGCGAAGCGTGGCTACCCTCCTCGACGATCCGCCCCTGATCCAGCACGATCAACCGGTCCATGGCCGCAATCGTCGACAGCCGATGCGCAATCGCCACCACCGTCTTGCCCTCCATCAGCCGATACAGGCTGGCCTGGATCGCCGCTTCCACCTCGGAGTCCAGCGCACTGGTGGCCTCGTCCAGCAGCAGGATCGGCGCATCCTTCAGCATCACCCGCGCGATGGCAATGCGCTGGCGCTGCCCGCCTGACAGCTTCACCCCGCGCTCGCCCACGTGCGCGTCATAGGCCACGCGCCCCTTGGGATCGCTCAGCGACTGGATGAACTCGTGCGCCTCTGCCCGCCTGGCCGCGATCTCCATCTGCTCATCGCTGGCATTGGGCCGGCCATAGAGGATGTTGTCGCGCACCGAGCGGTGCAGCAGCGAGGTGTCCTGCGTGACCATGCCGATCTGGGCGCGCAGGCTGTCCTGCGTGGCCTGGGTGATGTCCTGCCCGTCGATCAAGATGCGGCCCTGCTCGACGTCGTAGAAGCGCAGCAGCAGGTTCACGATCGTGGATTTGCCAGCGCCCGAGCGGCCGACCAGCCCGATCTTCTCGCCAGGGCGGATGCGCAGCGACAGATCGTTCACCACGGGGCGCACGCCGCCGTAGGCGAAGCTCACCTTGTCGAACACGACTTCGCCGCGCGTCACGGCCAGCGGCTGCGCGCCAGGCGTGTCGACCACGGTGTGCGGACGCGACAAGGTGTTGATGCCGTCCTGCACCGTGCCGACGTGCTCGAACAAGGCCGCCACCTCCCACATCATCCAGTGCGAGATGCCGTTCAGGCGCAGGGCCATGGCGGTGGCCGCGGCCACGGCGCCCACGCCGACCTGGCCCTGGGTCCACAGCCACAAGGTGGCGCCTGCCGTCGACAGGATCAGCAGCATGCTCAGCGTGTGGTTGACCACCTCGAAGCCACTGACCAGGCGCATCTGCCCATGCACGGTGGTCATGAAATCGCGCATGGCCGAGCGCGCGTAGTCGGCCTCGCGCCGCCCGTGCGAGAACAGCTTGACCGTGGCGATGTTGGTGTAGGCATCGGTGATGCGGCCCGTCATCAGCGAGCGGGCATCGGCCTGGGTGCGGGCGCGCTCGGCCAGGCGGGGCACGAAGTACCAGACGGCCAGCGCATAAGCCACCACCCAGCCCAGGAAGGGCAGCAGCAGCCAGGCATCGAAGCTGCCGACCACGGCCGTCATCGTCAGGAAGTAGATGACCACGAAGACCAGGATGTCCATCACGATCATCACGGTGTCGCGCACCGACAGGGCCGACTGCATCACCTTGGTGGCCACGCGGCCGGCGAACTCGTCCTGGTAGAAGCCCATGCTCTGGCCCAGCATCAGGCGGTGGAAGTTCCAGCGCAGGCGCATCGGGAAGTTGCCCGCCAGGGTCTGGTGCTTGAACAGGGTCTGCAGCAGCACCGCCAGGGGGCTGACCAGCACGATGCCGACCAGGAGCAGCAACTGGCCCCGCGACTGCGTCCACAGCTGCGCAGGCTCCACCTTGCTGAGCCAGTCGACGATGGAGCCCAGCATGCTGAACAGCAGCGCCTCGAACGCGCCGATCAATGCCGTCATCAGCGTCATGCCGGCGATGTAGGGGCGGGTGCCCTTGGTGCAGGCCCACAGGAAGGCCATGAAGCCCTTGGGCGGCGGGGTGGGCTCGTCGGTGGGGTAGGGGTCGATCAGTTGTTCGAAGAAACGCAGCACGCGCGGGGCTCCCTTGTCGGTCTTGACAGGATTGGACAGATCCCGCCCCGGCAACACCGGGCGGAACCGTCAAGGGTAGCCGATGGCGGCGCGGCGCGCCATGGCGGGTCTCAAAGGCACGCCAGGCCGTGAGGGCCTGACATGGCTGCGCGGCCTGCCTGGCTCAGTACACCTCGGGCACGAACATGGTGTCCGGCACCGGGCGGCGGATGTAGTCTTCATGGCGCTCGCGCGGCGGCAGGTACACGGGCGTGTGTTCCACCTCGTGATACGCCATCTGGCTGAGCAGGTGGTGGATGAGGTTCAGGCGGGCGCGCTTCTTGTCCACGCCCTGCACCACCCACCAGGGCGCCTCGGGGATGTGGGTGCGCTCCAGCATGGTTTCCTTGGCGCGCGTGTAGGCCTCCCAGCGGCGGCGGCTCTCCAGGTCCATGGGGCTCAGCTTCCACTGCTTGAGCGGGTCATTGATGCGGGCGATGAAGCGCGCGTTCTGCTCTTCGTCGGTGATGGAGAACCAGTACTTGAACAGGCGGATGCCGCTGCGCGCCAGCATCTTCTCGAACTCGGGCACCGAGCGGAAGAACTCTTCGTACTCTTCATCGCTGCAAAAGCCCATCACGCGCTCTACGCCGGCGCGGTTGTACCAGCTGCGGTCGAACAGCACGATCTCGCCAGCGGCCGGCAGGTGGGCCACGTAGCGCTGGAAGTACCACTGCGTCTTTTCGCGGTCGTTGGGGGCGGGCAGGGCGGCCACGCGGCACACGCGCGGGTTCAGGCGCTGCGTGATGCGCTTGATGGCGCCGCCCTTGCCGGCTGCGTCGCGACCCTCGAACAGCACCACGATGCGCTCGCCGGTGTGCACCACCCAGTCCTGCAGCTTGACCAGCTCGCCCTGCAGGCGGAACAGCTCGCGGAAGTACAGGCGGCGGGCTTCGCGGCTCTCATCGTCCACGACGCTGTCGCCTTCCAGCAGGCGGTCGTCGATCTCCATCTCCAGTTCTTCGTCGTAACTGTCGAGCACGTCGTCCTGCAGGCGGCGCAGCAGTTCAGGGTCGATGGGGCCGATGGGGTGGGTCATGGTGGCACTCTATGGCGAAACGGCAAAGTGCCCAGCGTGCCGGGTTTGTGTGTCAGTTTGATGAGGGGCAGCGGTTGGCCATGGCGGCGGAGGGCTTGGGCGGTCCAGGCCTGGCCCATACTGGATGCCGTCCAAGCAACCAGAGGAAGCGCCTTGAGCCGAAAGATCACCGTCATCCTGGGGCACCCCGATGCCGCCAGCTACTGCGGCGCCCTGGCCGACGCCTATGTCGAATCCGCCCGCCAGGCCGGCCATGAGGTGAGGCTGTTCCGCCTGGGCGATGCCGCCTTCGACCCGGTGCTGCACCACGGCTACCGCCAGATCCAGCCACTGGAGCCCGGCCTGGTCGAGGTGCAGCAGGCCATCACCTGGGCCGAGCACCTGGTCTTCGTGTTCCCGATGTGGTGGGGCGGTCTGCCGGCGCTGCTCAAAGGCTTCTTCGACCGCGTGTTCCTGCCTGGGTTCGCCTTCAAGTACCGCACTGGCTCGCAACTGTGGGACAAGCTGCTGGCCGGACGCACGGCACGGGCCTTCGTGACGATGGACACCCCGCTCTGGTACTACACCCTGTTCTACTGGCGCCCGCTGCACCTGCAGTTTCGCCGCGCCATCATGGGTTTTTGCGGGATCACGCCGACGCGCATCAAGGTGTTTGCGCCCGTGCGGTACGCCGACGATGCCAAGCGCAGCCGCTGGCTGGATGAAGTGCGGCGGGTTGGCGCACGCGGGGCCTGAGCAGCCTGCCGCCGCCTTCAATGCGGCCCTGACATTTGATCCTGTACGACAGACGTGGCGCGCAAACTGTCCATAATCGCGCCTGTTCCGGAAAAAAGGCCTTCGGGCCACTCTGCCTACATGTCCAATCCCGTGATTTCCTTCGTCAAGGGTGTCGTGGCCAGCTTGCAGCTGGTGGTCGTCACCCTGCCGCTGTTCTCTTTCGTGCTGATCCCGGGGGCGCTGATCAAGCTGATCCTGCCCTTCAAGCCGGTGCGCAAGGTGATGGATTCCCTGCTCAACGGCACGGCCGAATTCTGGATCGGCAACAACAACGCCTGGATCCGGATGGCCAATCCCAAACCCTGGCACCTGCCCGATGTGAGCCACCTCAAGTACGAAGGCTGGTACCTGGTCAGCAGCAACCACCAGAGCTGGGTCGACATCCTGGTGCTGCAGCGTGTGTTCAACCGCCGCATCCCGCTGCTCAAGTTCTTCCTGAAGTACGAACTGATCTACGTGCCCATCATGGGTTTGGCCTGGTGGGCACTGGATTTCCCGTTCATGCGACGCAAGGGCGGCGCCAGCGTGGCGCAGGATCTGGCCGTGGCGCGCAAGGCCTGCGAGAAGTTCCGCGTGATCCCCACCTCGGTGATCAGCTTCATGGAAGGCACGCGTTTCACGCAGGCCAAGCACGATGCGCAGAAATCGCCCTACCAGCACCTGCTCAAGCCCAAGACGGGCGGCATCGCGATGGCGCTGCAGACGCTGGGCGACAAGTTCGACTGCTTCCTCGACGTCACCATCGTCTACCCCAAGGGCGTGCCCGAGTTCCATGACCTGCTCACCGGCAAGGTGGAGGACGTGGTGGTGACCGTGCGCGAAGTGCAGATCCCCCGCTCCCTGCAGATGCCGGATGATCCGGGCTCGCCGGCCTACCGCGCCGAGCTGCAGGCCTGGATGGGTGAGCTGTGGGCCCGCAAGGACGCCGAGATCAAGGCGCTGACGGCGCAGTACCGCTGAGAGGGGCCGAGGCCGCAGCCTGTGCCTTGGCGGCCAGCAAGGGCGCGCGCAGTTCTTCGAACCGCGCCGGTGCCACGTACTGGATCAGCTCGCGCCCCTTGGGCGAGATGACCACGTCCACGCCCTTGGCGGGGTAGAGCAGGTGTTCGCTGCCTGCCGCGCCAGGCAGGCGCTGGGCGGGCTGGCCGAAACGGCCGATCACTGTGTCGGCATCCAGCTGGGCCTGCGGCACGAAGGCCGCGGCCACGACGGGGGCGCTCTGCGCCTGGGCCAGATCTTCGGCTGAAAGCAGGAACTTGCGGGTGGTGCTTTCCATGAACGCCACCTTGGCCGCACGCCGCTTGAAGTCGGCGATGCGCAGCGGGTCCATCTGCAGGCTCAGCACGAGCTTGCCGGCCACGAAGCCCAGCATGGCTGGGTCCACGAAGGCCTCCAGCGACCCGATCTCGTCGGGGGTGGCCACCACGGCCACCTCGATCTTGTCGGACCACAGGCGCATGGCATCGGCCAGGGTGCCGTCGCCCGGCTGAGGTTTGCCCGGCAGGGCCAGCACCAGGCCGGCCACGCGCGATCGGCCTTCAGCGACCAGGTCCACCTGCCAGGGCGTGCCCACCTCGGCGCCCGAGGGCGCGTTGGTCTGCGTGTCGTAGCCCTTGACCACGTCGCCACCCACCACGATCAGCGTGGACAGGCCCAGCGCCGCGATGACCAGGGTGATGATCACCCACAGCTTGTTCATGCGTGCAGGCCTGCTCAGTTCTTGTAGTCAGGCGCCTGGCGCTCGACCTTGCGGATCAGCGAGGGCCACACGAAGGCGCCCCCCATGCCGCCTGTCTGCACTTTCATGGCATGGCCCACGCCCTGCACGATCTGCGGGTGCACCTGTGTCAGCTCCGCGCCGCCCGACTGCGCCGCCAGCTGAATCTGGCAGGTGCTTTCGAACACGTACATGCTCAGGAAGGCATCGGCCACGGTGCGGCCCACGGTCAGCAGGCCATGGTTGCGCAGCATCAGGAAGTTGGCCTCGCCCAGATCGGCCTGCAGGCGTGGCTTCTCGTCTTCGCGGAAGGCCACGCCTTCGTACTCGTGGTACGCCAGCGAGGCCAGCACGAAGGTGCTCTGCTGCGAGATGGGCAGCACGCCGGCCTTCTGCGCCGACACACCCACCCCGGCGCGCGTGTGCGTGTGCAGCACGCAGCCGGCATCCTCGCGCACGGCATGCACCGCGCTGTGGATGGTGAAGCCGGCCGGGTTGACGGGGAAGGGCGATTCGCTGAGCTTGTTGCAATCCTGGTCCACCTTGACCAGGCTGGACGCCGTGATCTCGTCGAACATCAGTCCGTAGGGGTTGATCAGGAAGTGGTGTTCGGGCCCCGGGATGCGGGCCGAGATGTGCGTGAAGACCAGGTCGCTCCAGCCATACAGCGCCACCAGTCGGTAGCAGGCGGCCAGGTCGGTGCGCAGCTGCCATTCTTCGGGGCTGACGCTGTCCTTGAGGGAGGGGATGTTCATCGCGGGGGCTCCTCGGTCGCTCGTGGCGATCGTGTGGTTGTGGAAGCGGAGATGTCTTGAACCAGCAGGGGAAGGGCGGCGTGGACGTGCAGCGGTCCAGGCGCGTGTCTTCGTCAGGCACTAAATTAGCACGCAGATCAAGCGCCTGGCTTGACGTGAGACAGCTTTTTGCAGGCCTGTGCCGCCACCTGTCTTCAGGCGATGCCCGTGAGGTCCAGCTCCCACATCTCGCTGACCAGGTCCTGTCCGAAACTGTGGTGGGGCGCGCTGGAGATGAGTCGGTAACCCGCCTTGCTGTAGATGTGGCGGGCGCCGGTCAGGAGGCTGTCTGTCCCGAGACGCACACGGCGGTAACCGGCCTCTCGCGCAAACCTGTGGCATTCGGCGACGAGCCGCTCTCCCAGGCCCAGGCCGCGGGCAGACGGCTCAACCAGCAGCAGCCGCAACTGGGCGGTGCCCTCGATGGCCTGTCTTGATGTTTCATCGCGGGCCTGCACCAGGCACACGCAGCCGATGTTGACGCCGTCGCGTTCGGCGATCCAGCAGGCCTCGCGGCGCGCATCGAAGTGGTCGATGAAGTCCGCGGCGATGCGGGCCACCAGCGCTTCGAAGCGCATGTCCCATTGGTGGTCGCGGGCATAGAGCGCGCCGTGCCGCGACACCAGCCAGCCCATGTCGCCCGGGCGGTGTGGCCGCAGGATGAAGCTGCCTTTCGCGGGCTTGTCGCCGGGCTCGTCCAGCAGCATCTGTACGCGTTGGAAAGCCTGCAGCAGGTCGGCCTGCTGCCCATCGCTCAAGCGGCTGAGCAAGGCGTCGACCTGTTGCTGCGAACGGCTGTTCAAGGGTGCAAAGGCACGGCGGCCGGCGGGTGTGAGTTGCAGCAGTGACTGGCGGGCGTCGTCCTCGCTTCGGCGGGCCTTCACCAGCTTGCGCTCCTTCAGGGCGCGCAGCACCCGGCTGAGGTAGCCGGCGTCCAGATCGAGCACCTGCCCGAGCGCCGTGGCGGTGATGCCGCCAGGCTCTTCCACGTGAGCCAGTTCCCAGAGGATGCGGCACTCCGTGAGGTTGAAGTCGGAGTCCAGCAGGACCTCGTTGAGCACCCCGATGCGGCGGGTGTAGAAGCGGTTGAAGCGGCGCACGGCTTCGATGCGGTCGATGGATTCCATCTGCACATCGTGCGACAATTGATTGCTTTTGGCAAGTAAATAGTTGACCAAGCAAGGCCGCTGAGCGCGCCATGGGCACTGAGGGGCTCCCTGGATAATGGCTTTTTCAAGGCATTAGCGCAGGCCCGTGGAAACATCCGCCATCCAATCCATCAAGCTCGCGATCGTCGGTTTCTCGGGGCTTTCAAAAGACGCGCTTCACATCTACGTGGGGCTGACGGTCTTCCTGATCATCGCGGTCGTGCATCGCCGCAGGCTCAAGTCCTTGTGGCCCCTGGGCGCCGTGGTGCTGGTCGCGGCGGTGGGCGAGTTGCTCGACATGCGCGATGACTTCCGCAGCCTCGGTCACTGGCGATGGCGGGCGAGCCTTCACGATGTCGTGAACACCGTGTTCTGGCCCCTGGTCTGGTGGCTGCTGGCCAGAACAAGGCTTTTGTGAGGCTCAGCGGTCGCAGTCACCCCGCGCGGCACAGGGTCAGCGGTCCTTGCCCCAACTGAGCAGCGCGTAGAGGATGATGGCCGAGAAGGTGGCGGTACCGATGCCACCCAGCTCGAAGCTGCCGAAGTGCAGGGCGAAACCACCGGTGCCCAGCACGAGCGGGATTGCCGCGACCATCAGGTTGCGGTTGTCCGAGAAATCGACCTTGTTGTCGACCCAGATCTTGGCGCCGGCCACGGCGATGAGCCCGAACACCACGATCGAGACGCCGCCCATCACCGGCAGCGGGATCGCCTGGATCACGGCGCCGAACTTCGGCGAGAAGCCCAGCAGGATGGCCACCAGCGCAGCGACCACGAACACCGCGGTCGAATAGATCTTGGTGGCGGCCATCACGCCGATGTTCTCGGCATAGGTGGTGACGCCGGTGCCCCCGGCCGCACCGCTGACCATCGTCGCGACCCCGTCGCCGATGAAGGCGCGGCCCATGTAGCGATCGATGTCCCGGCCGGTCATGGCCGTGACGGCCTTGATGTGCCCCAGGTTCTCGGCCACGAGGATGACCACGACAGGCACGATGAGCAGCGCCGCATTGCCCGTGAACACGGGGGCGTGGAGTGCAGGCAATCCGAACCAGGGTGCCGCGATGATGCCGCTGAGGTCCACCGGCTTGCCCAGGCCCAGGCCGTTGGTCAGCACCGCGTACACCAGGCTGGCCACGATCAGGCCCACGAGGATCAGCAGGCGCTGCAGCATGCCCCGGGTGAACACGGCCACCAGGGCCACGCTGGCAAAGCTCACCAGCTGCATCCAGGCATCGAAGTGGCTGGATGCCATGTTCTTGATGGGGATGGCGGCCAGGTTCAACCCGATGACCGCGACGATGGTGCCGGTGACCACGGGTGGTGTGAAGCGCTCGATCCACCCGGAACCCGCCACCTGGACGGCGAACCCGATGAGCGTGTAGACCAGCCCGCACAGGATGATCCCGCCCAGTGCGGGGCCGATGTTGGTGTTCGGCCCGGTGCCGGCGTAGCCGGTGGCCGCGATGACCACGCCGATGAACGCGAAGCTCGAGCCCAGGTAGCTCGGCACCTTGCCTTTCGTCACCAGGAAGAAGATGAGCGTGCCGATGCCACTCATCAGCACCGCGATGTTCGGATCGAACCCCATGAGGATGGGCGCCAGCACCGTGGAGCCGAACATGGCGACCACGTGCTGGATGCCCATGGCGATGGTCGGTGGCCAGGGGAGGCGCTCGTCGGGCGCGACGACAGTCCCGTCAGACGGCCTTGGGGTCCAGCTGAAAAATCGCAACATGGCGGTGAAAGCTCAATCGAAAGTGTGGCGGTACTGCTGCTGCAGCACGTTCTTCTGCACCTTGCCCATGGCAGTGCGGGGCAGGTCGTCCACGAAGACCAGGCGCTTGGGCACCTTGAAGCCGGCGATGGTGTCCTTGAGCGAGGCCAGCAGGGCGGCTTCATCGAGCGCCACGCCCTTGGGCGTGACCAGCACGCCGAGCACGCCTTCGCCGAAATCCGGGTGCGGCACGCCGATCACGGCGGATTCGACCACGCCGGGCAGGCGGTCCAGGTGGGTCTCGACCTCGGCCGGGTAGACGTTGAAGCCGCCGGTGATGATCAGGTCGCGTGCGCGGCCCACCAGGTGCACATAACCGTTCTCGTCGATGCGGCCGACATCGCCGGTGCGGAACCAGCCGTCGCGCGTGAAGGCCTCGCGGGTCTTGTCGGGCATGCCCAGATAACCCTTGAACACATTCGGTCCGCGCACTTCCACGTGGCCGGCATCGCCCTGCGGGCTGGGGTGGCCGTGGTCGTCCACCACGCGCACGCCTACGCCCGGCAGGGCGCGGCCCACGCTGCCGGGCAGGCGGGCACCCTCGGCGCTGCGGCAGGGGTTGGAGCACAGCATGCCGGTCTCGCTCATGCCGTAGCGCTCCAGGATGGCGTGGCCGGTGGCGTGCAGGAAGGCATCGGCCGCGGCGGCCGACAAGGGCGCCGAGCCACTGATGAACACGCGCATGTGTGCGCTGGCCTGCGGCGTGAGTCCGCCATCGGCCAGCAGGCGGCCGTACATGGTGGGCACGGCCATGAACACGGTGGCACGGGGCCCCTGGGCATCCTTGATCTGCGCGATCACCTTGGCCGCGTCGAACTTGCCGATCCAGCGCATGGGCGTGCCCGACAGCAGGGCGCAGTGCCCAGCCACGAACAGGCCATGGATGTGGAAGATGGGCAGGGCGTGCACCAGCACGTCGTCGGTGCGCCAGTCCCAGTGGCGCAGCAGGGTGCGCGCGTTGCTCAGCAGGTTGCCGTGGCTGAGCTGGGCGCCCTTGCTGCGGCCGGTGGTGCCCGATGTGTACAGGATGGCGGCCAGGTCGTCGGGCTGGCGCACGGCCACCTCGTGGTGGCGCGCCATCTGCGCGGCGTGGGTGAGCAGACTTCCCGTTCTCGTGTCGTTCAGGGTGAACAGGTGCCCCACGTTGCGGTGTGCCGCCAGCGGGGTCACCCAGTCAAGGTCGTCGGAGCGGCACACCAGCACGGCGGGCCGCGCATCCTCGACGAAGTAGTCCAGCTCCGCGGCCCGGTAGGCCGGGTTCAGCGGCAGGAAGACGGCGCCGGCGCGCAGGGTGGCCAGGTACAGCAGCAGCGCCTCGACGGATTTATCGACGTGCGCGGCCACCACCGGCGGGCGCCCGCCGGTGCCACGCAGCTTGAGGCTGCCCAGCAGGTTGGCCAGCATGGCCGTGGCCTCGTCCAGGTCGCGCCAGGAGTAGACCAGCCCGTCATCGGTGAGGATGGCGGGCTCGTCCGGCTGGGCCGGCAGCGCGGCCTGGATCGCGGTGTACAGGTTCATGGCGTGGCTTTCAGCGTGGCCGCATGGTGTTCGATGTGATCACGCATGAAGGTCGAGATGAAGTAGTAGCCATGGTCGTAGCCGGCATGCCGTCGCAGGGTCAGGGGTTGCCCCATCTGCCGGCAGGCGTTTTCGAACAGGTGCGGGTGCAGCTGGTCGGCCAGGAACTTGTCGCCCAGGCCCTGGTCGATCAGGATCGGCGGGCAGTAGCCGCCATCGTTGACCAGCTCGGTGGCGTCGTGCCTGCGCCAGCTGCTGGTGTCCGCGCCCAGGTAGCCCGTGAAGGCCTTGCGCCCCCAGGGGCACTGGCTGGGCGCGGCGATCGGAGCGAAGGCCGACACGCTGTGGAACAGCTCGGGGTACTTCAGCGCCAGGGTCAGCGCGCCGTGGCCCCCCATCGAATGGCCGAAGATGCCGACGCGGTCTTCACGGCCCTTGAAGCGGTCCAGCACCAGGGGCAGCAGTTCCAGCGTGAGGTAGCTCTCCATGCGCCAGTGCTTGTGCCAGGGCGCCTGGATGGCGTCCAGGTAGAAGCCTGCCGCGGTGCCGAAATCCCAGGCCGCGTCGGCCTCGGGGATGCCGGTGTCGCGCGGGCTGGTATCGGGTGCGACCAGGATCAGGCCGTGCTGCGCGGCGTACTGCTGCGCCCCGGCCTTGATCATGAAGGTCTCTTCGGTACAGGTCAGGCCGGCCAGGTAGAGCAGCACCGGCAAGGCTGGCGCCCCTTCGGCCAGGGCCTGCGGGGGTTGGTACACCGAGAACTTCATCGGCAGGCCGATGGCGTTCGAGTGGTGCTTGTAAAAGCCCTGCGTGCCGCCGAAGCAGCTGTGTTCGCTGAGGGTGTCGATCATGGTGCTGCTTCTTTCAGATCGCGGACCAGGCTCAGTAGATCACGACAGAGCGGATGGACTCGCCCTTTTTCATCAGGTCGAAGCCTTCGTTGATCTGCTCCAGCTTGAGCTTGTGCGTGATCAGGTCGTCGATGTTGAGCTTGCCGTCCATGTACCAGTCGACGATCTTGGGCACGTCGGTGCGGCCGCGCGCGCCGCCGAAGGCCGAGCCCTCCCACTTGCGGCCCGTCACCAGTTGGAAGGGTCGGGTGCTGATCTCGGCGCCGGCCTCGGCCACGCCGATGATGATGCTGCGGCCCCAGCCCTTGTGCGTGCATTCCAGCGCCTGGCGCATCACCTTGGTGTTGCCGATGCACTCGAAGCTGTAGTCGGCGCCGCCATCCGTCAGCTGCACGATGGCGTCGACGATGTTGCCGCCCGCGGCCTCGATGTCCTTGGGATTCAGGAAGTGCGTCATGCCGAACTGGCGGGCCATGGCTTCGCGCGCAGGGTTGAGGTCGACGCCGATGATCTTGTCGGCGCCCACCATCTTGGCGCCCTGGATCACGTTCAGGCCGATGCCGCCCAGGCCGAACACGACCACGTTGGCGCCTGCCTCCACCTTGGCGGTGAACAGCACGGCGCCCACGCCGGTGGTCACGCCGCAGCCGATGTAGCAGACGGTCTCGAAGGGCGCGTCTTCACGGATCTTGGCCAGGGCGATCTCTGGGGCCACGATGTGGTTGGCGAAGGTGGACGTGCCCATGTAGTGCAGCAGCGGCTCGCCGTTGAGCGAGAAGCGCGAGGTGCCGTCGGGCATCAGGCCCTTGCCCTGCGTGCTGCGGATCTTCTGGCACAGGTTGGTCTTGCGGCTCAGGCAGAACTTGCACTGGCGGCATTCGGGCGTGTAGAGGGGGATGACGTGGTCGCCCTTCTTCAGCGATGTCACGCCTGGGCCCACATCGACCACCACGCCCGCGCCTTCATGGCCCAGGATGGCGGGGAACAGGCCTTCCGGGTCGGCGCCCGACAGGGTGTAGTAATCGGTGTGGCAGATGCCTGTGGCCTTGATCTCGACGAGCACCTCGCCCTCGCGCGGCCCTTCCAGGTCAACGGTTTCGATGGTCAGGGGTTGGCCGGCCTTCCAGGCCACGGCGGCGCGCGTTTTCATGGGCTTGTCCTTGTGGGAATCTTGGGGAAATGGGTGTGTGGCGCCATCATAAGCACCCAAGGGCCGGACAGTCCTGTCGGGCAGGTGCCAAGACCGACATCCCGGTTTGCAAAAGCGGAAAAGCGGCCAGCGGTGTCAGGCGCCGGGCGGGTCTGTGTCTTCCGGCAGGGCCGCGCCGCAGCGCCAGCAGAAGCTGGCGTACACCGGGTGGCCGCCGGTCGAGCAGGCGCGGCAGGTGCGTGTGGGGCCGCCCGGGCCCGCCTGCTGGCGCTGGGCGCTCATCTCGGCGGTGACGATGCCCGTGGGCACGGCCAGCACGCCCCAGCCCAGCAGCATCATCAGCGACGAGATCAGCCGGCCCAGGTCGGTGCGGGGGGTGATGTCGCCGAAGCCCACCGTGGTCATCGTGGTCACGGCCCAGTACATGGACGTGGGGATGCTGGTGAAGCCGTGCTCGGGCCCTTCGACCACGTACATCAGCGAGCCCATCACCAGCACCACCATCAGCACGAAGGACAGGAACACCAGGATCTTGCGCTGGCTGGCCTTGAGCGCCCGGCCCAGCGAGGTGTACTCGGCCACGTAGCCCGTGAGCTTGAAGATGCGGAACACGCGCAGCAGGCGCAGGATGCGCACGTCGATCAGCGCATGGGCCTCGGGCACCAGCAGGGCCAGGTAGGCGGGCAGGGTGGACAGCAGGTCGATGATGCCGAAGAAGCTGGTGGCGTAGGCCAATGGCCGGCGCACGCACAGCAGGCGCAGCACGTACTCCACGGTGAACACGGCCGTGAACAGCCATTCGAGTGAGGCGAGCGGCAGGTTTAGGCGCCCGCCGTAGGGTTTCACGCTGTCCATGATCACCACCCCCACGCTGAACAGGATGATCAGGATCAGTGCCTGGTCGAAGCGTCGCCCCGCCGCGGTGTCCGCCTCGAAGATGATGATGTAGAGCCGTTCGCGCCACCCTCCCTGGGGCTTGTCGAGCGCACTGTCCGGGAATGAGCCTCTGTTCAGCATGGTGCGGGTCTGCATTTACGTAATGAAACGAGGATAGCCTTGAACTTCCGCTGCTTGCCTCCATCTACTGAACTTGTAGCATGGAGGTGCCCCGATGCGCATGTCGAGATACTGGATGAGCGGTTGCATGGCCCTGGTGCTGATGGCCGCAGGGCAATGGCCTTCCCTCGACCGCGAGGCGCCTGAATCCGACCTGGAGCGCCAGGGCTGGGTTTCCATGACCAGTCGCCTGCCGCTGGACCAGGCCGTGAAACAACTGCAACGTGCTGCGCGTGCCCAAGGCATGCCGGTGGTGGCTGACGTGGCCTCTGGCACGTCAGCCGGCCAGGGCGCGGAGCAGATGGCCGACACGGGCGGTACACGGGTGCTGGTGCTGGGCCGTCACGACGGCCACACCCCTATTTTCCAGGCCGCTGATTCCCGCACGATGGATTTGCCGTGGCGCGTGCTGCTGCAAAGCCTGCCCGACGGGTCCACCCGCGTGCTGTTCAATGACCCGGCCCACATCGCAGCAAGGATCGACCACGCAGATCCGGCCGATGGCGCGCTGGCCGATCTGGGCGCCTTGCCCGCGGTGATTTCTGCAGCGCTCAGCCGGGCTGGGGGCCGCGGCGGCACCCTGGCCTGAAGCGGGGCCTGACTGACTGGCCGACGCGATGGCCCGGGAGGGCCGTCCGGTTCAGGCGTCGATCGCGCCCTTCGACCCCGCCTTCTTGCGCAGCTCGAACTTCTGGATCTTGCCGGTCGAGGTCTTGGGCAGCTCCCCGAACACCACCGCGCGCGGCACCTTGAAGCCCGCCAGGTGCTGGCGGCAGTGGGCGATCAGCTCTTCGGGCGTCACGGTGGCGCCGGCCTTGGTCTCCACGAAGGCACAGGGCGTCTCGCCCCACTTCTCGTCGGGTTTGGCCACCACGGCCGCGGCCAGCACTGCCGGGTGCCGGTAGAGCACGTCCTCCACCTCGATGGACGAGATGTTCTCGCCGCCCGAGATGATGATGTCCTTGCTGCGGTCCTTGATCTTGACGTAGCCATCGGGGTACTGCACGGCCAGATCGCCTGAATGAAACCAGCCCCCCGCAAAGGCCTCCTGCGTGGCGCGTGGGTTCTTCAGGTAGCCCTTCATCGCGATGTTGCCGCGGAACATGATCTCGCCCATGGTTTCGCCATCGGCAGGCACGGGCTGCATGGTCAACGGGTCCATCACCGTCACGCCGCGCTGCAGGTGGTAGTTGACGCCCTGGCGCGCGTTCAGGCGGGCCCGCTCGCCCACGTCCAGGCTGTCCCAGGCATCGTGCTGCACGCAGACGGCCGCGGGGCCGTAGACCTCGGTCAGGCCGTACACGTGGGTCAGATCGAACCCCAGCCGCTCCATGCCCTCGATCATCGCGGCCGGCGGCGCAGCCCCGGCCACCATGGCCTTGACGGGGTGGCCGATGCCCTGCTTGAGTTCGTCCGGGGCATTGACCAGACCGGCGTGCACGATGGGCGCACCGCAGTAGTGGCTGACCTTGTGCTCACGGATCGCGTCGAACACCGCCTTGGGCTCGACCTTGCGCAGGCACACGTTCACACCGGCGCGCGCGGCCACCGTCCACGGGAAACACCAGCCGTTGCAATGGAACATGGGCAGCGTCCACAGGTAGACCGCGTGCTTGGGCATGTCCCATTCCAGGATGTTGGATACGGCGTTCATGGCCGCGCCCCGGTGGTGGTAGACCACACCCTTGGGGTTGCCGGTGGTGCCCGACGTGTAGTTCAGGCTGATCGCGTCCCACTCGTCCTCGGGCAACTGCCACGCGAAGGCGGCATCGCCTTCGGCCAGCAGGGCCTCGTAAGCCAGCGCGCCGATGGGCTCGCCAGGGCCGGTGTACACGGCGTCGTCGGCATCGACCACCAGCACGGGCTCGGTGCGCGTGCGCAGCGCCAGGGCACGCGACATCACACCGCTGAACTCGCGGTCCACGATCACCACGCGGGCTTCGCCATGGTCCAGCATGAAGGCCAGGGCCTCGGCGTCCAGCCGGGTGTTGAGCGCGTTGAGCACGGCGCCGGCCATGGGGATGCCGAAATGCGCTTCGACCATGGGCGGGGTGTTGGGCAGCATCACCGCCACGGTGTCGCCCTGGCCGATGCCCCGCCGCTGCAGGGCGCTGGCCAGTTGGCGGCAGCGGGCATAGGTCTGGGCCCAGGTCTGGCGCAGCGTGCCGTGCACCACGGCCAGCCGGTCAGGGTAGACCAGGGCGGTGCGCTCCAGGAAGGACAGTGGCGTGAACGCGGCGAAGTTGGCCTCGGTGCGAGGCAGGTCCTGACTGAAGGTGTGGTTCGGCATGGGCTTCTCCCGTGGGGATGGCGCGCATCTTGCCCCTGACGGCGGCAGGGCGAACGTCGGGTTCGCCCTGTGTCAAAGCGGCGCACCGGGCAGATGTTGCGCGCTCAATATGGCATGGACTGGTCGACCGTTGACGGGATCAGGCGTCGCCTTCGCCCTCGGGGGCTGCCCCTTCGCCTTCCGCCACCACGCGGATGCGGGCACCTTGCAGGCTCACGACCTGGCCGGCGCGGATCTTGGCGGTCTTGCGCAGCTCATCCTGCCCGTTCACCTGCACGCGGCCCTCGGCCACCAGGGTCTTGGCCCGCCCACCGCTGTCGGCCAGCCCGGTGGCCTTGAGCAGGCTGTCCAGGGCGATGAACTCGCCGCGCAGTTCGAAGGTGATCTGTTGCAAGGGGGGCATGAAGGAGGTTGTAAATGGAAAAAATGAAATCCCGGCAGGCCCGGACGGCCTCAAAAGCAAGGGTCTGCCGTCTGCCCGTACCCACGGATCGCGTGCACAATCCCGCCAAGGCGGGCCAATGTGCATGTCGGCGTTTTCAGATGGAACGCTGGAGTACCAAGCGCCTGCGAGGCTTGTGTGGCGGGGTGCGAAGGATTATGGTCCTCCTCTGGCCGCCGGGCCGCCCTGTCAGTGGAATTGGTCGAGAGCGATGAAGAAAACAGATCTGGAAAAGAGCAAGGGCCTGAAGATCCAGGGCCAGATGCGCCAGGCCGGTGTGCCCGGCCGTTTCGGCCAGGGCGCAGCCCAGGTGCCCGACCGGCGCGAGCAACGCAAGCTGGACCAGGCTGCCGGCCTGGTGCCCTTCGCGGCCAAGCTGCACGCCGAGCTGGTCAAGCAGTTGCAGGACCTGGCCACGGCACAAGGCGTGAGTCTCAACGAGGTGGCCGATCGCGTGATCCGTGCCGGCCTGAAGCAAGAGAAGGAGTGATCAGGATGAACCGCCCCATGATGCATGTCGTCGACCCGTCCACCGGCGAAGCCGACCCCGCCGCCATCCAGCGCGCCTTCGATGCCCAGCTGGCCACCTCGCTGGCCTGGCGCACCTCTACCGCGGCCCAGCGCATCGCGCGCCTCAAGAGCCTGCGCGAGGCCATGCTGGCCCGCCGCGAAGACTTCTACAAGGCTTTCTACGCGGACTATCACAAGCCCGCCTCCGAGGTGGAGAGCACCGAGTTCCTGCCCGTGATGGACGAGATCCGCCACGCCATTGGGGATCTGCGCAAGTGGATGCGTCCCAAGCGCGTGTGGCCCACCATGACCACCGGCGGCACCTCGGCCTGGATCGAGGCCCAGCCGCGCGGCCGCTGCCTGATCGTGGCGCCCTGGAACTTCCCGCTGAACCTGTGCTTCGGTCCGCTGGTGTCGGCCCTGGCCGCCGGCAACACGGTGATCCTCAAGCCCTCGGAAATGACGCCGCAGGTCAGCGCGCTGATGGTGAGCATCATCCGCGACCTGTTCCGCGAAGACGAAGTGGCCGTGTTCGAGGGCAGCCTGCCCACGTCCACCGCCCTGCTGGCGCTGCCTTTCGACCACATCTTCTTCACTGGCTCGCCGGCCGTGGGCAAGGTGGTGATGGCCGCCGCCGCCAAGCACCTGACCAGTGTCACGCTGGAGCTGGGCGGCAAGTCGCCCGTGATCGTCGATGAGACGGCTGATCTCAAGTCGGCCGCCGAAACCCTGATGTGGGGCAAGCTGGCCAATTGCGGCCAGACCTGCGTGGCGCCTGACCACGTCTACGTGCACGAATCGGTCAAGGACCAGTTCGTGGCCGAGTGTCGCCGCGTGATCGGCGAGCGCTACGGCAAGACGGCGGAAGAACAGAAGGTCTCGCCGCACTTTGCCCACGTGGTCAACCAGCGCCACACCCAGCGCATCGCTGGCCTGCTGGAAGATGCCCGTGCCCGGGGCGCCCGCTTCCTGCAGGGCGGCGAGGTCGATGTGGCCAGCGCCTTCGTCGCGCCCACGCTGCTGGACAACATCCCGGCCGACGCGGCCATCATGAGCGAAGAGATCTTCGGCCCGGTGCTGCCCATCATCGCCTGGCGTGATCTCGATGCCGTGGTGCGCGAGATCAACGCCCAGCCCAAGCCGCTGGCCCTGTACATCTGGAGCCACAACAAGGACCGCACGCGCCGCATCATGGCCCAGACCAGCTCGGGCGGGGTGGGCATCAACCACTGCGTGCTGCACTACGCACATGGCAACCTGCCTTTCGGTGGCGTGAACAACTCCGGCATCGGCAGTGCGCACGGCATCTACGGCTTCAAGGCCTTCTCGCATGAGCGGGCCGTGCTCAAGTCTGGTCCGGTGATGGTGGCCAAGCTGTTCTTCCCGCCGTACACGGGCTTCAAGCCCAAACTGATCCGGATGGTGGTGGACTCGCTCAAGCTGCCCAAGCTGTTCTGACACATCCTGCGCCGTCCACGTCCGGAAATGGCCGGATAATGCCGATCCCAGGGCATCAGCCCGCCTCGCAGCCCTTGCGTGGCGGGCTTTTTGCATGAGCCAGTCAACGACGTAGACGCATCGCGCCTGTGGACACCTTCATTCAACAAATCATCAACGGCCTGGTGCTGGGCAGCATGTATGCCCTGGTCGCACTGGGCTACACCATGGTGTACGGCATCATCAACCTCATCAACTTCGCCCACGGCGAGGTGCTGATGGTGGGGGCCCTCGTGGCCTGGACGGTGGTGACCTGGCTGGCCGATGCCGGCATGCCCGGCTGGGCCCTGCTGCTGCTGGCGCTGGCCGTGGCCATGGTGGCCTGCATGGCGCTCAATTACGTGATCGAGAAGCTGGCCTACCGGCCGCTGCGCAGCGCGCCGCGGCTGGCGCCACTGATCACGGCCATGGGGGTTTCGCTGCTGCTGCAGACCCTGGCCATGATCCTGTGGAAGCCCGACTACAAGCCTTTCCCGATCCTGCTGCCCGACGAGCCCTATGAAATCATGGGCGCCACCATCAACCTGGTGCAGATCCTGATCCTGGTGGTGGCCGCCGGCACGATGGCGGGGCTGCTGGCGCTGATCCACCTCACGCCGCTGGGCCGGGCCATGCGCGCCACGGCCGAAAACCCGCGCGTGGCGCAGCTGATGGGCGTGCAACCGGACAAGGTGATCTCGGCCACCTTCGTGATCGGGGCCGCGCTGGCCGCGCTGGCGGGTGTGATGTGGGCCGCCAACTACGGCTCGGTGCAGCACACCATGGGCTTCCTGCCGGGCCTCAAGGCCTTCACGGCGGCGGTGTTCGGCGGCATCGGCAACCTGGGCGGCGCCATGCTGGGCGGCATCCTGCTGGGCCTGATCGAGGCGCTGGGCGCCGGCTACATCGGTGACCTGACCAATGGCCTGCTGGGCAGCAACTACCAGGACATCTTCGCCTTCACCGTGCTGATCCTCGTGCTCACGCTCAGGCCCCAGGGCCTGCTGGGCGAGCGCGTGGCCGACCGGTCGTGATGGAGGCGCTGTGATGACAACGATCAACCGCCAGAAATCGCTGACCTTCCTGGTCTGTGCCGCCTTGCTGATGGTGCTGCCGCTGGGTCTGCAGGACGTGGGGCAGGCCTGGGTGCGCATCCTGGACATCGCGCTGCTGTACATCCTGCTGGCGCTGGGCCTGAACATCGTGGTGGGCTTCGCCGGCCTGCTCGACCTGGGTTACATCGCGTTCTACGCGGTGGGGGCCTACATGTTCGCGCTGCTGGCCTCGCCGCACCTGACGGACAACCTGCCAGCCGTGGCCGCCATGTTCCCTCAAGGGCTGCACACGCCGATCTGGCTGGTGATCCCGCTGGGCGCGGGCCTGGCCGCGGTGGTGGGGGTGCTGCTGGGCGCGCCCACGCTCAAGCTGCGGGGGGATTACCTGGCCATTGTCACGCTGGGCTTCGGCGAGATCATCCGCGTGTTCCTGAGCAACCTCAACGCGCCGGTCAACCTCACCAATGGCCCGAAGGGCATCGACAGCATCGACCCGCTGGTGTTCTTCGGCGTGAGCCTGGGCGAGCCCTGGCACATCGGTGGCTTCACCCTGCCGCCCGTCACCTTGCACTATTACCTGTTCCTGGCGCTGGTGGTGCTGGCCGTGGTGATCAGCCTGCGCCTGAACAATTCGCGCACGGGCCGTGCCTGGCGGGCCATCCGCGAGGACGAGATCGCCGCCAAGGCCATGGGCCTGAACACGCGCAACCTCAAGCTGCTGGCTTTTGGCCTGGGCGCCACCTTCGGCGGCGTGGCCGGCGTGCTGTTCGCCAGCTTCCAGGGCTTCGTGTCGCCCGAATCCTTCAGCCTGAACGAATCGATCATGGTCGTGGCCATGGTGGTGCTGGGCGGCCTGGGCCATGTGCCCGGCGTGATCCTCGGGGCCTTCCTGCTGGCGGCCTTGCCTGAGGTGCTGCGCCATGTGGCCGGCCCCTTGCAGGCCATGACCGATGGCCGGCTGGATGCTGCCATCCTGCGGCAGTTGCTGGTGGCCCTGGCCATGATCGGCATCATGCTGACACGCCCGCGTGGCCTGTGGCCCTCGCCGGAGGGCAGGGCATGAGCGTGGGTTCCGTCGTCCTGCCCACCGATCCTGGTGTGGCCATGCTGCATGTGGAAGGCGTC
This sequence comes from Aquabacterium soli, assembly GCF_003933735.1. Taxonomy (GTDB): domain Bacteria; phylum Pseudomonadota; class Gammaproteobacteria; order Burkholderiales; family Burkholderiaceae_C; genus Aquabacterium; species Aquabacterium soli. Next base: position 73,146 of record NZ_RSED01000012.1, on the reverse strand, counting down.
AGCAAGCGCTTTGGCGGCGTGCAGGCGCTCAGCGAGGTGGGCCTGAGCATCGCGCCAGGTAGCGTGCACGGGCTGATCGGCCCCAACGGCGCGGGCAAGACCACCTTCTTCAACGTGATCACCGGGCTGGTGCTGGCCGACAAGGGCCGGTTCGAACTGAGCGGCCTGCGCTACAAGCCCTCGGCCGTGCACAAGGTGGCGCAGGCCGGCATCGCGCGCACCTTCCAGAACATCCGCCTGTTCGCCGACATGAGCGTGCTCGACAACGTGCGCGTGGGCCGGCATGTGCGCACCCGCGTCGGTTGGTGGCAGGCCCTGCTGCGCACGCGGGCCTTCAAGCGCGAAGAATCCGCCATCGCGGGCGATGCCATGGCGCTGCTGGACTTCGTCGGCCTGGCCGACCAGGCCCACCGCACCGCGCGCACCCTGAGCTATGGCGACCAGCGCCGCCTGGAGATCGCCCGGGCCCTGGCCACCGAGCCGCGCCTGCTGGCGCTGGACGAGCCTGCCGCCGGCATGAACGCCACCGAGAAGGTGGCACTGCGCGAGCTGATCGAACGCATCCGGGCCCAGGGCCGCACCATTCTGCTGATCGAGCATGACGTGAAGCTGGTGATGGGCCTGTGCGACCGCGTCACCGTGCTGGACCAGGGCCGCCTCATCGCCGAAGGCACGCCCGCCGAGGTGCAATGCAACCAGGCCGTGATCGAGGCCTACCTGGGCTCGGCCGCCCAAGCCACCCACGCGCCATGACAACCGACCACAAGAAACCGCTGCTGTCCACCCGGGGCCTGAGCGTTGCCTATGGCGGCATCCAGGCCGTCAAGAACCTGTCGCTCGAACTGCACGAGGGCGAACTGGTCAGCCTCATCGGCGCCAACGGGGCCGGCAAGACCACCACGCTCAAGGCCATCTGCGGGCTGCTCAAGCCGCAGGCGGGTGACGTGCACTACCTGGGCCGCAGCATCGCGGGGCAGGGGCCCTGGTCGCTGGTGGAACAGGGCCTGGTGATGGTGCCCGAAGGGCGGGGCATCTTCACGCGCATGTCCATCGACGAGAACCTGCGCATGGGCGTCTACCTGCGCCGCGATGCTGCGATCGAAGCCGATGTCGAAGCGGTGTACCAGCGCTTTCCGCGCCTGAAGGAGCGCTCGCGCCAGTTGGCGGGCACGCTGTCCGGCGGCGAGCAGCAGATGCTGGCGATGGGCCGGGCCCTGCTGGCGCGCCCGAAGCTGCTGCTGCTCGACGAGCCGTCCATGGGGCTGTCGCCGATCATGGTCGACCAGATTTTCTCGGTGGTGGCCGATGTGTCGAAGCAGGGTGTGACCGTGCTGCTGGTGGAGCAGAACGCCCACCGCGCGCTGGAGATGGCCGACCGCGCCTACGTGATGGAATCGGGCGAGCTGACGCTCAGCGGCCCGGCGCGCGAACTGCTGGGCAATCCCCAGGTGCAGGCCGCCTACCTGGGTGCTTGAACCTGGCTCTACTCCGGCACATGCACGCGGGCTTTCACGTGCTTGAGGTGCGTGACGATGGTGAAGGTCATGATCACCAGCAGCGACCATGAGCTCCACTTGCTCACATGCACCGTGGTCCACGCGCCCATCTGGTTCGGGTATTTCCAGATGCCCATGAAGGTGCTGATGTTCTCGGCCAGCCAGATGAAGAAGCCGATCAGCACGAAGGACAGCAGCAGCGGCATGCGCAAGGGCCGTTGCCGCGGCGTGAACACCACGGTGGCTCGGGCATACAGGCCCAGCGTGCAGGCCGCCAGGTACCAGCGGTAATCGCCGATGAAATGGTGGGTGAAGAAGTTGGCGTAGATGGCGCAGGCCAGCAGCGTGGCCATCCAGTAGGGCGGGTGGTGAAGGATGCGCAGATCCAGCAGGCGCCAGGCCTGGATGATGTAGCTGCCCACCGCCGCGTACATGAAGCCCGAGAACAGGGGCACGCCCAGCACCTTGGTGAAGCCGGGATCCGGGTAGGACCACGACTGGATGTGCGAGGAGGTCTTGAACACCTCCAGCGCGAAGCCGACCACGTGGAACAGGCTGATGGCCTTGAGTTCGTCCCAGGTCTCCAGCTTCGTCCACACCATCACGGCCTGGATGCCCAGCGCGATCACCAGCAGCAGGTCGTAGCGCGGGATGCCGGCCCAGCCGGCCTTGGGCACCAGGAACACCGACAGGAAGAACAAGCCGGCGAACAGGCAGGCCTGCGCCTGCTTCAACCCGAAGGCGAGGAAGTCCAGCCCGGCATCACGCAAGGTGTGGGGCAGGCCGTGGCCCATGGCCGAGGGCGGTTGTTCAACGGCAGGCGAGGGCAGGTCAGCCACGGATGCGGTACCAGTATCGATAGAGCTCTTCGAAGCCGAGACGGCGATAGAGTTCCACGGCACTGCGGTTGTCTGCCACCACCTGGAGGTAGGCCGTGTGCGCACCCTGATCGCGGCCCCAGTTCAGCAGCCCTTCGCACACCGCCTTGCCCAGGCCCTGGCGCCGGTGCGCCGGGTGCGTGGCGATGTCGAACAGGCCCAGATGCCCCTCAGCCACCACCCCCAGGCCGCAGCCCTGGGGCTGGAGGGCTCCGGGTGGCTTGACGACCGCGAAGGCGGTGGGGCTGGCGATGGCGTCCAGGATGGCCAGATGGGTGCGCTGATGCGGACCCTGGTCATTCTTGAGGCGAACGAACTCGGGCAGCCAGGCCTTGGCGTCGGGCAGCAGCGCGAACGATGGCGGGGACGGAGGATGGATGTCGCCTGGGAGCGGACGGACCATCACCGAGCACGGGTCTTCGCACCGTCGGTAGCCCCGCTGGTCCAGCGCGCGGTCGATGGCTTCGTCGCCCGCGGTGGACAGCAGACGGAAGGTCGTGGGCAAGCCACGTTGCGCGAAGAACCGCTCGATCAGGGGCAGATCTGCATCGAGGTGCCCTGCAGATGCGCCTGCGGCGTTGGCCGAGTTGGTGCGGCGGGTGTAGCCCTGCGAGGCACGCAGCAGCCAGCCATCGAGGCGCTCTTCTTCCAGCGCCGGCCACGAGGCGAGTCCGGCCCGCTCGATGGCTTCGATCGAGGGGCGGCCGACACGGGTCACATGGCCGCTGCCCTCAGGGCTGGCTGGCGGGCACGCTCTGGCCATGCTTGTCGGCTTCGCTGGTGAAGGCATCGGCGTAGAAATCGTCTTCCGACAGGCCGGCCCGCGCGACGAAATCGCGCCTGGCCGATTCGACCATGATGGGGGCGCCGCAGGCGTACACCTCGTGGGCGGACAGGTCGCGCCAGTCTTCCAGCACAGCCAGGTGCACCAGGCCCTGGCGGCCGGCCCAACCATCTTCGGGACGGGCATGCGACAGCACCGGCACGTAGGTCAGCCAGGGCAGTTCGTCCGCCTGGGTCTGTGCCCAGTCGTGCAGGTACAGGTCAGCCTTGGCGCGGCAGCCCCAGTACAGGGACACGGGCCGCGTGTTGTTCTTGAAGCGCAGGTGCTCGACGATGGCCTTGATGGGCGCGAAGCCCGTGCCTGAGGCCAGCAGCACGATGGGCCGCTCGGAGTCCTCCCGCACGAAGAAGGTGCCCAGCGGGCCTTCCATGCGCAGGATCTCTTTTTCCTTCATGGCCGTGAACACGTGGTCGGTGAACAGGCCGCCAGGCATGTGGCGGATGTGCAGCTCGATGCCGTTGACGGCCGGGTCCTTGGCCGTGTGCGGCGCATTGGCCATGGAGTAGCTGCGGCGGCTGCCGTCTTTCAGGATGAACTCGACGAACTGGCCGGCGCGCCAGCCGAAGTTGCTGGTGGCCGGCAACTGCAGGCGCAGGATGGCCACATCAGAGGACGGGCGGGTGATGCTGGTCACCCGCGTGGGCATTTTCATCACCGGGAAATCGCCCAGGCCCACGACCTGCCGGGATTCGAGCACCAGGTCGGTCTGCGGGGTGGCGCAGCAGGTCAGCACGTAGCCGGCCTGTTCCTCGGCGGGCGACAAGGCCTTGAGCTGGTGCGCACCGTGGATCACGCGGCCTTCGACCAGTTTGCACTTGCATGAACCACAGGCGCCATCCTTGCAGCCATAGGGCAGGCCCACGCCGGCGTGGAGGGCTGCGCCCAGCACGGTCTCGTCGCGCTGCATGTTGAACTGGCGGCCACTGGGTTGAACGGTGACGGAAAAGCTCATGGAAACGGCCTTGGATGCGGTCAGAATCGGCAATCCCGAGATTGTCCCCCAAGCCGCCATGTTCAACCCGATGCCCTCTCGATGCCGTCAGTTCCGCCAGAGCCGTGTGCTGATCGTGGGGTGTGGCGATGTGGGCCTGCGCGCGGCCAGGGCCCTGCTGCCACGCTGCCGCGTGCTGGCGCTGACGACCTCCGCCGAGCGTGCGCAGGTGCTGCGTGCCCACGGCCTGCTGCCGTTGCGGGGCAACCTGGACGAGCCGGCCACGCTGGCCCGCCTGGCTGGCCTGGCACCGCACGTGCTGCACCTGGCGCCGCCGCCGAGCCATGGGCACACCGATCCGCGAACCGCCCACCTGCTGCAGGCCTTGTCCCGCCGGGGCGCCACGAGGGCGCTGGTCTATGGCAGCACCTCTGGCGTCTATGGCGATGCAGGCGGGGCCCGTTTCGACGAGACGCGGCCCGTGGCCCCGGCCTCAGACCGAGCGCGCAGGCGCGTGCATGCCGAGGCGCTGGTGCGCTGGTGGGGACGCCGGCAGGCAGGCGGGCAGGGCGCACATGCCAGCGTGCTGCGCATTCCCGGCATCTATGCGCTGAACCGCGAAGGCGGTGATCCACGCGAGCGTGTGCGCCGTGGCACGGCGGTGCTGGCCGCGCAGGACGATGTCTACACCAACCACATCCACGCCGACGACCTGGCCCGCGCCTGCGTCGCAGCGCTGTGGAGAGGCGCGCCGCAACGCGTGGTGCACGCCTGTGATGACACCGAGCTCAGAATGGGCGACTACTTCGACCTGGTGGCCGACCTGTGGGGGCTTGAGCGTCCACCCCGTCTGCCCGCCGAAGAAGCACGCGCCACGATGAGCCCTTTGCAGTGGTCCTTCCTGAGCGAATCCCGCCGGCTGGACAACCGGCGCCTCAAGCAGGAGTTGCGCACAAGCTTGCGTTATCCCACGGTGCGCGACGGGCTGCGAGGCTGAACAGGGGTGACCTCCCTCTTCGGAGGGTGGTGTGCCTGGCGGGCCACAGCAGGCTCGCAGGCGGTGATAAGTTTCCGGCATTCCAAATTCCTGCCGGGGTTCACCATGCCAACACGTTCTATCCGATCCGTCCTGCCTCTCCTTCGCATGCGCCCACTGGCCGCGGGCGCCCTGGCCCTCATCGTGGCCGCCTCGCAGGCCCAGGCCGCTCCCAGCAAGCTGGTCGTCTTCGGCGACAGCCTGTCCGACAACGGCAATGCCTCGGCCCTGGTCGGCCAGTACGGACTGGACCTGCCGGCCGAGCCCTACTTCGAGGGGCGTTTCAGCAATGGCCCGGTGGCCGTGGAAGTGATGGCCAGCCAGCTGGGGCTGAGCCTGGACAACCATGCCTTTGGTGGCGCGTTGTCAGGCGTCAACAACCGCATCAATGCCCTGGGCCTGCTGGATGGCACCGGCGTGCAGGGCCAGATCACCAGCTACCTGAGCGGCACCGGCGGCACGACGGATGCGTCCGCGCTGTACGTGGTCTGGGGCGGTGCCAACGACTTCCTGTCCTCGCCCACGGCCGCCACGGTCAACACCGCGATCAGCAACCTGGCCCAGAACGTCAACCTGCTCTACCAGGCCGGCGCGCGCGATTTCTTCATTCCCAACCTGCCTGATCTGTCCACCACCGCCGATGCCATCGAGGCGGGCGGCGCGGAACAGGCCGGTGCCCACCAGCTCTCGGTGGCCTTCAACACGGCGCTGGCGCAGACCATGGCGGGTTTGCAGAGCAGCCTGCAGGGCGCACACATCCAGGTGTTCGACACCTTCGGCGCACTGGCCACGTTGCGGGCCGACTACATCGCCCAGGGCTACAACGTGACGCAAGGCTGCTGGGACGGCGACATGTTCGGCCAAGGCTCGCTGTGCGCCGATCCTTCGAAGTACTACCTGTGGGATGGCCTGCACCCCACGGCGGGCGTGCACCAGGCCGTGGGCCAGGCCTTTGCGCAGGCCGTGGCCGTGCCGGAGCCCGCCGCCTGGGCCCTGTCCCTGGTGGGCGTGGGCATGGTGGGCCTGATGGCACATCGCCGCCGCACCACGGTGGCTCAAACCGTGGCGGCCTGAACACGGGTGGCTCGGGCGGGCGGGTAGCGCCTGGCGGCGTTGGCCGTACCGCCGGTTTTGAGCGACCTTGATCAAGCACCCCTCTCGATCGAGAGGGGTGCTTTCGCTCGTCCATATGCCTCATGCCATGTCGTCAGCGTGACATATGCACTTTCTATCCTGCGTGGCGATTGCCCACCCACTTGTCCGCAGGAGTCCCCGCATGAAAGGTATCAACCACCCGACCAATGACCTGACGCTCAACCCGTCGGGCAACGAGTCGATCCTGGAGGTGGCGCAGCGCGCCGATGTCAGCCGCCGCCGCTTCATCCAGGGCGCGGCCTCCGCCCCCATGCTCGCTGCGGCGGGCGGCCTGACCCTGTCGGGCCTGACCGGCACGGTGCAGGCCGCCACCAACACCTGCGGCGCCAGCACCACCGTGGGCATCGGCTTTGCCAACCTGCCCGCCGCGCTGGCCCCCGTGCCCGACGCCGTGCGCGTGGCCGCCGGCCACAAGGCTGAGCTGCTGGTCGCCTGGGGCGATCCGATCATGCCCGGTGCTCCCGCGTTCAAGGGCGATGCCTCCGAAACCGCCGCCGACCAGGCCAAGCAGTTCGGCGAGCACAACGATGGCATGCACTACTTCGGCTTCAACGTGCGCGGCGCCGAGTCCAGCGACCGTGGCCTGCTCGTCGTCAACAACGAGTACACGCAAGAGTCCATCCTGCACGCCGATGGCCTGAACGCCGGCAACCAGACCCTGCCCAAGGCCCGCAAGTCGCAGGCTGCGCATGGCGTGTCCATCGTCGAGATCCGCAAGGACGGCGCAGGCCGTTGGGGCGTGGCCGCCACCTCGGCCTACGGCCGCCGCATCACCGCCAACACCCCTATGCGCGTCTCGGGCCCCGCCGCCGGCCACCCCTTGCTGCAATCGCGCAAATACGACATCGCGCCCACAGGCTCGATCGACATCGGCCAGAACAATGGCTTCGAGGCCAACGGCACGATCAACAACTGCGCCAACGGCTACACGCCCTGGGGCACCTACCTGACCTGTGAAGAAAACTGGAACGGCAACTTCGGCGCCACCGGCAGCCTGCCGGCCGCCAGCACCGAACTGGGCAAGATGAACAACCGCTACGGCGTGAACGCCGCCGGCAATGGCTACCTGTGGCATTCGGTGGACCCGCGCTTCGACGTGAGCACCAACCCGCTCGAGCCCAACCTGTTCGGCTGGGTGGTCGAGATCGACCCGTTCGATCCGTACAGCCTGCCCGTCAAGCGCACCGCGCTGGGCCGCTTCAAGCATGAGAGCGCGCAGTACGTGCTGGGCCCCAACAACGAGCTGGCCGTGTACATGGGCGACGACGAGCGCAACGAGTACATCTACAAGTTCGTGGCCGCGGGCCGCTACAACCCCACCAACCGCGCCGCCAACCGCAACCTGCTGGACACCGGCGTGCTGTATGCCGCGCGCTTCCTGGACAACGGCCAGGGTGTGTGGCTGCCCCTGCTGCCCGGCTCGGTCGGCCTGAATGGCGTGGCCCTGCGCGACAACCCCAACTTCGCCGGGGCCGATGACACCGAGGTGCTGGCCAAGATCCTGGTCAAGACCCGCATGGCCGCCGACGCCCTGGGCGCCACGATGATGGACCGCCCCGAGTGGACCGGTGCCCGCCCGCGCATCTGCGGCTTCGACGAGATCGAGGTGTACTGCACGCTGACCAACAACAACCGCCGCGGCACCACGCCCCCGTCGTCGAACCAGGCTGATGGCTCCACCGGTGCGGCCACTGCCCGCCCGCCGGTCGATGCCGTCAACCCCCGTGCCGACAACGTGTACGGCCACATCGTGCGCTGGCGCGAAGCCGGCAAGAACGTGACGGCCACCGGCTTTGCATGGGACCTGTTCGTGCAGTGCGGCGACACCGCCACCACCAAGACCCCGGCCTCGCGCTACGTGGGCAATGTCAACGACACGCCCAACGGTTCGGCCGATTTCGGCGCGCCCGATGGCCTGTGGTTCGACCAGTTCGGCCGCCTGTGGGTGCAGACGGACCAGGCCGGCACGGCCTCGGGTGACTGGGTCAACATCGGCGCCAACAGCATGGTGTGCGCCGATCCGGCCACTGGCGCCATCAAGCGCTTCCTGACCAGCCCGGTGCAGTCCGAGGTCACCGGCATCGCCATGACGCCCGATGGCAAGTCGCTGTTTGTGGGCCTGCAGCACCCGGGTGAGGAAGCCGCCAATCCGGCCAACCCCACACAGTTCTCGAACTGGCCTGCCAGCCAGTTCAGCACCAACTCGGCGGGCCAGCCCGTCGTGGGTGGACGCCCTCGTTCCGGTGTGGTGGTGATCACCAAGACCGGCGGCGGCATCGTTGGCAGCTGATCGACCATCGCACAAGGAGTTCTACATGCGTCAAGTTTCCGCCATCATCGCCCTGGGCCTGGCCTCGCTGGCCTTCCAGGCGCAATCCGCCGTCATCACCAACCCGGCCCAGGTGCCGGGCACCCATCAGGTGATCGACTTCAACAACGAAGACGGCCTGTTCATCGGCGCCGGCTCGGGCTACACCGTGGGCACGCCCTCGGTGACCTTCAGCTCGCTCGACGGTGACTTCACCGTGGGCCAGCGCATCGCCACCGACCTGGGCATCAACGGTAGCTGGGGTGCCGGCAAGTCCTTCCTGTCCTTCGACACGATCGGCGAGATGACCCTGCGCATCGACTTCGGCAACCTGCGCACCCGCGCCTTCACGGCCGACTTCAGCCTGTACGAACAGGCCGGTGTGCACAGCCTGCTGACGGTCACGGCCTACGGGGTCGATGGCAGCTCGAGCTCGTTCACGCTGGGTGGCTTCAGCACCTCGCTGGGCGGTGTGGATCTGGACGACAACGCCCTGATCGACTCGACCAACTACGCGATCACCCAGGGCCTGCGCCTGGCGCATGCCGACATCGCCTACATCACCATCAAGGGTGATGGCGTGGTGCTGGACAACTTCACGCTCACCACCCCGGTGCCCGAGCCGCAGACCTATGCGCTGATGCTGGCTGGCCTGGGTGTGCTGGCCCTCGTGGTCCGCCGCCGTCAGCAGGCCTGATCCCTTTCAGGCGCTGAGCAGGCCCCGCGCGGTTCACGCCGCCGGGGCCTTTGTCTTGGGCTTGAACTTGCACCAGGGCGCCACGCTGCACTCCCAGCAGCGCGGCTTGCGTGCCTGGCAGATGTAGCGCCCGTGCAGGATCAGCCAGTGGTGGGCGTGCAGCATGTAGGGCGCCGGTATGCGCTTGAGCAGTTGCAACTCCACCGCCAGCGGTGTCTTGCCCGGGGCCAGCCCGGTGCGGTTGCCTACGCGGAAGATGTGCGTGTCCACCGCCATGGTGAGCTCGCCGAAGGCCACGTTCAGCACCACGTTGGCCGTCTTGCGGCCCACGCCGGGCAAGGCCTCCAGGGCCTCGCGCGTGCGGGGCACCTCGCCGCCATGCTGCTCCAGCAGGATGCGGCAGGTCTCCATCAGGTGCTTGGCCTTGCTCTTGTACAGGCCGATGGTCTTGATGTAGTCGCTTAAACCCTCGATGCCCAGATCGAGGATGGCCTGCGGGGTGTTCGCCACCGGGAACAGCTTGCGCGTGGCCTTGTTGACACCCACATCCGTGGCCTGGGCCGACAGCAGCACGGCGGCCAGCAACTCGAAGGGCGTGGTGTATTCGAGCTCGGTTTCAGGGTGGGGGTTGGCGGCTTGCAGGGTCGCGAAGAACGACTCGATCTCCGCGGGTTTCATCAAGGTGCTCATGGGGATGGGCAGGGAGCGGGCAGGGCAGATGAGCTGCGGGGCACCAGGCCCCGGGGGTGTGGCGCAGGCTCAGCGTTTGGACGCTGCCGCACCCTTGACCGGTTTGAGTCCGCCGCAATCGGCAGAGACCCAGCGGGCGCGGTGCTTCATGGACATGACCTGCGGCTTGCCATTGTCCTGCGTGGTCATGCGCACCTCGCCGGTGTAGCTCTCAGGGTTGGTGAAGGTGGTGGCGCCTTCGCCCTGGGCTGGGGGCTGGGTGCAGCTCATGGTCCACCGCCAGGTGTTGCCGCTGCGGCTGGTGACCTGGCTCTTGCAATCGCCTTCGGCCTGCTGCCAGCGGTTCTGCTCCAGCATGTCCTTGGTCAGGCACATGCGGGCCGCGATGCCGCCACCGGCCGCCGACGGGTTGATCTGGATGCCCTGGGCTTTCATCTGGGCTTCGATCTGCTGGCGCATCTCCGGCGGCATGTTCTTGAGCTGGGCGGCCATCTGCGCCGACTGGTCGGGCACGGGCTTGCCATTGAGCTGCTGCGAGTCGGAGGTCATCTCCCACAGGCCGGGCTTGATGGGCGGCGGGGTATCGGCGGCCTGGGCCAGGTTGGCGGCCAGCAGCGCTGTCAGTGCCAGCGCGGTGTGGCAGGCGGGTGTGACGAGGGCGGCGGCGAAACCAGGGCGACGGCGATCAGCGTGACGGGACATGGTGAAAGCTCCTGTGGGGTGTGGATGGTGTCATGCCGCGCAACAAATCGGCGCGTGGATGATGACACAGGAGCATCGCCGCGAATGCCCTCCAAAGGGCGTCAGAGCACGACCACCGCGTCGGCCAGTTCGTTGCTGTCCTGCTCGCCTGGCTTGAGCGGATAACGCTCGCGCATCAGGGCGCCGACCTCGTCGATCGCATGGGCCAGGCCTTGCTCGAACTGGGCTGCGCGCAGCGATTGGGCCAGGGCATCCGTCATGCGGCGCCAGGTGTCGGCCGGTGTCTGCGCGGCCAAACCCCGATCGGCCAGGATCTCGATGCGGTGATCGGCCAGCAGCAGGTAGATCAGCACGCCGTTGTTGTGCTCGGTGTCCCACACGCGCAGCCGGCCGAACAGGTCGATGGCCCGCGCATGGGCATCGACGCCGGCCCACAGGGCACCGGCAGGCAGGCCGCCCTCGACGCACAGACGCAGCTCGCCCCGGTGGCGGGTTTCGCTTTCACGCACCTGGGCTTCGAGGCGTTGCAGTCCTTGGGGGGTGATGATGCGCCGGGCATCGTCTGCGTCCAGCCACAGGTGGCGCGCCCAGCGTTGCAGGGGATTGGTTTGAGTGGTTGCCATGGCCGTGTTCACCAGTTGCCCGAAGCGCCACCGCCGCCGAAGCTGCCGCCGCCACCGGATGAGAAGCCGCCACCGCCGCCGGACGAGCGCCCGCCCCAGCCACCCCCCATGCCGCCGCCATAGCCGATGCCACCGGCCCCCCAGCGCGCGGCGCCGCCGCTGCGCCGTCCACCGGTGCCGATGGCCGCGATCAGCAGCGTGCCGGCCACCAGGGCGATGCCGGCGATCAGCACGCTGGTGGTCCACCACCAGGCCAGCCCGCCGGCCGCCAGGCCCGTGGCCACGGTGCCCAGCTTGCGGCCCAGCACGGCCGTGAGCACCGCTCCCACGATCGGCACGCCCATGAACAGGAAGATGCCCAGGTCTTCCCACTGTGAACCCGGGTTGCCACGTTGTGCGGAGGCCTTGGGCGCGGGCAGTTGCTCACCCTTGATGAGGGTCTGCAACTGGTCCACCGCGGCGTTGAGTCCGCCGGCGTAGTCACCGGCCTTGAACGCCGGCCGGATGGCCTGGTCGATGATGCGGTAGGCAGCCAGATCGGGGATGGCGCCCTCCAGCGCCCGGGCCACCTCGATGCGCACCTGGCGCTCGTTCTTGGCCACCAGCAGCAGCACGCCATCGCCCACATCCTGGCGGCCCACCTTCCATTGGCTGGCCACACGGTGGGCATAGGCTGCGATGTCTTCAGGCGCTGTGGCCGGCACGATCAGGATGACGATCTGCGAGCCTTGCGCCTGCTCGACGGCTGCCAGCTTGTTCTCCAGGGCCTCGCGCTGGGCGGTGCTGAGCGTGGCCGTCTGGTCGGTGACACGGGTGTTCAGCGGCGGCACCGGCAGCGGCTGCCCAGGCACCCACGCAGGGTCGGCGTGAACGCGCAGCGGCATCATCAGCAGCATGACCAGGGCGATCAAGGCCCAGGCCAGCCCCCTGGATGCCGGCAGGCGAGGCAGGCTCATCGTCACTTGCTGAAATCCACCGAGGGCGGCTTGGAGATCTCGGCTTCGTTCTGCACGGTGAAGTTGGGCTTGGGCTCGTAGCTGAAGACCTTGGCCGTGAGGTTGGTCGGGAAGCTGCGGGCCAGCACGTTGTAGTCCTGCACCGTCTTGATGTAGGCATTGCGTGCCACGGTGATGCGGTTCTCGGTGCCTTCAAGCTGCACACGCAGATCCTGGAAGCCCTGGTTGGCTTTCAGGTTGGGGTAGTTCTCGCTGACCACCAGCAGGCGCGACAGCGCACCGGACAGCTCGCCCTGGGCCTGCTGGAACTTGTTGAAGGCCTCGGGGTTGTTGACCAATTCGGGCGTGGCCTGGATGCTGGTGGCCTTGGCGCGGGCCTCGACCACCTTGGTGAGCGTGTCGCGCTCGAAGTTGGCCTCGCCCTTGACGGAGGCCACGATGTTGGGAATCAGGTCAGCGCGGCGCTGGTACTGGTTGAGCACCTCGGACCAGGCGGACTTGGATTGTTCGTCGAGCCGCTGGAAATCGTTGTACCCGCAGCCCGTGAGGGACAGGGCGGATGCCACGGCGAAGGCAGCGCCGAGGCGGCGTGCGGTGGTGGCAAGGGGGGAGAGGCGGGGCATCACGATCCTTTCATCGGTCGGCACAGCGGCGGGGGGCCGCAGCCGCAACGATAAATCAGGTCGCGACGGAAATCTTCAAGGCCGTCGGGCAAATGTGCCCGATGGCAACCATCGTGCTGGCTCGGGGATATCAGGCCCAGGCCATGCCGGGCAATTCATTGCGCGACAGCACTTCGTGGGCGCGGGACCGGGGGTAACGGTCACGCACGATGCGCACAGCGCCCATGGGCGTGTCCGCCAGCACTTTCAGCACGCGCTTGACGGCGCGTTGCGAGGGGTCGATCACCACCATCGCCGATACCTCGAAGAGGTGCAGGGCAGGCTCGATGGCCAGATTCATCAATGCACGCATGGCATGTCTCCTACGTCATGACACGGTGCGCGGGCCCCATGTCATGCAATGAGAATGCATTTTGTGGGCCAAGCGTGACACGGTGATGACCCTCATTCGAGGGCCGTTCAGGCCATCGGGTTCCCCTTTGGTGGGCATATTCGCATCGGGGAAATCCCTGGATTGGTGCCAGGGAGCCACCAGGTGCAAGCCGTGCCTCAGGCCAGGGCGGGGTAGTCCGTGTAGCCCTTGGCACCGCCGCCATAGAAGGTCTTGGAATCCAGCACGTTGAACGCGGCCCCGGTGCGCAGGCGCAGGGCCAGGTCCGGGTTGCTGATGAACGGGCGGCCAAACGCCACCAGATCGGCCTGGCCGCGTGCCAGGGCCTGCTGTGCCAGCCCGATGTCGTAGCCGTTGTTGACCATCCACGGGGCCTTGGCGCGTGTGCGCAGGGCTTCGTAGTCGAAGGGGATGTGGCGCGTGCCGCCGGTGGCGCCTTCGATCACGTGCACGTACATCAGGCCCAGCTTGCCCAGCTCATCGGCCACATGGTTGAACAGCGGTTGTGGGTTGCTGTCGCTGGCATCGTTGGCGGGCGTGACGGGTGACAGGCGGATGCCCGTGCGGCCCGCACCCACCTCGGCCACGACGGCCTGCATCACCTCGTTCAGGAAGCGCGTGCGGTTTTCGATGGAGCCGCCATAGGCGTCGGTGCGGTGGTTGGTGCCGTTGCGCAGGAACTGGTCGATCAGGTAGCCGTTGGCCGCGTGCACCTCCACGCCATCGAAGCCGGCCTTGAGCGCATTGCGTGCCGCCTGCCGGTACTGCTGAACGATGCCGGGGATCTCGCCGATGCCCAGGGCGCGCGGCGCGGACACCGGCGCGAAACCCGTGGCGATGTAGGTCTTGGTCTTGGCGGGGATGGCCGATGGCGCCACGGGCACTTCGCCCACGGGCTGCAGCGAGTTGTGCGAGATGCGGCCCACATGCCACAGTTGGATCACGATCTTGCCGCCCTTGGCGTGCACCGCATCGGTCACCTTCTTCCAGGCCGCGACCTGCTCGTCGCTGTAGATGCCGGGCGTGTCCAGGTAGCCCTGGCCTTGCTGGCTGATCTGGCTGGCTTCGGTGATGATCAGCGAGGCGCCCGTGGCGGGGTTCGCGCGCTGGGCGTAATAGGTGATGGCCAGCTCGCTGGGCACCTGGCGTGGCGCCGCGCGGTTGCGCGTGAGCGGCGCCATCACGACGCGGGTGGGCAGCGACAGATCGCCGAGGCGGATGGGATCGAACAAACCAGGCATGCAAGGCTCCTGTCCATCGGATGTCATGGACGTGACAGCGGAAAAAAGAAGGGGCGCGTACCCACATGGGCACACGCCTCTAGATTAGCCGCTTTGGCAAAGGGCCTGCGTGAACAGGGATGCTGGTCTTGTGCTTGATCAAGCCTGCAGTGTGCGGCGGCGCGTGGCCAGGCCCGCCACCGCCAGGCCGGCCAGCAGCAAGGTGATGGAGGCAGGCTCCGGCACCGCTGTGACCGACACGTTGCCGATGGACAGCACAGAGGTGTTGCCGTGGTCGTTCACATCGCCGATGGCCCAGGCCAGGGTAATGCTGCCGGCCTGTGAGAAGGTGATCGATTGGCTGGCCAACGACGATGCGCTCCAGCCTTGCCCCACATCAAGCAGTGACAGCGAGGCTGTGTCGCCCAGCCTGGTGAGCTGCGTGCCAGAGGCGGTGGTCAGCACCAGCCAGGCGGTGTCGCCCAGGTTGATGCCGCCCGCACCTTCACGGGTGAAGAGCTGCCAGTCGAAGTGCAGGGTGTCACCGGCCCGCACGCTGAAGCTTTGCGATGCGGACGAGCCTTCCATGACGAAGCTGCCGGTGTCGGCATCATCCAGCGAACCGGGTGCCAGGTTCACCGACGGCTCCAGGTCCAGCCCGCCGGCCACGGCGTCCTGGCCCGACAGGTTGTAGTGACCGATGGCGGCGGGGCGGTCGTCCTGGTAGAGGCTGCTGGCGGTGCCCAGCAGCAGTCGGGGGGCGCTGCCGATGTCCAGTTCATTGAACACGGTGCCCTGGGCCACGGCGACGTCGCCCGCGGTGGTCCAGCCTGACAGGCCGGCGCTGAAGCCGCCATTGTCCAGCGGGGCGGCCTGCGCGGCGCAGGCCAGTGCCAGCGCACCGATGGTGGCGGCGATGGAGGTGAGAGCGTTGCGTTTCATGATGCTTGTCCTTTGGTGTCTGCGGGCATCACAGGCCCAGATCGCGGGCGGGCTGCAGCTGGGCGGCCGTCATGCCGCGAAGCAGGGCCAGCGGGCGTGCGGCGGCCGGGCCGGCGCTGCCGTCGGTGTCGATCTGCACCTGCACGCCGGCGCTGGTGGACACCAGCTTGACCACGCCTTGCGCCAGGGCCTGGCCGGGCTGCACGCCGATCGATGCCAGCAGGGCGCCGAGGTCCAGGCGGTCGCTGCCCGGTGTGAAATCGGTGATGGTGTCGAGCCCATCACGCACGCTGCCGTAGACCAGCACATCGCGGCCGGTGCCGGTGGTGATCGTGTCGGCGCCTTCGCCGCCGTTGATCAAGTCATCGCCCGCGGTGCCGGTGATGGTGTCGCGGCCAGCACTGCCGTCCACATGCTTGATCAGGTTCAGGCCGATGACGACAGGGTCGTGGTCCGACGAGCGGTAGGGCGTGGCGGTGTAGTAATCCGGCCCGCAGGCGGCGCAGGCCGGCTGCTTGAACTCGGTGTTGTAGTCGATCACGGTGGGCTCGTCGGCATTGATGTGCCAGTGGTGCACGCCCGTGGTCTGGCTGCTCAGCGATGCCGTGGCCAGGGCATGGTCCAGGTAGCCCACCTCGCCATCGAACACGTAGGAGTAGTCGCCCGGGCCGTTGAAGCGTTCGCTCAGGTCGACGAAGCCGTTGGACGTGAACTCGTGCACTGGGTCTTCCTTGGCGTAGGCGTTGAGGTCGCCGATCACCATCACGTCGCTGTCGGCCTGGGCCGCCTGCAGGTTGGTGATGAAGCCGCGCAGCGCCTGGGCTTGCAGCAGGCGCCGGCCGTTGTAGCAGCCCTGGCCGTCGCCCTGGTCGGCATCCACCCCGCCATCATCGCCGCAGCCCTTGGACTTGAAATGGTTGACCAGCAGCGTGAACTTCTCGCCATTGGGGGCCGAGAAGGTCTGGGCCAGGGGCGGGCGGTTGTGGATGCTGGCGGTGTCGCTGACCGAGCTGCCCACGCGGGTGAGCTTGCCCGGCTTGTAGATCATCGCGACCTTGATCTCGTCACTGCCCGTGCCCGTGGCCGGGTCCGGCACCACGGCGTAGGTGCCGGCGCCCATGGCGGCGTTCAGGCCGTTGACCAGGTCCACCACGGCGCTCTGCGCGCCGGTGCCGTCGTTCTCGATCTCCATCAGCCCGAGCACGTCGGCATCGATGGCCTTGATCGCCGCGATGATCTTGGCGCGCTGGCGGTTGAACTCGGCCAGCGTGGTGGCACCGCGCGAGGTCGGGAAGCCCGCGCCCAGGCCGTTGCCGTTGAAGTAGTTCAGCACGTTGAAGCTGGCCACCTTCACGTTGCCGCCCACATCGGCGGGCGCGTCGGTGCGCGGGTGGGCACGGGTGAAGACCACGGCTTCGGTCGGGTGAATGCGGTAGTCGGCCAGACCGGTGTTGCTGGCGGTGGCCAGGCCGTAGTCGATCACACCCGTGACCGAAGGCGTGGTGTCGCCAGCGCGCTGCGTGTTGTCTGCCGAGAAGTAGGGCGTGGGATTGGGATTCTGCAGGCTGCTGCCGTCATCGAGGATGATGCGGCGGCGGGCGTTGTCCTGGTCCACCTGCCGGGCATCGACGCTGCCGGGGCGGTGCAGGTTGGTGGCCTTGTGCAGGCGGCCGTTGGCCGACAGCGTGATCTGGCCGTAGCGGCCCAGGAAGTAGTTCTGGCTCGCCGTCAACTCGGTGTCGATGGTGACCAGCATGCCTTCCACACGCTCCAGATCGTCATTGGTGGCCTGGGGGAAGGTGATGACGGTGGGTGCGATGCTCTGGCCGCTGGCCAGCACGCTCAGGCTGGTGATGGTCTTGAGTTCGGTGACGGTGTGCGCGGCCGTGAGGGCGTTGCCCGCCGCGCCGACGTTGTATTCATCGACCACGCCGGTCAGCTGCACCAGTTGGCCCACGACCACGGTGGGCACCGTGCTGGTGAACACCAGGATGCCTTCGGAGGTGGCGGGATCGCTGTCGGCATCGGGCTCCTGCATGAAGAAGCCGTTGTTGAGCAGCTTGGTGACCACACCGCGCGTGGTGACCGTATGGCCCACCAGCGGGCTGGTGGCACCGCTGCCCTGGATGGTGTGGATGGAGACGGACGAAGGCGAAGGGGACGGCGAGGGCGAGGGGCCCGGGGCGGGCGCGCCGTTGCAGGGCGAAGGCTCGCGGCTCATGTTGCGCGGTGCCGGGGCCACCAGGGTGAAGTCTGCCTGGTTGTTGCCAGTGTCGGTGCAGCCACCGCCCAGCCGCTGGGCGGCGGTGGTGTTGGTCAGCGCGTTGGTGGGCGCGCCTTCGGTGGGTGTGCTGGCGCCGTAGCTGATGATGTCCACCAAGGCCGCGTTCGACGGGTTGGTGCCGCTGAGCGTCACATTGGCATTGGTCAGGGCCACCTTGCCATTGGTGGCACTCATCAGGATCTCACCCGTGGCATCCGGCGTCGGCAGATCCTGCGAGCCGCCGGTACCGGCGCCCTCCTGGATCAGCAGGTACTGGCCGGGCGGCAGGCTCAAGGCGCCCAGGGTGGTCTTGTTGTTCCAGGTGTTGCCGGTGGATGACGCGTAATGCACTGTCCAGCCGCTCAGGTTGACCGTGTCGCTGCCGGCGTTGAACAGCTCGATGAAGTCGTTCTTCAGCGTGGCCCCCGAGTTGCCGCCACCGCCATACACCTGGCTGATCACCACCTTGGCAGAGGCGCCTGCGCAGGCGAGGCCGCCCAGGCCCAGCAGCAGGGCCGCGCACAGGGGGCGCAGCCGCGCTGGGCGCTGGTGTTGATGGGAGCTGGGCTTGTTGTCATGCATGTCACACCTCGGTCTGGCTCGGATCAATGGGATCCGGCGAGTGTGGTGGCCTCGTGTGTCATGGGCATGGACGTGCCAGTCCGGGCGGTAGTCCGGACGGACCTGCCTGTGTGGCAATGTCCGCGATGCCGTGTGCTGCACCGCTGTTGGCGCAGCCGGCTTGCTCAGGCCGTGGGTTCGGAGCCGGGGCCGTTGCTGCCGCGCCGCGCGCGTGCGCGGGCCAATGCCGCCTCCACCACGCTGCGCTTGCGCGCCAGCTCGGCTTCGTCGCTGATCTTGGTCAGCTCGGCCAGGTGCTCCAGCTTGTGGCGGGCCTTGGCGGCCAGGCGTTCGTCGTTGTCGTCGCGGGCACGTTCCACGCGGGCCTGTCGCAGCGCATAGCGGTGGCGGGCGGCATCGGCCTCGGCCTGTGGCCAGGCCGCCCAACCCGTGGGACGGGGCTCCTGCGCGTGCACGGGCACCAGGCTGATGCAATCCACCGGGCAGGCCGGGATGCAAAGCTCGCAGCCGGTGCATTGCGATTCGATCACCGTGTGCATGTGCTTGGGCGAGCCCACGATGCAGTCGACCGGGCAGGCCTTGATGCACAGCGTGCAGCCGATGCACCAGCTTTCGTCGATCACGGCCAGGTAACGCGGGCCTTCCACGCCATAGTGCGGGTTCAGCGGGATCACCGGGCGGCCCGTGAGGCGGGCCAGGCGCTCGATGCCCTCGGCACCGCCGGGCGCGCACTGGTTGATCTCGGCGCTGCCTTCGGCGATGGCCTGCGCATAGTGCGCGCAGTCGTCATAGCCGCAGCTGGTGCACTGCGTCTGGGGCAGCAGGTCGTTGATCTGGCGGGCGTCCGGCATGGTGGAGCGGGAGTCTAAGGCAAGTGCGGCATCAGCCCGTGCGCACAAAGCACGAAGGCCCGCCTGTTGGCGGGCCTTGCTTGGCTGGCGAATCCCTTGCTCGGAGACTCAGGCGGCGGCCTTGGCCTTGGCGGGCTTGCTGCTGGCCTGCTTGTTGTTGGCCAGGATGAAATCCCTGATCACCGGGTAGGCCATCTCGCGCCAGCGGCGGCCCGAGAAGATGCCGTAGTGGCCCGCGCCGATCACGTCGTAGTGCTTCTGGCGGGCATCGGGGATGCCCGTGCACAGTTCATGCGCGGCCTTGGTCTGCCCGGCGCCCGAGATGTCGTCCAGCTCGCCCTCGACCGTCAGCAGGGCCGTGGTCTTGATGTCCTGGGGGCGCACCAGTTCGGGCTGGCCTTGTGGGTTGCGAACCTCCCAGGTGCCATTGACCAGCGAGAAATCCTGGAACACCGTCTTGATCGTGTCGAGGTAGTACTCGGCTGGCATGTCCAGCACGGCGTTGTACTCGTCGTAGAACTTGCGGTGGGCCTCGGCGTTGTCGTCGTCGCCGCGGATCAGGTCCAGGAAGTAGTCGTAGTGCGAGGCGCGGTGGCGGTCCGGGTTCATGGCCACGAAGCCGGTGTGCTGCAGGAAGCCGGGGTACACGGGGCGCGAGGCACCCGGGTAGTTGGGTGGCACCCGGTAGATCACATTGTTCTCGAACCACTCGAAGCTCTTGTTCATGGCCAGGTTGTTCACGGCCGTGGGCGAGCGGCGCGCATCGATGGGGCCACCCATCATGGTCATGCTCAGGGGCGTGGTTTCGCCACGGCTGGCCATCAGCGAGATGGCGGCCAGCACCGGCACCGTGGGCTGGCACACGGAGATCACGTGCACATCGGGGCCGAGCAGGCGGATGAAGTCCTGCACGTAGTTGATGTAGTCATCGAGGTGGAAGGGGCCTTCCTCCATCGAGACCATGCGCGCGTCCACCCAATCGGTGATGTAGACCTTGTGGTCCTGCAGCAGGGTGCGCACGGTGTCGCGCAGCAGCGTGGAGTGGTGGCCCGACAGCGGGGCCACGACCAGCACCGAGGGCTGGTCACGCATGGTGTCCAGCAGCTTGCTGTCGTCCGTGAAGCGCTTGAAGCGCAGCAGGCGGCAGAAGGGCTTGGCTTCGACCACCTGTTCCTGGATCACGACCTCGGTCCCGCCCACGTCCACAGACTTGATGTCGAACTCGGGCTTCTCGTATTCCTTGGTCAGGCGGTGCACCAGCTCGAACCCGGCAGCCACGCGCTGGGCCTGCGGGATGTGCGCGAACATCGACAGCGGATTGCTGTAGAGCTTGGAGGCGGCACTGGCGAACTCCGAGAACGGGCTCAGCCAGGCGCGGTTGGTTTCGTAGATTTGATAGAGCATGTGAATGAACCTCTTCGATGACCCGTACCGAGCACACTGCACATCACAGGCTTGTTGCGGTGCAGCATAAATCGTTTTGGTGATCTTTGCATTTCACCGGGGCAAGCGAGAAGGGCATTAACACCGTCTGCAGGCGTCTTTTCAAATTCGACAGGCGAAAAAAAGCCCGCCTGCCGCCGGTCGGGCGGAGCGGGCTTTTTCCAAGCTGATTTTTGTTCAGCTTCTATTCATTTATTGCGACACCTTGGCGATGGCTTGCGACACGGCCTTGATGTTGCCGTCGTTCAGCGCGGCCACGCAGATGCGGCCCGAATCCACACCGTAGATGCCGAACTCGGAACGCAGACGCTGCATCTGGGCGGCGTTCAGGCCGGAGTAGCTGAACATGCCCTTCTGGCGGGTGATGAAACCCAGGTCCTGCGTGATGCCGGCGGCCTTGAGGTTGTCGACCAGCGCGGTGCGCATCAGCTTGATGCGGTCACGCATCTGGGCCAGTTCTTCTTCCCACAGCTGGCGCAGGGCGGGCGTGGTCAGCACCGTGGCCACCACCTGCGCGCCGTGCGTGGGCGGGTTGGAGTAGTTGGTGCGGATCACGCGCTTGAGCTGGCTCAGCACGCGGGCCGATTCGTCGGCGGTTTCGCTGACGATGCTCAGGGCGCCCACGCGCTCGCCGTAGAGCGAGAAGCTCTTGGAGAAGCTGGTGGACACGAAGAAGCTCAGGCCGGCGTCCAGGAACTTGATGACCACGGCGCCGTCTTCAGCGATGCCGTTGCCGAAGCCCTGGTAGGCCATGTCCAGGAAGGGCACCAGGCCACGTTCCTTGGTGATGGCGATCACCTCGTTCCACTGGGCTTCGGTCAGGTCGTAGCCGGTGGGGTTGTGGCAGCAGGCGTGCAGCAGCACGATGGTGCCGGCCGGGGCGGCCTTCAAGGTGGACAGCATGCCGTCCACGTTGATGCCCTTGGCGGCGGCGTCGTAGTAGGGGTAGGTGCCCACGGTGAAGCCGGCCGATTCGAACAGGGCGCGGTGGTTTTCCCAGCTGGGATCGGAGATCAGCACCTGGGCGTCGGGGTTCAGGCGCTTGAGGAAATCAGCGCCCAGCTTCAGCCCGCCGGTGCCGCCGATGGCCTGGGCCGTGGCGATGCGGCCGCCCTTGACGGCAGCGTGGTCGGCGCCGAACACGAGGCTCTGCACAGCCTTGTCGTAGGCGGCGATGCCGTCGATGGGCAGGTAGCCGCGGGCCTTGGGGGCCTCCAGCAATTGCTTTTCGGCGGCGGCCACGCACTTGAGCAGGGGCAGCTTGCCTTGTTCGTCGGTGTACACACCCACGCCCAGGTTGACCTTGTTGGGGTTGGTGTCGGCGTTGAACTGTTCGTTCAGACCCAGGATGGGGTCGCGGGGAGCCATTTCAACTTGTGCAAACAGCGAGGCCATGGTGCAAGCAATCTCCGGTCGGTAGGGGTGGCGGTCGGCTAAAAAAGGATGTCCCGGCTGGGGCCGCGCACGCTCGTGGCGCGCGGGTGTCCGGATCGGGCAAACCCTTTATTTTATCGGCCAACCGGGTGCCCGGTCACGCCAAGGCGTGCCGGAACCCCAAAAAATACACCCGCCAGGGTGGCGGGTGCAATGAAAGGGCTTTGCCGCCCCGCGGAGATCCCCGGAAGGATCAGAGCTTGTTCAGCTTGATGCTGGTGGACGTGGCGGTGAGATAGCCCACGGCGGCGGCGAACTTGTCGTTGTAGTTGGTCCTGATGGCGGTATCCAAAGCTGCCTGGGCCGAGGCCTTCACATACGCGCTGTCGCCTGCATGTTGGAAGTTGCTCATGATGTACGTCCAGCCGTTGATCTCGTCCACGGCGTGCAGGCCGGTGGATTCGCCGCCAGCGGGAATGGACATGATTCGGGCCAGCTTCTTTTCTTCATCCGTTTCGTCAAGGTGATAGGCCCACAAGAAGTTGTTGGTGTGCTGGCCGCTGTCTTCCCCAATGAACAGAACACGCAGCTTCTCTGAAAACTTCAGGTTGTCTGGATTTGCGATCTTTTTGGGATTCGCGGTGTTGCCCATGCCGGTGGGGTCTGTGGTGATGTCTTCACCGACAAGCAAGGCCTTGAGATCCACAGGCACCCAAGCACTGTCGATGGCTGCACTGGTTGTATCGGTTTGCGCTCCTCGCAGATTCAGTGCCATCACGGCACCGGCGAGCAATTGCGCGTCAAGCCGCACTTCGGGGCGGAGGTTGGTCGGTTGATTTTTCACCATGGACGCCTGCACGTTCTGCAGGGCTGAGTAGGCGACCTTGTCCTTAATGTTGACGGTAGTGCCTTCCATCTTGGTGAAGCAGGTGCTCGCGCCCACCAGGGCCGCGTAGCGGTGCGTCTCCAGGAAGGCGGCGGCCTTTTCCATGCCTGGTTGCAGCTTGATCCACTCCACCTTGCCGTTGGCTGCCACTTGGGTGTAGCCAGTGGCCGTAGGATCGGCGATGGTCGGGTCCACCGAACTGACCAGCATGATGTCGGTTGGCTGGATGGGCGTGTGCGTCAGATCGCCATCCACCAGGGTCTTGATCTCCTGGCTGCTGGCATGTCCCAGCTTGATCCACTTCATCGGGGTGGCGTGGGCCGCCGGATCCAGCGAGAAAGGGTAGGGGGTGCTCGGATCCGCCGCGGTGCCGACCTGGGCCACGTACAAGGTGCCTGCCGACAGATCACGTGCGGTGTCGGCCACGAACATGAAGTAGGCCGAGTTGGTGGCGTCATCGCCCATCAGCACCGTGCGCTCGTCGGGCATCACCTGCACCAGCTCGTGCGAGATACGGCCCAGGCAATAGTGCTTCTTGATCGAGCCGGTGCCATTGGTGTTGACGGTCACCTCGGGCAGGTGGCCGTAGTCGTAGGGCTTGGCCGTCGTGGCGCTGCCAAAGAGGTTGGTGCTGAAGGCCTCGAACTGGGTCCGTGTGGTGTTCGTGGTGGCGCTTTTGACCAGGAATGCGTCCGGTTCGTACTCTTCGCTGGACAGGTGGGTACCCCAGGGCGACAGGCTCGCGCCGCAGGTGATCCACAGGCCCTTGGCGGGCGAGGTGTCGACGTTGTGGTACTTTGCCAGGGTGAGCTTGCCCGTGGTGGGGTTCTGGTCCAGGGTCAGGATGGCGATGGGTGACGGCAGCTTGCCGTACATGTCGGTGGTGCCGTCGTGCGCCCAGGTGGTGTACTCGAACTGCACCACGGCAAACACGGGGTTGGCCACACCGGCAACGGCGGCGTTGGGCACCTTCAGCAAAGAGGTACCGTCCGGCGAGTCGCTGAAGAACTGGCGGGGCGAGGCCGGCAGGGTTCGGTCGATGATCTCGGTGCCGTAGAAATCGAAGTAGCTGCCCGCCAGGATCTTGCCGCCACCGAGCTTGTCCACTTCCTGTCCCGTCAGAAAGAAGGGCTCGTAGGCCAGATTGAATGTTTGCTCGGTGTTGTCGCTGAGCTTGACGGTCAGCGTGGAGGCCACATGGGTGGTGGCGCGGTTCGCCGTCGTAGTGGGCGCGGCCATGGCGCCGAAGCTGGCCGACACGAAGGTGGCCGTGGGCGTTGGCGTCACGGTCGTGGGGCTGTCTCCGTCGCCGCCGCCGCCGCAGGCAGTCAGCATGGACGAGGCGGCCAGCCCGCTCAGGGGCAGCATGGGCACACCGGACAGGAACTTCAGGGCTTGGCGACGGGAAGGGTTGGATGCTTGTGTCATGGGTACTACAGCAGGGGACGGTGAGGTCGTTTTGAGCGTCTGGGTGGACCCGGTCGGTCGTGAGCCGATCGGCCTACGGCGGGGTCTGGGCGGGACGATAGGCATGGCGCATGACAGCTGCGTGACGTATTGCGGCCTGCCTGCAACTTGACCTAATCACCCTGAACCGAAGTCCTATTCCCGTAGGTCTGCGCGGGCGGCAGGGCGAACGCCTTACAGTTGGAGGTTTGGTCTCTTGACCTTTCACCGCCTGCCCCCAGCTTGCCCTCCATGCCCGCATCGACCGAACTGAACCCTGCCGCATCCGCCCCCGTGCCTGGCCAGGACGCGCCCGAGGGGCAGTTCGTGCAGTACCCGGGTTCGCCCTTCGAGCTCTACCAGCCTTATCCACCGGCCGGTGACCAGCCCACCGCCATCGCCGGCTTGGTCGAAGGCATCCAGGACGGCCTGAGCTACCAGACCCTGCTGGGCGTGACCGGTTCGGGCAAGACCTTCACCATGGCCAACGTGATCGCCCAGATGGGGCGGCCGGCCATCGTGTTCGCGCCCAACAAGACCCTGGCCGCGCAGCTGTACGCCGAGTTCCGCGAGTTCTTCCCCAACAACGCGGTCGAGTACTTCGTCAGCTACTACGATTACTACCAGCCTGAGGCCTACGTGCCCCAGCGCGACCTGTTCATCGAGAAGGACAGCGCCATCAACGAGGCCATCGAACAGATGCGCCTGAGCGCCACCAAGAGCCTGCTCGAACGCCGCGATGTGGTCATCGTGGCCACCGTGTCGGCCATCTACGGCATTGGCAAGCCCGAGGACTACACGCAGATGCGNCCGGTTGAGTATTTCCACGACATGTTCTCCCCTGAGTCTCAAGCCTGCATCGACAGCCAGCGCTTGCCGGGTAAAGACGTCCACGACCGTCAAGATTCTGAATTTGCCACCATTGCAAAACTGGTCGGCCACGAAATCCATTGACAAGACCTCACCCGGTCGCGTGGCCACATGTCGCTGCCGCCGTTGAACCACCATCTTGCGACGCTTGGGCAACTTTGAGCGCAGTTGCAACCCTTCCTCACGGTAGATTCGATAGCACTGCTTGCGCCCCAATCGCCAACCTTCGCGTTTGAGTAGGACGTGAAGGCGCCTGTATCCGTATCGAATTCTGGTCTGCGCCAGCTCCTTCATGCGGCGACGTAACTCCGGTCTGGGGTCACGCGAAGGCACGTGATACAGCGTGCTGCGCGACAACTTGATGAGCGAACAGGCCNGCTTCATCGTGCGCAAGGGCGAGAAGATGAGCCAGCGCGACATCATTGCGCAGCTGATCCGCATGCAGTACAAGCGCAACGATGCGGATTTCAGCCGCGGCACCTTCCGTGTGCGCGGAGACACCATCGACATCTTCCCGGCCGAACATTCCGAGCTGGCGCTGCGCCTTGAGCTGTTCGACGACGAGGTCGAATCGCTGTCGCTGCTCGACCCGCTCACGGGCCGCATCCAGCAGAAGATCCCGCGTTTCGTGGTCTACCCCTCCAGCCACTACGTGACCCCGCGCGAGCAGGTGCTGCGCGCCATCGACGGCATCAAGCACGAGCTCAACGAGCGTGTGAAGCAACTGGTGGGCGATGGCAAGCTGGTCGAGGCGCAGCGCGTCGAGCAGCGCACCCGGTTCGACCTGGAGATGCTGCAGGAGATCGGCCACTGCAAGGGCATCGAGAACTACACCCGTCACCTCTCTGGCGCCAACCCAGGTGATCCCCCGCCCACGCTGGTGGACTACATGCCGCCCGATTCGCTGATGTTCCTGGACGAGAGCCACGTGATGATCGGCCAGCTGGGCGCGATGTACAACGGTGACCGCTCGCGCAAGACCACGCTGGTGGAGTATGGCTTTCGCCTGCCTTCGGCCCTGGACAACCGCCCGCTGAAGTTCGAGGAGTTCGAAGGCAAGATGCGGCAGGTGGTGTTCGTGTCGGCTACGCCGGCGGCCTATGAGCAGCAGCATGCCGGTCAGGTGGTCGAACAGGTGGTGCGCCCCACCGGCCTGATCGACCCGGTCGTGGAGGTGCGCCCGGCCACCCACCAGGTCGACGACGTGCTGCAGGAGATCCGCATCCGCGTCGAGAAGAACGAGCGCGTGCTGATCACCACGCTGACCAAGCGCATGGCCGAGCAGCTCACCGACTACCTCACCGACAACGGCGTGAAGGTGCGCTACCTGCACTCGGACATCGACACCGTCGAGCGCGTCGAGATCCTGCGTGATCTGCGCCTGGGCACCTTCGACGTGCTGGTGGGCATCAACCTGCTGCGCGAGGGTCTGGACATCCCCGAGGTGTCCTTGGTGGCCATCCTCGATGCCGACAAGGAAGGATTCCTGCGTTCAGAGCGCAGCCTGATCCAGACCATCGGCCGTGCGGCGCGCAACCAGAATGGCCACGCCATCCTCTATGCCGACAAGATCACCGAGTCCATGCGCAAGGCCATGGGCGAGACCGAGCGCCGGCGCAACAAGCAGATCACCCACAACGAGGCGCACGGCATCACGCCGCGCACCATCAACAAGAAGGTGAAGGAGCTGATCGACGGCGTGATGTCCAACGCCGCCAAGGACGATCTGCGCAATGCCGAGCAGCTGGCCGCTTCGGTGGCCGATGCGGGCGCCCTCAGCGAGAAGGACCTGGGCAAGCGCATCAAGCAGCTCGAGAAGGACATGCTCGAAGCCGCGCGCAACCTGGAGTTCGAGAAGGCCGCCCGCCTGCGCGACCAGTTGGGGCTGCTCAAGGAACAGGTCTTCGGGGCGGCGGGCGGCGACCACATCGTGCCCGTCGGAAAGAGCCGGCCCGCGCGCTGACCGGTGTCGTGCCAGTTCAGTCGGGGCTGTGCGAGCAAGTGCCGAGATTCAAGGCACTGTCATCGTCGCAAGGCAGCTTGTCCTTGAGCTGAGCCATTCGGCTTTGCAGCGCACCCGTGCAGCGCAGGCGCTGCTTTGAGGCCACGTCCAAGCCCGCTTCGCGTTGCCCGTTCTCCGTGTGGTCAAACAGGATGTAGTCAACGCCCCGGTTGTTGAAGCTCACTTGCATTCGATCTGCCTGGAACCGGGCATGGTGCGCCCATCGAAATGCCGTGTAGCCCGTGCTTGCCGTGGCGGGGTACATCAGTTCCAGGTGTTGAGGCGTGCCAAATCGGTATTGAAGCGTCTCGCGGGTGCCGCACAGGCTCACGGTCTTCGCCGGGCCCACCCGGCATGAGAACCAGACCGTCTCACCGGTCTGGCAGAGGCTGGGCTGCGAACCCTGGGCGCTGGCACACAGCATCAACGAAGCCAGCGCTGCGCTGGTGAGGGTGCGCCTTGCGCAGTCGAATGTCCGTGCCATGGGTGACGTTATCTTGCAATGCCAGAGAATCTAAACGATGAACTCTTCCCTTGATCGCAGCGCCTCCAGCCGACCTTTCCGGATCCTGATGGTCTGCATGGGCAACATTTGCCGTTCACCGACGGCCGAGGCGGTGCTGCGCCATCAGCTGCAGCGCGCGGGTCTGGACAAGCAGGTCAAGGTCGATTCGGCCGGCACCCATGGTTACCACGTCGGCAGCCCGCCCGATCCGCGCAGCCAGGAGCATGCAGCCTTGCGTGGCTACGACCTGGCCCCATTGCGCGCCCGCCAGGTCAGCACGCTGGATTTCCGGGATTTCGACCTGCTGCTGGCCATGGATGGCGACAACCTGGCCATGCTGGAGCACAACTGCCCCAGCCCAGAGTTGCGCGGCAGGCTGAGGCGTCTGCTCGATTTCCTGCCGCAGGGCTCCAGCCACGCCGGCACGGTGGCCGTGCCAGATCCCTACTACGGGGGGGAGCAGGGCTTCGGCCACGTGCTCGATCTGGTCGAGTCGGCTTGTGAGGGCCTGGTCAACGACCTGCGCCAGCGCCTTGCCTCGCCCGGCCACCGGGCGCAATCACACTTTGCTGAACGATAGCTGGCTGCTATCAAATACCTGGGGCATGGCTAAGGGAACTCCCGCACCTGAAGTTGACCAAAAAGGAGGGTTTCCCTATAATTGAGTTATTCAGTCGGGATTAGAGAGCCCCGCCGATCTGGTGATCCCGGATCGGTCACATTCAGGTAAACCCTTAAGCTGTACAGGGCTTCTCTCAGACCAGACAAGGAGATCACCATGCGTCTGACCACCAAAGGCCGCTTCGCGGTTACCGCCATGATCGACCTCGCCCTGCGCGAGCACACCGGTCCGGTTGCCCTGGCTGCCATCAGCCAACGACAGCAGATTTCGCTGTCCTACCTGGAACAGCTGTTTGGCAAGCTGCGCCGCCATGAACTCGTCGAGAGCACCCGTGGCCCTGGCGGCGGTTACTCGCTGGGCCGCAAGGCCGAAGACATCACCGTGGCCGACATCATCGTCGCGGTGGATGAGCCCATCGATGCCACCGGTTGTGGTGGCAAAGAGAACTGCATGGGCGATGACGGTGGCCGTTGCATGACCCACGATCTGTGGGCCAGCCTCAACAATAAGATGATCGAATACCTCGATTCGATCAGCCTGCGTAAGTTGGTGGAAGACCAGCTCGCCAAGGGCATCTCCATCGAGGCCCAGCCCATCAAGCGGGCCATTTCCACCCAGCCGGTGGTCAAGCCCATCAAGGTCACGGCCCCCAACTCGGTGTTCGCCCTGGGTTCCGCCCTCACCAAGTGAGGGGTTGTCCCTTCTTTGGGATGACGAGAGCCCTGATAATTGAAGGTTTTGTGAATCGCCGGTGTCTTTTGTAACCAGAACGGGTGAAAAAGGCACCGAGCCCGCAGTTTGAAGCAGTCCCCCCGCATCATGGACATGACCCCGCATTTCCCGATCTACATGGATTACGGCGCCACCACCCCGGTGGACCCTCGCGTCGTCGATGCCATGATCCCCTGGCTGCGTGAGCACTTCGGCAACCCCGCCTCTCGCACGCACGCCTACGGATGGGAAGCAGAAGAGGCTGTCGAGAAGGCGCGTGCCCAGGTGGCCGCGCTCATCAATGCCGATCCGCGCGAGATCGTCTGGACATCGGGCGCGACCGAGTCGAACAACCTGGCCATCAAGGGCGCGGCGCAGTTCTACAAGACACGCGGCAAGCACCTGATCACGGTCAAGACCGAGCACAAGGCCGTGCTGGACACCATGCGCGAGCTGGAGCGCCAGGGCTTCGAGGTCACCTACCTTGATGTGAAGGAAGACGGCCTGCTGGACCTGGAGGCCTTCAAGGCCGCCATCCGCCCGGACACCATCCTGGCCTCGGTGATGTTCGTCAACAACGAGATCGGCGTGGTGCAGGACATCACAGCCCTGGGCAATCTGTGCCGTGAAAAGGGTGTGATCTTCCACGTCGACGCGGCCCAGGCCACGGGCAAGGTGGCCATCGACATGGCCACGCTGCCGGTCGATCTGCTGAGCCTGGCTTCGCACAAGACCTACGGCCCCAAGGGCATCGGCGCGCTGTATGTGCGTCGCAAGCCGCGCGTGCGCCTCGAAGCGCAGATGCACGGTGGCGGCCATGAGCGCGGCATGCGCTCGGGCACCCTGCCCACGCACCAGATCGTCGGCATGGGCGAGGCCTTCCGCATCGCCAGGGAAGAAATGGCCGATGAGCTGCCCCGTATCCAGGCGCTGCAGCAGCGCCTGTACAAGGGCCTGCAAGACATCGAGCAGATCTTCGTCAATGGCGATCTGACGCAGCGCGTGCCGCACAACCTGAACATCTCCTTCAACTTCGTCGAAGGCGAATCGCTGATCATGGGCATCAAGGGCATCGCGGTGTCCTCGGGCTCGGCCTGTACCTCGGCCAGCCTCGAGCCCAGCTACGTGCTGCGCGCCCTGGGCCGCAGCGACGAACTGGCGCACAGTTCGCTGCGCATGACCATTGGCCGCTTCACCACCGAAGAAGAGGTGGATTACGTGATCACCACGCTGAAGGACCGCGTTGCCAAGCTGCGCGAGCTCTCACCCCTGTGGGACATGTACAAAGACGGCATCGACATCAGCACTATTCAATGGGCTGCGCACTGACATCCCGTCAACGCGTTACGCTCATCTCGTTCTTGGAGTTTCATCATGGCATACAGCGACAAGGTCATTGACCACTACGAAAACCCCCGCAACGTCGGTTCGTTCGAGAAGGGTGACGAGTCCGTGGGCACCGGCATGGTCGGCGCTCCCGCCTGCGGCGACGTGATGAAACTGCAGATCAAGGTCAACCCCAGCACCGGCGTCATCGAAGACGCCCGCTTCAAGACCTACGGCTGCGGCTCGGCCATCGCATCCAGCTCGCTGGTCACCGAGTGGGTGCGCGGCAAGACGCTGGACGAAGCGCTGGACATCAAGAACACGCAGATCGCTGAAGAGCTGGCCCTGCCGCCCGTCAAGATCCACTGTTCCATCCTGGCCGAAGACGCGATCAAGGCCGCCGTCAACGACTACAAGGCCAAGAATGTCGCCTGAGCAAGCTCAAGTTGGCGGGCAAGTTGGTGGATCCTGCACCAGCGGGCCCGGCACGGTACCGCTGCCTGAGTTGCCCGAGGGGCACCAGGGTCGCCCCGTCACGCTGACCGATTCGGCCGCGCGTCACGTCACCCGCTTCCTGGCCCGCCGCGGCAAGGGCGTGGGTGTGCGTCTGGGGGTCAAGACCACCGGCTGCTCCGGCCTGGCCTACAAGATCGAGTTCGCCGACGAGATCGCGCCTGAAGACGTGATCTTCGAAGACCAGGGTGTGAAGGTGCTGGTCGATCCCAAGAGCCTGCCCTACATCGACGGCACCGAGCTCGACTTCGTGCGTGAAGGGCTGAACGAGGGCTTCCGCTTCAACAACCCCAACGAGCGTGATCGTTGCGGCTGCGGAGAATCCTTCCGCGTCTGAGCGCGCACCGCCCGGTGGCCTGGCCTGCAGGCACCGGCTTTCGCACGAAGCCCCGCCCCTGGTGGGGTTTCGCATTTCTTGAGCCGACATGAACCTCGACGCCGACGACTTCACCCTGCTGGGCCTGCCCCGGGCTTTTGCGCTGGACCGCGCCAAGCTGGACGCAGCCTGGAAGGCGTTGCAGGCCCGCGTGCACCCCGATCGCTTCGCCGCCGAAGGCGCGGCCGCACAGCGGGTGGCCATGCAATGGGCCGTGCGCGTGAACGAGGCGCACCAGCGCCTGAAGGACCCGCTCAAGCGCGCCGCCTACCTCTGCCAACTGGCCGGTGTGGCCGTGAACGCCGAGAGCAACACCGCCATGCCGGGCGATTTTCTGATGCAGCAGATGACCTGGCGCGAGGCGCTCGACGAGGTCGGCAATGCCGCCGAGGCCCAGTCCCTGCTGGATGAAGTCAGTGCCGAGCGCCGCGAGCGCCTGGCGCGTGTCACCCGCCTGCTGGATGTCGACGGCAATGCCGCCGAAGCCTCGCAAGAGGTGCGCGCGCTGATGTTCATCGACCGCCTGAGCGACGAGATCGACACGCGGCTCGAGCGCTACGAAGACCAAGCCTGATCCAACCCGACCACAAGACGCCACCACCCCATGGCCCTGCTGCAGATCTCAGAACCCGGACAGACCCCCGACCCGCACCAGCGGCGCATCGCGGTGGGCATCGACCTGGGCACCACCCACTCGCTGGTGGCGTCCGTGCGCAACGGCATCGCCGAATGCCTGCCCGATGAGCAGGGCAGGGTGATCCTGCCCTCGGCCGTGCGCTACCTGCTGGACGATCGTGGCAACACCCGCCGCCAGATCGGCTTCGAGGCCCTGTCGGCTCAGGCCGAGGACCCGGTCAACACCGTGGTGTCCGTCAAGCGCTTCATGGGCCGCCGCCTGGCCGACCTGCCCGATGCCGGCAAGCTGCCCTACGATTTCGAAGACCAGCCGGGCATGGTGGCCGTGCGCACCGTGGCCGGCGCGAAGTCGCCCGTCGAGGTATCGGCCGAGATCCTGGCCAGCCTACGCCAGCGCGCCGAAGACACCTTCAACGACGACCTGTTCGGCGCCGTGATCACGGTGCCCGCCTATTTTGACGATGCCCAGCGCCAGGCCACCAAGGACGCGGCCCAGATGGCCGGCCTGAACGTGCTGCGCCTGCTCAACGAGCCCACGGCCGCTGCCATCGCCTACGGCCTGGACAACAGCGCCGAGGGCCTGTACGCCATCTACGACCTGGGGGGCGGCACCTTCGACATCTCGCTGCTGCGCCTGAGCCAGGGTGTGTTCGAAGTGGTGGCCACCGGCGGTGATTCCGCCCTGGGTGGTGACGACATCGACCACGCGCTGGCCGATGCCGCGTTGAGCGATGCCCGCATGCAGGCCGTCACGCCGCAGGACAAGCGCGCCGTGCTGGTGGCTGCCCGCCGCGTGAAAGAGAAACTCTCCACCGATGGCAGCGCGCACCTGTCTTGCGCCCTGTCGGGCGGCATGCTGTCCGTCAGCATCACTCGCGAGCGCCTGAACGAACTGGCCAAACCGCTGATCGACAAATCGCTGGCCTCGGTGCGCCGCGTGCTGCGCGACGCCAAGATCAAGCCCGATGAAGTGCAGGGCGTGGTGATGGTGGGCGGCTCCACGCGCATGCCCGCCGTGCGCGATGCCGTGGGCGTGTTCTTCGGCAAGACACCGCTGACCGACCTGAACCCCGACGAGGTGGTGGCCCTGGGCGCTGCCATCCAGGCCAACCAGCTGGCCGGCAACAACGCGCAGGGCGAGCTGCTGCTACTCGACGTGCTGCCGCTGTCGCTGGGCCTGGAGACCATGGGCGGCCTGGCCGAGCGCATCATCCCGCGCAACACGCCCATCCCGTGCGCGCTGGCGCAGGATTTCACCACCTTCAAGGACGGGCAGACCGCGCTGGCCGTGCACGTGGTGCAGGGCGAGCGCGAGCAGGTCGAGCATTGCCGCTCGCTGGCGCGTTTCGAGCTGCGCGGCATCCCGCCGATGGTGGCCGGTGCTGCGCGCATCCGAGTCACCTTCCAGGTCGACGCCGATGGCCTGCTGAGCGTGTC
Organism: Aquabacterium soli; assembly: GCF_003933735.1. Taxonomy (GTDB): domain Bacteria; phylum Pseudomonadota; class Gammaproteobacteria; order Burkholderiales; family Burkholderiaceae_C; genus Aquabacterium; species Aquabacterium soli. The sequence goes on along the minus strand of NZ_RSED01000012.1, from coordinate 39,811 downwards.
CGCGCGCGAGCAGATGTCAGGCGTCGAGGCATCGGTGGTGATCAAGCCCAGCTATGGGCTCAGCGATGACCAGGTGGCCGGCATGCTGCGCGAGGGTTTCACCACCGCCGCCGCCGACATGAAGGACCGCGCGCTGCGCGAAGCCCGTGTCGATGCCGAGCGCCTGCTGGAGGCCACGCGCACCGCCCTGGCTGCCGATGGCGACCTGCTCACGCCCGAGCAGCGCACAGAGATCGACCGCCTGATGGCCGAGATCGGCCAGCGCTGCGACCGGGGCGAACTGGAGGTGCTGGAGGCCGCCACCAAGGCTCTGGCCAATGGCACCGAGGCCTTCGCAGCCGAGCGCATGAACCGCGGCATCCGCCAGGCGCTGGCCGGCCGCCAGATCGACCAGATCTAAGAACATCGAGTCCCCATGCCCATCATCAAGATCCTGCCGCACAGCCAGCTCTGCCCTCAGGGCGCCGAGATCACGGCTGCGCCTGGCACCTCCATCTGCGAAGCCCTGCTCGAGAACAACATTGAGATCGAGCATGCCTGCGACATGAGCGCGGCCTGCACCACCTGCCATGTGATCGTGCGCCAGGGTTTCAACAGCCTCAACGAACTCGAGGACACGGAAGAAGACCTGCTCGACCGCGCATGGGGCCTGGAGCCCAACTCGCGCCTGAGCTGCCAGGCCTTCGTGGCGGGGCAGGACCTGACCGTGGAAATCCCGAAGTACACGATCAACCACGCCAGAGAGAATCATTGACCCCCTGGCTCACTGCGTTCGCGTCCCCCCGAGGGGAAGTGGCAGGCTTGGGACGGCCCGGCGCCTGCCACTGACCCGCATCGAATCATGTCCAGACAAATCTTCCTCGACACCGAAACCACCGGCCTGAGCCCGGAGTCGGGCGATCGCATCATCGAAATCGGTTGCGTGGAAATGGTGAACCGCCGCCTGACCGGCAAGCACCTGCACTTCTACATCAACCCCGAGCGCAAGAGCCACGAAGACGCCGTCAAGATCCACGGCCTGACGGACGAGTTCCTGGCCGACAAGCCCTTGTTCTCCGCCGTGGTCGATGAGATCCTGGATTACTGCCGCGGCGCCGAGATCATCATCCACAACGCCAGCTTCGACATCGGCTTCCTCAATGCCGAGCTCAGGCGGCTGGACAAGGGGCTGTTCACCGACCATGTGGCCGGCGTGATCGATTCGCTGGTGATGGCGCGGGAGATGTTCCCGGGCAAATCCAACTCGCTGGATGCGCTGTGCCGGCGTCTGGAGGTGGACAACTCGCACCGCACGCTGCACGGCGCCTTGATGGATGCCGAGCTGCTGTCCATCGTCTACATCAACATGACACGCGGTCAGGACGCGCTGCTGATCGATGCGGGCGACGAGGGCGGTGAGACGCAACTGACCGAGGTGGCGGCCATCGATTTCGGCGCGTTTGATCTGCCCGTGGTGCTGCCGTCTGACGAAGAGGTGGCTGCCTTTGAGGCGGTGTTGGCTGATCTCGACAAGGCCAGTGGTGGCAAAACTTTGTGGAAATCGCTGGAAACCGTGGTATAGTCTTGGTCTTCGCTGATCGCGACAGTTGATCAGCGAAGCCCGAACAAGTTTCGGGCGGTTAGCTCAGCGGTAGAGCACTGCCTTCACACGGCAGGGGTCGCAGGTTCGAACCCTGCACCGCCCACCAAGCACAAGCCCTGCGAGTCACGCACTTGCAGGGCTTTTTGCTTTGTGTCCTGCCCGCCAGCGCAACAAAGCTCAGCGCACCCTCGGCCCGTACTTGATGGATGTGAGGACGCCGTCTTCGAACCGCAGCGTGGTCATGAACTGCCCGACGCCCGGGTTGTAGGTCCAGTCGTCCACGTTGTCGCAGCCGGTATTGACGATGACCGTGGTACCGCGTGGCGATGCTGAAGAAGCCGCCACGGGTTGGTGGGGCTTCCTGCAGAAGGAATCCTTCATCACCGGCTCACCGCATCGGCTCAAGGCCGTGGCTTTGCTGTCGCCCAGCTGAACAAGATCCTGTTTGCAGCGGAACGAGCGGGTCTCGGCAAGGCTGCTGGCCGATGCCAGCAAGGCGGTGATGGCGACGAGGCAAAGGCGTGCATGCTCCATGTGGACGGCCCTCTATTTTTGGTAGATGAGGCCTCAGTCTAAATCGCCTCGCTTGAACGGTGCCCGGTCGTTCAGTTCATCCACATAGGCGTCGATGCCGGCACTTTCACGCGCCAGGTAGCGCTCGACCGCATCGGCAAAGCGCGCATCGCGCAGCCAGTGCGCCGACCAGGTCGTCACGGGCATCAGGCCGCGGGCCATCTTGTGCTCGCCCTGGGCGCCCCCTTCGAAGCGCTGCAGGCCTTGCTCGATGCACCAGGCCAGCGGCGCGTAGTAGCACAGCTCGAAGTGCAGGCAGGGAATGTGCAGCACGGCACCCCAGTAGCGCCCGTAGGCCACGCCCTGCGGCCGGTCCAGCCCGATCAGCGAGGCGGCCACCGGCTCACCGCCTTGCTCGGCGATGAACATCAGCCAGTGCTCGCCCATGGTCTGCCCCACCTGCCGGAAAAACTCGCGGCTCAGGTAGGGTGGGTTGCCGTGGGCGCGGTAGGTGCCCTCATAGCAGCGGTAGAAGAAGTCCCAATCCGCTGCGCCAATCTGCGGGCCTTCGAGCACCCGCACGGTGACCCCGGCCTCGCGCACGCGGCGGCGCTCCTGCTGGATCTTCTTGCGCTTGTCGCGGTGCAGGCTGGCGGTGAAATCCTCGAAGCTGGCGTAGGGCAGGGCGCTCGCCTGGTCTGCGTGCCGGTTGGTCCAGTGGAACTGAACCCCCTGGCGCATCAGCCAGCCGGCGGCGCGCAATGCCGCCTCGTCGGGTTCATTGGGGAACAGCAGGTGCGCAGACGAGCAGTTCGTTTCCATGCCCCACTGCACGATGGCCGACAGCAGCGCCTGGCGTGCTTCGTCGTTCAAGGCCAGCAGGCGCGCGCCCGGCACGGGGGTGAAGGGCGAGGCGCACAGCAGTTTGGGGTAATAGCGCAGGCCGGCGCGTTCATGCGCATCGGCCCAGGCCCAATCGAAGACGTACTCGCCGTACGAGTGCGATTTCAGGTACAGCGCGCACACACCTTCGATGCCTTGCCCTTTGTCGACCGCCAGGAACAGGGGCGCCCAGCCGGTGTCGGCGGTGGCGCAGCCTTGCTCGTGCAGGGCGCTCAGCCATTCGTGCCGCATGAACGGCGTCGGTTGGGGGCTGGCGGCCAGCAGGGCGTTCCAGGTGGCGGCGTCGATCTCGCGCGGATCGGTGTGCGCGCGTGCCTGCCAGGCCATGGGGTCGGGGCTTTCGAGGGTCAACAGATCAGAAGTACCAGCGCGATAGCATCTCGGCCACGCAGGCGGGCTTGTCGCCGCCTTCGATCTCGATGGTGGCGCCCCAGGTCATCTGCACGGCCTGGTCGGGCAGGGGCTCCACGGTCTTGAGCTGCACATGGCAGCGGATGCGGTCACCCGATCGCACCGGCGCCGGGAAGCGCACCTTGTTCAGGCCGTAGTTCACGCCCATGCGCGTGCCCTTGCAGTCGATGCTGGACTGCAGGAACTCGGCCAGCAGCGACAGCGTCAGGAAACCATGGGCCACGGTGGTACCGAAGGGGGATTCCGCCTTGGCACGGGCTGGGTCCGTGTGGATCCATTGCTGATCGCCCGTGGCATCTGCGAACTGCTGGATGCGGGTCTGGTCGACCTGCAGCCAATCGGTGGTGGTGATGTCCTGGCCCGCGTGGGCTTTCAGGTCGTCCAGGGATTGGAAGGTGACTTTGCGGCTCATGTGGCCACTCTAGCCCAGATCCAAATCCCGTCAGGCTTGATCGTGTTCGGCGTCCGGATTCAGGGGCTGGTCCTGCGGGGCGGGTGTCCGGGCGGCCACCCACACCGACACTTCGCGCGCGCCAGCCTCCCACAGGGTGTTGGCGATCTCGTTGAGCGTGGCGCCGGTGGTCAGCACGTCGTCCACCACGGCCACGTGCCGTCCCTGCAGCCAAGGCAGGTGCCTGGGCGATATGGCGAAGGCGTGGCGGATGTGCCTCAGGCGTTCGTCGGCATCCAGCGTCATCAGGCGAGGTGTGTCCTTGCGGCGCACCAGGGCGTCGTGGCAGGCGGGCAGTCCCAACTGGCCGGCCAGCCCACGCGCCAGCAGCCAGGCCTGGTTGTAGCCGCGCTCACGCAGGCGCGCGGCCGACAGGGGGACGGGCATGATCACGGAGGGGGCGCCTCGTTTCCATGGCGTGCGCTGCGGCCTGCGGCTGGCCGGCTTGTGGCCAGTGGTATGCCAGCGCCGGGCCAGGGCTGGCGCCATCAGGCGGGCCAGCACATCGGCCATGGCCGTGTCCTCCTGGAACTTCAGCGATGCGATCAGGCTGGACCATGGCTCGGCGTAGTCCACCACCGCATTGGCGTGGTCGAAGCCGGGCGGTGCATCACGGCAGGCTTGGCAGAGGCCGTCGTCGTTGGCCAGCATGTCGGCGTGCCTGGGCGAGGCCGGCAGGCGCAGGGCACAACGGATGCATCGTGGGGCATCAAGGTCCGCGCCTTCAAGGCAGCGAGTGCACAGCACGCTGGCCTGCCAGCGGTGGCAGACCCGGCAGGAGGTCGGCCACCACGCTTTCCCCATGGGCCCTGTTGAATTCATCGCCTCACTATACTCAGGCGCCCCGGCCCCCACCATCGCCCCGATGGGGGCGTGCCGAGCGCCTGAACGTCCCCTTTCCCATGCCCTCCGAAGCCCCCCGTCCCGAGCCCGTGGCACCCCAGCCTGCCGCGCTGAACCGCCAGATATCCCGCCTGGCTGCGCTGCCGCAACCGGCCTGGTTGCACGAGGAAGTGGGCCGCCGCCTGGCCGACAAGCTCGATGCCATCCGCCTGACGCCCAAGGATTGGGTGGATTGGGGTGCCTTCCTGGGCACCGGGGCCGATCTGGTCGCCCAGCGCTACCCCCAGGCGCGGCGGTGGGTGCTGGAGCCCACCGAGGCTTTGGCCGAACGGTCGCGGCAGATCTGGGTGGCAGGCCATGCGCGCCCCTGGTGGCAGGCCTGGAAAAAATCCACCCCGCCCGTGGTGAGCCAGGGGCAGCCCTGGCCCGATGCCTGGCCGGCCGATGGGGCAGGCTTGCTGTGGGCCAACATGGCCCTGCATGCGCAGGCCGATCTGGATGGCGCGCTCAAGGCCTGGCATGGCGCGCTGACCATCAACGGTTTCCTGATGTGCTCCGGACTGGGCCCTGACACCGCGCGCGAGCTGCGTGCCGTTTACCGTGAGCTGGGCTGGCCGCTGCCCACCATCAACTTCATCGACATGCACGACCTGGGCGACGCGATGGTCAAGGCGGGCTTCCTGGACCCGGTCATGGACATGGAACGGTTGACCCTGACCTGGGCCGACGCCACCTCGATGCTGGCCGAACTTCGCACCTGGGGCGGCAATGTGGCCTGGGGCCGGTTCGCCGGCCTGCGCACGCCCCGGTGGCGCGGACGGCTGATCGAGGTGCTGAACCAGCACCTGCGAGGGCCTGACGGCCGCCTGCGCCTCACGGTGGAGGTGGTGTACGGCCACGCCATCAAACCCCTGCCCAAGGTGCCGCTGGCCGAAGAGACGCGCGTGTCACTGGGGGACATGAAACGCCTGATCAAGGCGGGGGGCAAGCCGGGCTGAACCCGATCGAATTGATCGTCTATTCGGTCGCATGCCGGTTTTCCGGTCATTTTCCGCTGTGGGCATGGCTGATGGGAATACACGTCATCCGAGGGTAAGCCTTAGGCGTGCCTACAATATTGGGACTTGAGGCATCACAAGCCCATGCCTAGAATGATTTGAGGAAGTGGTCGAGCGTGGCTATTTCGCCGCGCGGATCTCGAGTTTGATTTCAACGTCCCGGTGTTCCGTGGGCCGCGCCGGCAGGCGTGCCAGGACAGTCCCCCCGGGAGACGGAGTTTCGGCTTCATGCCTGCCGCCTTGTCACAAGGATCTCTCTTGCCCTCTCAAGCCCTGCGGTTGGGGGTCTGGAAATCACCGCGCGATTCTTTCCCCCAGGCGTCTGCCCCGGGAGAGGGCTCCGGCGACGCCGCTCCCGGCGGTGGATGGCAGGCCGAATGGCTGCTCAAGCGCAACTGCGCCCTGACACCGCGCCAACTGCTCAACGCCTACCTGGCCATCTGCCTGCTGTCGCTCACGGTGGCCGGCAGCTTCTGGCTGATCGGCGCGGTCTACGTGCTGCCGTTCGCCTTCATCGAACTCACGGCCCTGGGCGCCGCGATGCTGGTCTACGCCCGCCATGCGGCCGACCGCGAGTTCATCGGCCTGAGCGCCGACCTGGTCCGGGTGGAGTGTCACAATGGCGGCCGCCTGCAGTCCGTGGACTTCAATCCCCGATGGCTGAGGGTCGAGCCCCAGCGCCATGATGGCTCCCTCATTCGCTTGTCCGGCCATGGACGGACGGTCGACATCGGCCGTCACGTGCAGCCCGGGTTGCGACGTCAACTGGCCGAAGAGTTCCGCTGGGCGCTGCGCCAGCTCGAATCCCGCGAGCCTCAACCGTCCTGACGCGCATCCGATCCGCCCCGCCCGCATAAACAGAGCAAAGACACGAAACCATGAACCACTTCCGTTCGCTGCTTCTTGCCCGACGTCCACGGCAACTGGTGGCCCTGCTGTCGATGGCTGCCTTGTCGCTGGGTGTGCGGGCCGAACAGGTGGTTCGTGACCTGCCGGGCGGCCCGGCGGTGCTTCAGTACGATCTGCACCCGCCGGTCACCAAGATCGCGTCGGAGCAGCAGGACCTGCACGTGATGATGCTGTGGATCTGCGGCGTCATCTTCGTCGGCGTGTTCGGCGTGATGTTCTATTCGATCTTCGCGCACCGCAAATCCAAGGGCGCCAAGTCGGCCAGCTTCCATGAATCAACCACGGTCGAGATCGTCTGGACGATCATCCCCTTCCTGATCGTGATCGGAATGGCGTTGCCCGCCACCAAGGCCGTGGTGGCCATGAAGGACACCACCAACGCCGACCTCACCATCAAGGCCACGGGCTACCAGTGGAAGTGGGGCTACGACTACCTCAAGGGCGAAGGCGAGGGCATTCAGCTGATCTCCACGCTCGACGCATCGCAGCGCGCCCTGTCCGATGCCGGCACGCCCCAGGGCGACAACTACCTGCTCAAGGTCGACGAGCCGCTGGTGGTGCCCGTGCAGAAGAAGGTGCGCATCATCACCACGGCCAACGACGTGATCCACTCCTTCATGGTGCCGGCCTTCGGCATCAAGCAAGATGCCATCCCCGGCTTCGTGCGCGACACCTGGTTCCGCGCCGAGAAGACCGGTGATTTCTACGGGCAGTGCGCCGAGCTGTGCGGCAAGGAGCACGCCTACATGCCCATCCACGTGAAGGTGCTGTCCGAAGACGACTACGCCAAGTGGGCCGAGGGCAAGCTCAAGGCCCAGGCCGCCAAGGCAGATGACCCGAGCAAGGTCTGGACGCTCGAAGACCTGGTGGCCCGTGGCCAGAAGGTCTATGCCGCGAACTGCGCGGTCTGCCACCACGAGAACGGCAAGGGGGGCGGCGCCATCAAGCCGCTGGACGCCGCTGCCGTGGTGCTCGATGCCGACAAGGCCAAGCAGGTCCACATCGTGCTCAATGGCCAGAACAACGCCATGCCGGCCTGGCGCCAGCTCTCCGACACCGAGATCGCCGCGGTGGTCACCTTCACCAAGAACCACTGGTCCAACAAGACAGGCCAGATCGTGCAGCCGGCCGAAGTGCTGGCGCAGCGCGGCAAATGATCCAGCACCGTGCGCTGCCCAGGCGGCCACGGCTACCAAGATTCTGAAAGGATTCCAAGATGAGTGCGGTGATGGATCACGGCGGTCACGCCCACGGACACGACGACCATTCGCATGACCACCCCCATGGGTGGCGGCGCTGGATGTTCGCGACCAACCACAAGGACATCGGTACCCTGTACCTGCTGTTCTCGTTCACGATGCTGATGATCGGCGGAGCGCTGGCCCTGGGCATCCGTGCCGAGCTGTTCAAGCCTGGCCTGCAGTTGGTCAACCCCGAGCTGTTCAACCAGCTCACCACCATGCACGGCATCATCATGGTGTTCGGCGCGATCATGCCGGCCTTCGTGGGCCTGGCCAACTGGATGATCCCGCTGCAGATCGGCGCGTCGGACATGGCCTTTGCGCGCATGAACAACTTCAGTTTCTGGCTGATGATCCCGGCGGCCATCCTGCTGGTGGCCTCGTTCTTCATGCCCGGTGGCGCGCCCGCCGCCGGCTGGACGCTCTACGCCCCGCTGACCCTGCAGATGGGCCCCTCGATGGACGCCGGCATCTTCGCGATGCACATCCTGGGCGCCAGCTCCATCATGGGTTCGATCAACATCATCGTGACTATCCTCAACATGCGCGCCCCCGGCATGACGCTGATGAAGATGCCGATGTTCGCCTGGACCTGGCTGATCACCGCCTACCTGCTGATCGCAGTGATGCCCGTGCTGGCCGGCGCCATCACGATGACGCTGACCGACCGCCACTTCGGCACCAGCTTCTTCAACCCCGCCGGCGGCGGCGACCCGGTGATGTACCAGCACATCTTCTGGTTCTTCGGCCACCCCGAGGTCTACATCATGATCCTGCCGGCCTTCGGCATCGTGAGCCAGATCGTGCCGGCCTTCGCGCGCAAGCGCCTGTTCGGCTACACCTCGATGGTGTACGCCACGGCCTCCATCGCCATCCTGAGCTTCATCGTGTGGGCGCACCACATGTTCGCCACCGGCATGCCGGTCACGGGCCAGCTGTTCTTCATGTACGCGACCATGCTCATCTCGGTGCCCACGGGCGTGAAGGTCTTCAACTGGATCGCGACCATGTGGCGCGGCTCCATGACCTTCGAGACCCCCATGCTGTGGGCCGTGGGCTTCATCTTCGTGTTCACGATGGGCGGCTTCACGGGCCTGATCCTGTCGGTGGCACCGATCGACATCCAGCTGCAGGACACCTACTACGTGGTGGCTCACTTCCACTACGTGCTGGTGGCCGGTTCGCTGTTCGCGCTGTATGGCGCCGTGTACTACTGGGGCCCCAAGTGGACGGGCGTGATGATCCCCGAGTGGAAGGGCAAGCTGCATTTCTGGCTGTCGATCATCAGCTTCAACGTCACCTTCTTCCCGATGCACTTCCTGGGGCTGGCGGGCATGCCGCGCCGCTATGCCGACTACCCGATGCAGTTCGCCGATTTCAACGAAATTGCCTCCATCGGCGCCTTCGTGTTCGGCATCACGCAGTTCCTGTTCTTCTTCGTGGTGATGCTGCCGGCCATGCTGGGCAAGGGCGAGAAAGCGCCGCAGCGCCCCTGGGAAGGCGCCGAAGGCCTGGAGTGGGAAGTGCCGTCGCCGGCCCCGTTCCACACCTTCGAGAACCCGCCCAAGCTGGATGCCACCGCCACCCGCATCGTGGCCGAATGACGAAAGCCCCCCGATGAGCCAGCCCGCCATCCCCGCAGCCCAGCGCGCAGAAGCATTGCGCCGCAAGAACCTGCGGCTGGCGCTGGTGCTGGTGTCCATCGTGGCCACCTTCCTGGTGGGCTTCGTGGCCAAGATCGTTCTGCTGTCGCACCCATGAGCGCCGCCGTCCAAACGGATCCCCGCCACGGCCATCTGCAGATGGTCTTCAAGCTGGTGGTGATCGTGGCGGTGATGTTTGGCTTCGGCTACGCCATGGTGCCCATGTACCGTGCCATCTGCGCGGCCCTGGGGATCAACGTGCTGTCCCTGGCCGAGCGCGAAGTGCCGGGCACGGCCTCTCGCGCCCGGCCCAACACGCAGGTGGACACCTCGCGCACCATCACGGTCGAGTTCGATGCCAATGCCCGTGGGCCCTGGAGCTTCAAGCCCGAAGTACGGTCGCTGCAGGTGCACCCGGGCCAGCTCAACACCGTGGTCTACGAGTTCCGCAACGATCAGAACCGGGTCATGTCGGCCCAGGCCATTCCCAGCTATGCGCCCAAGCAGTCCACGGCGCATTTCAACAAGCTCGAGTGCTTCTGCTTCAATGAGTACACCTTGCAGCCTGGTGAATCCAAGCGCTGGCCGGTGGTGTTCGTGATCGATCCGAAATTGCCCCGTGATGTGAAGACCATCACCTTGTCCTACACCTTCTTCGAGGTGGGCGGCAAGGTGCCGCCAGCGCCTGTCGGGCAGCTTGGGGGGCGCTCATGAGCCGCAGCAAGCCTGGCACCGATGGCAGCCTGCGCGACGCCGTGGCCCGCAAGGGCTCGTTTGTCGGCACGCTCAAGGCCGTGGCCTGGTCGTTCTTCGGTGTGCGCAAGTCGAAGGACCACGCCGATGACCTGGCCCGGCTCAACCCCGTCCACCTGATCGTGGCCGGGCTGCTGGCGGGTGTGGGGTTTGTGGTGGCGCTGGTGTTCCTGGTGCGCTGGGTGGTCCGCAGCGGGGTGGCGGCATGAGGCCGGGTGTGATGAAGGTCAGCGCCACGTCAACGTGGCTGCAATAACAAGGAGAGCGTATGTCCGCAGCGATTCCCAAGGGGCAGACCCCTTACTACTTCGTGCCGGGGCCGTCCAGGCACCCGTTGATGGCGGCCTTCGCGCTGTTCTTCGTGGTGCTGGGGGCAGGGCAATGGGTCAACGGCGCGAGCTGGGCCCCGTATTCAGTGGCGGCCGGCCTGCTGGGCTGGCTGTTCGTGCTCAAGCAGTGGTTCTCCGATGCGATCCACGAGAGCGAATCCGGCCTGTATGGCGAGCGGATCGACGTGTCTTTCCGCTGGAGCATGGCCTGGTTCATCTTTTCGGAGGTGATGTTCTTCGGCGCGTTCTTCGGGGCCTTGTTCTGGTCTCGCCTGTACACCATCCCTGAGTTGGGCAGCATCGACAACGCCTTGCTGTGGCCTGACTTCAAGGCGGTGTGGCCCTCGGTGGTGGCCGGTGCCACGGCGTCGCCGGCCGGGGTGGTCGAGCCCTTCCGCACGATGGGCCCCTGGCCCCTGCCCACGATCAACACGGCGCTGCTGCTGACCTCGGGTGTGACCCTCACCATCGCCCACCATGCGCTGCGCGAGAACCACCGTGGCAAGACCATCGCCTTCATGTGGGCCACCGTGCTGCTGGGCCTGGCCTTCGTGATCTGCCAGGGCTATGAGTACTACGAGGCCTATCACCACCTCAACCTCAAGCTCACGTCCGGCATCTACGGCTCGACCTTCTTCATGCTGACCGGCTTTCACGGCTTCCACGTGTTCGTGGGCATGCTGATGCTGCTGTTCATCACGCTGCGCCTGCACAAGGGGCACTTCACGCCCGAGAAGCACTTCGGCTTCGAAGGTGCCGCCTGGTACTGGCACTTCGTGGACGTGGTGTGGCTGGGCCTGTACGTGATCGTCTACTGGACCTGAGCCCGCGGGCCCTTGCCTTCAAGGCCCCGGTGACCTGTGCAGGTGCCGGGGCTTTTTGCTGGTGGCCCGGTCGGCCTCGTGCTCAGCGGCCCACGGCGATGCCGGTGGGCTGGATCCAGCCCAGGTGATGGGCCAGCAGGATGAACAGGAACAGCGCCACCGACAGGCCCACGCGCCAAGCCAGGGCGCGCACCATGCGGTTGCTCTTGGGCGCGCCGTTGCGGCCATCCTGCAGCATGGCCCGGCCTGCCAGGCCCAGGGCACCCACGATGGCGATCAGCGCGACAATGAGGACGATTTTCATGTTGATGGATTATCCGGCCGTGTGGCGCCGGCCTTGCTGCGTTCTTTCCCACCCATGCGCGCTTCCCGGCCTTTGATCGTTCTGTTGGCCACCCTGGTGGGGGTGGGCGTGACCGCGTCCCTGGGGCAGTGGCAGTTGCGCCGTGCCGCGGCCAAGCAGGCCCTGCACGACACCATCGAGGCGCATGGCCAACTGGCCGCGCTGGACAACGCGACGCTGCCGTGTGCTGAATCAGTGTGGACTGGGCAGCTGCAGCGGCGTGTGGAACTGCGCGGGCATTGGCTCAACGAACGCACTGTGTGGCTGGACAACCGGCCCATGGCGGGCCGTGTCGGGCTGTTCGTGCTGACGCCGTTGCGCCTGAGCGTACCCGTGGACCAGGGCGGCGCCTGCGCCGCCACGGTGCTGGTGCAGCGGGGTTGGGTGCCGCGTGATCCACGTGACCGCACCCGCGTGCCTCCCTTGCCACCGGTGGGCGGCGAGGTGCTGGTCCACGGCCGGCTGGTGGCCGCCCCATCAAAGCTGATGGAGCTGGGAGACCCGGGCGCAGCGCAGCCCGGTGCCGTGCGTCAGAATGTCGGTTTGGCCGCGCTGTCCCAGGAATGGGGCGAAGCTCTGCGCCCGGGCAGCATCCAGCAGGAGGGCGACGAGGTTCCGTCGCCGCCGGGCGGTACCGGGCTGCTGCGCGAGTGGTGGCGGCCGACCCTGGATGTGGGACGCCACCAGGCCTATGCCGCCCAATGGTTCGCCATGGCTGGGGCCATGGTGGTGTTGTATGTGTGGTTCCAGTGGATCAGGCCTCGGCGGCGGCGCCAGCCTGGATCCGCATGAAAAGCCCGAGATGAGCTCAACCCTGTCGTCCCGACCGCCCGAGCCCGAAGCCGCCCCGACGGCCCCGCCGGACAGCCCGCTGGTGCAACTGAGTGTGCACAGCCTGCCCGACCCCGCGCAGGCGCAGCGCACCTTGCAGGGCAGGCTCAAGATGCTGCTGGTGCTGGCGGTGTGTGCGGCTCCCGTGATCGCGTCGTACATCACCTACTACGTGATCCGTCCGGAAAGCCGCACCAACCACGGCGTGCTCATCATCCCGCCGCGTCCCCTGCCGGCGTCGGATGCGCTGCCTTTGACCGATCTGAACGGTCTGGCCGTGTCCACGACCGCGCTCAAAGGGCAGTGGCTCCTGCTGACCGTGGGCGGCGGCGACTGCGACGCGCGCTGCGAGAAGCACCTCTACTGGCAGCGCCAGGTGCGCGAGGTGCTGGGCAAGGAAAAGGACAAGGTCGACCGCGTGTGGCTGATCGACGATGCCCGGCCGATGCGGCCCGCGCTGGCGTCTGCGATGCACGGTGCCACGGTGCTGCGGGCCAAGCGCGATGACCTGGTGCGCTGGCTGCAGGCCGACACGGGCCATGCGCTGGAAGACCACTGGTACCTGGTCGACCCGCGGGGCGACTGGATGATGCGCTTTCCCGTCAATGCCGAGCCGCGCAAGGTGCAGAAGGATCTGGAGCGCCTGCTGCGCGCAGCCAGCTCCTGGGACGAGGGAGGGCGGCCATGAGCCTGGACGCCGCAACGGCCCTGGTCGACTGGGCTCCGGCCATCGAGGTGGGCCTGGTAGGCGCGGCCGTGGCCGTGCTGCCGGTGCTGTGGGTGGCCTTGCGCCTGCGCCGCCAGGGGCAGGTGGGCGCGGGGGCCTGGCAGCGTGCGCTCACCCTGGCCACCTTGTTCCTCACGATCGACCTGGTGGTGTTCGGCGCCTTCACCCGGCTCACGGATTCCGGCCTGGGCTGCCCTGACTGGCCTGGCTGCTATGGCAGTGCCAGCCCGGTGGGCGCGCACACCGACATCGCCGAGGCCCAGGCCGCCGCGCCGACCGGGCCGGTGACCCATGGCAAGGCCTGGATCGAGATGATCCACCGCTATCTGGCCTCCGGGGTGGGCGCGCTGATCGTGGTGCTGATGGGCCTGGCCTGGTGGCGCCATGCGCGCGAACGAGGCCGCGGGCTGGTGTCGGGCGGGCAGGGCGCAGCCTTGTCGCCGTGGTGGCCCACCTGGACCTTCATCTGGGTGTGCGCGCAGGGCGCCTTCGGGGCCTTCACGGTCACCCTCAAGCTCTACCCGCTGGTCGTGACGGGGCACCTGCTGGGCGGCCTGATCGGCGTGGTGTTGCTGACGGCGCAGTGCCGGGCCATGGCGCCCGCCTCAACGGGCACGGCTGGTTCGTTGCCTGCAGTCCTGCGCCGCGCGGCGCTGTGGGTGCTGGGCGCGTGGTTTGTCCAGGCGGCCCTGGGCGCCTGGGTCAGTACCAATGGCGCTGTGCTGGTGTGCTCCAGTTTTCCGCTTTGTCAGGGACAATGGTGGCCCGCGATGGACTGGCCCCAAGGTTTCACATTGTGGCGTGGCCTGGGCCATGACGGGCAGGGCGGCTTCATCACCTTGCCCGCCTTGACTGCCATCCACATGGGCCACCGTCTCGGTGCCGTGGTGGCCACAGTGGCCGTGCTGTGGCTGGCTGCCCGGGCCTGGCCGGTGGCGCGACGCGAGGCCTGGGGCCTGCTGGCGCTGCTGCTGCTGCAGGTGCTGTCGGGCCTGAGCAATGTCGTGCTGGGTTGGCCCCTGCTGGCGGCGCTGGGCCACACCCTGGGTGCCGCCCTGATGGCGGGCTGGCTCACGCGCATGGCGGTGGCCGCGCCGGTCGTTCTTTCTGTGTCTTCTGGTTCTGTTGTTCAGCCCCCATGTCCTCCTCCATGGTCTCCTCTTCCGCGGACGTGAGCCTGCCCTCACGGGCCCGCCAGTTCTACGCGCTGACCAAGCCGCGCGTGGTGCAGCTCATCGTCTTCTGCGCCGTGATCGGCATGCTGCTGGCCGTGCCCGGTGTGCCCACGGCCGAAGAGGGCGTCAGGGCCGTGGCCGCCTCCATCGGCATCTGGCTGGTGGCCGGGGCCGCCGCTGCCTTCAACTGCCTGATCGAGCAGGAGATCGATTCGCGCATGAAGCGCACGGCCTGGCGTCCCACGGCCAATGGCGAGCTGACACGCACGCAGGCACTGATCTTCAGCGCGGTGCTCTGCACGCTGGGCGGCGTGGTGCTGGTGGTGTTCGTGAACGCCCTGACGCTGTGGCTCACCCTGGGCACCTTCGTGGGCTACGCCATCATCTACACGGTGATCCTGAAGCCGGCCACGCCGCAGAACATCGTGATCGGCGGGGCCTCGGGTGCGATGCCCCCGGTGCTGGGCTGGGCCGCGATGCGAGGTGCCGTCGAGCCCGAGGCGTTGATGCTGTGCCTGATCATTTTCCTGTGGACGCCGCCGCACTTCTGGGCGCTGGCCCTGTACCGGGTCGAGGACTACGCCCGTGCGGGCCTGCCGATGCTGCCCGTCACGCACGGCAACAAGTTCACGCGCCTGCACGTGTTCCTCTACACGTGGGTGCTGCTGGCTGCCACCTTGCTGCCCTACATCTATGGCATGAGCCGCCACATCTACCTGGTCAGCGCGGTGGTGCTGGGGCTGTGGTTCATGGTCTATGCCTTCCGGCTGTGGCGCCACTACAGCGATGAGCTGGCGCGCAAGACCTTCCGCTTCTCGATCCTCCACCTGATGCTGCTGTTCGCGGCCCTGCTGGTGGACCACTACGTCTGGTACTGAGCCATGCCACAGCTTCGCGATGATCCTTTGTCCAATGACCGCCGCCAGGGCCTGAAGACGGCTGCGGCCGCGCTGATGGGCCTGCCCCTGCTGGGCCTGGGCGTGGGCCTGGGCCTGAGCGGCTGCGACGGCAAGGGCCTGAACCCGCTGACGCCCGAGGCGCCCAAGTTCAACGGCGTGGACATCACCGGGGCCGAATACGCCAAGGCCTTGTCATTGACCGATCCCGAAGGCAAGCGCCGCAGCCTGGCGGAGTTCAAGGGCAAGGTGGTGGTGGTGTTCTTCGGTTTCACGCAGTGCCCGGATGTCTGCCCCACCACCATGGCCGAACTGGCCGAGGTGCGCCGCCGTCTGGGGGCCGATGGCCAGCGGGTGCAGGGCGTGTTCGTGACGGTCGACCCTGAGCGCGACACCGCCCAGGTGCTGGGCGAGTACGTCAAGGCGCTGGACCCGAGCTTCATCGGGCTGCGCGGCTCGGTGGAAGAGGTGACCCAGGCCGCACGCGACTTCAAGGTCTTCTTCCAGAAGGTGCCCAGCAAGGACGGCAAGAGCTACACGATGGACCATACCGCCGGCTCCTATGTGTTCGACCCGCAGGGCAAGGTGCGGCTGTTCGTGCGCTATGGCATCGGCGTGGATGCCTGGGTGGCCGATGTGCAGCAGCTGCTCAAGGAGCCGGCCGCCAAGGCCTGAGCGCCCCCAGTTGCTTCAGTCTGGCAGCACCAGGCTCTGGCGCGCAGTCCAGCTGTCACCGGGCTGCAGCGTGGGCGGGTTCAGCACCTGGGCGGCTTCCACGCACAGCATCTGGCGCCAGTCGTCGTCGGGCATGTCGCTCAGGGCGATGCATTTCTCGGGCCCCGGATTCCATAGCACGGCGTCTTCGAAAGTCTCTGATTCGATGGTGAGGCGCCGCGGACCATCACGCAGCAGCAGCGAGCGAGGCACCAGTTCGTAGATCCGGTCGATCTCGCCGGCGAAGCGCTTTTCGGGATGATCCTCGATGTACTCGCCCTGGGTCACGGCATCGAGGAAGCGGCAGCCCTCCAGGCCCTGCAGGCGCACCTGGCCGATGTCGCTGGCCGCCAGGTAAGTGTGCAAGGCGGCGGAGAAGGGCCAGGCCGTATCGCCCGGGTTGGTGACATGGAGCTCCAGATCCAAGCGGTTCGGGCCCAGGCTGACTGTGAACTCCAGCTGGAAGGCGTGCGGCCACAGGGCGCGGGTTTCAGGGGTGTCGCTCAGCGTGAAGCTGGCCAGCGCGTGGTCGGGGCCGGCGCGGTGGGTGTCCAGTGTCCAAGCACGCGTGCGTGCCAGGCCATGGCGGGGCAGGCTGTAGTCAGGGCCGCGCTGTTCGAACTGCGGAAAGATCACGGGGATGCCGCCACGCACGGCCTTGCCTTCAGCGGCCACCGCCGTGGGCGACAGGTAAAGCTGTTCGCCCCAGGCGCCGGCTTGCCACGACACCACGTGCGCGCCATGGTGCAGGATCACGGCGGCGGAGCCGTTGGGCAGGGTCAGTTCGATGGCGGGCAGGCCCTGGTAGGTGGCTTCTCGGGTGGCGGCAGGCTTGTTCATGCCGAGAGTATCCACCCTTCGACCGGGTCCATGTCCAGTGGCTGGCCGGCGCGTGCATCGCCTTCTGCGCGGCGGGCATCGGCCCAGCCAGCCTGCAGCAGGCACAGTACGGCGTCGACGCGGTCGCCCTGGGGATCGCTGGCCAGGTGGTCGCGCTGGCCGGGTGTCAGCTTCAGGCGCAGGCCCAGCCGTGTGCGGCCTTGCTCCAGCGCATCGATCAGGCTCAGGCGCTGTACCAGGCGGCGTGCGGCGTCGATCTGCTCGCGGGCGTCGCTCTTGTAGCTCTGGCGGCCCAGGATCTCGTGGGCCAGCAGGCCGGGATAGGCCTCGAAGGCGGCGCGCATCGGGGGCGGCTCAGCTCCTTTTGGGCCTTCATCGGCCAGCAAGCCAGGCAGTTCGATGCCTGCCTGCACCAGCCGCCACAGCCCTTCGAAGTACATCTTGCCCACGGGCACGTAGCGTGTCTGCAGCGGGCTGGTGCTGGACACGCCCGCCATGGCCGTGTCGCAGCGACGGTGTGGCAGGGTGGCCGGCCGCGTGCCCAGGCCCCAACCCTGGCCCCAGGCATCCACCAGAAGCTGGAAGGCCTGCCGATCGGGGCAGCGTGCTCGCACATGGCCGATCAAGGCGCGGGTGTCCGGCAGCGGCAGGCCGGCATCCGCGCTTAGCGCATCCACGAAGACGCGCGGCAGGCCGAACGGGAAATCGAAGCCGCCCACCCAGCCTTGGGCAGACCGAGGATGCTCAAGCGACAGCAAGGCCTCGAAGCCGTGCAGGGTGGTGATGGATTCCAGCGCCTCCAGCTTGACCACCGCGCCATGGCGGCGGCCCCAGGCGGCCACGATGGGCTTGCGGGCGGAAGGCGCGCAACTGAAGTCGACGCCGAGCAGCCAGGCCGGGGCCGGTTGGCCCGCCGCGCCCTCAGGCGCCACGGGTGACGATGCTGGCGGTGGCGATCAGCTCCTGCAGCAGGGCCATCGCGGCCTGGCCGGATGCCGCGTAGGGATCGAGCACGGGCTTTTCGGAGTACTTCAGCAGGATGGACGGGTTCACGCGTTGCAGGTTGACCTGGCCCATGGTCCAGCCGGCAAAGCGCCGCTCGGCGATCTCTTCGTAGTGCAGCAGGATCACATCGCTGTGGCGCAGGTCCTGGCAGATGCGGGTGTAGAGCTGGTTGACGGCCTCCCGGCCGCCTTCGATCACCTGCATGAAGGTGTCGCCGCTGTGGCAGAGCAGGCCGGTGACGCCCAGTGCCGGGTTGCGCCGGCGCGAAGAAGCCAGGATGGCCTCGATCGTGTCGGGCACCAGCGGCTCGGCGGCGCGGCTGGCGTACAGCAGTCGAACGAGCATGGCTTACCCCTTCTTGTGGTTGACCAGGGCCAGGAACTCGCGGCGCAGGTTGGCGTCCTTCAGGAAGGAGCCGCGCATGACGCTGTTGATCATCTTGGAGTCCATGTCCTTGACCCCGCGCCAGTGCATGCAGAAGTGATCGGCTTCCATCACCACGGCCAGGCCATCGGGCTGCATGCGCGACTGCAGCAGCTCGGCCACCTGGGTGACGGCTTCCTCCTGGATCTGCGGGCGGCTCATGATCCAGTCGATCAGGCGGGCGTACTTGGACAGGCCGATCAGGTTGGAGTGCTCGTTGGGCATCACGCCCACCCACACGCGGCCAATGATGGGGCACAGGTGGTGCGAGCAGGCGCTGCGCACGGTGATGGGCCCGACGATCATCAGCTCGTTGAGGCGCTCGGCATTAGGGAACTCGGTGACCGGCGGGGCGGCGTGGTAGCGGCCCTTGAAGATCTCGTTCAGGTACATCTTGGCCACGCGCCGGGCAGTGTCCTGCGTGTTGTGGTCGCTGTCGGTGTCGATCACCAGGCTGGACAGCACATCGCTCATCTTGCCCTGCACCTCGTCAAGCAGCTTTTCCAGTTCGCCGGGCTCGATGAACTCGGCGATGTTGTCGTTGGCATGGAAGCGCCGCTGGGCCTGCTTGAGGCGCTCGCGGATCTTCACCGAGACAGGCACGCCTTCATCGCCCCCCACTTGCAGGGGGGGGGTGGCGGTGGCATCGGCCGGCGCGGTGGTCGGGTCGATGGCGCGAAGGTTGTGACTGCTCATGGTGGATCCGTTCTTCTAGGCGCCTGCAGACGAACGCTGGCACCGGTCAGATAACCCGTGATGCTACCTTGACTGGCATCAAGACGCCGGGCACCAAAGGCCTTGTCCGCGATAATAGGATTGATTCTCAGTTACCAAAGGGCTACACTAGAAGGCTATGCAAGCGACAGCCCCCTGGCCTTCAGACCTTCCGAAGGCGACTTTCCTGACAGCCAGTCCCACCGATCTGACGGTGTCGCAGCGCTGGGCCCTGGGCGGCGCCGCCGTGGCTGCCCACGTGGCGGTGGGCGCGCTGATCCTGTTCAGCACGCCCACGGTCGAGATGCAGGCCGAGTCATCACCGATCACGGTCGACCTGATCGCCCCGATGCAGGCCCCCCCGGCGCCACCCAAGCCTGAGCCGGAGCCGCCCAAGCCCAAGCAGATCCAGCCCCCCGAGCCGGTCAAGCCCAAGCCGCGGATGCTCAGCAGCCACGCACCCAGCGAGAACCAGATCCAGGCCGAGCCTGAGCCGGTCAAGCAGCCGATCGTGGAGGCGCCGCCGCCTGCGCCGGTGGAGGCGCCGCCCGCTCCGGTCGCCGCTGCGCCTGCGCCGGCCACGCCGCCCCAGCCCAAGCAACTGGCCGCCTCGGCTGTGGCTTACCTGATCCAGCCTGCACCGAAGTTCCCGGAGGCTTCTCGCCGCCTGGGGGAATCCGGTGTCGTGCGCTTGAAGGTGCTGGTCGACGAGAGTGGCCGCCCCGTCGAGGTCCAGGTCACCCAATCCTCGGGCTATGACCGGCTGGACAAGGCCGCCGTGGCCGCCATGAAGCTGGCCCGCATGAAACCGTACATGGAGGGAGGTGTGCCGCGCGCGGTATGGGCTCCCGCCTCCCTCACTTTCGACCTCCAAGATTGATCGATCACCATGACTGACACCGTGACATCCACCCCTGACGCCGCCGCATTGGCCGTGGCGCATACCACCGTGCCTTCAGCGCCCACGCCCGGCTTCGGCCACTTCATCGCACAGAGCGACGCCGTCGGCCAGACGCTGTTCGCGATCCTGGTGATCATGTCCCTGATCTCCTGGGCCCTGATCGTGATCAAGGGCGTGGCCCTGGTCCTGCGCCAGCGCCGCAGCAAGAGCTTCCTCGACTTCTTCTGGAACGCCACCTCGCTCGAGGCCGTGCAGCATGAGATCGCCACCCATGGCGTACAGGAGCCCTTCGCGCACCTGACCTCGCATGCCATGCACGCACAGACCCACCACGCACGCTATGGCGCCGCCAAGCTGGAAGAAGCAGGCTCTGGCCAGGACTTCCTGACCCGCACCATCAAGAAGGTGCTGGACGAAGAAACCATGCGCCTGGAAAGCGGCCTGACCGTGCTGGCCACCATCGGTGCCACCGCCCCCTTCGTCGGCCTGTTCGGCACGGTGTGGGGCGTCTATCATGCCTTGCTGGCCATCGGTGCCACGGGCGCCGGCACGCTGGACAAGGTGGCCGGCCCGGTGGGCGAGGCGCTGATCATGACCGGCCTGGGCCTGGCGGTCGCCATCCCGGCCGTGATGGCCTACAACTGGCTCACGCGCAGCAACCGCGTGTGGTCGGCCCGCCTGGACGCCTTCGCGTTCGAGCTGTTCACCTTCCTGAGCACCGGCCAGACCCTCAAGACCACCACGACCGAAGCGCCGCGCAGCGCCGCGTCGGTGCGCCCCATCAACCCCCAGGCTTCGGCCTGAGCCTCGCCGAGGTGACCCATGGCTTTCGCAAGCTTTGACAACAAGGGCAGCGGCGCGCCGCTGGCCGAGATCAACATGGTGCCGCTCATCGACGTGATGCTGGTGCTGCTGGTGATCTTCATCGTGGCGGCACCGTTGCTGAGCCACTCGATCAAGCTGGACCTGCCCAAGGCAAGTGCCCAGGTGATCTCGGCCAAGTCGGAGAAGATCGACCTGTCGATCGACGCCGACGGCGTGCGCTACTGGAACCAGGAAGCGCTCACCCGCGACGAGTTGGCCATGCGCCTGATGGAGCAGGGCAAGCTGCCTCAGCAACCCGAGATCCACCTGCGCGCCGACCAGGCCACGGCCTACAAGGCGGTGGCCGAGACGCTGGCCGACGCCTCCAAGGCCGGGCTGACCAAGATCGGTTTCGTGACGGATCCGGAGCCCGCCAAGCCCTGACGGTTTCCGGAGAGCGGTTGCTGCAGCCGCTCTCCACCCACTCCCCCAAAGCGGCCTCAGCCGCTTTTTTCGCGCCCGTTGTGTCCTTTATCCCCATATTTGTGCATTTTTGATTGGGTCAAGTCATGCAGCAGTCTTCATTTCT
The DNA here is from genome assembly GCF_003933735.1 of Aquabacterium soli. Lineage (GTDB taxonomy): Bacteria > Pseudomonadota > Gammaproteobacteria > Burkholderiales > Burkholderiaceae_C > Aquabacterium > Aquabacterium soli. The sequence continues at coordinate 18,389 of NZ_RSED01000012.1, read as the reverse complement.
CTCTCGCCTCAACCCCGTTGCCATGGCTGTTCTGGCGTGTGCGGCGGCCTTGCCTTCCTGGGCGCAGGAGGCCGCGGCGCTGGCAGCGTCGGCTGGTGGCAGCAGCGAAAGCCTTCCGGAGGTGCGTGTGCTTGCCAGCCGGGAAAAGCCGGAGGGTGATGCCGGGCGGGGATACCGCAGCAGCACGGCATCGCAAGTGGGGGCGCTGGGCGCCAAGTCACTACAGGACACGCCGTTTTCCATCAACGTCATTTCGCGCGAACTGATTGAGAACGTGCAGGCGACCAAGCCGGACGATGTCATCAAGATCAATCCGGTGATCCAGTTGAACAACCCGCAATCGCGTTTCTTTTCGGGAGTGACGATGCGCGGCTTCAGCGTCGGCTCGAACAAGCGCATCGATGGCCAGCCCAATGCCAACATGATCAGTGTCGACATGGAGGACAAGGAGCGTGTCGAGGTGCTGACGGGCCTGTCGGGCTTTCTGTACGGGCCTGGCAATGTGGGCGGAACCCTCAACTATGTCCTCAAGCGTCCGTCGGCTGACCGCTTCAATCGTGTCACGGTGGGCATCGCGGAAGGCAGCAGTGCCTATGTGCACGGCGATTTCAATGTGCCCATCGACGAGCAAGGCCGCGTGGCTGCGCGACTCAATGTGGTGGCCCAGGATGGGGGCACCGCCACCGATCACCAGTCCATCAGCCGTCAACTGGTGTCTGGCGCCGTGGACTGGAACATCAGCCAGCGCCTGAAGGTGCAGTTCGATGCCTCGTACAGCCATTACCGCATGGACGGCACGAACCCCTACTGGTCGGTGGCCAGCAGCGCCGTGAAGTATCCCGGTGCGCCTGATGTCGGCAGCTACTGGGGACAGCCTTTCACTTACACAGAGACCAACCAGGCGCATGCCGCAGCGCGCCTGCAGTGGGACGTGAGCGAGGTGCTCGGCATCCGTGCCGGCGTGGCACGCCGCAAGAGCGACTCAGCCCTGGGCGCGGTCAACAACACATTCTCTTCTTCACGCGGCGCCTACACCGTCCAGATCAGCAACTGGGAGTACCCGGACATCACGAACCAGGCGATGTACGCGCTGGCCGATGTGCGCTTCAACACGGGCAGCGTGCGTCACAAGGTCACCGCAGGATTCTTCGGTGACATCGACGAGCGGACCAACTACCGCAGTTCATCCGGAACCGGAGGTTGGGGCACCGCCATCTCCGGAGCATTCAATCTGTCGTCGCCCATCTACCTGACGACGCGTCCCTTGCCCGTCGCAGGTGCCAAGTATGTGGCGGCCCGCACGCACAACAGCAACCTCGTGGTGGGCAACGACATCGAGTTCGGTGACCGATGGAGCGCATTGCTGGGCCTGACCCAGTCGACCATCTATGACAAGGCGTTCGGTGCGACCACCTCGGTCTATGACGAAACACGGGTCACGCCGAGCGCTTCCCTGCTGTTCAAGCCGGTGCCCAACGTGACGGTGTATGGCAGCTACATCGAGAGCATGGAAAAGGGCGGCACGGCAGCAAAAACCTACAGCGGCCAACCCGTCACCAACCCGGACGAGATCAAGCCGCCGCTTGAAAGCCAGCAGATCGAACTGGGCGTGAAAGCCACCGTCGGTGGGGCGCTGCTCACGGCAGCGGTCTTCCAGATCGACAAGGGCCTGCAATACTACGAACGAGCGGGCAACACAGGCCCCTACACCTTCGTGCAGGATGGCCGCCAGGTGCACACAGGCGTGGAGTTGACCAGCACCGGCCGCGTGCTGCCTGGCCTGACGGTCGTTGGTGGTGTGACCATCATGAACGCCGAAGTCACCCGCAACCGGCAGACGCCTGCACTGGAAGGCAAGACTCCGGCCAACGTGGCCGAGAAATTTGCCAAGGTGTATGCCGAATACGATTTGCCCGCGGTGGCCGGCCTGACCCTCACGGGCGGCCTCTACTACACCGGCAAGCAGTCGGTCGATCCGCTCAACACCGACGGGATCCCTGACTTCACCACGGCGGACATCGGCGCGCGCTACAAGACCAAGCTGATCAACCTGCCGCTGACGCTGCGGCTCAACATCAACAACGTCACGAACAAGAGCTACTGGCTGACGGCGAACTCGACGGGCGCGCCTCGCTCCTTGGCCATTTCCGGGCAGATCGAGTTCTGACGCCTGTCCGCTGTCGGCGGGCGGAGCACCGTGGCGGATGGCGCGACAATGCCACCCGTCCACGCTCTGTCTGCTGATTGCCATGTCGAACACTGCTGTCACGCCGGCCGGCGGCCCTCTGGCCGGCCTCAAAGTTCTCGAACTCGGCCAACTGATCGCCGGCCCCTTCGCCGGCAAGACCCTGGCCGATTTCGGGGCCGAGGTCATCAAGATCGAACCTCCGGCCGATGAAGCCGGGCAGGGCGGTGGCGACCCGCTGCGCCAATGGCGCATGCTGCACAACGGCCTGAGCGTGTGGTGGCAGGTTCAGAGCCGCAACAAGAAAAGCGTGGTGCTGGATCTGCGCTCACCTGAAGGCCGAGACACCGTGCGCCAGCTCATCGACGAAGCCGATGCGCTGATCGAGAACTTCAAGCCCGGCACCATGGAAAAGTGGGGCCTGGGCTATGACGAGCTCAGCCGCACCAACCCCGGCCTGATCATGCTGCGCATCAGCGGCTACGGACAGACAGGTCCCTACCGTGAGCGCCCTGGCTTTGCCGTCGTGGCCGAGGCCATGGGCGGCATGCGCTACCTCAACGCCGAACCGGGCCGCACGCCCGTGCGCGCCGGTGTCAGCCTGGGCGACACGCTGGCGGGCCTGCATGGGGTGATCGGCATCCTGATGGCCTTGCAGGCCCGGCACGCCAGCATCACCCCTGATGCGCCGCGGGGGCGCGGCCAGGTGGTGGATGTGGCCCTGTACGAGGCCGTCTTCAACTGCATGGAAAGCCTGTTGCCCGAGTTCAGTGCCTTCGGTGCCGTGCGTCAGCCAGCCGGATCGGCCTTGCCAGGCATCGCGCCCAGCAACGCCTACCCCTGTGCCGATGGCATGGTGGTGATCGGTGGCAATGGGGATTCGATCTTCAAGCGCCTGATGCAGGCCATCGGCCGCGCCGACATGGCGCAAGACCCAGACCTGGCCGCCAACCCGGGGCGGGTGGCCCGTGTGGCCGAGATCGACGAGGCCATCGGGGCATGGACCTCGGCGCGCCCCGTGGCCGAGGTGGTGGACACGCTCAACGCCGTCAGCGTGCCGGTGGGCCGCATCTACTCGGCCAAGGACATCGCCGAAGACCCGCACTACCGCGCCCGCGAGATGGTGCTGCCCGTGACCACGCACGATGGCCTCACGGTGGAGGTGCCTGGCATCATCCCCAAGCTGTCGCGCACACCGGGCGGCATCACGCGGCGCGGCCCCTTGTTGGGCGAGGACACCGACGAGGTGCTGGGCCGGCTCAAGAAGCCTTGAGGCTGTCTTTGGCGCGGGCCCCTGCATGGCCGTCCGGCCCGTCCCACTCGCGCCACAAGTCCACGAAGGCCTGGAACCACCAGGATCGCAGCCCCACCACCAGGGTATAGGGCTTGCGCTGCTTCATCGGCAGGCGCTGGTCCGACAGGTGCTGCAGCGAGAAATCTTCCGCCACGCGCTGCAGCCGTTCGGCAAAGGCCTTGCTGAGGCCGGGCCCCAGCGAGCCGTGCACCAACAGCAGCAGTTCGTCTTCCCCGTCGAAGCCCCCGGCAAAGTACTCGTCAACCACCTGCTCGCGGAAGAACTGCATCACCGGACCATGAGGCCGCCAGCGGAAGGTCTTGCTGACATTGAGGCGGTAGCGGTTCAGGGGCCGCAGCTCGATGATGCCCAGTTTGTCCAGCCGGGTGAAGTAGCGGATGCATTCGGGTTCGCTGATCTCGTAGGTGGCCACGATCTGCTCGAAGGTCCATTGGCTCAGGCAGCAGATGGCCATCAGCAGCAACTTTCGGTCGGCCACCACGGCCTTTTCCTGCGCGAGGGTGAGCTCACGCCGCAACGGCTGCGCATCGGCCACGCGGCGCGCCAGCTCTGCGAAATCCAGCTTGAGTACGCGGCAGATCTCGTCGATGCGTGACAGGGGCATGTCGCCCTTGGCAAAGATGCGCTTGATGCTCGATTCGGCCATGCCCAGCCGTGTGGCCAGGTCGGCGTAGGTGAGGCCGCTGTGCTTCAGCTCGGCCTTGAGTGCGGTGACGAGGTCCAGGCTGGTGCCCATGGAGGTGCCTTGAAGTATCGAAAAATGATACTTCAAAGCGCAAGTTGATCAACTTCGTATTGTCTCGTTGACCCTGATGGGGCGTCTTCACACAATGCGCCCATGTTCAACAGCCGAGGCACCACATGACGCCCAGCCCAGTTCTCCGTGACACCTCCGCCTGGAAAGCCCAGGTGTGGATCTCTTTCTCCATCGCCGCCTGCCTGTGCGGCACAGGCCTGGCCTGGCTGCCGGTCACGCCGCTGGAGCAGGCGTTCATGGTGATGGGCTATGTGTTCTGCCTGTCGGCGGTATTCGTGCTGTCCAAGTTCGTGCGCGACAAGGCGGCGCGCCTGGATGAAACGCCGATGTGGTCGCTGGTGGTGTGGAGCGGCTTCGGCATGGCCGTGGCCCTGACGGGGTGGGGCCTGTGGCAGATGTCGGTGGCGCCGGCCTACAAGGCCTACCTGATGGTGTGCTGGCTGTTCCTGATCTCGTCGGCCTTCACGCTCGCCAAGATGCTGCGCGACGCCCACGATGTCCGCCGTGCCGAGCGCATGCCGGTGCCAGAGCGTTTGTCGGCCCAACAATGAAGGAGAAACCCATGAGCGAGCGAGTGATGAATCGCGGCTTTTGGGGCCTGCAGCGTGCCAGTGGTGCGTTCTGTCTGGCCTTGGCCGTGGCACTGGCGCCGATCCGGGCCCAGGCCGATGCGCCGTCTGAAGCGAGTGCGCTCTCGGCCGTGCCGGTGGCCGTGTCCGTGGTTGCGCCTTCCATGGTGCTGTCGGCCGGCGTGGTGCTCACCGTGGTGGCGGTGGAAACCTTGGCCGAAGGCACGGTGTGGGTGCTGCAACGCGCCAGTGACGGCGCCCGCGTGGTGATCAAGGTGCTAGGCAAGGCGGCTGGCGCGGCATCCGTGGCTGCAGGCACGGTGGTGACCGTCAGCGCGGTGGGCGCAGGGGTGGTGCTCTCGGCCGCCGGCCAGGTGCTGGCCTTCGTGCCCAACACCCTGGGCAAGGCGCTGCTGCACCATGAACGCGTGATCGACTGAAGGCGGCGCATCATGATCCATTCGACATGGCTGCGCCGCTCGTTGGCCGCGGGCTTGCTGGCCTCCGCCCTTGGGATGCCCGCCTGGGCCGGGCGCCCCTGTGAGACCACCCCGCCCACGGTCGCGTCCATCACGCTGGGCCTGGGCCTGGCCGAGCGCACCCTGCAGGCCCTCGATGCCACGGGCGCCACCGTGGTGGCCCTGGCCAGGGCGGGGCAGGACCTGGGCCAGTACCGCATCCGCTACTCGCACATGGGCTGGGCCTACAAGGACGGCGGCACCTGGCGCGTGCTGCACAAGCTCAACCAGTGCGGCACCGACCGCTCAGCCATCTACCGAGAGGGCCTGGGCGATTTCTTCCTGGATGCGCCGCACGAGTACGTGGCCGCCATGGTGGTGCCTCGGCCCGAGGTGCAGGCGCGCCTGCTGCCGCGGCTGAAGGGAGCGGTGCTCACCGTGCCCCTTCACACCCGGCGATACAGCATGCTGGCCTACCCGTGGGCCCAGCGTTACCAGCAGAGCAACCTGTGGACCATCGAAGTGCTGGCTGCCAGCATGGATGCGAGCGTGGTCGACCGGGGTGGGGCGCAGCGCTGGTTGCAGCAAGCCGGCTATCAGCCCGCCGAGATCCACCTGTCGGCGTTGAAGCGGCTGGGCGGGCGCATGACCCGGGCCAATGTCAGCTTCGACGACCACCCGCCCGAGCTCCGTTTCACGGGGCGTATCCGCACCGTCACCGTCGACTCGGTGTTCGCGTGGTTGCAACGATCGGCACTGGGTGGAGAAACCTTGGTGATTCGATGAAGGGAAGGGCGGGGTTTTGGTGTTCAATGCAGGTCCATGGCCCACAGGAGAGGAACCATTCCGTGAGTGAAGCAGCAAGCACGCCTTATCCGGCCCCTGATGCCGCAGCCAACCCGCCGCCCGGCAACCAGTTCGCCCTGCTGGGCCAGCGGCGCTTCGGCCCCTTCTTCTGGACCCAGTTCCTGGGCGCGGGCAACGACAACCTGTTCAAGTTCGCCTTCACGGTGCTGGTGACCTACCAGTTGCACGTGTCGTGGCTGGAGCCCAAGATGGCCGGCCTGGTGATCGGAGCGCTGTTCATCCTGCCGTTTCTGCTGTTCTCGGCCACGGCGGGCCAATGGGCCGACAAGTACGACAAGGCCCGCATCATGCGGTCCATCAAGCTGCTGGAGGTGGCCATCATGGGGCTGGCCGCCTGGGGCTTCCTGACGCAGAACGTGGTCACGTTGCTGTGCTGTGTGGCCCTGATGGGTCTGCACTCCACCTTCTTCGGCCCCGTCAAGTACGCCTACCTGCCGCAGCACCTCAGCCCGCGCGAGCTGACCGGGGGCAACGGCATGGTCGAGATGGGCACCTTCGTGTCCATCCTGCTGGGCAACGTGGGTGGGGGCCTGATCATGGGCCTGGGTGCACCCGGCGCCAAGTGGGCGGCCCTGGCCTGCGTGAGCGTGGCGGTGCTGGGCTGGCTGGTGTCGCTGCGCATCCCTGATTCGCCCTCGTCCGAGCCCGGCCTGCGCCTGAACTGGAACCCCGTCACTGAAACCTGGCGCAACCTCAAGCTGGCCAGCGAGTACCCCAGCGTGTTCCGTTCGCTGCTGGGCATCTCGTGGATGTGGTTCTTCGGCGCGGTGTTCCTGTCGCAGTTCCCATCCTTCGCGCGCGATGTGCTGGGGGGCGATGCGCATGTGGCCTCGCTGCTGTTGGTGGTGTTCTCCATCGGCATCGCGATCGGGTCGCTGCTGTGCGAGACCTTGTCGCACCGCAGCGTGGAGATCGGCCTGGTGCCCATCGGCGCCGTGGGCATGAGCGTGTTCGCGCTGGATCTGTACTTCGCCAGCCGCGGGCTGTCGCATGCTGGCGTGGCAACGCTGTACACCGTGTCCGAGTTCATCCATCAGCCGGCGCACTGGCGCGTGATGGCCGATCTGGCCCTGCTGGCCTTCAGTGCCGGACTGTACAGCGTGCCCATGTACGCGCTGATCCAGTTGCGTGCCCGGCCCAGCCACCGTGCCCGCATCATCGCAGCCAACAACATCCTCAACGCGCTGTTCATGATCGTGAGTGCCCTGGCCGCGGGTGCCATGCTGGGCGCGGGTTTCACGATCCCGCAGGTGTTCGGTGCCACGGCCTTGCTCAACGTGGTCGTGGTGGGTTATGTGTTCTGGCTGATGCCCGAGTACATCATCCGCCTGGTGATGCTGGTGGTGACGCGTTTCGTGTACCGCCTGCGCGTGCGTGGCGATGAGCACCTGCCCACCGATGGCGCTGCCATCTTGGTGTGCAACCACGTCAGCTTCGTCGATGCCGTGATCCTGGGAGTCATCAGCCCGCGGCCCATGGTGTTCCTGATGGACCACCGCATCTTCAAGAACCCGGCCCTGGGCTGGTTCTTCCGGCTGTGCAAGGCCATTCCCATCGCGCCGCAGAAGGAAGACCCCGAGGCCTACGAGCAGGCCTTCGTGCGGGCGCGCGAGGTGCTGGCCAACGGTGATCTGCTGTGCCTGTTCCCGGAAGGCGCCATCACCAGGGATGGCCAGCTGCAACCCTTCAAGGGCGGCATCATGAAGATCATCGAAGGCCACGATCAGGTGCCGGTGATCCCATCGGCGCTGCACAACCTGTGGGGCTCGTACTTCTCACGCATCGACGGTGCGGCCATGTCGCGTCCTTTCCGGCGCGGCATCCTCAACCATGTCGGCCTGGTGGTGGGAGCGCCCATCGCCGCGTCGGATGTGACGCCTGAACGTTTGCAGGACGAAGTGCGCAAGCTGCTGGCCGAGCCGGCGCCATGAGCGTGCCTGGCCACTCCCAAGCGCGAAGGCGCCTCCAGTGAATGAGCAGGCGCCGCACCAGTTCCATCTGCTGGGTGAGCGCCGCTACGCGCCTTTTTTCTGGGCGGTGTTTCTCGGGTCGGTCAACGACAACCTGCTGAAGTTCGCGGTCACGCTGCTGCTGGTCTACCAGGCGGGCAGCACCGCACAACCCGCCTGGCTCACGGCCGGTGTGGTGGGACCACTCACCGGCGCCTTGTTCATCATCCCGTCGCTGCTGATGTCGGCCATGGTCGGGCGTCTGGCCGATCGCCTGCCCCTGGACCGGCTGATCCGCTGGGGCAAGGCGCTGGAGGTGCTGATGATGGTGCTGGCCGCGGGCGCATGGCTGGCCGGGCATGCCTGGGGCCTGCTGGGCTGCCTGGTGCTGTCGGGCATGCACGTGACCTGGTTCTCCACCTTGAAGTACGCCTATGTGCCGCAGCACCTGGGCCCGCAAGAGCTGCTGGGCGGCAACGGGCTGCTGGAGATGGGGCTGTTCATGGCCATCCTGCTGGGCACCTTGGCCGGCGGTGCGCTGATGTCGTCCGGCGATGCGCTGCCCTGGCTGCCGGCCGGGCTGTTGGTCCTGGCGCTGGCGGGTTGGGCCTTGTCGCTTCAGGTACCGCCGACGCCGGTGGCACAGGCGTCCATGGCCGCAGTGAATGAGACGGGGTTGTGGCGCTCGCTGGCCCCGCACGGCTCAGGCCCCGGGCCGTGGATGCCGGTGCTGGGCATCTCGTGGATGTGGTTCTTCGGGGCCACCTGCCTGACGCTGTTCCCGGTGGTGACCCATGGGGTGCTGCAGGCCGACCCCTCGGTGGCCTCGCTGCTGCTGGTGCTCACCTCGGTGGGCATCGGCCTGGGGGCGCTGAGTTGCGAGCGCCTGGCGCGCCTCTTGCGCACGCCTGGGGCGCTGGTGGCGCTGGGCGCCATCGGCATGGCGGTGTTCGGTGCCGATCTGGCCTGGAGCCTGGATCAGATCGCTTCTCGGGGCGCCGGTCCCCATCGCCTGAGCGTTCTCGCCTTTCTGGCCGATACCGGCCATGCCCGATTGATGATCGATCTGGTCGCCATGGCCTGCAGCCTGGGCTGGTTCAGCGTGCCGCTGTACGCCCAGATGCAGGGCCGGGCCGCGCCCACGCACCGGGCGAGGGTGGTGGCGGCCAACAACATCCTCAATGCCGGCTTCATCCTGGCGTCGTCGGCCCTGGTCTGGGGGCTGGATGCGGTGGGCCTGGGGGCGGCTGCCACCTTGGCGACGGTGGTGGGGCTGCACACCACGGTGATGCTGCTGGTCTGGCTGTCCGGGGCAGGGCAGCGTTCCGCTTGACGCCGGCCTGATCCCTGAAGCTGGGGGGCACCCCGCACATGGCCGTCGCCGGCCGCATGGTAGAAAGCCGCTCATGGAACGCTTCATGACCCCGGCCACGCTGGCCCGCTGCCTGCCCTTCTTCCTGTTCATGGCCCTGCTGATGCTGCGTGGCGCTTTGCCCACGGACGGCAGCTCACCCATTGATCCGCGCTGGGTCTACGGCATCACCGTGCTGGTGGTGGGCGCCTCGCTGGCCTTCTTCTGGCGTCAGTACGCCGAGCTGCACAAGGGCACGGGGCTGACGCTGTCGGAGCTGGCCCTGTCGATCGTGGTGGGCGTGGTGGTGTTCGCCCTGTGGATCAACCTGGACCACCCCTGGCTGATGATGAGCACCGATGACAAGGTGAACTTCAAGCCGGTCGATGGCAACGGCGATTTGATGTGGCCGCTGATCGTGGTGCGCTGGATCGGCGCCGCCTTGCTGGTGCCGGTGATGGAAGAGTTGTTCTGGCGCTCGTTCCTGATGCGCTGGATCGACAAGCCCGAGTTCGAGACGGTCGATCCGAAGACGGTCACGCTCAAGGCCATCGTGCTGTCCACGGGCGTGTTCATGCTGGTGCACACGCTGTGGTTCGCCGCCATCCTGGCGGGCCTGGCCTACGCCTGGCTGTACCGCCGCACGGGCAAGCTGTGGGCGCCCATCGTGGCGCACGCCGTCACCAATGGCGTGCTGGGCATCTGGGTGGTGCTGCTGGGCAACTGGGATTTCTGGTGACCATGCAGGGGTTGGGCCGGCTTTGACGCCAGGCCCGGGCCTCACACCCCGCGTGCGCGGTCTGCGGCGAACTGCTGGCGGAACTCGCCGAAGCGGCCTTCGTCCAGCGACTGGCGCACCTCGGTCATCAGGTTCAGGTAGTAGTGCAGGTTGTGCACGGTGGTCAGCATCGGGCCCAGCATCTCGCCGCAGCGGTCCAGGTGGTGCAGGTAGGCACGGCTGAAGTGGGAACAGGTGTAGCAGCTGCAGGTCTCGTCGATGGGGCGCTCGTCCGTCTTGTTGCGGGCGTTGCGCAGGCGCAGGTCACCGAAGCGGGTGAACAAGTGGCCGTTGCGCGCATTGCGGGTGGGCATCACGCAGTCGAACATGTCCACGCCTGCGGCCACGCCAGCCACCAGGTCTTCGGGCGTGCCCACGCCCATCAGGTAGCGCGGCTTGTGGGCCGGCAGCTTGGGGCTGATGAAGTCCATCACGCGCATCATCTCGTCCTTGGGCTCGCCCACGCTCACGCCGCCGATGGCGTAGCCGGGCAGGTCCAGCTCGACCAGGCCGGCCAATGACTCTTCACGCAGGTGCTCGAACATGCCGCCCTGCACGATGCCGAACAGCGCGTTCGGGTTCTGCAGCTTGGTGAACTCGGTGATGCAGCGCCTGGCCCAGCGCAGGCTGAGCTCCATCGACTGGCGCGCTTCCTTTTCGGTGGTGATGTGGCCGAGCGACTTGTCGCCCTTCCAGTAGGGTGTGCATTCGTCGAACTGCATGACGATGTCCGAGTTCAGAATGGTCTGGATCTGCATGCTGATCTCGGGTGTGAGGAACAGCTTGTCGCCATTGACGGGCGAGGCGAAGCGCACGCCTTCCTCGCTGATCTTGCGCATGTCACCCAGCGACCACACCTGGAAGCCGCCCGAGTCCGTCAGGATCGGCTTGTTCCAGGCCTCGAACTTGTGCAGGCCGCCGAACTGCTGCATCACGTCCAGCCCCGGGCGCATCCACAAGTGGAAGGTGTTGCCCAGGATGATCTGCGCGCCCATTTCTTCCAGCGACCGCGGCATCACGCCCTTGACGGTGCCGTACGTGCCCACGGGCATGAAGATGGGGGTCTCGACCACGCCGTGGTTCAGCGTGAGGCGGCCGCGGCGGGCGTGGCCTTCGGTCTTGAGCAGGTCGAATGTGAGCATGGCGGGTGTTTCTCTCGGGAGTCGTCAGGTGCTGCGTGGGGCAGGGCGCTCAGCGTGCGGTGCGCTGGATCAGCATGGCATCGCCATAGCTGAAGAAGCGGTAGCGCTGCTCGATGGCATGGCGGTAAAGCGCCTGGATGTGCTCGTAGCCGGCCAGCGCGCTGACCAGCATCAGCAAGGTGCTCTTGGGCAGGTGGAAGTTGGTGATCAGCACATCCACCACCTTGAGGTCGAACCCAGGGGTGATGAAGATGTCGGTGTCGCGGCTGCCGGCCCGCAGGATGTGGCCAGGCGAGGCGTTGAGCGCGGCTGATTCCAGTGCGCGCAGCGTGGTCGTGCCGACCGAGACGATGCGCCCGCCGGCAGCGCGGGTGCGCTCGATGGCCTGGGCGGTGGCCTCGGGCACCTCGAACCACTCGCTGTGCATCTTGTGCTCGGCCAGGTTGTCGGTGCGCACGGGCTGGAAGGTGCCGGCGCCCACGTGCAAGGTCACCTCGGCGCGCTGGATGCCGCGCTCGGCCAGCGCCTGCAGCAAGGCCTCGTCGAAGTGCAGGGCGGCGGTGGGGGCCGCCACGGCACCGGGCTTGCGGGCGAACACGGTCTGGTAGCGTCGCTCGTCCTCGGCCGTGTCTTCATGCGTGATGTAGGGCGGCAGGGGCACATGCCCGTGCGCGTCCAGCAGTGGCAGGGGATCAGAAGGAAAGCGCAGGTGGAACAGGCCGTCATCAGGGCCGCCGCGCCCCAGCACCTCGGCATCGAAAGCATCGGCGAAGCGCACGGTGGCACCGGGCTTGGGCGACTTGCTGGCGCGCAGGTGGGCCAGTACTTCGTGGCCAGGCAGCACGCGCTCCACCAGCGCCTCGACCGCGCCACCGGTGGCCTTGGCGCCGAACAGGCGGGCCTTGATGACACGGGTGTTGTTGAAGACGAGCAGATCCCCGGCGCGCAGCAGCGAGGGCAGATCCTTGAAGATGCGGTCGGTGGGGGTGGGCCCCAGGCCATCGAGCAGGCGGGAGGCGGTGCGCTCGGTGGCGGGAGCCTGGGCGATCAACTCCTCGGGCAGGTGGAAATCGAAATCGCCGAGGGTGAAGGTGCGCGGGGCAGGAGAGGTCATGCGGATTGAGGGGCGGACGGGCCCCGTGCCAATGCCGAGAAAACGGCTGAAGAGCAATGCACAGGGCGCAGGAGGCGCACTGGCGCGAAACGCGTATTGTCGCTCATTGGGCACGCCCTGAGGGGTGGGCAGTCACCGCATCGCGGAAAGCCTCGGGCGCGGCGGGGCACAATGCCCGCATCGCCCTGATTTCGTTCCCGCCCGCGTGCCCGACAAGAGCCCTTCCACGCTGTCCATCCCTGCCAAGGCCATGCTCAAGCTGGGCCTGGAGCGCGACATCGACCTGGCCCTGCACCTGCCGCTGCGCTACGAGGACGAGACCCGCCTGACCCGGGTGATGGACCTGCGCGATGGCGACACCGCCCAGGTCGAGGGCATCGTGCGCGAATGCCGGGTGGACCTGCGCCAGCGCCGCCAGCTCATCGTCAAGTTGGATGACCATGGCGCGGTGCTCTTGCTGCGCTTCATCAACTTTTACGCCTCGCAGCAGAAGGCCTGGGCGCCTGGCGTGCGCCTGCGGGTGCGGGGCGAGGCGCGCCATGGCTTCTTCGGCCGGGAAATGGTGCACCCCACCGTGAAGGTGGTGCAAGAGGACACCCCTCTGGCGGCATCGCTCACGCCGGTCTACCCCACCACGGCCGGCCTGCCCCAGGCCTACCTGCGCAAGGCCGTGGCCGCCGGCCTGGCCCGCGCACCGCTGTTCGAGGTGCTGCCTCCTGAGGTCGTGCCGCCTGGGTGGCCCAGCCTGCGCGAATCGCTGCGCTTTCTGCACCACCCCAGCCCGGAGGTGTCCACGTTCACGCTGGAAGACCACAGCCACCCCGCCTGGATGCGCCTGAAGTTCGAAGAGCTGGTGGCCCAGCAGGTATCGCAGCGGCAGGCCCGCATGGAGCGGGCGCACTTGAAGGCGCCGGCCCTGGTCGGCCAGCCGGGCGGCTTGCACGAGCGCCTGCTGGCCGTGCTGCCCTTCCAGCTGACAACGGCGCAGCGCCGTGTCACCGAAGAGATCGCGGCCGACATCGCCCGCCCCATGCCCATGCACCGCCTGCTGCAGGGCGACGTGGGCTCGGGCAAGACCGTGGTGGCCGCGCTCGCCGCCGCCGTGGCCATTGATGCAGGCTGGCAGTGCGCCCTGATGGCCCCCACCGAGATCCTGGCCGAGCAGCACCTGCGCAAGCTGGTGAGCTGGCTGGAGCCCCTGGGCATCACCGTGGCCTGGCTGACGGGCAGCCTCAAGAGCAAGGCCAAGCGCGAGCAACTGGCCCTGGTGGCCAGTGGTCAGGCCCAGCTGGTGGTGGGTACCCACGCCGTCATCCAGGATCAGGTGGAATTTGCGCGCCTCGGGCTGGCCTTGATCGACGAGCAGCACCGTTTCGGCGTGGCGCAGCGCCTGCAACTGCGCCGCAAGCTGGAAGACCAGGCCCTGGAGCCCCACCTCCTGATGATGAGCGCCACGCCCATCCCGCGCACCCTGGCCATGACCTACCTGGCCGACCTGGACGTGAGCACCATCGACGAGTTGCCGCCCGGCCGCACGCCCATCGTCACCAAGGTCTTCAGCGACAACCGCCGCGAAGAAGTCATCGAGCGCATCCGCGAGGAGGCCGAGCGGGGCCGGCAGGTCTACTGGGTCTGCCCCCTGATCGACGAGACACAGGAATCCGATGAAGCCGCCGACACGCGCGCGGGCCGCGAGACACAGCGCCGCCCGCCACTGGACCTGAGCAATGTCACCCAGACGCACGAAGAGCTCAGCGGTGCGCTGGCGGGCCAGGGCGTGGGCCTGCTGCATGGCCGCCTGCCCGCGGCCGAGAAGGCCGAGGTGATGGCCAGGTTCTCGGCGGGCGAGCTGAAGGTGCTGGTGGCCACCACGGTGATCGAGGTGGGCGTGGACGTGCCCAACGCCAGCCTGATGGTGATCGAGCACGCCGAGCGTTTCGGCCTGAGCCAGTTGCACCAGTTGCGCGGCCGGGTGGGGCGTGGCTCGGTGGCCAGCGTGTGCGTGCTGCTGTACAGCGCACCGCTGTCCGACCAGGGCAAGGCGCGCCTGAAGGCCATGGCCGAGACCACCGACGGTTTCGAGATCGCTCGCCGTGATCTGGACATCCGCGGCCCGGGCGAGTTCATGGGCTCGCGCCAGTCGGGTGCCGCCTTGCTGCGCTTCGCTGATTTCGGGCAGGACGAAGATTTGGTGCACCAGGCGGGCGAGGCCGCCCAGGTGATGCTGGAGCGCCACCCGCATGCCGCACAAGAGCACGTGCGCCGCTGGCTGGGCGGCAAGGCCGAATACCTCAAGGCCTGAAGCACGCTCGCCGGCGGCGTCGTAAGATCACGCCATGACCTTGACCGAACTCCGATACATCGTGGCCGTCGCGCGTGAAAAGCACTTCGGCCGCGCCGCCGAGGCGTGCTTCGTCTCGCAGCCCACACTCTCGGTGGCCGTCAAGAAGCTGGAAGACGAGCTCGATGTGAAGCTCTTCGAGCGGGGCAGCAGCGAGATCACCGTGACGCCCCTGGGCGAGGAGATCGTGCGCCAGGCGCAGGCCGTGCTGGAGCAGGCCCATTCGATCAAGGAAATCGCCAAGCGCGGCAAGGACCCGTTGGCCGGCCCCTTGCGCCTGGGTGTGATCTACACCATCGGTCCCTATCTGCTGCCGGAGTTGGTGCGCAATGCCATCGACCAGGTGCCGCAGATGCCGCTGATGCTGCAGGAGAATTTCACTGCGCGCCTGCTGGAAATGCTGCGCGCTGGCGAGCTCGATTGCGCCATCCTGGCCGAGCCTTTCACCGATGCCGGCCTGGCCATGGCGCCGCTGTACGAAGAGCCCTTCATGGTGGCGCTGCCGCGCAGCCACCCGCTGGCCCAGCGTGAACGCATCAGCGCCGAAGAGCTCAAGCAGGAGACCATGCTGCTGCTGGGCACTGGCCACTGCTTCCGTGACCATGTGCTCGAGGTGTGCCCCGAGTATGCGCGGTTCTCCAGCAACGCCGAGGGCATCCGCAAGAGCTTCGAGGGATCGTCACTGGAGACCATCAAGCACATGGTGGCCTCGGGCATGGGGGTCACCGTGGTGCCGCGCCTGAGTGTGCCGGCCGACATCAACCCGCATCTCGCCTATGTGCCCTTCGAAGAGCCGGTGCCCTCACGCAGGGTGGTGCTGGCCTGGCGTCGCAGCTTCACGCGCTACGAGGCCATTGCGGCCTTGCGCAACGCCATCTATGCCTGCAAGCTGGACGGCGTGACGCGCTTGTCCGACTGACCCTGGTCGGTCACTCCGGCAGGTCGTCCTGTCGGTCCCTGCCCTGGTCCCTGGCTTCGGGCGGCAGCGGGGGGCCTGGCTCTTCGTCGTCGACCGATGCCGTGCCGCGGCCTTCGAAGCAATCCACCACCGAAAAATACAGCGAGGCGTAGAAGGCCGCCAGCACCCACAGGCTGGCCATCACGGCCGTCACCGTCATCAGGGTGGGCGAGGGGATCACCAGGCTGAGCACCTGCACGGCCGCGCCCACAGCCACCTGCAGTGCCACCCAGCAGGCGCCATACACGGCGAAGGCCAGCAGGTTGCGCCAGCTGGCCACCGCGCTGAAGAACAAGGCCTTGCGCACCGGCACGCGTCCCCAGAACACCAAGGCCGGGGTGTGCCAGAACGCCAGCGACACCGGCAGGGCCAAGGCCACCCACCACAGCATGCTGTTGAGCACCACCGGGTTGTCCAGCGGGCTGTCTGGTGGTTTGATGTCGCCCAGCGCATCGCTGAGCGCCGAGGGGCCCGGGCCCAGCATCAGGCCCAGCGACACCACCACGAACAGGGACAGGGCATACAAGCCGCCCAGCCTGAGCCAGCGCTTGCGTGATTCGGCATCCTTGAGCAGTTCACCGAACAGCAGCGGGCTGATGCGGCGATCGGACAGCACGCGGCGCGAGGCGAGCATGAAGGCCATCCAGACCATGGGCATCGCGCCCACGACGACCACGGCCCCGATCAGCGGCACGGCCGACAGCAGCACTGTGGCGGTGACCACCAGGCCCAGCAGGCTCAGGAAGCCCCATGGCTGGCGCGCGCACACGGCGATGCCGCTCTTGACCCATTGGAAGCCCTGGGAGGCGGGCACGACACGCAGCTTCATGCGCCTGTTACCTCGCTGCGCTGGTAATGCCAGGGCCGTTCACGGCGCTGCACCAGCACGCGTTCGAAATGGGTCGGGTCATGGGGTTGCAGCATGGCGGCATCACGGGGCAGGTGGAAATCCCAGAGGCGGGAGGTCCAGAAACGCAGGGCGGCGCCCCGCAGCACATCGGGCAGCAGGGCGATCTCGTCGGGGCTCAGCGCACGCTGGTGGTCGTAGGCGGCGACGAAGGCCTGGGCGCGGGCTTCATCCAGCGTGCCGGTGGCCAGGTCGATGCACCAATCGTTCAGGCACACAGCGATGTCGAACACGAAAGTGTCGCAGCCCGCGAAGTAGAAGTCGAAGAAGCCCGCGAGCCGTGGGCCATCGAACATCACGTTGTCGCGGAACAGATCGGCGTGGATCGGGCCTTGCGGCAGGGCCTGAAACGCGGGACGCTTTGCCAGGGCCTGCTGGAAAGCCAGCTCATCGGCGATCAAGGCCTGTTGGTCTGAGTCCATGTAGGGCTGCACCACGGGCACCGTGTCGGTCCACCACGGCAGACCGCGCAGGTTGGGCTGCTGACCGGGGTAGCTCTGGCCGGCCAGGTGCATGCGGGCCAGCATGGCGCCCACCTGTTCGCAATCCCCCACACCGGGGGCCAGTTGGTTGCGTCCAGGCAACCGTGTCACCACCGAGGCCGGTTTGCCGTTGAGCTGGTGAAGGATCTCGCCTTGCGCATCAGGTTGCGGGGCCGGCACGGGAATGCCGCGCTCGGCCAGGTGCCGCATGAGGTGCAGGTAGAAGGGCAGTTGCTCGAAGCTGAGGCGTTCGAACAGAGTGAGCACGAAGTCGCCTTGCCCTGTGGAGACAAAGTAATTGGTGTTCTCGATGCCCGAGGTAGCGCCCTGCAGCGAGTGCAGCGTGCCCAGGTTCAGGCGGGTCAAAAGCCCTTGGGCTTGATCGTGGGTGACTTCAGTGAAAACGGCCATGATTGAGCGTAAACCCTCAACAGATGCGGGTGTCCGAGGATGTGATTGTAGGTTTCGCTGTGGCAGACTTCTCGGCTTGATGGCCCATGTTCAATGGTGCCAGCGTGTTCTGAGTTCCGGCAGCCTTCCAACACCATGAAATTCCAAACCTCTCGAATCGCTCTTTCTGCCAAACGCGTGGTTTATACCGCCACTGCCCTGGCAGGTCTGATGGCTGCTGCCGGCGCACAGGCACAGTGGCTCAAGCCTGGTACGGTGTACGGCGCTGCCAACCTGGCGGTCCTGGAATCCGGCTATGAGTGTGATGGCGCCGTGGTCTGCGAGCATCCTCGTGCTGGCGGCAAGATCTTTGGCGGCTATCGCTTCACTCCCAATCTCGCGGCAGAAGTTTCCTATTTCTACCTGGGCAACTTCAAGGCTTCCGAGGGCCCGGGTACTTATGCACCCACAGACCCTGTCAGCACGAAGCTGCGCAATTCGGCCGTGTCGCTGGCCATCGATTGGTCCAACGAGGTCTTCCAGGTCATGACCACGCACGTGCGTTTCGGTCTGGCTGTCACGCGGACCAACGGGACCGTGGTCCTGGCGAACAACACCGTCGAACAGGTTAATCAGTACGCCACGAAGCCCTACCTGGGTCTGGGGCTGTCCTACCAATTCAACCCGTTCATCCGGTTCTATTCGGGCTACGACGTGCTGCGCAACAAGGACAACAACCACTTCCACGTGCTCTCGATGGGCGTGGGCATCGAAAACTGATTCTAAAAAAGTATTTTCAGACGTTAGGGAAACTCTGCAAAACCGG
>NZ_RSED01000117.1 GCF_003933735.1 Aquabacterium soli | reverse complement strand
TGCTGGGGCAACTGAACATGGGGCTGCAGCCGCTGTATGCGGCGGTGCGCGAGGACAAGGGCGCCTCCAATCCGATGGTTCAGGCTCAGGTCGAACGGATGCAGGCCCTGCAGAGGGAGATCGATACCGCCAAGGCGCGCAAGGTGCAGGAAAGCATGGGCCCAGCCGACCAGGCCAGCCAGCGGTTGGTACGAGTGGAAGAGCTC
>NZ_RSED01000116.1 GCF_003933735.1 Aquabacterium soli | reverse complement strand
AAGTTGTTAGGGCTGACAATTTCGAAACCCACTTACTTTCAATGGGTGCTCCTAAAGAAGTCGTTGAAAAAGTGAAAGATTTCAAAGCAGTACAGGAATTCAAACACAATGGAAATAAAATAACGGTAGATATCCACGATGATGGCTTCCATTCAGACTTAATTCTGAACCAAGAAGTTGATGAAAAACTGAGTGCCGATCTAACAATTAAGACAACTGCTTATCTAGATGGCGACACACTTACATTGAAATCTAAATATCCAAATGGAAA
>NZ_RSED01000115.1 GCF_003933735.1 Aquabacterium soli | reverse complement strand
GTGGTCCAGGGGCTTCGTTCAACATTTCGTCCAACTCTTTCTCTGTGCTGAGTTTACCAACGGCGTCAAAGGTGGCTCTCAAGTCGGGCTTAGTGATAATACCGTCTTTATCGTGATCCATAAGTTGGAAAGCTTCCTTGAACTCGGCAACTTGAGCCTGTGAGAACATGGAAAAGACATTGGATCCAGAACGTTTGGCTTTCTTGGAAGAGCTTTTGGATGATGCCCTAGATTCAGCAGCTGGAGCAGGAGCTGGAGCTTCAGTTTCTTCCTTCTTCTTCTTCTTAACCTTC
>NZ_RSED01000114.1 GCF_003933735.1 Aquabacterium soli | reverse complement strand
GGCCAGCGTGCCGGACACCAGCAGCACGGCGCCGAACGGGTCCATGATCATGCCCAGCAGCACCTTGACCACCACCAGGAAGGCCATGGCCGTCCAGTGGTTCTCGAACACCTTGGGTGCCAGGTTCATCACCTCGGAACGCTCGATCACGCCGCCCATGGCCAGCGACAGGGTCATCAGCGACAGCAGCGCGCCGATGTGGCCGATGGTCTCGTTGGTGGCGAAGCGGATGGAGGTCTCCACGCCGCTCTGGCGGTGGCTGGCGTAATCCGGGGTGATCTCGGCCTTGCCCTTGTTGAGGAT
>NZ_RSED01000113.1 GCF_003933735.1 Aquabacterium soli | reverse complement strand
GGCCAACAAGCTGGCGCGCATTTGCTACGCCTGCCTCAAGCACCAGGCGCCTTACAACCCACGCCTGGCATGACGACGGTTTTGAAGAAGTCTTGAAGACGTAGTACCCAAGTTTCCCCTCTCGCCATTGCACAGAGACTGATCCCACCATGGCACCCTGGATCTCAGCCACACCGTTTGACGCCGATAACTCGTGCGGCAGTGACATGCCGACTGACCGATTGGCGCTTGGGGTGACGCAGAATTCCATGTCGGCACGGGCTGCACAACACATGCCCACTACAGATGCCGGATATACGACTG
>NZ_RSED01000112.1 GCF_003933735.1 Aquabacterium soli | reverse complement strand
GGCCAACAAGCTGGCGCGCATCTGCTTCGCGTGCTTGCGAGACAAGGTGCCATACCAGGCCAGGATGGCGTGAAGGCGGCACAACGAAAACAGTCTTGAAGGAAGAAAACCAAGTTCCCCTCCCAGCGTTGCGACGAGATTGATCTCCCATCATGGCACCACGGGCAACACCCACACAGCTTGACGCCGATAACTGGACAGGCAGCTTCTGGCTTGCCGCTTGCAACGATTGGCGCAGTTGTGACGCAGATTCCATGTCGGCACGGGCCGCCTCACACAGGCTCAACCCAGATGCCGGATATACGACTG
>NZ_RSED01000111.1 GCF_003933735.1 Aquabacterium soli | reverse complement strand
GCGCCGTTGCTGGAACGTCTGGCCGTGGAGAAACTCAACAAGAAGGCCAAGCAGGTGCGTGCCGAAGGCTGGAAATGGGTGGATGTGCGGGTGCGCTATGACCGTGACGAGTACACCGGCCACACCGAGTTGCGCAAAGTCCGGCGCGAACCCACAGAGCAAGAGGCCACTGCGCTGGCGGAACTGGACGCTGCGATGCTGGCAGTGCAACAACGCCTGGAGGTGCTGGACGACATAGACGGCGATGACGCCGACCAGGATGACGGCGCGGCATACCAGGAGCTTGAAAGCGAGCAAGCAGCCTTGCAA
>NZ_RSED01000110.1 GCF_003933735.1 Aquabacterium soli | reverse complement strand
CGTTGAAGCTGCAGAATTACTCCGAATCTGGCCTGCCTCGTGCTTGCCTTCTGACTCAGGAGGACATCGCCAATGCCACGATTCAAACCAGTTCACCAAGGCCTGCTGATGCTGCCGGTGGACTTCGACAAGCAGGTGCAGCCAGGCAGTTTCGAATACGCCCTGTGCCACCTGGTCGATCACAAGCTTGATCTCGAAGGGCTTCGCAGCCGCATCAAGAACGATGACGGCGGTGCCCCGGCCTATGACCCAGCCGTGCTGCTCAAGATCGTCCTGCTGTCCTACAGCCGCGGCATCATCAGCAGCCGCAAGATGGAGG
>NZ_RSED01000011.1 GCF_003933735.1 Aquabacterium soli | reverse complement strand
CCGCAAAGACAAAAGCCGCATGATCTTTCGATCATGCGGCTTGAATCTGGTGCCCAGGAGAGGACTCGAACCTCCACGGAGTTACCCGCTAGTACCTGAAACTAGTGCGTCTACCAATTCCGCCACCTGGGCAGGTACTTATCTCCACTGCTCTTCGCAATCTTTGGATCAATCGATGAAACAAATTTTGCAGCGATCAGCGAAGACATCGACTATAGCATCAAAATTACAAGCATGACAAGTAAAACCCAACTTCCCGTGAACCTCATGACCGAAATCGAGGGCACGGTGCAAGGCCACCGCGACGGACACGGCTTCGTGGTGAGCGACGACGGCGCCAGCAGCATCTATCTTTCGCCCCAGGAAATGCGCTCGGTGCTGCACCGCGACCGTGTGCGCGCCAAGGTGTTGCGCTTCGACCGCAAGGGCCGCCCCGAAGGCCAGGTGCTCGGCATCCTTGAGCGCCGCAAGACCCCGATCATCGGCCGATTGCTGCATGAAGGCGGCGTGTGGCTGGTGGCCCCTGAAGACCGCCGCTATGGCCAGGACATCCTGATCCCGCCCAAGGCCATCGCCAGCGCACAGGCTGGGCAGGTGGTGGCGGTGGAGCTCACCGAGGCACCTTCGCTGCATGCGCAGCCCGTGGGCCGCGTGAGCGAAGTGCTGGGCGGCATCGACGATCCGGGCATGGAGATCGAGATCGCTGTGCGCAAGTACGAAGTGCCGCACAAGTTCGGCGACGACGTGATGGCCCAGACGGCCAAGCTGCCCGACAAGGTCCGTCCGGCTGATCGCAAGGGGCGCATCGACCTGACCGACGTGCCGCTCGTCACCATCGATGGCGAAGACGCCCGCGACTTCGACGATGCCGTCTACTGTGAGCCTGCCGCCGTGGGGCGCAGCAAGAAACCCAATGGCTGGCGCGTGCTGGTGGCCATCGCCGATGTGAGTCACTACGTGAAGCCCGGCGAGCCGCTCGATCGCGAGGCCTATGAGCGCGCCACGTCGGTGTACTTCCCGCGCCGCGTGATCCCCATGCTGCCGGAGAAACTCTCCAACGGCCTGTGCTCGCTCAACCCCGAGGTGGAGCGCCTGTCCATGGTCTGCGACATGCTGATCACGGCCGAGGGCGAGATCCACGCCTACCAGTTCTTCCCCGCGGTGATCTGCTCGCACGCGCGCTTCACCTACAACGAGGTGGCCGCCATCATCGGCAACACGCGCGGCCCCGAGGCCCAGCGCCGTGCCGAACTGGTGCCGCACCTGCTGAACCTGTACGACGTGTACCGCGCCTTGCTCAAGGGGCGTGGCGTGCGGGGTGCGATCGACTTCGACACCACCGAAACGCAGATCGTCTGCGACGACAACGGCCGCATTGCCAAGATCGTGCCGCGCACGCGCACGGAGGCGCACCGTCTGATCGAAGAATGCATGCTGGCGGCCAACGTCTGCTCGGCCGAGTTCATCGAGAAGGGCAAGCACCCGGCGCTGTACCGCGTGCACGAAGGCCCCACGCCAGAGAAGCGCCAGACGCTCAAGAACTACCTCAAGGCCCTGGGCCTGGGCATGCACCTGGGTGAAGAGCCCTTGCCATCGGAGTTCCAGGCCATCGCACAGGCCACCAAGGAGCGTCCCGACGCGGCTCAGATCCACACCATGCTGCTGCGTTCGATGCAGCAGGCGATCTACACGCCCACCAACAGCGGCCACTTTGGCCTGGCCTACGAGGCCTACACCCACTTCACCAGCCCCATCCGGCGCTATCCCGATCTGCTGGTGCACCGCGTGATCAAGGCCATCCTGGGCAGCGGGCGCTATGGCCTGATCCTGCCGCCGGTGGTGTCCTCGGTGGGCAACTTCAAGAAGGGCAAGCCAGGCGCGACCCTGCCCAAGGCGCCCGTCAAGCGCGCCAAGATCAAGATGTCGGCGGAAGAGACCGTGGCCTGGGAAGTGGCGGGCGTGCACTGCAGTGCCAACGAGCGCCGCGCCGACGAGGCCTCGCGCGACGTCGAAGCCTGGCTCAAGTGCATGTTCATGCGTGAGCGCCTGGGCGAGGACTACGGCGGCACCGTGAGCACAGTGACCAGCTTCGGCCTGTTCGTGCAGCTCGACGGCCTGTATGTGGAGGGGCTGATCCACATCACCGAACTGGGCGGCGATTACTTCAAGTTCGATGAAGTCCGGCAGGAACTGCGCGGCGAGCGCACCGGCGTGCGCTACAGCACGGGCGATCGGGTGCGGGTGCAGGTCAGCCGTGTCGACCTGGACAGCCGCAAGATCGATTTCCGCATCGTGAGAGAGGGGCAGGGGCCTCTGGGTGAAGCGACCAGTCGTGGCAAGCGGCGTGGTGGTGGTGGTGGCGGGCGCGAAGGTGCACGCGGCGGGGATGAGGCGTTCGATTCGGCCCAGGCCAAGCTGGCCGATGTGCAGCGTCGTGACCGAGAGGTCAAGCGGGGCGGCAAATCGTCTGGGCGTGGCAGCAAGAAGGGCGCGGCCCCTTCCTTGCGGGCAGAGCAGCGCGCCCAGCAATCACCGCAGCCCGCGGGCAAGAAGGCGCCTACCCGCAAGAGTGTTCGGCGCAGGGGGTGATGGCCGAGGCGTGAGAGTCGTGCTAGAATGCTGGGGTTTGTCCGAAATAGGTCGGCAAACATAGTCGCCAAATCGTAATCGCGAGATCGCCCAACCAAGGTGTCGCAACCCTTTGTTTCATTCAAAGGGTTTGTGATCTGCGGCGGTTTCTAGACCCAACCTCTGGAGCACTCTCATGCCCGTGTCCATGCGCGAAATGCTGGAAGCCGGTGTCCACTTCGGTCACCAAACCCGCTTCTGGAACCCCAAGATGGCCCCGTACATCTTCGGCCACCGCAACAAGATCCACATCATCAACCTCGAGAAGACGCAGCCTGCGTTCGAGGATGCCCTGAAGTTCATCAAGCAGCTGTCTGCCCGCCGCGGCACCGTGCTGATGATCGGCACCAAGCGCCAAGCCCGTGATGTCGTCGCCGCTGAAGCCCAACGCGCCGGCGTGCCTTTCGTGAACCAGCGCTGGCTGGGCGGCATGCTGACCAACTTCAAGACGGTCAAGGGTTCCATCAAGAAGCTGAAGGACGCCCAGGTTCAGGTCGAAGCCGGTCTGGACAACCTGAAGAAGAAGGAAGGCCTGCTGTTCCAACGCGAGCTGAACAAGCTCGAGAAGGACATCGGCGGCATCCAGGACATGGCTGCCCTGCCTGACGCCCTGTTCGTGATCGACGTCGGTTACCACAAGATCGCCGTGGCCGAAGCCCAGAAGCTGGGCATCCCTGTGATCGCCGTGGTGGACACCAACCACTCGCCCGAAGGCATCGACTACGTCATCCCTGGCAACGACGACTCGTCCAAGGCTGTGGCGCTGTACGCCAAGGCCGTGGCTGACGCCGTGCTGGAAGGCAAGGCCAACGCCGTGAACGACATCGTTCAAACGGCTGCTGCCGGCGACGACGAATTCGTCGAAGTCAACGAAGCCGCCTGAGCTTCGTGCCCAAGGTCTTCGGACCGGACCGAAGGGGCTGATTCAGCCCCTTTTTTTCAAACAGATTCTGATGTGACGCGGCTGTGACAGACACGGCCGCGGCCCGAACCCCTACGGAGAACGCATATGCCCGCCATCACCGCCAGCATGGTTGCCGACCTGCGCGCCAAGACCGACGCCCCCATGATGGAGTGCAAGAAGGCCTTGACCGAAGCCGAAGGCGATTTCGCCAAGGCTGAAGAAATCCTGCGCGTCAAGCTGGGCAGCAAGGCCTCCAAGGCTGCTTCCCGCGTGACCGCCGAAGGCGTTGTTTCCGCCTATGTCGACGGTGCCACGGGTGCCCTGGTCGAGATCAACTGCGAAACCGACTTCGTTTCCAAGAACGACTCCTTCCTGGCCTTCGGCAAGTCCGTGGCCGAGCTGATCGCCAAGAACAACCCGGCTGACGTCGCTGCCATCGGCGAGCTGCCCCTGTCGCAAGACGGTTTCGGCCCCACGGTCGAAGAAGTCCGCAAGGGCCTGATCGGCAAGATCGGCGAGAACATGTCCATCCGCCGCTTCCAGCGCTACGCGGGTGGCGGCAACCTGGCTGCCTACCTGCACGGTGCCCGCATCGGTGTCGTGGTGGAATTCGACGGTGAAGCCGTGGCCGCCAAGGACGTGGCCATGCACATCGCCGCCATGAAGCCGGTGTCGCTGTCGTCGGCCGACGTGCCCGCCGCCCTGATCGAGACCGAGCGCAGCGTCGCAACGGCCAAAGCCGCCGAAGCCGGCAAGCCCGCCGACATCGCCGCCAAGATGATCGAAGGCGCCGTCCAGAAGTACCTGAAGGAAGTCTCGCTGCTGAACCAGGTCTTCGTGAAGGCCGCTGACGGCAAGCAGACCGTCGAGCAGTACCTGAAGTCGGCCAACACGACCGTCAAGGGCTTCACGATGTTCGTCGTGGGCGAAGGCATCGAGAAGAAGCAGGACGACTTCGCTGCCGAAGTGGCTGCCACGGTGGCCGCGGCCAAGGGCCAGGCCTGATCATGACAAGGGGGCTTTCTAGCCCCCTTGCTTCATGGGCTTCAAGGGCAAGGGCCGTGCGCTGCACGGCTTTTGCCAACGCCGGAACCCCGGCGAGGATTTGAATCTAAAGCGAGGCTCGCCAGTCGGTTTGCGTTAACCTTCCGGACGGGCTTCCACACATGACGACAAGGACGATTGCATGCCGGCTTACAAGCGCATCCTGCTGAAGCTTTCTGGTGAAGCCCTGATGGGCGATGATGCCTTCGGCATCAACCGTGCCACCATCGTGCGCATGGTCAAGGAAATCCAGGAGGTGACCACGCTGGGCTGTGAGGTGGCGGTGGTGATCGGTGGCGGCAACATTTTCCGCGGCGTTGCTGGAGGCTCCGTGGGCATGGACCGTGCCACGGCCGACTACATGGGCATGCTGGCCACGGTGATGAACTCGCTGGCCCTGGCCGACACGATGCGCCAGGAAGGCATGACGGCCCGCGTGATGTCGGCCATCAACATCGAGCAGGTGGTCGAGCCCTACGTGCGCCCCAAGGCGCTGCAGTACCTCGAAGAGGGCAAGGTGGTGATCTTCGCCGCCGGCACAGGCAACCCTTTCTTCACCACCGACACGGCCGCTGCGCTGCGTGGCGCCGAGATCGGCGCCGAGATCATGCTCAAGGCCACCAAGGTCGATGGCGTGTACACGGCCGACCCCAAGAAGGATCCCTCCGCCACGCGTTACGCCACCATCACGTTCGACGAGGCATTGATCAAGAACCTGCAGGTGCTGGACGCCACGGCTTTTGCCCTGTGCCGCGACCAGAACCTGCCCCTGAAGGTGTTTTCCATTTTCAAGCCCGGCGCGCTCAAGCGTGTCGTGCAGGGCGCGGACGAGGGCACGCTGGTCCACGTCTGACCAGAGGCTGTCGGCCGGACGGCCACCCCATGCGTTTGGACCTTGGCAGGGCGAGGTCGCTGTCAAACGTATTTGAACGGAGCATCCCATGAGCATCGCAGACATCAAGAAAAACGCTGAGCAGAAAATGCTCAAGTCCATCGAGTCCTTCAAGAACGAGTTGAGCAAGATCCGCACGGGCCGCGCACACGCCGGCATCCTGGATCAGGTGCATGTCGAGTACTACGGCTCGATGGTGCCCTTGAGCCAGGTGGCCAACGTGACGCTGGTCGACGCGCGCACGATCAGTGTCCAGCCTTGGGAAAAGGGCATGGGCGCCAAGATCGAGAAGGCCATCCGCGAATCCGACTTGGGCCTGAACCCCGCATCGCAGGGCGACCTGATCCGCGTGCCGATGCCCCCGCTGACCGAAGAGCGCCGCAAGGAACTCACCAAGGTGGTTCGCAACGCCGGTGAAGATGCCAAGGTGGCCGTGCGCAACCTGCGCCGTGACGCCAATGAGCAGGCCAAGAAGCTGCTCAAGGACAAAGCCATCACTGAGGATGAGGATCGCCGTTCGCAGGATGATGTCCAGAAGCTGACGGACAAGACCATCAACGACATCGACAAACTGACCCAGGCCAAGGAGGCCGAGGTTCTGGCGGTCTGAGATGGCCATGGGCCTTCGAGCCACCACGGTGGCTTGAATGCGAGGCGGCTGGGCCGCCTCGTCGCATTTCAGGAACCTCACCATCCATTTCCAGGCAGTCCACCGCATGTTTTCCGCCCTCAACGCCAGCGCCTCGAAAGACCAGACGGTGCCCAGGCACGTGGCCATCGTGATGGATGGCAACGGTCGCTGGGCCAAGCGGCGCTTCATGCCGCGGGGCATGGGGCACAAGGCGGGTGTGGATGCCCTGGTGACGGTGGTGCAGGCGGCGGCCGATCGGGGCATCGGTTTCCTGACGGTGTTCGCTTTCTCGTCGGAGAACTGGAAGCGGCCCGAGGAAGAGGTGTCAGGCCTGATGAGCCTGCTGATCGTGGCGCTGTCCAAGCACCTGACCAAGCTGCGCACCGACGGGGTCCAGATCCGTGTGGTGGGTGATCTGGCCGGCGTGTCGCCCAAGGTGCGCCAGGCCTTGCTGGACGCCTGTGAGGCCACGGCCCACAATGAACGTCTGGTGCTGACCGTGGCCTTCAACTACGGCGGGCGCTGGGACGTGCTGCAGGCCTGCCGGCGCATCGTGGCCGATGGGCTCTCGCCAGACCGCATCGACGAAGCGACCATGTCCCGCTACATGGCCATGAGCTATGCGCCGGATCCGGATCTCTTCATCCGCACCGGTGGGGAGGTTCGGCTTTCGAACTTTCTGCTGTGGCAGAGCGCCTACGCTGAACTGGTGTTCACCGACTGCCTCTGGCCCGATTTCGATGGCAGGGAACTCGACAAGGCCCTGGAGACATTCCGTCGGCGCGAACGGCGCTTTGGCGATGTCGGCCAGGATGATGAACCGCCCGCCAGCGGGCTTGCAGTCAACACTCCGGGGAACTGACCGACGATGCTGAAACAACGAGTCATCACCGCGCTGATCCTGGTGGCTGTTCTGCTGCCCTCATTGGCTGTCGAGGCGCTCTGGCCCTTTGCGTTGCTGAGCCTGGCCTTCGTGTCGGCGGCCGGCTGGGAGTGGTCGCGTCTCAATGGCGGCCCCGGTGTCACGGCCTGGCTGATCGGATTGGCCGTGGCGGTGCTCGGCCTGCTGGTGGCTGACGCGGGCACCTTGCCCGTCTGGGCGGCGGCAGATCTGCGGGCAGAGCCGCCGGCCTCCAGCGTGCCGCATGTGCACGCCCTGGGTGTGGCGCCGGTGGGCTTCGTGCTGCCGGGTGCTCTGTGGTGGGGCGCGGCCGTGCTGTGGGTGCTGGGCGGTGCTGCCGTACTGCGCTGGGGCGGCTTGTGGTGGCGGCGTGTGCCTGCAGCCTTGCGTTTGGTGCTGGGGGTGCTGCTGGCCGCGCTGGCCTGGCTGGCCCTGACCGAGGCCAAGCTGCAGGGCCTCAACTTTCTGCTGTCGGTGCTGTGCCTGGTCTGGGCGGCGGACATCGGCGCATATTTCGGCGGGCGCACCTTCGGGCGCCGCAAGCTGGCGCCCAGCATCAGCCCCGGCAAGAGCTGGGAAGGTGTGATCGCCGGGATGGTGGCCACGTTGCTGCTGTCGGCCCTGTGGATCTGGATCGACCAGCATTGGCATGTCGATTCGCCCAGCCTGTACAGCCGGCTGCTGCTGGGCCTGGGGGTTCCCGGGCTGGTGGTGGCGGTGCTGGCCCTGACAGGCATGAGTGTGGTGGGCGATCTGTTCGAATCCTTGATCAAGCGCCAGGCCGGCCAGAAGGACAGCAGTCAGTTGCTGCCCGGCCATGGTGGCGTACTTGACCGCATCGACGCCTTGCTGCCCGTGCTGCCGATCTCCCTGGCCCTGGTGTCCCTGTGCCATGGATGATTCGGTGAATGCTGCGGGCGGTCAGGCGGCAACCAGGCGTCAGGGCGTGTGTGTGCTGGGAGCCACGGGCTCCATCGGCACCAACACGCTGGATGTGATCTCGCGTCACCCGGACCGCTTCGAGGTGCTGGCCCTGGCGGGCGGGCGTCGGGTCGATGAACTGCTGGCCCAGTGCCGGCAATGGCGACCCCGCTGGGCGGTGATGCCTGGTGAAGCCCAAGCGTCGAAGCTGCGTGAAGCCGTGCGCCAGGCGGGGCTGCGCACCGAGGTGCTCAGCGGCGAGCAGGCCATGTGCGACATCGCTGCCCATCCGGATGTCGACATCGTCATGGGGGCGGTCGTGGGGGCGGCAGGGCTGCCGCCTTGCCTGGCCGCGGCACGCGCCGGCAAGCGCCTGCTGCTGGCCAACAAGGAGGCCCTGGTCGTCGGGGGGGCGCTGTTCATGCAGGCGGTGCGCGAGGGCGGTGCCACGCTGCTGCCCATCGACAGCGAGCATTCAGCCATCTTCCAGTGCCTGCCTGAAGACCCGGCCACCTGGGCGGGGCGCATCGACCACATCGTGCTGACCGCCTCTGGTGGCCCGTTCCGCGAGCGGGATCCCGCCACGTTCGGGCAGATCACGCCGGATCAGGCATGTGCCCACCCGAACTGGGTGATGGGCCGCAAGATCTCGGTCGATTCGGCCACGATGATGAACAAGGCGCTGGAGGTCATCGAGGCCCGCTGGCTGTTCGATCTGGCGCCTGAGCGCATCAAGGTGGTGATCCACCCACAGAGCATCATCCATTCGATGGTGGTGTGCCGCGACCGCTCGATATTGGCCCAACTGGGCACGCCCGACATGCGTGTGCCCATTGCTTACGGGCTGTCATGGCCCGAGCGCATCGAGTCCGGCGCGGATTTACTTGATTTCACACAACTGAAATCGCTGACCTTCGACGAGCCCTGCGCCCGCCGCTACCCGGGCCTGGGCCTGGCCTGGCACACGCTGCGCGCCCAGGATGGATCCACCTGCGTGCTCAACGCGGCCAACGAGGTGGCTGTGGAGGCCTTTCTGCAAGGGCGTATCCGCTTCGATCAGATCCATGCCGTCAACGACGCGACCCTGTCCGGCGTGGCCCTGTCGGCGGTGGATGCGGCCAGTGTCGAAGCGCTGATTGCGCTGGATGCGCGTGCCCGCGAGGTGGCCCGTGTTCACGTGGCGCGCTGCGATGCGCCGTCAGTGGCCCAGACCTCGGGTACCATCGCGCAGCAATGACGCAGCCCCGGCCTCTAGGAGCAGGACAATGTTGACCACCGTGCTGGCCTTTCTGGTCACGATCGGCGTGCTCGTGGTGATCCACGAGTACGGGCATTACCGTGCCGCGGTGGCGTGCAATGTCAAGGTATTGCGCTTCTCGGTGGGCTTCGGGCGGGTGCTGTGGCGCCGCCAGCGCGGTGAGACCGAATTCGTCATCTCGGCACTTCCCCTGGGCGGTTACGTCAAGATGCTGGACGAACGCGAAGCCCCCGTGCACGTGGCCGACCAGGCACGGGCGTTCAACCGCAAGCCGCTATGGCAGCGCGCCTTCATCGTGGCGGCGGGGCCGGCGGCCAACCTGGCCTTGGCGGTGCTGCTGTATGCCGTTGTGAACTGGGCTGGCGTGCAAGAGCTCAAGGCCCGACTGGCGGCGCCGGTGCCGGCCTCCATCGCCGCCAATGCGGGCATGCAGTCCGGTGACGAAGTGCTCGCCCTGGCTCCCTCCGGTGGCGATGTGCCGCAAGCGTCCGATTGGTTGCCCGTGCGCTCGATGAACGACCTTCAGTGGCATCTCACCAATGCCGTGCTGCAGTCCGGGGATCTGCGGCTGCAGGTCAGACGCATGGGGCAGGGCGGGGCGCCTGGCGAGACGGTTGAGCTGCTGCTCGGTACCGCCAAGTTGTCCGCTGCCGATGTCGATCCCAAGCTGATGGACCGGCTGGGGTTTTCTGGCCCCTATGCCAGCGCTGAGATCCGCCGGGTGATCGAAGGCGGCCCGGCGGAGGCGGCTGGGCTGAAGGCCGGTGACAAGGTGCTGAGCCTGGACGGCCGGGAGCCCCGTGATGCGGGTCAGCTGCGCCAATGGATTTCCCAGAGCGCCCGCGATGGCGTGGCCCGCCCGCTGGCGGTGGTGGTGTCGCGCCAGGGCCAGTCGGTCGAGCTGAGCGTCACTCCCGTGATCAAGACCGAAGGTGACCAGCGTGTGCCGCGCATCGTGGCCGAGATAGGCTCGCCGGTCGAGATGGTGATGGTCAACTACGGTGCGCTCGAAGGCTTCACCAAGGCGGCGCAACGCACCTGGGATGTGTCGACCCTGACACTGGACATGCTGGGCAAGATGGTGATCGGCCAGGCTTCGCTCAAGAACCTGAGCGGCCCCCTGACCATTGCCGACTATGCTGGCCGCTCCGCGGAACTGGGCTGGGCCTACTACCTGGGTTTCCTGGCCATGGTCAGCGTGAGCCTGGGGGTGCTGAACCTACTGCCGTTGCCGATGCTCGATGGCGGACACCTCATGTATTATCTTTTCGAAGGCGTGACCGGACGGCCCGTTTCCGATGCGTGGCTCGAGCGGCTGCAGCGCGGTGGCGTGGCCGTCATGTTCTTGATGATGTCACTGGCCCTGTACAACGATTTCGCCCGCTTGCTGGGCATGCACTGATACCCGATGCAATTTCCCGTGCTGACCCCTTCCCGGCTGCGGCCGACCATCGTCGCTGCGCTGCTGGCAGCTTCGTTGACCCACCTTCCGGCCTTCGCGGTCGAGCCCTTTGTCCTTCGCGACATCCGGGTCGAAGGCCTGCAACGCACGGACGCCGGCACGGTGTTCGGTTCTCTGCCTTTCCGTGTGGGCGACACCTACACGGATGACAAGGGCGCCGCTGGCCTGCGTTCGCTGTTCGCCACGGGCCTCTTCAAGGACGTGCGCATCCAGATCGACGGCAATGTGGCCGTGGTGGTGGTCGAAGAGCGTCCGGTGATCTCGCGGGTCGAATTCACCGGCACCAAGGAGTTCGACAAAGACGTGCTGATCAAGGCCCTGCGCGACATCGGCATCGGCGAAGGCCAGCCCTTCGACCGCGCCCTGGCCGACCGCGCGGAGCAAGAGCTCAAGCGGCAGTACCTGTCGCGCAGCCTGTACGGCGCAGAGGTGGTCACCACCATCACCCCGGTCGAGCGCAACCGCGTCAACGTGACCTTCACGGTCACCGAGGGCGAGATCGCCAAGATCAAGAACATCCGCATCACGGGCAATCAGGCCTTCAGCGAGAGCGCGCTCAAGTCGCAGCTGGAGCTCACGTCCGGCGGCTGGCTGACCTGGTACACCAAGTCCGACCAGTACTCGCGCGCAAAGCTCAATGCCGACCTGGAAACCATCAAGGCCTACTACCAGAACCGTGGCTACCTTGATTTCCGCATCGACTCCACGCAGGTGTCGATCTCACCCGACAAGCAGGACATCTCCATCACGATCAACGTGACCGAGGGTGTCAAGTACACCGTCACCGGGGTGCGCCTGGAAGGCGAGTTCCTGGGCAAGGAAAACGAGTTCCGCTCGCTGGTCACCGTCAAGCCTGGCGAGCCCTACAAGGCCGAAGACGTGGCCGCCACCACCAAGGCATTCACCGACAAGTTCGCGGCCTATGGCTATGCCTTTGCGCGGGTCGAATTCAAGCCCGAGGCCGATCGAGAGAAGGGCCAGGTGGCTGCGGTGTTCCAGGCCCAGCCGCAGCGCCGCGCCTATGTGCGCCGTGTCAACGTGGCGGGCAACTCCCGCACGCGTGATGAGGTCGTGCGCCGCGAGTTCCGCCAGTACGAATCGGCCTGGTACGACGGCCAGAAGATCAAGCTCTCGCGTGACCGCGTGGACCGCCTGGGCTACTTCAAGCAGGTGTCCGTGGACACAGCCGAAGTGCCGGGCACGCAGGATCAGGTCGACCTGACCATGACGGTCGAGGAAAAGCCCACCGGCAACCTGATGCTGGGCGCAGGCTTCTCCAGCGCCGACAAGCTGTCGCTGTCGGCCTCGATCAAGCAGGACAACGTGTTCGGCTCCGGTAACTACCTGGGCCTCGAGTTCAACACCAGCAAGTCCAACCGCACGATCGTGGTCAGCACGACCGATCCGTACTTCACAGACATCGGCATCTCGCGCTCGGTGGACTTGTTCTACCGCACCACCAAGCCTTTGAGCACGCAGGGCGGTGACTACGAGCTGATCACGCCCGGCGCATCCATTCGCTTCGGTGTGCCCTTCACCGAGTTCGACACGGTGTTCTTCGGCATCGGCATCGAGCAGACGCAGATCAAGGGCGATGTGGGCCTGCCGGTCAGCTACTACCTGTACCGCGAGAATTTCGGTGACCGCAGCCTGAGCATCCCGCTGACCCTGGGTTGGGCGCGTGACGGCCGCGACAGCGTGCTGGTGCCCAATGCCGGCAGCTACCAGCGCGTCAACCTGGAGTGGGGTGTGGCCGGCGACACCCGCTACATCAAGTCCAACCTCCAGTACCAGCAGTACTGGCCGCTGGCCCGGGGCTTCACGCTGGGCATCAACGGCGAGCTGGGTTGGGGCAAGGGCCTGAGCGGCAAGCCGTATCCCATCTTCAAGAACTTCTTCGGCGGTGGTCTGGGCACGGTGCGTGGCTTCGATCAGAACTCGCTGGGCCCGGTGGACGTGCAGGGCGCCTACATCGGTGGTACCAAGCGCATCAACCTGAACACCGAGCTGTACGTGCCGTTCCCGGGTTCAGGCAATGACCGCACCCTGCGCCTGTTCGGTTATGCCGATGCCGGCAACGTGTGGGGCGAAGACCAGACCGTGTCCGCTGATGACTTGCGCGCATCCGTTGGTATCGGCATCAGCTGGATCTCGCCCGTGGGCCCGCTCAAGCTGAGCTATGGCGAACCGGTCCGCAAGTTCGATCAAGATAAAATCCAGAAACTCCAGTTCCAGATCGGCACCGCCTTCTGATGCCCTTGCAGATGATGAAATCGCTTGTTCAACCCCTGGCCCGTACCCTGGCCCTGTGCGCATTGGCCGCAGGTGCCCTGGTGGCTCACGTTCAGGCTCAGGCCCAGGAGATCAAGATCGGGTACGTCAACCTCGACCGCGTGCTGCGTGATGCAGGCCCGGCCAAGGCGGCTCAGTCCAAGCTGGAAGGCGAGTTCAGCCGCCGCGAAAAGGACCTGACCGACGTGGCGGCACGCCTGAAGGGGGCCTCCGACAAGTTCGAGAAGGACGCGCCCACGCTGTCCGAGAGCGAACGCAGCCGCCGCCAGCGCGACCTGGTCGAGCAGGACCGCGAGTTCCAGCGCAAGCGCCGCGAGTTCCAGGAAGACCTGAACCAGCGCAAGAACGAAGAACTCGCCGGTGTGCTTGACCGCGCCAACCGCGTCGTCAAGCAGATCTTCGACAGCGAAAAATACGATCTGATCGTCCAGGAGGCCGTGTTCGCCGGCCCCCGCGTGGACATCACCGACAAGGTGATCAAGGCCCTCAACGGATCCGGCAAGTGAACCTGACCCCTGTCCAGCCGGGCGCACCCTTTCAGGTGACGCTGGGCGATCTGGTCCAGGATCTTGGTGGCGAGTTGCTGGGGCCGCCGGGGCTGTTGATCTCGCGTATCGCGCCCCTCGATGCAGCCGACCCCGGCTGCATTTCGTTTCTGGCCAACCCCAAATACCGCGCGCAACTGCAGACCACGCAAGCGGGCTGCGTGATCGTGTCGCCAGCGGTGCGCGACGAGGCCTCAGCGCGTGGCGCAGCCATCATCGCGGACGATCCTTACCTGTATTTCGCGCGCCTGAGTCAATGGTGGGCCCAGCGTGTGCGCCCGCGAGCGGCGCCTGCCATCCATCCATCGGCGGTGGTCCACCCCACGGCAGCGCTGGGCCGCGATGTCGACATCGGCCCGCTGGCCGTGATCGAAGAGGGCGCCGAGATCGGCGATGGCGTGGTTATCGGGCCGCACACGGTGGTGGGCGCGCATGCGCGCATCGGTGCTGGCACGCGCCTGTCCGCCCGGGTCACCATCGGGTTCGACTGCGTGATCGGCGAGCGCTGCATCCTGCACAGTGGCGTGGTGATCGGGGCCGATGGTTTCGGCTTTGCGCCGGTGCAGGGCCGCTGGGAAAAGATAGAACAACTCGGCACCGTGCGCATCGGCAACGACGTCGAACTGGGTGCCAACACCTGCGTGGACCGCGGCGCCCTGGGCGACACCATCCTCGAAGACGGGGTCAAGCTGGACAACCTGGTGCAGATCGCGCATAACGTGCGCGTCGGCGCGCACACCGCCATGGCGGGCTGCGTGGGCGTGGCAGGCAGCACTGTGTTCGGCAAGCACTGCACCGTGGGCGGCGGCGGCATGGTCCTCGGCCACCTGACGCTGGCCGATCATGTGCACGTTTCGGCCGGCACGCTCATTTCGCGCTCCATCCACAAGCCTGGTCAGTACACCGGCATCTTTCCCTCTGATGACAACGCGTCGTGGGAGAAGAACGCCGCGACCTTGCGCCAACTCCATTCGCTGCGCGAGCGACTTCGCGCGCTTGAAAGAAAATCCCCATGACCGTGAAGATGGACATCCACAAGATCCTCGAGCTCTTGCCGCACCGCTATCCCATCCTGCTGGTGGACCGCGTGTTGGAGCTCGAAGAGAACAAGCGCATCCGCGCCGTCAAGAACGTCACGATCAACGAGCCGTACTTCACCGGCCACTTCCCGCACCGCCCGGTCATGCCCGGCGTGATGATGCTGGAGGCGCTGGCCCAGGCGGCCGCGCTGCTGTCGTTTGCCAGCCAGGGCGTGAAGACCGATGACAAGACGGTGTACTACTTCGTCGGCATCGACAACGCGCGCTTCAAGCGGCCGGTGGAGCCGGGTGACCAGCTCATCCTGGAAGTGTCCGTGGAGCGGGCCAAGGCCGGCATCTACAAGTTCAAGGCACAAGGCCTGGTCGACGGCGAGGTGGCCGTCGATGCGCAGCTGATGTGCACGATGCGCCGCATCGACTGACAGGAGCGCCGCGATGGCCAACATCCATCCCACCGCGCTGGTCGACAGCCAGGCCCAGCTGGGCGAGAACGTCACCATCGGCGCCTACAGCATCGTCGGCCCGCATGTGCGCATCGACGAAGGCACGACCGTGGGCGCTCACTGCGTGATCGAAGGGCACACGACCATCGGCCGCGACAACCGCTTCTTCTCGAACGTGGCCGTGGGCGGCGAGCCGCAGGACAAGAAGTACGCGGGCGAGCCCACCCGACTGGAGATCGGGCACCGCAACACCATCCGCGAGTGCTGCACCTTCAACACGGGCACCGTGCAGGATGAGGGCGTCACCCGCGTGGGCGATGACAACTGGATCATGGCCTATGTGCACGTGGCGCACGATTGCCGTGTGGGCAGCCACGTCATCCTGGCCAACAGCGTGCAGCTGGCTGGCCACGTACACGTGGGCGACTGGGTGATCGTGGGCGGTATGAGCGGTGTGCACCAGTTCGTCAAGATCGGTGCGCACGCCATGACCGGCATGTGCACGGCACTGGGCCAGGATCTGCCGCCTTTCGTGATGGCGCAGGGCAACATGGCCGCGGCGCATGGCGTGAACCTCGAAGGCCTGCGCCGCCGCGGTTTCAGTGCGGAGCGCCTGTCGGCCGTCAAGCAGATGCACAAGGCGCTCTACCGCCAGGGCCTGACGCTGGAGCAGGCCAAGGGCCAGATCGATGGCCTGAAGGCTTCGCACCCCGAGGCTGAAGCCGATGTGGACCTGATGCTGTCCTTCCTGCTTGCCTCTACCCGAGGCATCGTGAGGTGAGAAGCCCACCCCCTACCGGCTTCGCCGGCCCCCTCAAGGGGGCGCATCCCTTCGATCGGCAGAGCCGGGTCGTCGGATGCCGTGCTGGGCGGCCGCCTCTGGCGGGCCTTGATGGCGCGTGCCGCCGTGGGACGCGGAGATGGTGAGCTGGTCTGCACCCGGTGATGCGCCGCGCATCGCGATGGTGGCTGGAGAAACGTCGGGCGATCTGCTCGCGGGTCTGCTGCTGAGCGGCCTGCGTGAGCGTTGGCCAGGCCTGCAGTCGGCCGGCATCGGTGGGCCGAAGATGGCCGCCCTGGGCTTTGAGGCCTGGTGGCCGTATGAGAAGCTCGCCGTGAATGGCTTCGTGGAGGTGCTGCGCCACTACCGCGAGCTGTCGGGTATCCGCACGCAATTGGGTGATCGCCTGCTGGCGGATCCGCCCAGCCTGTTCATCGGCGTGGACGCCCCGGATTTCAACCTCGGCCTGGAAGCCCGCTTGAAGGCAGGCGGCATCAAGTCCGTGCACTTCGTGAGCCCGTCGATCTGGGCCTGGCGTGGCAAGCGCATCCACAAGATCCACCAGTCGGTGGACCACATGCTGTGCCTGTTTCCCTTCGAGCCGGAGATCTACGAGCGCGCCGGCATCCCGGCCAGCTATGTGGGCCATCCGCTGGCCGACAAGATCCCGCTGGAGCCTCCGCGTGCGGCGGCGCGTCAGGCGCTGGGCCTGGCCGAGGGCGACACGGTGGTCGCGGTGCTGCCGGGCAGCCGCGGCTCCGAGATCAAGTACATCGCCCCGGCCTTCCTGCAGACCGTGGCCCGCCTGGCGCGGCTGCGGCCGGAACTGCGTTTCGTGATGCCGGTGGTGCCCAGGCTGCGCGCCATGGTCGATCCCCTGGTGGCCCAGTACGCGCCGGATGCGCCGCTGACTGTGGTCGAAGGCCGCTCGCACGAGGTGCTGGCCGCCTGCGACGTGACCCTGATCGCCAGCGGCACCGCCACCCTCGAAGCGGCGCTGTTCAAGGTGCCCATGGTCATTGCGTACCGGCTCAACACGCTGAACTGGCATTTGATGAAGAACATGGGCTACCTGCCCTGGGTCGGCCTGCCCAACATCCTGGCGCGCGAGTTCCTGGTGCCCGAGCGCCTGCAGCACGATGCCAACCCCGACAGGCTGGCCCAGGATGTGCTGGACTGGCTGGACAACCCCGCCAAGGCCGACGCCGTGCGCCAGCGTTTCACCGAGATGCACCACCTTTTGAAGCGGGACACCGCCCGCTGCGCCAGCGATGCCATCGCCCAAGTCCTCCAGGCGCGGTGACGCGCCCATCATCGTGCCGCAGCAGCTCGACCTGCTGTGGACACCCGTCGGCCTGGTGGCCGGCGTGGACGAGGCCGGC
This sequence comes from Aquabacterium soli, assembly GCF_003933735.1. Classification (GTDB taxonomy): domain Bacteria; phylum Pseudomonadota; class Gammaproteobacteria; order Burkholderiales; family Burkholderiaceae_C; genus Aquabacterium; species Aquabacterium soli. The sequence continues at coordinate 160,011 of NZ_RSED01000011.1, read as the reverse complement.
CGTGGCCCGCTGGCCGGCCCCGTGGTGGCGGCGGCCGTCATCCTGGATGACCAACAGCCCATCAAGGGCCTGAACGATTCCAAGAAGCTCACGCCGGCCACGCGCGAGCGCCTGTTCGACGAGATCCGCGCCAAGGCGCTGTGCCTGTGCATCGCCGAGGCCACGGTCGAAGAGATCGACCAGATCAACATCCTGCAGGCCACGATGCTCGCCATGCGCCGGGCCGTCGAGGGGCTGCGCCTGAAGCCCGCCCAGGTGCTGGTCGACGGCAATCGCCTGCCCGTGCTCAAGGTGCCTGCCGAGGCCATCGTGAAGGGTGATGCGAAGGTCACGGCCATCGCGGCGGCCTCCATCCTGGCCAAGGTGCACCGCGATCGCCTGTGCCGGGAACTGCACGATCGCTATCCCCACTACGGTTTCGATGGCCACAAGGGCTATGGCACGGCCGAGCACCTGGCGGCGCTGGCCGCGCATGGCGCGTGCCCTGAACACCGCCGCAGCTTCGGGCCCGTGCGCGAGGCGCTCGAGATCCGGCCCTTGTTCTGATCCGGCAGGCTCAGAGTTTCACTGCGACCCATGGCTGCTTTCCAACTGATCACGTCCCGAGACAACCCGCTGTTGCAGCGCCTGCGCAAGCTGGCCGCTGACCCCGGGGCCTACCGAAAGCTGGGCGAGGTCTGGCTGGAGGGCGATCACCTGTGCTCGGCCTGCCTGGCGCACGGCGCCGAGGTGCCGCTGGCCGTGATCGCCGACACCGCCTGGACGGGGCCGGAGGGCAGGGCGCTGCGTGACGACGCCCAGGCCGACCGGCTGTCGATGCTGGCTCGACAGGCCGCCAAGGTGGTGATCGTGGCCGAGGCCCTGTGGAAGACCTTCACCGGGCTGGAGTCGCCCGCACGACTGGGCTTCGTGCTGGGATACCAAGGGGCCGGTGAGATCCGTCCTGGCCTGCCCACTGTGGTGCTGGACCGGCTGCAGGATGCCGGCAACGTAGGCACCATCCTGCGGGCGGCATCTGCATTGGGTGCGGCTCAGGTGGTGGCCCTCAAGGGCTCGGCCGCGTTGTGGTCCGCCAAGGTGCTGCGTGCCGCGATGGGTGCCCATTGGGGATTGCATCTGGTGGAAAATGCCACGATGGACGACCTGGCCGCGCTGGAGGTCCCCTTGGTGGCCACCAGCTCTCACGCGGACCACAGCCTCCCGCAGGCGCCTCTGCCTGATCCGTGCGCCTGGGTGCTGGGCCATGAGGGTCAGGGCGTGGCGCCGGAGCTGATGCGCCGCTGCGCCATGACGGTCAGCATTCCGCAACCGGGTGGTGAAGAGTCCTTGAATGTGGCCATGGCCGCCTCCATCTGCCTGTACGAATCCCTGCGCCGTCGTCCTTTGGTTCCTGGCATGTGAAAAGTTGCATCAACCCCACGGTTGGTGGGGCTGTCTGAAAGACGGCCAAGGGAACTACAATCAAACCTGAACGTCAAATGAACGTGAGCCTCGCATGGTGCGCAGGACCTGTTCACTGACCGGCGTACACCGCCCATTTGTCATTACGGAGCACACATGGACCGATCCCTCAAACCCCTTGACGTCGCCTATGGCAGCGCCCTGAGCGGGCAGCGCCAGCGCGTGCTGCGCAACACCTACGCCTTGCTGGCCCTGTCGATGGTGCCCACGGTGCTGGGTGCCTGGGCCGGCGTCGCGTTCAACTTCAGCTTCTTTGCGGGCAGCCCCTTCATCGGCTTCATCGTGTTCATGGCCGTGGCCTTCGGCTTCTTCTATGCCATCGAGAAGAACAAGAACTCGGGCCTGGGCGTAGTGCTGCTGCTGGCCTTCACCTTCTTCATGGGCTTGATGCTGTCGCGGCTCATCGGCCGGGTGCTGGGCTTCTCCAATGGGGCCCAGCTGATCGCGCTGGCCTTCGGCGGCACCGGCCTGGTCTTCGTGACCATGGCCACACTGGCCACCACCATCAAGCGCGACCTGGGCGGCATGGGCAAGTGGCTGACAGTGGGCGCCGTGGTGCTGCTGCTGGCCATCGTGGCCAACATCTTCCTGCAACTGCCGGCCCTGATGCTGACCATCTCAGCCCTGGCCGTGGCGCTGTTCTCTGCCTTCATCCTGTACGACCTCAAGCAGGTGGTGGATGGTGGCGAGACCAACTACGTCACCGCCACGCTGCACGTGTACCTGAGCGTCTACAACGTGTTCCAGTCGCTGCTGAGCCTGCTGGGCTTCTTCGGCGGCAGCGACGACTGACGCCAAGCGGCAGCGCGCACCGGGCCTGTCCGGTGCAAGCTCTTCCAGACGGGGCCCTGCGGGGCCCCGTTTTCTTTGGTACAAGGGTTGCAAAGACAACGCTGAGAAGGGCTGGCCGTGATGTGGTTGCGCAGGTTGGCATGGGGCGTGGGCATCCTGGTGGTGGCGGCCGTGGCCGTGACCGCCTACCTGTTGGCCACCTTCGACCCCAATCGCTACAAGGAGGTGCTCATCGACAAGGTGCGCGCCGAGCAGCAGCGCACCCTGGTGCTGCAGGGCCCCATCACCCTGGGCCTGTGGCCCAGCCTGCACGTCAAGCTCAGCCAGGTGCGCCTGAGCGAGCACCAGAGCCCGGAGGCTTTCGCCTCCGCCGAGGGCCTGGAGTTGTCGGTGCAGGCCTGGCCGCTGCTGAACAAGCAATTGCGGGTGAACCGCGTCGAGGCCCATGGCGTGTCGCTGCGCTACACGCGCGATTCACAAGGCCGCAGCAACATCGACGACCTGCTCAAGAAATCGACCGAGGCCAAGCCCGATGAGCCGTCTGGCGAGCCGGTGGCCTTCGAGGTGGCCGGCATTGAGCTCAAGGATGTGTCCCTGGTGGTGGACGATCGCCAGACCGGGGTGCAGGGCAAGGTGGTGCTGCAGACCTTCAACAGCGGCCGCTTGGCCGACGGGCTGAAGTCCGACATCAGCCTGAAGGCGACGGCGTCATTGAGCAAACCTTCGCCGGCCAATCTGGGAGTGCAAGGCAGCTTGCAACTGACGCCGCAGTTGGCGCAGAACACGTTCCTCATCGACAAGCTGTCACTGGATCTCGAAGGAGATGCCGCTGGCGTGAAGCAGGCCAAGGCCACATTGAAGGCCGAGGCCTTGCGCTGGGATGGCGCGCGGCGTGCGGCCGAAGCGCGTGACCTGTCGCTGGAAGGGGCGGCCCAGGTGGCGGGCCTGGTGGTGGAGAACGCCCGCTTGAGCCTGGAACGCTTTGAGTACGATCCAGCCGCCCAGTCCCTGCAGCTCTACAAGCTGGCCAGCAAGGTGGCGGCACGCCAGGCCGGACAGCCTTTGAACGCTGAGCTGAACTGGGCCGAACTGTCCGTCAAGGGAGATCAGATCCAGGGCAGCACGCTGGAGGGCAATGTGGCGCTGGCGGGGCCCACAGCCCTGGACGCCACCTTCAAGAGCGATGCGCCCACCGGGGGCTTCAAGCAGTTCAAGGTGCCTGCGGTCGTGCTGGACTTCGCCGTGCGCATGGCGGGAGAAGGCGGCACGCGTGAGATCAAGGGCAAGACACGGGCAGATCTTGAGGTGCAGGCACCCACGCGCCAGGTGGCGCTGCAAGCCTTCTCGCTGGAGGCCAGGGTGCAGGAGCCATCACTGCAACCCCTGCAGATCGAGGCCACAGGCCAGGCATCCGCCCAGGCGGGCATTGACGATGGGCCGGGGCAGGCGAGTTGGGGCTTGAAGGGGCAGATCAACGGCAACGCCTTCGATACACAGGGCACGGTGCGCCTGGGCACGGGCGTGCCCAAGGTGCAGGCTTCGGCCCGGTTCGCCTCGCTGGACCTCAACCGTTTGCTGCCGCAGCCTGCGGCCAAGGGCGCATCGCCTTCAGCCGCCTCGTCAGGCGGGCAGCCCAAGCCCGCGGCACCGTCCACCGATGGGGCGCCGGTGGACCTGTCTGCGCTGACACTGGTCGATGGCCGCTTCGATCTCTCGGCTGGCCAGCTCGCGGTGCGCCAGTACCGCCTGAGCGATGCCAAGCTGCTGGCCGATCTTGCCCAGGGGCGCCTGACCGTGCAGAACCTGTCTGGCGGTGCCTGGGGCGGCCGTTTCCAGGCCAAGGGCAGCGCACAGGCCGGTTCGGCGCAGAAGATCGCGCTGCAGGGCACTGCCGAGAACGTGGACATCAACGGCCTGCTCAAGGATGTGGCCGGCAAGGATGTGCTCGAAGGCCGCGGCCAGCTCAAGGTCGATGTGGGCACGGCAGGGCGTACCGTGGCCCAGCTCACCTCGGGCCTTGACGGCACGGCCTCGCTGCTGCTGCGCGATGGTGCCGTCAAGGGCATCAATCTGGCCAAGACCCTGCGCGACGCCAAGGCCCGCCTGGCGGGGCGTGGCGACGATGTGCAACGCAGCAGTGCGGCCGAGAAGACCGACTTCACCGAGATGAGCGCCAGCTTCCAGATCAACGATGGCGTCGCGCGCAACAAGGACCTGTCGGCCAAGAGCCCCTTCCTGCGCCTGGGCGGAGAAGGCGCGGTGGACCTGGTGCGTCGCCGTGTGGACTACACCGTCAGCACCACGGTCACCGGCACGGTGAAGGGGCAGGGCGGTGCGGAGATCGAGGCGCTCAAGGGCCTGACGGTGCCGGTCAAGCTGGCCGGGCCTTTCGAGGCCATGGACTGGAAGGTCCAGTGGTCCGGGGTGGCCGTGGGCGCCTTGCAGAACACCGTGAAGAGTCGTCTGGAAGACGAGCTCAAGAAGAAGCTGCTGGGCAAGTCTGCCGCAGAACCAGCAGCGTCTGGCGCCAGCCAGGCCAAGCCTTCCCGCGAGGACCAGATCAAGAACACGCTGCGTGGCCTGTTCAAGTGAGCGGCGGCCCGGCAGCCGCAGGCCTCAGTACTCGTCGCCGCCGACGTAGGTGCCTGGCGCCAGGTTCTCGAAGCGCGTGTTCGATTTCAGGAAGGCCAGGTGCAGGCTGCCCACCGGGCCGTTACGCTGCTTGCCGATGATGATCTCGGCCATGCCGGGGATCTTCGATTCCTTGTTGTAGTACTCGTCGCGGTAGATGAACATGATCACGTCGGCATCCTGTTCGATGGCGCCGGATTCGCGCAGGTCGGACATCATCGGGCGCTTGTCGGGGCGTGTTTCCACCGAACGGTTCAACTGCGACAACGCGATCACCGGGCACTGCAGCTCCTTGGCCAGGGCCTTCAGGCCCCGCGAGATCTCGCCGATCACGGTGGCGCGGTTTTCCTCGTTGCCGCCCGAGCCGCTCATCAGCTGCAGGTAGTCGATGATGATCAGGCCCAGCGTGCCGCCGAACTGGCGCGCCAGGCGGCGTGCGCGTGCGCGCAGTTCGTTGGGCGACAGGCCGGGCGTTTCGTCGATGAACACATTGGCCGTGCGCAGCTTCTCCACGGTTTCGCTCAGGCGTCCCCATTCATCGTCGGTCAGGCGGCCCGTGCGCAGGTTCTGCTGGTTGATGCGGCCGATGGAGCCCACCATCCGCAGGGCCAGCTGCGAGGCGCCCATTTCCATGGAGAACACGGCCACGGGCAGGCCCTCGTTCACGGCCACGTTCTCGCCGATGTTCAGGGCGAAGGCGGTCTTGCCCATGGAGGGGCGCGCCGCCAGGATGATCAGATCGCCCTTTTGCAGGCCGGCCGTCATCTTGTCCATCTCGATGAAGCCCGTGCGCACGCCGGTCACGTCTTCGGAACCGTTGTCGGCCAGCTCCTGCACGCGGTCGAGCAGGTCCACCACCAAGCCATCCATGGCGTGGAAGCCCTGCTTGTTCTTGTTGCCCTCCTCGCCGATCTTCATGATCTTGGCCTCGGCCTCGTCGAGCAGGTCCGAGACGTTGCGGCCGTTGGGGTTGAAGGCGTTGGTGGCGATCTCGTCGCTGACCGAGACCAGCTTGCGCAGCACCGCGCGCTCGCGCACGATCTCGGCATAGCGGCGCATGTTGGCCGCGCTCGGCACGCTCTGCGCCAGCGCGTTCAGGTAGGCCACGCCGCCCACCTCCGTGCCCTTGCCATGCATCTGCAACTGCTCGAACACCGTGATCACGTCGGCCGGCTTGGAGGCGTTCACCAGTTGCTGGATGGCCATGAAGATCAGCTGGTGCTCATGCCGGTAGAAATCACTGTCGGTCAGCAGGTCGGAGGCGCGGTCCCAGGCGGAGTTGTCCAGCAGCAGGCCTCCCAGCACGCTTTGCTCGGCCTCGATGGAGTGCGGCGGCACGCGCAGGCGCGCGATCTCGTCGCTGGAGGAGGCGCCATCGGCGCTGGAGTACGGTTTGGGAAAGACTGCGGCCATGTTCGAATCATAGGAGGTGCCATGCCCGAGCCTGTGGACAAGTCTGTGGACGGCCTCTGGAAATCCGGGGGAAATGCGGTGGGCAGTGCGGGATAAGTCCAAAGGGCGTGAAAAAAGGTGTTGTGTGGCGCACATTCAGGTTTTTCGGTCACGCAACTTGCGGTTCAATGAAGGTGCGCGTTATTTCCACTTCTGCTGATTCAACCCACCCATGACCGCCGACCAGGCTCCTTCCGCCGTTCGGGGCGACGATGCCGTCACCCTGGAGTTCCTGATGCGGCGCATGCGCCAGAAGAGCGATTTCCCCACGCTCGGTGCGTCGGTGTCCCGCATCCAGGCCATGAGCGAGGCCGAGAACGAAAGCCTGAGCCGCCTGTGCGACGAGATCCTGAAGGACGTGGCGCTCACGCAGAAGCTGCTGCGCGTGGTCAACACGGCCTACTACCGCCGCGCGGGCAGCGATTCGATCAGCACCGTGTCGCGTGCGGTGACGCTGATCGGCGTGGCCGGCATCCGCAACCTGGCGCTGTCGCTGATGCTGGTCGAGCACATGCAGGACAAGCAGCATGCCCAGCAGCTCAAGGAAGAGTTCCTGCGCACGGTGATGGCCGGCACGCTGGCCAGCGAACTGGCGGGCAGCCCGGCGCAGGCCGAGCAGGCCTTCATCGAATCGCTGTTCCGCAACCTGGGGCGCCTGCTGGTGGAGTTCTACCTGCCTGAAGACGCGCACGAGATCCGCCGGCTGATCAACCGGCAGGACAACGGCGACGCGGCCATGGGCGAAGCCGAGGCCAGCCGCAAGGTGCTGGGCATGGGCCTGCAACAGTTGGGCGTGGCCGTGGGCAAGACCTGGAACCTGCCCGACACCATGCTGTACGCGATGGTGGCGCCCACGGGTGGCGTGCCGACGCGCTCGCTGGCGGCCCGCCCTGAGCGCGCCCTGTGGTGGGCCAGCCTGGCCAATGAAGCCGCCGACACCATGCTGTGGAGCGAGCCTTCTGAACTGGGCGCCCGGCTGCAATCCCTGGGCAAGCAATACGCGGTGGCCCTGAACCTGCCGCCCGAGGCGCTGCAGGAGGCCGCCGCCCGCGCCCGCAAGCGCCTGACCGAACTCACGCAGGTGATCAAGCTGGACGTGCCGCGCGATTCGCCCGCCGAGCGACTGCTGGAGGCCTACTACGTCGATGCGCCCAATGCAGGCGGAGAGGACGGCCCCACCGCCGAGGCGCTGGGCCTGGCCATGCCGGATGCCGATGGTGCCTTGATCGTGCTGGAGGCCGAGCCGCCACCGGTGGATGCCGTGGGCATCCTGACCAGCGGCATCCAGGACATCGCCAACAGCATGGTCGACAGCTTCAAGCTCAACGATGTGCTGCAGATGATCCTGGAGACGGTGTACCGCGCGCTCGATTGCCGCCGCGTGATCTTCTGCCTGCGCGATGCCCGCAGCGCCCAGTTGGTGGGCCGCATCGGCCTGGGGGAGGGCGGCGAGGCCCTCAAGGGCATGTTCAAGGTGCCGCTGAAGGTGGCCGAAGGCGCGCCCGTGGACCTGTTCTCGGCCGTGTGCGTGAAGGGCGTGGACACCTTGATCGCCGACGCCAGCGTGCCGGCCGTGGCATCACGCCTGCCGCCCTGGTTCGGTGAGCGCGTGCAGGCGCCCACCTTCCTGCTGCTGCCGATGTCCATGAAGCGCCAGGGCCAGGACATGGTGCTGGGCCTGATCTACGCGGACAAGGGGCAGGCCGAGAGCCTGCTGATCACCGAGAAAGAGCTGTCGCTGCTGCGCACCCTGCGCAACCAGGCGGTGATGGCCTTCAAGCAGACGGCGGGCGGCTGAAGGCGTGCTCTTCTTAGGCATGCTTTAAGATCCGCATGCGGTGCAAGCCGCGCCCGGGCCCGCGGGAAGGGTTGAACCCACTTGCCTTCATTGCTGATCAACAGCCTTTGTGCAGCCGGATTTGCGGGTCGTCGGCGCTTTGTGCACGGAGGTTCGCATGACACGTTTGCCCGCCCGTCCCGACCTGGGCCATCTCAAGAAACAAGCCAAGGACCTGCTGTCCCTGTACCGGGACGGTGACCCGGCCGCCATCGAGCGCTTCCGGGCGTTCCTGCCGGCGGCTGCCGGCCGATCCGATCCGGCGATTGCGCAGATGGCGCTGCGCCTTCACGACGCCCAGTCCTGCGTGGCCCGAGCGTACGGTTTTGCGTCGTGGGCCGATCTGCAGGGCTTCGTCCTGGCGCGGCGCGCCCAGGCAGATGACCCGGCCAGGACCGTGTTCAACTGGTTGCGCCTGGTGTATGCCGGGGATGTCGCCGGGGGCACGGATGGCGCCAGGCCTGCTGTGGCCGAGCGCCTGCTGCAGGAGCGCCCTGGTCTGCTGGGTGACGATCCCTACCTGGCCTGCGCCGTGGGCGACGAAGCCCGCCTGCGCCAGGTCATCGGGCTCGACCCCGCCTGGGTTAACCGCGTGGGCGGCGCCTTGCAACTGCCGCCGCTTCTGGCGGTCACGCAATCGGGGCTGCTCAAGCTGCCGGCCTACCGAGACGGGCTGCGCGCATGCGCCCAACTGCTGCTCGATGCGGGGGCGGATCCGAAACAGACCGTGGGCAGCCGCTGGCCTCCGGCATCCCTGGCGCATCCTTCCGCCACCGAGCGGCTGTCGGCGCTGTACGGAGCGGCGGGCCGCAACCATGATGCCGTCATCACGAAGCTGCTGCTGGACGCAGGGGCCGAGCCTGACGATGGCGAATCGCTCTACCACTCGCTGGACGGGAGCAATACGGCGTGCCTGGAGCTGCTGCTGGCCGCGGGCGCGAGCATCACCGGCACGAATGCGCTCTTTCGCGTGCTCGATCATGACGACATCGAGGCCCTGCGGCTGTTGCTGTCCCACGGCGCCGATCCGAACGAATACAACGGTGATGACTTCATGGCCGCGTGGCCTACGCCGCTGTTGTGGGCCATTCGCCGGCGGCGCTCCGTGGCGCATGTTGAGGCCTTGCTGGCCGCCGGTGCGGATCCCCATGCCAAGGCACGTGATGGCACGACCGCCCACATGCTGGCCCTTCGCTTTGGGCTCACCGACGTCGCCAGGCTGTTGCAGCCAGGCGGGGATGAACCCCTGCAGGCGTCTGAGGCCTTCATCGCGGCCTGCGCACGCTGTGATGAGCCGGCCGCGCGCGCCTTGCTGGCCGCACATCCCGGTTTGATCGGCCAGCTGTCCGCACCGCAGTTGAGCCTGTTGTCAGAGCTGGCCTCGCAGGGGCACAACCAGGCCGTGCGCCTGATGGTCGAGCTGGGCTGGCCCATCGCTGCCAAGGGCGGTGACTGGGATGCATCTGCCTTGAACCAGGCGGTTTTCCGGGGCGATGCGCCGCTGGCGCGGTTCCTGTTGGAGCGCGGCGCCCAATGGACCGAGCAGCACGGCTATGGCAGCAATCTGCTGGGAAGCCTGTCCTGGGGTTCCTGCAACGAGCCCCATCCGGGCGGTGATTGGCTGGGCTGCGCGCAGGCGCTGGTAGCGCATGGCATGCCGGCAGCGCAACCCGATCCCGCCGATGCCGACACCGTCCTGATCCAGGGCGTTCGCATGCGCTTCTCCGGCGAGGTCACGGATTTTCTGCTGAGCGCCGGAGCGCATGGCGTGGAGCAGGCCACTCAAGCCTGAAACCTCCAGGCATGAAAAAAGCCGCCCGAGGGCGGCTTTTGCATGCCGGGCACCCGAAGGCGCCCAGGACAGCGAGATCAGACGGTCTCGCCGACCACGGACACGGTCACATCGACGACCACGTCGGTGTGCACGGCCACGGACACGGCGTGCTCGCCGGTCGTCTTCAGGGGGCCATTGGACAGGCGGACCTGCTGCTTGGACACGTCGTAGCCGGCGGCCTTCAGGGCTTCGGCGATGTCGGCGTTGGTGACCGAACCGAACAGACGGCCGTCAACGCCGGCCTTCTGCGTCAGGGACACGGTCTTGCCGGACAGCTTTTCGCCCAGGGCTTGAGCGGCGGCCAGCTTCTCGGCTTGCACCTTTTCGAGCTCGGCGCGGCGGGCTTCGAATTCCTTGATGGCGTTGGCGGTGGCACGGCGTGCTTGGCCAGTGGGGATCAGGAAGTTACGGGCGAAGCCGTCCTTGACCTTGACCACGTCACCCAGGTTGCCCAGGTTGCCGACTTTTTCCAGGAGGATGATTTGCATGTCAGTGACTCCTTAAGCCTTGTGCTGGTCGCTGTACGGCAGCATGGCCAGGAAACGCGAGCGCTTGATGGCGGTGGTCAGCTGACGTTGGTAGATCGCGCGGGTGCCGGTCAGGCGTGCGGGGATGATCTTGCCGTTTTCGGAGATGAAGTCGCGCAGGGTGTCGACATCCTTGTAGTCGATCTGTTCAACGTTGGCCACGGTGAAGCGGCAGAAACGCTTGCGGCGGAACAGCAGCGACTGCGTGTTGCGCTTGCCCTTGCGGTCTTTGGAGAACTTGCCTTTGCCACGAGTGAAAGCCATGGTAGGGACCTCTGTGTACTGAAACGTTAATTGGGTAGGAGCTCGATGATGTGCAGCAGCAGCGCGCGCTTGTTGCGCGTCATCCCCAGGAACCCCTTGATCTTGAGCTCGGCACCGATGTCGGTGCGGTTGAGCTTCTCGGCCAGGGGCCCGATCGCCACAGCCCGGATATCGCAGACCACCTTGCGGGGCTGCTGGGCCTCGACCACGTCTGATTCGTGGTGCAGGCCGATGTCCAGGGCGGGCAAACCGGCGGGGGTGTAGCGCAAGGCTTTGCGTTCGACGATGCTGGCGGTCAGGACCACTTCATTGAAGCGGGGGCTGACAGGTGCGCTGACTGCATCGACCAAGGCGAAAGCCCGACGTCACGCCCTGATGCTCAAGGCATCAGGCTGCGGCTGGCTGCTGGTCTTGAGCGGCCTTGCGGGCCTCTTCGCGCTCGACCTGCTTCATCATCACGGACGGGCCGGTGTGGGCCTTGTCCTGAACCACGGTGAGGTGGCGCAGCACGGCGTCGTTGAAGCGGAAGGCGGTCTCGAGCTCAGCCAGGGTTTCCTTGCTGGTTTCGATGTTCAGGCACAGGTAATGCGCCTTGGCCAGCTTGTTGATCTGGTAAGCCAGCTGACGACGGCCCCAGTCTTCGACGCGGTGGATCTGGCCGCCGGCGGCGGTGATCGAACCCTTGTAACGCTCCAGCATGGCCGGAACTTGTTCGCTTTGATCCGGGTGGATCAGCAGCACGATTTCATAGTGACGCATAAATGCTCCTTGTGGATTCCCCGCCCCGAAAGATCTCAGGACCGGGCAGAAGCCGTCGTGAAGCGTCAAACCCACCGACGGCAAGGGCCGCCTTCGGGGCCAAGCTGAAAGTCTCTGTAAGACTAATTCCAGGCTTGGTCCAAAAGGCAACAGACGAAAAGCCGATCAGTATAGCCCGAAATGGCCTATTTGCCAACGGCCCGGTACAGCGCCCGCACGAAGTCCGTCTGGGTGAGGATGCCGACCAGTTGCTTGCGCTCGTCGATGATGGGGATGTGGTGGTGGCCGCCTTCGGAGAACACCGCCGCCAGGTCCAGCACGGGCCGGTCGGCGCTGGCCACGCGCACGTGGCGCGTCATGATCTGGCCGACCACGTCGGGCTTGTCGGCGTGCACGGTGGTCACGCGCCGCACGAAACCGCGCAGCCGGTCTGCAAACCCCTCGTGCAGGTCCAGGTCGGCATGGCGCATGAAGTCGGCCAGCGTCACGATGCCCACCAGCTTGTTCCAGCGGTCGACCACGGGCAGGGCCTTGACCTTGCGCTCGCGCATCAGGCTCCAGGCGGTCTGCAGCGAATCGCCGAACTGCACGGTGGCCGGCTCGCGGGTCATGACGGCGTCGCAGCGCAGGTCGCCCAGCAGGCGCTGGTAGGACTGGGCCTCGGTTTCGCGCAGCAGGGATTCGAGGTCGTCGCGGCTGACGTCCAGCACCTCGTTGTGGCGGCGCAGCACAGCGTCCAGATCTTCGGTGGAAAAGCGCGGCTGGGGCTCGCCGGGCGCGGGGGCTGCGGCGGCCCGCTGCGCATGCGGGTAGCGCTTGCCCGTGAGCTGGTTGTAGGCCATGCCGGCCAGCACCAGCGTGGTGGAGTCGATGAAGGCCGGGAACGCCGCGAACGAGAAATGCGTGACATGGCCCAGGCTGGTCAGCAGTGCCATGGCCCCGCCAGGCGGGTGCAGGCAGCGGGCGGCGAACATCACCGCGATCGCCAGGCCAACGGCGGCGGCGCCAGCCCAGGCCGGATCGGGGATCAGGTTGGCGCAGGCGATGCCGACCAGCGCCGACAGGGTGTTGCCGCCCACCACCGACCAGGGCTGGGCCAACGGGCTGCCGGGCACGGCGAACACCAGCACAGCGCTGGCGCCCAGCGGCGCCACGAGCCAGGGCAGGGCATGGCCGCTCAGCCAGGCGCCATCGGCCCAGCGGCACAGCAGGCCGGTGATGAGGATGCCGATGAAACCGCCGAAGGCCGCGCGCCAGCGTTCACGGTGATCGACGGTGAGGGGCGCGGGGCGAAGGGCGACCAGCCATGAAGTCAGGCGGTCGGCGGGCGAAATGCGGGGCATCAATCAGCTGGCTCTCTTAAGCTGCATCGATTATGCCGATTTGAAGAAGGCCTGATGTGGCCAGCGCAATTTCCGCACTGGCCATGCCGTCAGGAGCAGTTGCAGCGCCCCTGTTTGCGCATCATGGCCTTGGCGTCAAGGCGCGTAGACCAGCGGCTCCAGCGAGTTGCCCGGGGCGATGCTGGCGCAGTTCTCAGGTGCGGGCTTGCCTGCGAATCGGTCATCGATCCAGGCGGTCGCCCATGGCAGCCAGCTGATCATGGTCACGAAGTGGCTCGTGCCATATTCCTTGTGCTGAACCTTCACGCCCTGAGCGCAGTACTGGCGGGCGAGCGTGCGCACATCCCCGGCCAGCATCACACCGTCGCCCTTGCCCCAGATGGGCGATGTCTTGGTGAGCTCCAGGGTGCCTCCGGTGCCTTGCCCGATCTGAAGCGGGATGGCGGGCGTACCGCCCGTGCCCATGATGACCTTGTTCACGGCCGCGACGTACTCGGCGATCTTGGTGCGGTCCTGGTACTCGGGCTTGACGAGATCCTTCCAGGTCACCCTGCTGTATTGGCCCAGCACGTAAGCGATCGAGGCCTTCTGCATCCTGTCGTAGACCTCCAGGCCGCGGGGGGTGAGGTACTTCTGGATGTCGATGCCATAGGAGCGAGAGACACCGATGACGGCCATGGGCATCACACCACCCCAGATGGGCGCGCCTTCAACGTAGGTCAGGTTGTGCTCGGGGCTCACCAGGGTGCCGCCAAAAGCTGCGCCGATCAGGTTGGGCGTCAGATCCGGCGCATAGGTCGGGGCCAGCTCGGCCGCCCATTCGGTGGCGATCGCGCCGCCCGAGTAGCCCAGCATGGCCACCTTGGCGTTCCTGTCCAGGCCGATCTGCGGCTCATTGAAGGCGGCCCGGATCGAGTCGAGCGTGTTGTAGCCATACTCCGGCCCGGCGGCAAAGGCGGCTTTCTGCCCTTGGGTGTCGGAAATGATGACGGTGTAGCCCTTCTTGCGGTAGGACCCGAACAGCAGGGTCTCGACAGCCGGGAGCACGTCCGGGATCCGTTTGCCGCCGGCGAATGCGCGCGAGGGCGAGTCTTCCGGATTCAGCGAGTCATAGAACGACTGGTAGGACAGCACCTTGTTCTTGTTCGGGCAGCTGGAACCGCAATCGGGCGAGAAGATGGTGGTGACGTTCGCAGCCGGCTCGAGCAGGGCGTTCGTCGATCGGTACACCAGCTGCGTGGCCTGAATCCTGGTCTTGATGCCCACGACGTAGTACGAAATGGTGCGCTTCTTGAGCACGGTGCCAGGCGCGATGTCGGCCAGCGGCGTGCTGCCCGTGTATTGGTAGAAGGGATCCGGCGTGGCGGTCTGTGCCTGGGCCGAGGCCCCGGCTGCCAGGGATGCGACAGCCAGCAGCGTGGCGGTGGCGCGAGATGAGATGCGGTACATGAGAAGGCGCTCCTGGAAAGGTTGCGGCCAGCGCAGTCACGCCAGGGTGATCGTCGCTTGCCAACTTCTTGTGCTGTGAACAGGGCCAGAGCCCCGGCCCGGCGCTGTCATGTACGCAGGACATGGGCATGCTATGAGCCGGCAAAGCTGCAGCGTTTGCCGAACGCGCTCATTCATTTGCCGCGATGACCGAATTCATGGTCAATACCTAGATCCTGGATGATGGGAGATTGAGGGTAAACACCATTCGGGGTTCCGCGGGCGCACCGGCCAATGGCGGGGCATCAAACAAAAAAAGGGAACGTGAAACACGTTCCCTTCTCGCTGGTGGCGCTGCCGCGTTAGAAGCTCAGCGCTGTGCAGCCAGTCGCTGCCAGGTCTCGACCACGGTGTCCGGGTTCAGCGACATGGACACGATGCCTTCGGCGGCCAGCCAGTCGGCGAAATCCGGGTGGTCGCTGGGGCCCTGGCCGCAGATGCCGATGTACTTGCCGTGGGCACGGCAGGCGGCGATGGCGCGCGAGATCATGGCCTTGACGGCCGGATCGCGCTCGTCGAAGTCCTGTGCCAGCAGTTCCAGGCCGGAATCGCGGTCCAGGCCCAGGGTGAGCTGGGTCAGGTCGTTCGAGCCGATGGACATGCCGTCGAAGAACTCGAGGAACTGCTCGGCCAGGATGGCGTTGGAGGGAACCTCGCACATCATGATGACGCGCAGGCCGTCCTTGCCGCCCTGGGATTCGCGCACCAGGCCCTGGTCGGCCAGCATGGTGGTGACGCGCTCGGCCTGCTTCAGGGTGCGCACGAAGGGCACCATGATCTCGACGTTGTTCAGGCCCATGTCGTTGCGCACGCGCCTGAGGGCTTCGCATTCCATCGCGAAGGCCTCGCCGAACTCCTTGCTGATGTAGCGCGACGCACCGCGGAAGCCCAGCATCGGGTTTTCTTCTTCCGGCTCGTAGCGGCTGCCGCCGATCAGCTTCTTGTACTCGTTGGACTTGAAGTCCGACAGGCGCACGATGACCGGCTTGGGGAAGAAGGCGGCAGCGATGGTGGCGATGCCTTCGGCCAGCTTGTCGACGTAGAAAGCACGGGGGCTGGCGTGGCCGCGGGCCACCGATTCAACGGCCTTCTTCAGGTCGCTGTCGACATTGGGATAGTCGAGGATGGCCTTCGGGTGCACGCCGATGTTGTTGTTGATGATGAACTCGAGCCGAGCCAGGCCCACGCCGCTGTTGGGCATCTGGGCGAAGTCGAAGGCCAGCTGGGGGTTGCCCACGTTCATCATGATCTTGATGCCGATGTGGGGCATCTCGCCGCGCGTCACTTCGGAGATCTCGGTCTCGAGCAGGCCGTCGTAGATGTGGCCGGTGTCGCCTTCGGAGCAGGCCACGGTCACCAGGGCGCCATCCTTCAGGCGGTCGGTGGCGTTGCCGCAGCCCACCACGGCCGGGATGCCCAGTTCACGCGCGATGATGGCCGCGTGGCAGGTGCGCCCGCCGCGGTTGGTGACGATGGCGCTGGCGCGCTTCATCACCGGCTCCCAGTTCGGGTCGGTCATGTCGGTGACCAGCACATCGCCGGGCTTGACCTTGTCCATCTCGGACAGGTTGTGCACGATGCGCACAGGGCCGGTGCCGATCTTCTGGCCAATGGCGCGGCCTTCGGCCAGCACGGTGCCGGTGCTCTTGAGCTTGTAGCGCTGCTCGGTCTTGCCCTGCTGCTGGCTCTTCACCGTCTCGGGGCGCGCCTGCAGGATGTACAGGTGCCCGTCGCCGCCGTCCTTGCCCCACTCGATGTCCATCGGGCGGCCATAGTGCTGCTCGATGATCAGGGCGTAGCGGGCCAGCTCCAGCACATCGTCGTCGCTCAGGCTGTAGCGGTTGCGCTGCTCGGGCGCGCAATCCACCGTCTTGACGAGCTTGCCGCTGGCGGCCTTATCTTCAGGGGTGGCGAACTCCATCTTGATCAGCTTGGAGCCCAGGTTGCGGCGGATCAGGGCGCGCTTGCCGGCCTTGAGGGTGGGCTTGTGCACGTAGAACTCGTCTGGGTTCACGGCGCCTTGCACCACGGTCTCGCCCAGGCCGTAGCTGGAGGTGATGAAGACCACATCGGGG
Source organism: Aquabacterium soli (assembly GCF_003933735.1). Taxonomy (GTDB): domain Bacteria; phylum Pseudomonadota; class Gammaproteobacteria; order Burkholderiales; family Burkholderiaceae_C; genus Aquabacterium; species Aquabacterium soli. The sequence continues at coordinate 143,548 of NZ_RSED01000011.1, read as the reverse complement.
AAGCCCGATTCGGTGTCCATCGTGAACATCACGCCCGCGGCGCCCAGGTCGGAGCGCACCATGCGCTGCACGCCGGCCGACAGGGCCACCACGTCGTGGGCGAAGCCCTTGTGCACGCGGTAGGAGATGGCGCGGTCGTTGTACAGCGAGGCGAACACTTCCTTCATCTTGTGCAGGATGTCTTCGATGCCGACGACGTTCAGGAAGGTTTCCTGCTGGCCCGCGAAGGAGGCGTCGGGCAGGTCTTCGGCCGTGGCCGAGGAGCGCACGGCGAACGACGCCTGCAGGTTGCTGCCGGCCAGGGTGACGAAAGCCTCGCGGATGGCCTTCTCCAGGTCGGCCGGGAAGGGCTGGGATTCGACCCAGCCACGGATCTCGGCGCCGGCTTCGGCCAAGGCCTTGACGTCGTCGGTGTCCAGGGCGGCCAGGCGCTGGCTGATGCGGTCGGTCAGGCCATCGTGCTTGAGGAACTCGCGGAAGGCGTGGGCGGTGGTGGCGAAGCCGGTGGGCACGCGCACGCCGTCGGGCAGCTGGGAAATCATCTCGCCCAGCGAGGCGTTCTTGCCGCCGACCGATTCGACATCGGTCATGCGCAGTTGTTCAAACGGGACGACCAGCGCGGTCGGCTCGAAGAGGTTAGACATAAAAACTCCAGATGGTAAAAAAACCGGTGGTCTGGCCTGGGGTGCGCTTTGTGGTTGTTGCTGGTGGCGCACCAAAGGCCGGACGAGATGCCGCGCATTTTAGGGTTGGACCCAGGGGCTCTGCAGGAAATATTCGAGTGGGCTTACCATGCGGACATGAACAGCCATCCGCAATCCTTGCCCGGACGCGCTTCTTCGGATCCAGTGCCGGGGGCCCACGCTGCCCGCGCCGAGTTGGATGCGGACCGTGCCCTGCTGCTCGACCAGCAGTTGTGTTTTGCGCTGTACTCCAGTTCACTGCTGCTGACCAAGCTGTACAAGCCGCATCTGGATCGGCTGGGCCTGACCTACCCGCAGTACCTGGTGATGCTGGTGCTCTGGGAGCACGACGACCAGGTGGTGCATGAGGTGGGTGATCGGCTGGGCCTGGATTCCGGCACCCTGACGCCGCTGCTCAAGCGCATGGAGGCCCATGGCCTGATCCAGCGCCAGCGCGATGTGGACGACGAGCGCCGCGTGCGCGTGCGCCTGACCGATGAAGGACGGCAGCTCAAGGCAGAGGCGCGTGCCGTGCCGCAAGCCATGCGCTGCGTGTTCGGTGGAGACGATGATGAGTTCGTGGCGCTGAGGGCGTCGATGCAGGCGCTGCGCCAGCGTCTGGGGGATGCGCCCCAAGCCCATGAGGATGCCTGAGTAGTCCCTGTTGGAGTTGCGGGCTTGGGCAAGCCCTACTTGTGTTCGCCACGGCTGCCGTATAAATTACAAGCAATTCAATTGTGTGCAATTGAATTTCCAGTGTTGTCCCACCCCTGATTCACCAAGCGCCCTCGTCCGGCGCAGGAGCACCCGTCATGCAAAACCTCGACAAGGTCCTGTACACCGCCCACGCCACCGCCACCGGAGGCCGTGATGGCCGCGCGGTCTCGTCCGACGGCATCCTCGACATCTCCCTGGCCCGTCCGGTCGAGATGGGTGGCAAGGGTGACGGCACCAATCCCGAGCAGCTGTTCGCTGCTGGCTACTCCGCCTGCTTCCTGGGCGCCATGGGTTTCGTGGCCGGCCAACAGAAGAAGGGCCTGCCCAACGGCACCCAGATCGCTGGTGACGTGGCCATCGGTCCCATCCCCAACGGCTTCGGCATCGCCGTGGTGCTGAACATCACGCTGCCCGGCCTGCCCCGCGAAGAGGCCGAAGCCCTGGTGCACGCAGCCCACCAGGTGTGCCCGTACTCCAACGCCACGCGCGGCAATATTTCCGTCACGCTCAACGTGGTCTGAAAAGGCTGAGGCCTGCCGGTCTCGGGTGACAATGCGTCCTTTCGCGGTTGCGCGGCTGTGGCCGCCTTGTCACCCATGACCGATTGCAGCGTTTTCTTCATCTCCGACGGCACCGGCATCACCGCCGAGACCTTCGGCAATTCCATCATGGCGCAGTTCGCCGTGAAGCCGCGCCATGTGCGCCGGCCCTTCATCGACACCGCCGACAAGGCCTTCCAGGTGGTGCGCGAGATCAACGCCGTGGCCGACCGCGAGGGCAAGCGCCCGATCGTGTTCATGACGCTGGTGGACGAGGACATCCTCAACATCATCCGCCCATGCCGCGGCAAGGTCTTCGACATGATCAAGACTTTCGTCGAGCCGCTCGAAGAAGAGTTCGCGATGAAGTCCAACCACCGCGTGGGGCGCTTCTCCGACGTGGCGGTGGACCGTGAATACAACGACCGCATCGAGGCGATCAACTTCACGCTGGAGCACGACGACGGCCAGTCCGCCCGCAACCTGGAAGTGGCCGATGTGGTGCTGGTGGGCGTGAGCCGCAGCGGCAAGACGCCGACCTCGCTCTACCTGGCGATGCAGCATGGCGTGAAGGCGGCCAATGTGCCCTTGATCCCGGAAGACTTCGACCGAGGCTTTCTGCCGCCCATGCTCAAGCCCTTCAAGAAGAAGTGCTTCGGCCTGACGATCGACCCGGCGCGCCTGTCGCAGATCCGCAATGAGCGCCGCCCGAACAGCAAGTACGCCAGCATCGAGAACTGCCGCTTCGAGGTGCAGCAGGCCGAGTCGATGATGCGCCGCGAGGGCATCTCGTGGCTGTCGTCCACGCACAAGTCGATCGAAGAGATCGCCACCACGATCCTGCGGGACATACGGCCGGACCGGTTGATCTACTGAACATCCGGGCTTGCACGCACCATGTTCAGGGGGTGAAGAGGGTATGTGCGGGGCTCTGGATATGGGGTGGTCTTCGTAGAGTGCGGGGTCAAGCCACGCACAACAGGAGACCTGATGTCCATCCACGCTTCATCCCCCGCACACCGAGCTTTCACGGTACGCCTGCTGAGCGCCGCCGCGCTGTCATTGATGGCCGGCATCACGCAAGCCCAGGTGCACGGCCCCGATCCCACCGTGAAGTCACTGGAGGCCGAAGCCGGCCCCTACACGGTGGCCAGCGCCAAGGTGGGCAGCCCCAGCGGTTACGGGGCGGGCACCGTCTACTACCCCACGGTGCGCACGGAAGGCCAGTTCGGCGTGGTGGTGCTGGCCCCTGGCTTCCTGGCCATCCAGAACTACTACAAGTGGCTGGCGGAGCGCGTGGCATCGCACGGCTTCGTCGTGGTCACCGTGAATTTCAACAGCGTCTTTGACCAGCCCGAATCGCGCGGCACCCAGATGGGCAAGGCCTTGCAGCAGGTGGTGTCGCTCAGCAAGACCATGACCACGCCCTACTACGGTGTGCTCGATGCCAACCGGCAGGCGGCCATGGGCCACTCGATGGGCGGCGGCGGCACGCTGGCGGCCGCACGCAACACGCCATCGCTCAAGGCGGCCGTGGCACTGGCGCCCTGGCACACCACCAAGGACTGGTCGGCGCTGCAGGTGCCCACCCTGGTGCTGGCTGACGAGAAAGACAGCATCGCGACCAACGACCAGCATTCGATCCCGTTCTACCAGAGCTTCAACGCGGCACTGCCCAGCGCCTACATCGAATTGGCGGGGGCGGATCACCTGTGCGGCATCCAGATCAGCGCCACCAAGTGCAAGACGGCGCTGGCCAAGTACTCCATCGCCTGGCTCAAGCGTTTCGTGGATGGCGATGCGCGCTACACCCCGTTCGTGAAGACCCGGGCCGCCGAGATGTCCGCGTTCGAGACGCGAGGCGCCTACTGAGCGTCAAGGCGCAGGGGTGGCGGCCTGAACGTATGGCCAGCCCAGGCGACCTTCGACGATGCGCAACTGCAAAAGCTGGCCGGGTTGCAGGGCCGCCTGTTGCAGCGCCTCGTACTGCAGGCGGGAGATGTGGCGTTGCGTGGCCCCGGCCAGCTCGGCAGGCTTCGTGCGCGGCACCGTGTGCAGCACAAAGTAGTCGAGTCGTTTGGCCGGGCTGTGCTCGGTCAGCAACACGAAGCGCTCCTGCACATCCACGTGAGGTGACGCCTGCGGATCCGAGGTGTTGAGGCGGTAGAGCAGGTCGGGCACCGTCATACCCATCGTCAGGCCGATCACGAGGAAAGCAGTGAAGCAGGCCGTGATGCGGTCTTCCGTCTCTTTCAGCAGCCAGCAGATCAGCGCTGCGCACACCAACAGCACACCGCCGCTCACGCCGAGCACCGTCGCCCACGATTCGCCGTGGATCGGCACCGGCGGGCGTGATCCCAGGCTCATCCAGAAGCCTGCGGCGCCGAGCAGCACCAGTGCCGCGCAAACCCCATGCACCCGGCGCAGGCCCTTGCGCGGTACCGGCGGCGGGTGCCTGGCACGGCGGCGCTGGCGGCTCACTGGTACTCGCTGAGCGGCACGCAAGAGCAGAACAGATTGCGATCCCCGTAGACGTTGTCCACGCGGCCCACCGGCGACCAGTACTTCTGGCGGCGCAAGGCCGGCACCGGGTAGGCGGCGGTTTCGCGGCTGTAGGCGTGCGGCCACTCAGTCTTGAGCAGGCTGGCCGCGGTGTGCGGCGCATTCTTCAGCGGGTTGTCGTCCTGCGGCAGCTGGCCTTGCTCGATCTGGCGGATCTCGTCGCGGATGGCGATCATCGCGTCGCAGAAGCGGTCCAGCTCGGCCTGCGATTCGCTCTCGGTGGGCTCTACCATCAAGGTGCCGGCCACGGGGAAGCTCAGCGTGGGCGCGTGAAAGCCGTAGTCGATCAGGCGTTTGGCCACGTCCTCGGCGCTGACGCCGCTGGTGTCCTTCAAGGGACGGATGTCGAGGATGCACTCGTGGGCCACGCCGCCACCCTTCACCGAGGCATTGCCGTGGCTGAAGTGCAGGTCGTAATGGCCTGACAGGCGCGCGGCGATGTAGTTGGCGTTGAGGATGGCCACTTCGGTGGCGGCCTTCAAGCCCTCGGCGCCCATCATGCGCACGTACATCCAGCTGATGGGCAGCACGGCGGCGTTGCCCAGCGGTGCGGCGCTCACGGCACCAACCGATTGCTCGGTGCCGATGCCGGCCGAGCGGTGCGCAGGCAAGAAGGGCACCAGGTCGTCGACCACGCAGACGGGGCCGACACCAGGGCCGCCACCGCCGTGCGGGATGCAGAAGGTCTTGTGCAGGTTCAGGTGGCTGACGTCGCCGCCGAACTGGCCCGGCGCGGCGATGCCGACCAGCGCGTTCATGTTGGCGCCGTCCACGTAGACACGCCCGCCGTGCTGGTGCACCAGGGCGCACAGCTCGGTCACGCGCGTTTCGAACAGGCCGTAGGTGGACGGGTAGGTGATCATGATCGCGGCCAGCTTGTCACTGTGCTGCTCGCACTTGGCGCGCAGATCGTCCAGGTCCACATTGCCTTCGTCATCGCACTTGGTGACCACCACCTTCATGCCCACCATCTGCGCGCTGGCCGGGTTGGTGCCGTGGGCCGATTCGGGAATCAGGCAGATGTCGCGGTGGCCCTGGCCCTGCGCCTCGTGCCAGGCCTTGATCACCAGGAGGCCGGCGTATTCGCCCTGCGAGCCGGCATTGGGCTGCAGGCTGATGCCGGCGTAGCCCGTGGCCTCGCCCAGCCAGTTGCACAGCTCATCGTTGAGCACCTGGTAGCCCTGCAGCTGGTCGGCCGGGGCAAAGGGGTGGATCTGCGCGAACTCGGGCCAGGTGATGGGGATCATCTCGCTGGTGGCGTTGAGCTTCATCGTGCACGAGCCCAGCGGGATCATGGTGCGGTCCAGCGCCAGGTCCTTGTCGGCCAGGCCGCGCAGGTAGCGCAGCATCTCGGTTTCGCTGTGGTGGGTGTTGAACACCGGGTGCGTCAGGAAGGCGCTGCGGCGGCGCAGTTCCGGCGGCAGGCCGGTGGTATCGAGGCCTTGCTCGAACTCGGCGAAGGAGGGCAGGGCCTTGCCGCCAGCGAACACCGCCCACAGGTCGATGATGTCGTCGCGGGTGGTGGTTTCGTCCAGCGAGATGCCCACGGTGTCGCCGCTGGCGATGCGCAGGTTGATGCCGCGCTGCACGGCGGCGGCCAGCACCGCATCGCGGTCGGCTGTCAGCACCTGCAGGGTGTCGAAGTACGTGGTGTGGATCAGCGAGCGGCCCAGGGCCTTCAGGCCCGCGGCCAGGATGGCGGTGTAGGTGGCCACGCGGCGTGCGATGCGCGTGAGACCGGCGGGGCCGTGGTAGACGGCGTACATGCTGGCCACGACGGCCGGCAGCACCTGCGCCGTGCAGATGTTGGAGGTGGCCTTCTCGCGGCGGATGTGCTGCTCACGGGTCTGCAGGGCCAGTCGATAGGCCTTGTCACCGTGGCTGTCCACGCTGACGCCGACCAGGCGGCCAGGCAGCGAGCGCTTGAACTCGTCCTTGGTGGCCAGGTAGGCGGCGTGCGGGCCGCCATTGCCCATGGGCATGCCGAAGCGCTGCGTGGTGCCACAGGCAATGTCGGCGCCCAGCTCGCCCGGGGGCGTGAGCAGGGTCATGGCCAGCAGGTCGGCGGCCACGATGGCCAGCGCACCCTGGGCGTGCAGCGCACCGATCAACGGGCGCAGATCACGGATCTGGCCGTTGAGGCCGGGGTACTGCAGCAGTGCGCCGAAGCAGTCGTTGCTGGCCAGGTGCTCGACCAGCTTGGCGGCGTGCACGATGTCGACCGTGATGCCCAGCGGCTGGGCGCGTGTCTGAACCACCTCCAGCGTCTGAGGGAACACGTCGTGGCAGACCACGAAGCGGGTGGATTTGCTCTTGCCGGCTCGGGCGGCCAGGGTCATGGCCTCGGCGGCAGCCGTGGCCTCGTCCAGCATCGACGAGTTGGCGATGGCCAGGCCTGTCAGGTCACAGACCATGGTCTGGAAGTTGATCAGCGCTTCCATGCGGCCCTGCGAGATCTCGGCCTGGTAAGGCGTGTAGGCCGTGTACCAGGCAGGGTTCTCGAGGATGTTGCGCAGGATGACGCCCGGTGTGAGCGTGTTGTAGTAGCCCTGGCCGATGCAGGTGCGCATCACCTTGTTGCGGCTGGCGATGCGCTTGAGTTCTGCCAGTGCCTGGGCCTCGCCCAGTGGCGCCGGCAGGTCCATGGGGGCGCCGCGTTTGATGGAGGCGGGCACGACAGCGTCGATCAGGGCCTGGCGCGAAGCCACGCCCACGCTGCTCAGCATGTGCGCCTGCTCCTCCTCCCACGGGCCCAGGTGGCGGGCGTGGAACTCCGTGGCGTTTTCAAGTTCGGCGAGGGTGGGCAGGGCGGTGTTCGGCATGGCGGGGCGGTGTTCGGCAGGGCAGGTCGTGTCAGGCGTTCTTGACGAAGTCGTCGTAGGCGGTCTTGTCCAGCAGGGCGTCGGCATCGGCCGGGTTGGCCAGCTTGACCTTGAAGAACCAGCCGGCGCCCAGCGGGTCGGTGTTGGCCAGGGCCGGGTCGTCGCGCAGGGTTTCGTTGACCTCGGTGATCTCGCCGGTCAGGGGCATGTAGACGTCGGCGGCGGCCTTGACGGACTCGACCACGCCAGCGATGTCCTTGGCGTTGAAGGTGGTGCCCACGGCAGGCAGGTCGACGAACACCACATCGCCCAGGGCATCCTGGGCGTGCTCGGTGATGCCCACGGTGGCGGTGCCGTCGGCTTCGATCTGGAGCCATTCGTGGTCGGAGGTGTACTTGATGGTCATGGATGGATCCTTGGGTAAAACGGGTCAATCAGGGTGAACAGTGCCGAACGGCCGGAGTATCGCAGGGCTTGGGGGGCTGCCGGGCGTGTCGTCCGCTGTGGCGGAGGCGCTTCATTGACGCCGCAGCAGGGGCCGTGCCTGGCGATCCGTGCCGTGTCAGCCCCGGTGGTAGCGGTTGGGCACGAACGGCAGGGCCGCCACCGTCATGGGCACGCGCTTGTCACGCACCAAGGCGAACACCTTGGTGCCGATGGCGGCGTGGTTGGGCCCCACGTAGGCCAGGGCCACGGGCTGGTTGATGCTGGGGCCGAGCGAGCCGCTGGTGACGGTGCCCAGCGGTGTGCCGTCCTCGGCCACCACCTGGGCACCCTCGCGCACAGGCATGCGCTCGGTGCTGATCAGGCCCACGCGCTTGCGGCCGGCGCCCTGGGCAAACTGGGCGTCGATGACGCTGGCGCCCGGGTAGCCACCGGCACGCTCGCCACCGGCGCGGCGCACCTTCTGGATCGCCCAGGTCAGGGCGCCTTCCACCGGGGTGGTGGTGGTGTCGATGTCGTGGCCGTACAGGCACAGGCCGGCTTCCAGGCGCAGCGTGTCGCGCGCGCCCAGGCCGATGGGCTTGACCTCGGGCTGGGCCAGCAGGGCTCTGGCCAGGGACTCGGCGCGGTGGGCTGGCACGGAGATCTCGAAGCCGTCTTCGCCCGTGTAGCCTGAGCGGGTGACGAAGCACTCGGTGCCGTCGAGCGTGAAGTGACCGCCGGTCATGAAGACCAGGTCTTTCACGCCGGGGTTCAGGCGCGCCAGGGCGTCCACCGCCTGCGGGCCTTGCAAAGCCAGCAAGGCCTGGTCGGGCAGGGGCTGCACGGTGCAGCGCTGGCCGATGTGCTGCTGCAGGTGGGCGATGTCCTGCTCCTTGCAGGCGGCGTTGACCACCACGAACAGGTCATCCGCCCGGCGCGTGACCATCAGGTCATCCAGGATGCCGCCTTGTTCATTGGTGAACAGGGCGTAGCGCTGCTTGAAGGGCGCCAGGCCGATGATGTCCACCGGCACCAGGGTTTCGAGCGCGGCATCCGCGCCATCGCCCTTGAGCAGCACCTGGCCCATGTGCGAGACATCGAACAGGCCAGCGGCGGTGCGGGTGTGGCGGTGTTCGGCCAGGATGCCGGTGGCGTACTGCACGGGCATGTCGTAGCCGCCGAAGGGCACCATCTTGGCGCCCAGTTCGATGTGCAGGGCGTGCAGGGGCGTGGTGAGCAGGTCTGTGGACATGGCAGGCGCCGGCCGCCAGGCCGGACAGGGGCAATCGAGTTCGGTCGATCCAGGGCCCGCGCCGGCTGGTGTGCCTGCGCAATGCCCTGGTGCTGCCCCCGCTGTCCGCTTTACCTGAGAGATTGACCCGTCGCCACGACTTGTCGCAGCGGTACGGGCTTGCCCCTTCGGTGGGCCGGCTCACGGTGCGCGCATGTGATGCGACACCGTCTCCGGCCTCTCTCCAGTGAGGATCACCTTGTTGCCAAGGTGCTTGCCAGTCCTTTTGCCTGAGCGTTCGGGCGAGGCGTTTCACCGCCTGTCCTGCGCCTTCGGCGACCCGTGTCCGCCGCCTGAAACAAGCGCCGGCCGGGTTCTCTCCTGGCAGGGCGCGATTGTATGCCAGGCCTTGGCGGGGCGGCCACCCAAACTTGCGATGCCGGGGTGGTCAACCCCCCGTTCAGCCGGTGTTGCGCAGCCCCGCCGCGACACCGTTGATCGACAGCAGGATGCCGCGCTGCACCCGGTCGGCCACGGTTTCACCCTCGACACCCGAGGCACGCAGATCGGGCGCCTTGCGGTGCCGGCGCATCAGCTCCACCTGCAGGTGGTTCAGCGGGTCCACATACGGGAAGCGGTAGTTCAGAAAACCGGCCAGGTCGGGTTGGGTGGCCAAACGACCTTTGGTGGCGGTGACCTGGTTGAGCGCCTGGTTGGTCAGATCCCACTCTGCCCGAATGGCGACCATGATCTTCTTGCCCAGGCGCTTGTCTTCCACCAGCTCCACATAGCGCGCAGCGATGCCCAGGTCGCTCTTGGCCAGCACCATGTCCATGTTGGACAGCAGGGTGCGGAAGAAGGGCCACTGCTTGTGCATGCGCTGCAGCACGGCCAGTTGGGCCTTGCGGTCGGTGCCTGGCTCCGACAGGAAGGCCTCGATGGCCGAGCCCAGTCCGAACCAGCCGGGCAGGGCGACCCGGCACTGCCCCCATGAGAAACCCCAAGGGATGGCGCGCAGATCCTCGATGCGCCGGCTGGGTTTGCGCGAAGCCGGGCGTGAGCCGATGTTCAGGTCAGCGATCTCCCGGATGGGCGTGGCCGAGAAGAAGTAGTCGGTGAATCCGGGCGTCTCATAGACCAGCTTGCGGTAGGCGGCCATGCTGGCCTGCGAGATGGCATCCGCCGCCTGCAAGAAGGCTGCGGGCACGGGCTTGGCGGGCTGGATCAGGCTGGCCTCGAGCATGGCCGCGACCAGGGTTTCCAGGTTGCGCCGGCCGATCTCGGGGTGGGCGTACTTGGAGGCGATGACCTCGCCTTGCTCCGTCAGGCGAATCTGGCCGTTCACGGTGCCGGGGGGCTGCGCCAGGATGGCCTGGTGCGTAGGGCCGCCCCCACGCCCGACGGTACCGCCGCGGCCATGGAACAGGCGCAGGCGGATGCCATGCTGCTGCTTGAGCCTGTCGAAGAAGGCCACCAGCGCGATCTCGGCGCGGTAGAGCTCCCAGTTGCTGGTGAAGAAGCCGCCATCCTTGTTGCTGTCGCTGTAGCCCAGCATGATGTCCTGCTCGCTGCCCGAGCGCTTGACCAGTTCGGCCACGCCGGGCACGGCGTAGAAGCCCTCCATGATGCCGGGGGCGTGGCGCAGGTCGGCGATGGTCTCGAACAGCGGCACCACGATCAGGTCGGCCACCGACTTGGGATCGTCCAGTGTGCCGCGCATCAGGCCGCACTCCTTCTGCAGCAGCAGCACTTCCAGCAGGTCGCTCACCGTCTCCGTGTGCGAGATGATGTAGTGGCGCAGGGCCTGCGCACCATAGGCGCGGCGGGCCTGGGCGGCGGCTTCGAAAATGGCCAGTTCGTGCAGCGCCAGCTCGCTGTAGTGGGCGCCAGGCACGCGGAGGGGGCGGGCCTCGCACAGCAGTTGCTGCAGCAGTGCGCGCTTGTGGTCTTCATCCAGGCCGGCGTAATCGGCCTCGACGCGGGCGGTGGCCAGCAGTTCGGCAATCACCAGCTCGTGCTGGTCGGAGCTCTGGCGCAGATCGAGCGTGGCCAGGTGGAAGCCGAACACCTGCACGGCGCGGATCAGTGGCTTGACGCGCAACTCGGCCAGGGCGCCAGCATGGTGCGCCCGCAGCGATGCATCCACGGTGTGCAGGTCGGCCAGGAACTCATCGGCGCTGGTGTAGGCATCCTGTGGCGCGACGGCATGGCGCAGGGCTTCGGTGCCGGTCAGGTCATGCAGGGTGGCGGCCAGGCGGGCGTAGACACCCGTCAGCGCCCGGCGATAGGGCTCGTCGGCGCGGTGCTGGTTCTGGTCGGGCGAGCGGTCGGCCAAGGCCTGCATCCCCGGCGTGATGCCCACCAGCCGCCCGGACATCGACAACTCGGCGCCCAGGTGGTGCACCTCCACCAGGTAGTGCCGCAGCGCCACTTCGGCCTGGCGCGACAGGGCCAGCTTGAGCGTCTGAGCGCTCACATTGGGATTGCCGTCGCGGTCGCCGCCGATCCAGTTGCCCATGCGCAGGAAGGGCGCGATCTCGCGGCCGGGCAGGGCGCGCTCGATCTGGCCATAGAGCTTGGGGATCTCGCGCAGGAAAGTGCTCTGGTAGTAGCTCAGCGCGTTCTCGATCTCGTCGGCCACGGTGAGCTTGGTGAAGCGCAGCATGCGTGTCTGCCACAGTTGGGTGACGCGTGCGCGCAGCGCGGCCTCGATCTCTGCACGCACGGCCCCATCGGCTCCGTCGAGTCGCGTGATCAGGTCGGAAATGCTGCGCTCGGTGTCCAGGATGGATTTGCGCTGCACCTCCGTCGGGTGGGCGGTGAGCACGGGCGAGAGATAGGCGTGCTTGAGCAGCAGGGCGATTTCATCGTTGCGCACCCCCTCTTCGGACAGGCGCTTGAAGGCCGCTTCCAGCGATCCTTCGACGGCGGTCTTGGCCGGCAACTGTGCGGCCTGGCGCACCTGGTGTCGATCCTCGGCCAGGTTGGCCAGGTGCGAGAAGTAGCTGAAGGCGCGGATGACCGACACGCTCTGGTCGGCCGACAGGTTCTTGAGCAACCGATCCATGTCCTTGCCGGCCTGGTCGTCCTTGCGGGCGCGGTAGGCCACGGCCATCTGGCGGATGCGTTCGATCAGCTCGTAAGCCTCACGGCCTTCCTGTTCGCGGATCACGTCGCCCAGCACGCGGCCGAGCAGGCGGATGTCCTTGAGCAGGGGTTCGTTGCGGCGGCCGGTGGGGGCCTTGGTGCCGGTGGTGATGGCGGCTTTGGCCGACCTGTTGCGGGAAGTCGCGGGAGCGGACGGGGTGAGGGCTGCCTTGGTGACCATGCGGAAAACGGTGGGTTGATGTTCCTGGAGTGCGCCGCGCAGCTTGTGGCTGTGCGGCTCATAGCTGCAAGCATGCATCAAACATCGTGCCAGCCCGTTGCGCCAGCGTCGGATCAGACGAAAAAAGGGCCTGCTCCTTGGATGGAGCAGGCCCGTGGATCATCGCTGGGGGCGGAACCCCCGTCTCGTCAGAAGCGGGTGCGCAGCGTCAGGCTGATGAAACGCGGTTCACCGTAGTTGGCGTAGTCCAGCGTCGCCAGGTAGTGCTTGTCGAGAGCGTTGGTCACGGCCAAATTGACGCTGGTGGCCTCGGTGAAGCGCCAACTCGCATTGAGGTTGAGCAGGCCGAACGGCGACTGCTTGACCTTGGTCCGGCCAGAAGGGCTGGGCACGTTGACGGCGTCCATCTGACCTTGCCAAAGCAGTTGCGCGCCCAGCTCGACCGGCTGCAGCACACCCGAGAAGCGGTATTGCGTTCCCAGCTTGACCAACCATTCAGGCAGGTTGGCATAGGTCAGGTCAAAGGCGTTGCGTGTGGTCTTGACCCGTGTGACTCCGGCCGTGGCTTGCCAGTTGGAGTTCAGGCGTGCGGCAATGTCGGCTTCCCAGCCGAAGGACTTTGTGCCGTTCACAGCGACATAGGCGTCAGCGGTTTCACCGGGGACTTTGAAGTTGCCGTCTTTCACCCCGTAGTTGTCCTGTTTGACTTCAAAGAACGCGAAGGACCCCGAGATGCCGTGCTCAGGCCATTCGCCCTTGAGTCCCAACTCGTTGCTCTTGCCCTTGACCGGCGACAGCGGATCGGCGAAGCGATCCTTGTAGTTCTGCGGATTGAAGATGCCAGTGTGGCTCGCGTAAGCCGAGACGTACTCGTTGAGATCGTAGACCACCCCCAGGAACGGCGAGACCTCCTGTCCCACCGATTGCCGCGCCGTGGTGCGCACGTACGCTCCCGTGGTGCCGTAGTTGTCGGTGTGGCGACGCCAGTTGGTCACGCGCGCCCCTGTCAGCAGAGACAGCGGTTCAGCCAGTCGCCAGCGTGCCGAGGCATACACCGCATCCTGGCTGGTCTGCTGTACGGTGTATGCACCGGTGCGGCGGTAGTTGGGAACAGGTGCTGTTCCATCCCAGGTGTTCACATTGGGAATACTGTAAACATAGCGCGTCGGATCAACTGCCAGATCGGTGTAGCCGTCAGTCCTGGTATCGGTGCGAAGGCTGCTGAAGCCTACAAAGACATCATGCTTGCGGCCACCAAGGCTGAATTGTCCAGACAAGCGGGCGTCCATTGTGTCCATGGTCTCCTTGCCGCCGCCGACGGCCCCATAAAGGAACATCCCCGTTCCAGTCACGCTGTCAGGGAAAGGCGCGTTGATCGTGACGACGTTGGAAGGACTCCTGACGAGAGGCCGGAGCCGTAGGTGCGCAGGCTGAAGGTCTTGCCTTCTGTGTGATTGAGGGTGGCTTTCAGTGACCAATCGCTGTTGATCTGATGATCGATCGTGGCGAACAGGGTGCCCGACTCGCGCGACCAGCGTGTCCAGTCTGGAGAGAAGTTGATCGACCTGGGCAGGTCGGCAACGCCGCCAGCGGCATTGAAGAGCGGGACCGTGCCCCAGATGCCAGCCTTCGGGGCGTTCCTCTGGCGCTGATAGCCCACGGAAGCAATGGTATCTCGGCCGAGATCAGCCTCGACCACGCCGAGCAGCGCGTACTTCTCTTCTTCATAGCGGTCACGGAAGCTGTGGCGCTTCTGCGGGGCGACAACCCACCGGCTGCGCACACTACCGTCCTGGTTCAGCGGCACGTTCAGATCGACTTCGCCGCGGTAGTAGTCCCAGCTTCCTACGGTCACGGAGGCCGTTCCGCCAAAGGTGCGCGTCGGACGCTTGCGGATCAGGTTGATGGTGGCCGATGGCGTGCCCACCCCGGTCAGGATGCCGTTGGCGCCGCGCACGATCTCGACGCGCTCGTAGATCGCGGTGTCGAATTCCTGGTTGGTGCTGTTGCTGAAGGTCGGCAGGCCATCGACCTGGAAGTCAGTGATCAGGAAGCCGCGCGAGTAGTAGAGCGGGCGTTGCGTGTCGTAGAAGCTCACGTGGACACCCGTGGTGCCCCGCAGCACCGTATCGACGCTGGTGAGCGAGCGCTGTTCGATCTGATCACGCTCTACCGTGCTCACCGATTGGGGCGTCTCGCGAGGTGTGAGTGCCAGGCCTGTGGATGTCTTCGATGGCTTGTTCCGGCCCAAGGCCTCGAACACGTCCGGTTCGGTTTTGCGCGAAGCCTTGACCGAGATGGTGGGCAAGGCTTCTTCGGATTGAGCTTCCTGAGCCCAGCTAGCGCAGCACACGCAGGCTGCAGAGGCGACAGGGATCAGCTTTGCAAACAGTCGAACGGACACGGCTGGGGTGGACAAGAGATTTGGCATGGGTGTTCAGCGTGAAGCCGGAGGCGCCGTGTACGCGAATATCCAAGGCCAGCGGGGGGGCTGGCAGGTGCGTACGAGGGCGACGACGGAGGTGGCAGCTAGGAAAAAGCCTGCAATGGAATGGAGAAGCAATCCGTCAGGGAATGTCGTGCTCGCAGGCCGGATGAGAGTTAAGCATTGTAAATTGAGATGACAATGATTATCATTACGATGTGGTTTTGGCGCCACCATGCTTTCCGCCTGTCACCTGATCGGAGGACTGATCTGCAATTCCTGAAACCCACAAAAAAGCCGCGATGGCCGGCCAGAGCGCATCGCGGCTTTGCGGCAGGGCCGCATGGAGGTTGTGCCGTGCTCGGTCAGCCCTCTTCAGCGAAGGCTTCCTCCCGCTTGTTGCGGATCGCCGGCAGCAGCACCACCGCGAGCGCGGCGGCCGCAAGCACCAGCATCGCCAGGCTGATGGGCCGCTCAACAAAGACCATCGGATCGCCCCGCGACAGCAGCAGGGCGCGGCGCAGGTACTCTTCCATCATCGAGCCCAGCACGTAGGCCATCAGCATGGGCGCCGGCTCGCATTCGAGCTTGGAGAACACATAGCCCGCCACGCCGAACAGCGCCATCAGGTAGACATCGAAGGTCGCGTTGTTGACGCTGAACACGCCAATGGCGCAGAAGGCCAGGATGATGGGATAGAGGATGCGGTAGGGGATCGAGATCATCTTCACCCACAGGCCGATCATGGGCAGGTTCAGGATCACCAGGAACACGTTGCCCACCCACATCGACACGATCATTCCCCAGAACAGCGCGGGCTGCTCGGTCATCACGGCCGGGCCGGGCTGGATGCCCTGGATGATCATGGCGCCGATCATCAGCGCCATCACAGGGTTCGACGGGATGCCCAGCGTCAGCATCGGGATGAACGAGGTCTGCGCACCGGCATTGTTGGCCGCCTCGGGCGCGGCCACGCCTTCGATGGCGCCCTTGCCGAACTCGTGGCCGTTCTTGGACACCTTCTTCTCGATCGAGTAGGCCGCGAACGAGGCCAGCATGGCCCCGCCACCCGGCAGGATGCCCAGCAGCGAGCCCAGGGCCGTGCCGCGCAGGATGGGCGCGACGATGCGCTTGAGGTCATCGCGCGTGGGCATCAGGCCCGTCACCTTGCTCATCAGCACGCTGCGGGTGCTTTCGTGCTCCAGCTCGCGGATGATCTCGCCCAGGCCGAACATGCCCATCGCGATCACGACGAAGCTGATGCCGTCGGCCATCTCGGGCGTGTCGAAGGTGAAGCGCTGGGTGCCCGAGTTCACGTCGGTGCCGATGGTGCTCACCAACAGCCCCAGGATGATCATGCCGAAGGCCTTGAGCAGCGAGCCATGCGCCAGCACCACCGAGGCCACCAGCCCCAGCACCATCAGCGAGAAGTACTCGGCCGGGCCGAACTTCAGGGCCAGGTCGGCCAGTGGTGGCGCGAACAGGGCAATGATCAACGTGGCCACCGTGCCCGCGAAAAACGAGCCGATGGCCGCCGTGGCCAGGGCTGCCCCGGCTCGGCCCTTGCGCGCCATCTGGTAGCCATCCAGCGCGGTCACGACCGACGATGACTCGCCCGGCAGGTTCACCAGGATGGCCGTGGTCGAGCCGCCGTATTGCGCGCCGTAATAAATGCCGGCCAGCATGATCAGCGAGGCCGTGGCGTCCAGCCCGAAGGTGACGGGCAGCAGCATCGCGATGGTGGCGATGGGCCCCAGCCCCGGCAGCACGCCCACGGCCGTGCCGAGGAACACGCCCAGCAGGCAGTACATGAGGTTGTGCAGGCTCAGGGCCGTCTGCAGGCCCAGGCCGATGTCTCCCAGGAATTCCATGGTTTCAGCTCCGATGTGTGATGCGGATCAGCTCAGGCCGAGGGCGCTGAACCAGGGGCCGACGAGGGGGATGGGCAGGCTCAGCGCCTTGATGAACACGCCCCAGCAGAACAGGGTCAGCAGCACGAAGGTGATCGTGGCTGCCTTGAACGTGAAGCGGCTGCTGGCCAGGCTGCTCAGGTAGATGGACACGGCCAGCGCAGCGACCATGCCCGCGTGCCGCAGCAGCAGGCCGAACAGCACCACGGACACCGTCACCAGCAGCAGCGGCTTGAGGTGGACCGGTTCGAGCGAGGGGCCACGGGTGGCCAGCGCCTTGAGCATGCACGCCAGCCCGACGATGGCCAGCAGGCCGCTGAGCACCATGGGGTAGTAGCCCGGCCCCATGCGGATGGCCTTGCCCATGGGGTAGTCGCTGCCCAAGGCCATGGCGGCCAGGCCGATGATCAGGAACAGCAGGCCCGAGATGAAATCCTTCGGGCTGCGGATGAACGATGGCATGGTGATCCTCTTGAGGGTCATCGATGAACGTGGGGAGGCGCCGGCCAGGCGTCAACGTGCCCGGCCGGCATTCAGGGCGTGTAAGTGATCAGGAGATTCAGTCGGCGTAAACACCAGCCTGCTTGATGATGCGCGTCCACTTGACGATCTCGGAGCGCAATTCCTTGTCCAGCGCCTCGGGCGTGGCGCGGGACAGTGCCACGGGTTCGGTGCCCAGGTCGGCCAGCTTCTGCTTCACGTTCGGATCCTTGATGGCGTGCTGCAGTGCCGCGACCAGCTTGTCGATCACGGGCTTGGGCGTGTTCTTGGGCGCGTACATGGCATGCCACACCGCCACTTCGAAGCCGGGCAGGCCTGAGGCATCCATGGTCGGCAGGTTGGGCAGCGAGGCCACCTTGGTCTTGGTGGTCACCGCGTAGGCCTTGATCTTGCCGGCCTTGATCTGGCCCGAGGTGTTGGTGGTCTGGTCGCACATGAAATCGACCTGGCCGCCGAGCAGGTCGTTCATGGCCGGGCCGGTGCCCTTGTAGGGCACGGTCGTCAGGTTGGCCTGCACGGCCGACATGAACAGCATGCCGCACAGGTGCGAGGCCGAACCCACGCCCGCGTTGGCGTAGGTCACCCTGTCCTGGTTCTTCTTGACGTAGGCGATCAGCTCCTTCAGGTCCTTGGCGGGGAAATCCTTGCGCGCCACGATGGTCATGGGCACGTCGGCCACCATGCCGATGGGCGAGAAGTCATCGACCGCGTTGTAGGGCAGCTTGCGGTACAGGCCTGGCGCGGTCGACTGGCCGATGTGGTGCAGGAAGATGGTGTAGCCGTTGGGCTCTGCGCGGGCCACGCGGGCAGCGCCCAGCGTGCCGCCGGCGCCTCCCACGTTTTCCACGATCACCTGCTGCTTGAGGAAGCCCGTCATCGACTGCGCGTAGATGCGGCCCACGGTGTCGGTGGGGCCGCCGGCAGCGAACGGGATGATCATCGTGATCGGCTTGTCGGGGAACTGCTGCGCCTGCACGCCAACGGCGGGCAAGGTCAGGCAGGCGGCCAGGGCCAGCATGGACAGGCGGCGGGTGGGGTTCATGGTATGTCTCCGTGTCTCAAATCAAACAACAAACACAAGAAGGAGCCGCCGGCCCATGCCGGTCGGCCGTGGGGTCAAAGGTTGTCCGGTCTGAAACCGGTGGCGTTGTAGATGTCCTGGATGGTTTCGTCGCCCACGCGCGAAGCCAGTTGCTTGTGCACGGGCACGAGGGCCTTCTTGAGCTGGAAGCGCTCGCCGATCGTGGGTGAGTAGACCGTGGTCTTCCCGCTGGCCTTGACCTTGGCCAGGGAGTCCTGGTTGTCGTTGAAGGCGGTGTCGTTGGCCACCTTGGTGGCCTCGGTCATGGCCTTGCTCAGGGCGGTGCGGATGTCGCCGGGCAGGCCATCCCAGAATTTTTTGTTGACCACGACCGCATACCCCAGGTAGCCATGGTTGGTCACGCTGACGTGCTTCTGCACCTCATGCATCTTCTGGGTGTACAGGTTGGACGGCGGGTTCTCGGTGCCATCGACCACGCCGGTCTGCAGCGCCTGGTAGGTCTCGGAGAAGGCCAGCACCTGGGGCAGGGCGCCCAGGGCGCGCATCTGGGCGTCCAGCACCTTGGACGACTGGATGCGCATCTTCATGCCCTTGTAGTCCGCCACGGCCCTGAGCGGCTTGTTGGCCGACATCACCTTGAAGCCGTTGTCCCAGTAGGCCAGCCCCGTGATGCCGCGCGATTCCAGTTTCTTGAGCAGCTTGGCACCCACCGGGCCGCCGGTCACCTTGTGCAGGTCGTTGTAGTCGTCGAAGATGAAGGGCAGATCGAACACCTCGAACTCCTTCACCCCCAGTGGCGCGAACTTGGAGAGCGAGGGGGCCAGCATCTGCACGGAGCCCAGTTGCAGGGCCTCCATCTCTTCCTTGTCCTTGTAGAGCTGGCTGTTGGGGTACACCTCGACCTTCACGCGCCCCTTGGTCAGCTCGCCTGCGCGCTTGGCAAAGAATTCTGCGGCCTTGCCCTTGGGTGTGTCGTTGGCCACCACGTGGCTGAACTTGATGACGATCGGGGCCTGAGCGAACGCATGGGGTGCCAGCGCCAGTGCCGTGCCGACGACCACCAGTCCTCGACGGATGACGGAAGGCGGGCTCAGCGGACGGGTCATGGTTGGTCTCCAGGAAGGGGGTGTGGGCATTCTTGGTTCCCCCTGTTTCAGGGGGAATTGTGGAGTTCCACATTTGTGCGTCCAGGTGCTTGATTTCAGCGGGTTATCCCTTATAAGGCCCGTGCCCGAAGCACTAGACTTCCGCGCATGAGTTCCCCCTTGTCCGAGCCGCCAAGGCCCGAGCTGGCCGTGCCCCCTCGTCCGCGCTTCAAGCTGCTGGGGCGGCGCGTGGGTGGGCCCCGCAGCCTGTGGGCCTGGCCCCTGCTGCTGTCGCTGGTCTTCGTGGCGGGGGTGGTGGCGTGGATGGTGCGCACCGACGCGGATGAGCGGGAGGCACGCCGTGCCGAGCTGATCTCCGATGCCTTGTCGCTCGAAGCGCAGCTCAGCGGCGCGCTCGACGACGAAACCGCCCGCCTGAAGGCGCTGGCCGATGACCTGGCTGCCCACCACACGCGGCCGGAGGCCTTCGTCCGCCAGGCCCTGCTGCTCGACGGCTTGCGGCGTTTCTGGGTCAGCGTGACCTGGGTCGATGCCCAGGGCCGCATCGTGGCCCAGGTGCCCGACGACAAGCTGCCTGCCAATGCCCCCCTGCGTGCCGGTAGCACCGACCGTGGGCTGGCCGGCCATCTCAGTGTGGCCTTGCCCAACCGTGGCGGCTTGCTGGTGGCGCGCTATTCGTCCACCAACCTCCTGCGCCAGCGCGTGCCCTGGTGGCTGGCCCGCAAGTACGACATCCGACTGGTGGACAGCTCCGACGATGTGATCGCGGCCACCGTGGATGGTGAGCGCCTGCCGGACCAGCTCTGGTACCGCAAGACCATGGGCCCTTCGATGGCGCAAGGTTGGCTGGAGCTGGCCTCGCGTGAGCGGCAGACGCCCTGGTGGCGCACCTTGCCCATGGCGCTGATGGGCGGCTTCCTGCTGCTGGTGGGCGCTGCTTCCTGGATGCTGCGCCGCCAGATGCTGGCCGTCGAACGCGCCGAAGAGGCCTGGCGCACCGAGGCCGCCTGGCGCACCGCGATGGAGGATTCGCTCGCCGTCGGCCTGCGAGCCCGCGATCTGGACGGACGCCTGGTCTACGTCAACAAGACCATGGCCGACATGCTGGGCTACCAGCCCGAAGAGCTGATCGGCGTGATGCCGCCCATGCCCTACTGGCTGCCTGATGAGCTGGACGAATCCATGCGCCGCCACCTGCGCAACATGGCCGGCCAGGCACCGCGGGAAGGCTATGAATCACGCTGGCAGCACCGCGATGGCCGCGTGCTGGAGGTGATGATCTTCGAAGCCCGCCTGGTGGATGCACAGGGCAGGCACATCGGCTGGATGGCCTCGGTGCTCAACATCACCGAGCGCAAGCGCCTGGAAGAGCGCGAGCGCCGCCAGGCCGACACCATGGCCCACCACTCGCGCCTGACCATGCTGGGCGAAGTGGCCTCCACCCTCGCGCATGAACTCAACCAGCCCTTGTCCGCCATCACCAGCTACAACGCCGGCGTGCTCAACGCCCTCAAGCGCCACCCCGAACCCGATTCGCTGCTGCTGGGCGCGCTGCAGCGGCTGGGCGAGCAGGCGGCGCATGCCGGGCGCATCGTCAAGCGCATTCGCGAGTTCCTGACCCGGCGCGAGCCCCAGCGAGAGCGGGGCGACATCAACCAGATCGTGCGGGCGGCGGTCGACCTGCAGCGCCGTGACATGAACCGCCATGGCGTGTCTCTGTCCCTGCAACTGGACCGCGCCTTGCCACCCGTGCTGGTCGATCCCATCCTGGTGGAGCAGGTGGCCGCCAACCTGGTGCGCAATGCCTGCGACGCCCTGTCCACCCGCCCAGGTGTGCGTTCACTGCACGTGATGACCACGCTGGCGCCCGACGGTCGCTTCGTCAAGGTGCAGGTCAGCGACAACGGGCCCGGCCTGGGCGGGCAGGGCATCGAAACCCTGTGCGCACCGTTCTTCTCCACCAAGGCCGAGGGCATGGGCATGGGCCTGGCCATCTGCCGCTCCATCGTCGAACTGCACTATGGCGCGCTGGATGCCGAAGAGGCGCCGGGCGGCGGTGCGGTCTTCTCGTTCACCGTGCCTTGCTGGCAAGACCATGATCAGGAGGGCGAGCACGACCCATCCGATGACCCCATGCCCGCCGATGCCTCCATTTCCCAGGACGATTCCAGACCATGAGCACAGCCCCGGCCCCTCTCGATAAAGGTATCGTCTATCTGGTGGATGACGAGGCCGTGGTGCGCGATGCCCTGACCTTCCTGCTCGGCTCGCGCGGCCTGCTGGTCTATGGGTTTGACAGCGGGCCCGAGTTGCTCACCCACCTGGCCGAATCGCCCTTGCGTCCGGTGCGCGGGATCTTCCTGGTGGATGTGCGCATGGAGCCCATGTCGGGCCTGCAACTGCACGAGGTGCTGATCGAACACGGCTTTCGCAACCCCTTGCTGTTTCTCAGCGGCCATGGCGACATCCCCATGGTGGTGGAGGCCCTGAAGAAAGGCGCTTTCGATTTTCTGGAAAAGCCCTACAGCGACAACACCCTGGTCGACCGCATCGAGCAGGCCCTGGCCGTGGAAGCCGCCATGCTGGCCGACGACACCCGCCATGCGGAACGCGATGCGCGGCTGGCCAGCCTGAGCGAGCGCGAGCGCGAGGTGATGCAGCGCGTGGCCGCCGGCAAGCTCAACAAGGTCATCGCCGATGAGCTGCACATCGCTGTGCGGACGGTCGAGGTGCACCGCGCGCGGGTGTTTTCCAAGCTGGGCGTGCGCTCGGCGGCCGAGCTGGCCACGCTGCTGGCCCAGGGGTGAGCCACCCCTTGCCAGTGGGCCGCCGGCCTGTCGAACCCCAGGGTATTGACCGACCTGCGAGAATACAAGGACAAGACCGCCTGACGCCTCGCTGAAGTTTCATGATTTCGCCGCAGATACCCTCCAGCCAACCCGCCACCCAGCTCACCATGGTGGCCCAGGCCCGTGTGCCCACGGACTACGGCACCTTCACCATGAAGCTGTTCAAGGAAGAGCCCTCCGGCCTGGAGCACGTGGCCATGGTCATGGGCGACGTGGTGGGCAGCGCCCTGGTGCGGGTGCACAGCGAATGCATGACCGGCGACGTGTTCGGCTCGCTGCGCTGCGATTGCGGCCCTCAGCTGCACTTCGCGCTGCGTCAGATCGGCGAGGCTGGTCGGGGCGCCGTGCTCTACCTGCGCCAGGAGGGGCGGGGCATCGGCCTGATCAACAAGCTCAAGGCTTACGCCCTGCAGGATGAAGGGCTGGACACGGTCGAGGCCAACCTGCGCCTGGGCTTTGCGGCCGACCTGCGCAACTTCGACGTGGCCGCCTGCATGCTGGATCAGCTCGGCATCAAGGAAGTGCGGCTGATGACCAACAACCCCCGCAAGGTCAGCACGCTGGAAAAGCACGGCGTGAAGGTGGTCGAGCGCGTGCCCGTGCGCAGCCAGCCGCAGGCCGAGAACGAGCATTACCTGGCCACCAAGGCCCTCAAGCTGGGGCACCACATCGACTGGTTGCCCGAGATGCCCGAGCACGCCTTCGGCTCGGACGAGGAATCCAAGACCCCTTGAGGCCTTGATGACATGGGCGCCCCTGGCTCAGTGGCCCTGGGCCGCCAGCAGCTCGGCGTCCTTGCTGGCCACCTGCGCGAAGCTCGGCCGCGAACACACCCGCTCGATGTAGGCCTGCAGCTCGGGCGACGTCGGCACCAGGGCGAAGGTGGTCGTCCACCGCAGGGCGCTGCCCCACAGCACATCCGCCGCCGTGAACTTCTCGCCCAGGATGTACGGGCCTTTCGCCAGTTGGTCCGTCAGCGTGCGCAGCATGGTGTCGAAATCGCCGTACGGGCAGGTGGAGGGCGGTGCCGGTGCCCGTTTTTGGGCGCGGTCCACCAGGGCGGGCTCGAAGCTGCTGCCATAGAAGGCCAGCCAGCGCAGGAAAGGGCCGCGCAGCGGGTCGCCCGGCGGGGGCGCCAAACCCGCCTCTGGGTAGAGCTCGGCCACATACTGGTACACGGCCCCTTGCTCCGTGACCAGCGCCTCGCCATGCTTGACAGCGGGCACCTTGCCCATCGGGTTGATGGCCAGGTAGGGCGCCTGGCGCTGTTCGCCGGCGCGCACGTCCAGCACATGCAGTTCATGGTCTGCCTGCAGTTCGTAGACCAGCGTCAGCACGCCGGAAGAGCGTGTCTGCGGGGCGTGGAACAGTGTGATGCGTCGGCTGTTGTTGCCCATGGCGGTCTCCTTTGGGTTAGACGAGGATCACTGATCGGTGATGACGAGGTTGCAGATCAAGCCAGCCAGAGCAGCGCGCCAGCGATCAGCGCGGGCAAGGCCTGCACGAAGAAGATCCGCTTGCTGACCGTGGCGGCGCCAAAGACGCCAGCGACCACCACGCAGCCCAGGAAGAAGAACATGATCGGCCGGCCAGCCACCGGCCCCAGCAGCAGCCCCCACACCAGCCCGGCCACCAGAAAGCCGTTGTACAGCCCCTGGTTGGCGGCCAGGGCCTTGCTGGCCGTGGCGAACTCCTTGGTCAGGCCGAACACCTTGCGGCCCATCGGCTTGTCCCACAGGAACATTTCCAGCACCAGGAAGTAAAGGTGCAGGGCGGCAACGAGCGCCGTCAGGACCAGGGCCAGTGTGGTGAGCATCGAATCGTCCCCTCAGGGTGGTTGTCGGTATGGGATCAGGAAAAATCGGGATCAGGCGGGTGCTTCTGGAAGCGACCACTGCCAGAAGCTCACGTCAATGTAGCGCCCGAACTTGTAGCCTACCCTGGGCAGGTGGCCCACCCGCACAAAGCCCATCCGCTCGTGCAGTTGTTCGCTGGCGTCGTTGGGCAGAGCGATCACGCCGATGATCTCGCGAAAGCCCTTGTCGCGGGCCGATTGGATCAGCTCTGCATAGAGTCGCCGGCCCAGGCCCAGTCCCAGGGCGTCTCCTGCGATGTACACCGTGCTTTCAACCACGTGGTCGTACGCGGCGCGGGTGCGGAACTGGCCGTAGTAGGCATAGCCGATCAGGCGGCCCTGGCGTTCTGCCACCAGCCAGTCGTAGCGGTTCAGCCGGTCCGCGACGCGCTGGGCCATCTCGGCCACCGGCACGGGTTCCGTCTCGAATGAAATGACGGTTTTTTCGACATAGCCGTTGTAGATCTCGGCGATGGCGGCCGCATCCGCGGGCACCGCCCGGCGAATGGTGAAGTCCTGATGCGTGTCCATGGCCCCAGTGTGCGTCATCCAGCCCGCGTTTCAGGGCTGCGGAAGCACGCCGATTCGGCGCGCGACGGCGCTTGTGCTCAGGCGGCTGCAGCGTTCTTCTTGCCGCGCAGCTTCGACGCCAGCATCACCAGCGCCAGCACGGCCGCGCCAGCCACCACGCCGAACAGCGCATCGAGCACCGTGGGTGTGACAGCCTGCAGCAGCCCGCCGATGCCCGCCACGCCGGCCGTGGCCTGCGCCGCATGCTCGATGGCATGGTGCACCACCGGGATACCGTGCGTGAGGATGCTGCCACCGACCATGAACATGGCGGCGGTACCCACCACGGACAAGGTCTTCATCAGGTAGGGCGCGACATTCAGCATGCCCCGGCCCAGGGCGCGCACGGCGCCCTTGAGGGCCCCTGTGCCCTTGCGCTGGCTCAGGTACAGGCCGCCGTCGTCCAGCTTCACGATGCCGGCCACCAGGCCGTACACGCCCACGGTCATGATGAGGGCGATGCCTGTGAGCACCGTCACCTGCTGCATGAACGGGGCGTTGGCCACCGTGCCGAGCGTGATGGCGATGATCTCGGCCGACAGGATGAAGTCGGTTCGCACGGCCCCCTTGATCTTGTCCTTCTCGAAGGCCAGGATGTCCACCTCGGGGTTGCTCACGGCCTGGACGAGTTCGGCCTTGTGGGCCTCGTCCTCGGCGTGGCTGTGCAGGAACTTGTGCGCCAGCTTCTCGAAGCCTTCAAAGCACAGGTACGCGCCACCCACCATCAACAGGGGGATCACGGCCCAGGGCGCGAAAGCGCTGATGGCCAGCGCGGCCGGCACCAGGATCACCTTGTTGCGCAGAGAGCCCATGGCCACGGCCCAGACCACGGGCAGTTCGCGGTCGGCTTTCACGCCGGTGACCTGCTGCGCGTTGAGCGCCAGGTCGTCGCCCAGCACGCCGGCGGTCTTCTTGGCGGCGACCTTGGTCATCACGGACACATCGTCCAGCACGGTGGCGATGTCATCGATCAGGGCAAGCAAGCTGCTGGCGGCCACAAAGGCTCCTTCAAATTCGTTCGTGTGGTGAGGGGAGGGGCCGTGTCCGGAAACCGCGCACGGGTGCCAGGGCAAGACTGTAACTGCTGTTCATGTCACAGACAGCCTTCTGTTCAGCGTGCCGCCCCCTGAATATGGCCGCTTTCAAGGGGTCTGCCCCGGTCTTTCGGTTCTCAGGACGGCCGATTTCCCCGACAATCCACCCCCATGACGTTCGAACAGACCCTTTCCTCCGCCGTCCCCCCGGTAGTTCCTGGCGCCCCTGCGCCCAAAATCGGCTTCGTTTCACTGGGCTGCCCCAAGGCGCTCACCGATTCGGAGTTGATCCTCACCCAGCTGCGCGCAGAGGGGTACGAGACCAGCAAGACCTTCAACGGTGCCGATTTGGTCATCGTGAACACCTGCGGCTTCATTGACGATGCCGTCAAGGAAAGCCTGGACACCATCGGCGAGGCCCTGGCCGAGAACGGCAAGGTCATCGTGACCGGCTGCCTGGGCGCCCGCACAGGCGAGGGCGGCGACAACCTGATCCGCCAGGTGCACCCCAAGGTGCTGGCCGTCACGGGCCCGCACGCCACGCAGGAGGTGATGGACGCCGTGCACGTGCATGTGCCCAAGCCTCATGATCCGTTCATCGACCTGGTGCCTGAAGCGCGTGGCGTGGCCGGCATCAAGCTCACGCCCAGGCACTACGCCTACCTGAAGATCAGCGAAGGCTGCAACCACCGCTGCAGCTTCTGCATCATCCCCAGCATGCGTGGCGACCTGGTCTCGCGCCCCATCGGCGAGGTGTTGAGCGAAGCCAAGGCCTTGTTCGAATCCGGTGTGAAGGAGCTGCTGGTCATCAGCCAGGACACCAGCGCCTACGGTGTTGACGTGAAATACCGCACCGGCTTCTGGGATGGCAAGCCCGTCAAGACCAAGATGTACGACCTGGTCGAGCAGCTCGGTGCGCTGGCCCAGCAGCACGGTGCCTGGGTGCGCCTGCATTACGTCTACCCGTACCCGCACGTCGACGAGATCGTCCCTCTGATGGCCCAGGGCCTGGTGCTGCCCTACCTGGACGTGCCCTTCCAGCACGCCCACCCCGACATGCTCAAGCGCATGAAGCGCCCGGCCAACGGCGAGAAGAACCTCGACCGCCTGCGCCGCTGGCGTGAGATCTGCCCCGAGATCGTGGTGCGCAGCACCTTCATCGCCGGCTTCCCCGGCGAGACGGAAGAAGAGTTCGACTATCTGCTCGATTTCCTGCGCGAAGCGCGCATCGACCGTGCAGGTTGCTTCGCCTATTCGCCCATCGAGGGCGCGCCGGCCAACGAGCTGCCGGGCGCCTTGCCGGATGAGGTGCGTGAAGAACGCCGTGCGCGTTTCATGGCCGTGGCCGAAGAGGTGTCCATCGCCAAGCTGCAAAGCCGCATGGGTGCCACGATGCAGGTGCTGGTCGACAGCGCCCCTGCGCTGGGCCGCAAGGGCGGTGTGGGCCGCAGCTATGCCGACGCGCCCGAGATCGACGGTACCGTGCGCCTGCTGCCGCCGCAGAAGGCCAGCAAGACGCTCAAGGTGGGCGAGTTCACCCGCGCCAAGATCGTCGCCGCTGAGGGGCATGACCTGATCGGCATGCCGATCTGATCCCTGGTCTGTATCCTCTGGCCGCATGACAAGCGACGAGACCGGCAAGTCCATCACCAGCACCGACCTGATCCACCACGGCTACGAGCCCCCCGGTGGCTTCAAGTCGGTGGTGCCTGGCATCTTCAAGGCCTCCACCGTGGTCTTCGAGAACACGGCGGCCCTGCGCTCGCGCCAGTGGAAGGACAAGAGCGGCTACACCTACGGCCTGCACGGCACGCCCAGCACCTTCACGCTGGAAGAGCGCCTGTCCACGCTGGAGGGCGGCACGCGCACCTTGCTCGTGCCTTCGGGGCTGGCGGCCATCGGCCTGGTGGGCCTGGCTCTGCTGCGCCCGGGCGACGAGGTGCTGATTCCCGACAACGCCTACGGCCCCAACAAGGATTTCGCCCGAGGCGAGCTGAAGCAGTGGGGCATCGAGCACCGTTTCTACGATTCGCAGGATGCGGCCGCGCTGGAAGGCCTGATCAACGAGCGCACGCGCCTGCTGTGGGTTGAAGCTGCCGGCTCCGTCACGCTGGAGTTTCCAGATCTGGCCGGCCTGCTGGCCGTGGCGCGCAGGCACCCGCGCATCACCGTGGCCCTGGACAACACCTGGGGTGCCGGCCTGGCCTTCGATGCCTTTGCCATCCCGACGCCGCAAGGCCCTCAGCCCGTGGACATCTCGATCCACGCGCTGACCAAGTACCCTTCAGGTGGCGGCGATGTGCTGATGGGATCGATCACCACGCGCGATCCGGCCATGCACCACCAGCTCAACATGACGCACATGCGCCTGGGGCTGGGGGTGGGGGCCAACGATGTCGAGGGCATCCTGCGCGGCCTGCCCAGCATGCCGCTGCGCTATGCCGCGCAAGACGCGGCGGCGCGGCGCATCGCCGAATGGTGCCAGGGCCGTGGTGAATTCCTGCAGGTGCTTCACCCGGCCTTGCCGGCATCACCGGGTCACGCGCACTGGGTCGCCACCTGCCGTGCCGCTGCGGGTCTGGTGTCTCTCGTGTTCGATGGATCGCGCTACAGCGCTCAGCAGGTGGATGCCTTTGTCGACGCGCTGCGGCTGTTCAAGATCGGCTATTCGTGGGGTGGGCCAGTCAGCCTGGTCGTGCCATATGAGCTGCAGGGCATGCGGCGCTTCGGGCCTTTCGCGGCGCAGCAGGGCACGTTGGTGCGCTTGGCCATCGGACTGGAGCAGGTCGATGACCTGATCGCGGACCTGGACCAGGCCTTGTCTGCACTGGGGCCCGCCAACGCCTGAGCGTTCAGGCCTGCGGCCTCATTCCTTGCCGCTGGACGAGACCTTGTGCCGCATCAGCCGGCCCTTCTCTCGCTCCCAATCGCGGTCCTTGATGGTGTTGCGCTTGTCGTGCTCGGCCTTGCCCTTGGCCAGCGCGATGTCAGCCTTCACGCGGCCACCCTTGAAGTGCAGGTTCAACGGCACCAGGGTGTACCCTTTCTGCTCGGTCTTGCCGATCAGGCGACGGATCTCCTTGCGGTGCATCAGCAGCTTCTTGGTGCGGTCGGCCTGCGGGTTGACGTGCGTGGAAGCCGATCGCAGCGCGTTGATGCGCAACCCGATCAGGAACAACTCGCCATCCTTGACCACGACATAGCCGTCGGTCAGCTGCACCTGGCCTTCACGGATGGCCTTCACTTCCCAGCCCTCCAGCACCAGGCCCGCTTCGAAGCGTTCCTCGATGTGGTAGTTGAAAAGGGCTTTTCTGTTCTCGGCAATCGACATGTGGCGGCGTGGCGTCTCTAAAATGGCGACATTCTATGAAGCATGTTCAAAAGTCTGTCCTGCTCTGGTATTCGCCCCACGAGATGTACTCGCTGGTGACGAACGTGCAAGACTACCCCAAGTTCCTGCCCTGGTGCGACCGAGCCGAGGTGCTGCAGGCCCATGACGATGGTGTCACCGCGCGCCTGCACATCGCTTTCGCGGGCGTGCGCCAGGCTTTCACCACCCGCAACACCCATGTTGAAGATGAGCAGGTGGTGATGAAACTGGTCGATGGGCCGTTCTCCAAGCTTGAAGGGGTATGGCGGTTCATCCCTCTTCAGGCCCCAGGCCAGCCTGCCCCTGCAGATGGCGCCAGCGCACAGCCCACGGCCTGCAAGGTGGAGTTCTCCTTGCAGTACGCCTTTGCCAACCGACCGCTGGAGCTGGTGGTCAGTCCCGTTTTCGACCGTATCGCCAATACCTTTGTCGATGCCTTCGTCAAGCGCGCGGAGCAGGTGCATGGCCCTCGCTGAGACCCCGCCGGGGTCTGCGGCTGCTCCGGATCAAGTGAGTGGCCCATTGGCCGTGGAAGTGGCCCTAAGCCCTGGGCCGCGCCAGGTGCGGCTGGTGGCGCTGAGCCTGCCGCCCGGTGCCACGGTGGCGGACGCCTTGCGCGCCAGTGGGCTGTTCGCGCAGGATGACGCCGCCTTGTCCACGCTGCACGTGGGCATCTGGGGCCGCAAGGCCCCGCTCGATGCTGTGCTGCGCGAGGGTGACCGCATCGAGTGCTACCGGGCCCTCAAGGTCGATCCGAAGGAGGCGCGACGGGTGCGTTACCGTGCGCATGGTGAAAAATTGCCCAAAGGCATTCACCGGCCACGTGGTCGGGCGGTGGACCTGGCTCAAGGCCAGGTGTCAGACGAGCCGGCCGACTGATCAGCCGGTCAGCGTCATCCCCACCACCAGGCTCACTTGCAGTTGCTTTTGATCACGTCGCGGTTGCGGGCGTCTTCTTCGGCACGGCCCTTGTCGTCCAAGACCTCGCGCTCGCCACTGGCGCTGGTGCGGGCAACGCGCATCCCACTGTCCAGCGTGCGCTGGTAGCTCCGGGCGCGCTCGCAGTTCTCTGACCGTGTCTTGGCCTGCTTGGCTTCTTCCGCCTTCTGGGTGGCTTCCTTCTCGGCATCGGCCTTGCGTTTGCGGGCTTCCAGTGCGGGGTCAGAGGCTTTCAGGCCTGGCAGCGGCGCGGCGGATGGCGCAGCCTCAGGCGCGCTGGGCAGCGCCTGTGTAGCGCGGGCCGACCCGCTCGGGCGTTTCAGGATGTCCTTGTCCAGCACGCCGGGAGGCGGTGGCCGGTCGCTGTACTGCACCTGCCCCTGGGCATCACGCCATTTCCATTGCATGGCGGCCTGGGTGGGCAGGGCGACCAGCGCAGCCAGCAACAGCGGCGCGGCGGTCATGGCAAGGGAGGCAATTCGGTTCATGCGCATGCTTCTAAGTGTAGCGCCGGCCCATCCACGCAGCAGGCGGCAGATGTGACGAGTTGCAGGCAAATGGCGCCCGGAAAACCCGCAAGAGACGTTGGCGCCCGACAGGTCTATAATCCGCTTTTGCGTCTGGAGCCTGTTCATGCGCCTGCTTGGTAAAGCACTCACGTTCGACGACGTGCTGCTGGTGCCCGCCTATTCCCAAGTGTTGCCCCGCGACACTTCGTTGGCCACCCGCCTGTCCCGCAACATCCAATTGAATCTGCCGCTGGTGTCCGCCGCCATGGACACCGTCACCGAAGCGCGCCTGGCCATCGCCATTGCGCAAGAAGGTGGCATCGGCATCATCCACAAGAACCTGTCGCCCAAGCAACAGGCGGCCGAGGTGGCGCGTGTCAAGCGCTACGAATCGGGCGTGCTGCGTGATCCGATCACGATCTCGTCGGGCGTCAAGGTGCGCGATGTGATCGAGCTGTCGCGTCAGCACGGCATCTCCGGGTTCCCGGTGGTCGATGACGGCAAGGTGGTCGGTATTGTCACCGGCCGCGACCTGCGCTTCGAAACCCGCCTCGACGTGCCCGTGCGCGAGATCATGACGCCGCGCGAGCGCCTGATCACGGTCAAGGACGGCGCCTCGCCGGCCGAAGCCAAGGCCGTGATGCACCAGCACAAGCTGGAGCGCGTGGTCGTCGTGAACGACGCCTTCGAATTGCGTGGGCTGATGACCGTCAAGGACATCACCAAGCAGAACACCTTTCCCAATGCCGCGCGTGACCAGCACGGCAAGCTGCGCGTGGGCGCGGCGGTGGGCGTGGGCGACGGCACGGAAGAACGTGTCGAGCTGCTGGTCAAGGCCGGTGTGGACGCCCTGGTGGTGGACACGGCCCACGGCCACAGCCACGGCGTGATCGAGCGCGTGCGCTGGGTCAAGAAGAACTTCCCGCAGGTGGACGTGATCGGCGGCAACATCGCCACCGGCGCGGCCGCCCTGGCCCTGGCCGAAGCGGGCGCCGATGGCGTCAAGGTCGGTATCGGCCCTGGCTCCATCTGCACCACCCGGATCGTGGCCGGCGTGGGGGTGCCTCAGATCATGGCCATCGACAACGTGGCCACGGCGCTGCAGGGCACGGGCGTGCCCCTCATTGCCGACGGCGGCATCCGCTACTCCGGTGACATTGCCAAGGCCATCGCGGCTGGCGCCAGCACCGTGATGATGGGCGGCATGTTCGCGGGTACCGAAGAAGCGCCCGGCGAGGTCATCCTCTACCAGGGCCGCAGCTACAAGGGCTACCGCGGCATGGGCTCCATCGGCGCCATGAAAGATGGCTCTGCAGACCGCTACTTCCAGGAAAACGACGAGACCACCAACCCCAATGCCGACAAGCTCGTGCCCGAGGGGATCGAAGGTCGCGTGCCCTACAAGGGCTCGGTCGTGGCCATCCTGTACCAGATGGCAGGCGGCCTGAAGGCCTCCATGGGCTACTGCGGTTGCGCCACCATCGACGATATGCGCAACCGCGCCGAGTTCGTCGAGATCACGGCGGCCGGTATCCGCGAGAGCCACGTGCACGACGTGCAGATCACCAAGGAAGCGCCGAACTACCGCATGGAATGATGCTGGTTTGACGCGAAGGCAGAAGGGCGCCCGTGCGGTGCCTGCCGGCCGCTGACAACGACGACCGACGGGAAACCAATGGGTTCTGCCAACGGCCGCCAGGCGGCCATGCCTTTCATCATGGTGACGGTGCTGCTCGACATGATGTCGATCGGCATCATCGCGCCTGTGCTGCCCAAGCTGATCGGCTCGTTCATGCAGTCGGGGGCCAGCACCTCGATCGGCTACGGCGCCGCGCAGGCGGCGTTTGCCATTGCCCAGTTCTTCAGTGCCCCGCTGCTGGGGGCGCTGTCCGACCGCTACGGCCGCAGGCCCATCCTGCTGCTGGGCCTGCTGGGCATGGGCATCAACTTCTTCGTCACGGCGCTGGCCAGCGCGTTCTGGATGCTGCTGGCCGTGCGCGTGATGGGCGGTGCGGTGTGCGCCAACATCGCCGTGGCCAACGCCTATGTGGCCGACATCAGCCAGCCGCAGGACCGCGCCAAGAACTACGGCCTGCTCGGCGCCATGTTCGGCCTGGGCTTCATCCTGGGGCCAGTGATGGGCGGCCTGCTGGGCGAGCATGACCTGCACTGGCCCTTCTTCCTGGCGGGCAGCCTGTGCCTGCTCAACTGTGTGTACGGCTACTTCGTTCTGCCCGAATCGCTGCCGCAGGACAAGCGCCGCGCCTTCAACCTGGCCAGCACCAACCCCTTCAGCTCACTGGCGCGCCTGCGTCAGCTCAAGGGCGTCGAGACGCTGATGTGGATCATGGGCCTGTCCATCCTGGCCCAATTCTGTCTGCACACCTGCTGGTTCCTGTACACCGAGTTCAAGTTCGGCTGGACCCCGCGTGACAACGGCCTCTCGCTGCTGGCCGTGGGCGGCATGGCCGTGCTGGTGCAGGGCGGCCTGCTGCGCCAGTTCCAGAAGCACATCGCACTGCACAAGCTGGTCGTCATCGGCCTGGTCTCGTCCACCATCGCCTTTGCGCTCTATGGCGCCGTGCCTGCCGGCTGGATGATCTTCGTGGTCGTGGTGGCCAATGTGTTCGGCTACATGGTGCAGCCTGGCCTGCAGAGCCTGGTGGCCAACGCGGTCGACCCGACCCGCCAGGGCGAGAGCATGGGCGCGGTGTCGTCCATCAACAGCGTGGCCGCGGTGCTGGGCCCGGTGCTGGGCACACCCCTGCTGGCGATGGTGTCCAGCTACCCGCAGGGTGACTGGCGCGTCGGCGCGCCGTTCTACCTGTGTGCCGCCATCCAGGGTGTGGCCGCCATCATCGGTGTGCGCTACTTCACCCAGCCACGCAACATTCCGGCCACAGAGCTCAAGAGCAAGGCGGCTTGATCCGTCGATCCAAGCCCGGCCTGCCACCCCCATTCGCATTCAGAGATCCCACCATGCATGACAAGATCCTCATCCTCGATTTCGGCTCCCAGGTCACCCAGCTGATCGCGCGCCGCGTGCGCGAGGCGCAGGTGTTCTGTGAAATCCACCCGAACGACGTGTCGGACGACTTCATCAGGGCGTTCAACCCCAAGGGCATCATCCTCTCCGGCAGCCACGCCAGCACCTACGAAGACCACCAACTGCGCGCCCCGCAGGCCGTGTGGGACCTGGGCGTGCCCGTGCTTGGCATTTGCTACGGCATGCAGACCATGGCCGTGCAACTGGGGGGTGAGGTGAGCTGGAGCGACACGCGCGAGTTCGGCTACGCCGAGGTGCGTGCCCACGGCCACACCAAGTTCCTCGACGGCATCCAGGATTTCGGCACGCCCGAAGGCCACGGCATGCTCAAGGTGTGGATGAGCCATGGCGACAAGGTCACGGCACTGCCGCCGGGTTTCAAGCTGATGGCCTCGACGCCCAGCTGCCCGATCGCCGGCATGGCCAACGAAGACAAGCGCTACTACGCTGTGCAGTTCCATCCCGAGGTGACGCACACCCTGCAGGGCCACGCCATGATCACCCGCTTCGTGCGCGAGATCAGCGGCTGCGCCGGCGACTGGATCATGGGCGACTACATCGAAGAGGCTGTTGCGAAGATCCGCGAGCAGGTGGGCGATGAAGAGGTCATCCTGGGCCTGTCGGGCGGTGTGGATTCCAGCGTGGCTGCCGCGCTGATCCACCGCGCCATCGGCGACCAGCTGACCTGCGTGTTCGTCGACCACGGCCTGCTGCGCCTGAACGAAGGCGACATGGTGATGGACATGTTCGCGGGCAAGCTGCACGCCAAGGTGATCCGCGTCGATGCCAGTGACCTGTTCCTGGGCCAGCTGGCCGGCGTGACCGACCCGGAGAAGAAGCGCAAGATCATCGGCGGCCTGTTCGTCGACGTGTTCAAGGCCGAGGCCGCCAAGCTCAAGGCCAGTGGACAAGGCCACAAGGGCGCGAGCTTCCTGGCCCAGGGCACCATCTACCCCGATGTGGTGGAAAGCGGCGGGACCAAGACCAAGAAGGCCACCACCATCAAGAGCCACCACAACGTGGGCGGCCTGCCGGAGCAACTGGGCCTGAAGCTGCTCGAACCCCTGCGCGAGCTGTTCAAGGACGAAGTGCGCGAGCTGGGCGTGGCCCTGGGCCTGCCGCACGACATGGTCTACCGCCACCCCTTCCCGGGCCCGGGCCTGGGTGTGCGCATCCTGGGCGAGGTCAAGAAGGAATATGCCGACCTGCTGCGCCGCGCCGATGACATCTTCATCCAGGAACTGCGCGCCACCATCGATCCGGCCACCAACAAGAGCTGGTACGACCTGACCAGCCAGGCTTTCACGGTGTTCCTGCCCGTCAAGAGCGTGGGCGTGATGGGCGATGGCCGCACGTATGACTACGTGGTGGCCTTGCGTGCCGTGCAGACCAGCGACTTCATGACCGCCGACTGGGCCGAGCTGCCCTACAGCATGCTCAAGCGGGTGTCGGGGCGGATCATCAACGAGGTGCGCGGGATCAACCGGGTCACCTATGACGTGAGCTCCAAGCCGCCTGCCACGATCGAGTGGGAGTGATTTGAAGACGGTTCACACCGTCCCAGAACGTCTCATGAGTTCATTTAAGCCCTTGATCTTCAAGGGCTTTTTTGTTTTTGACGTCCCATGAGGTTTCATGACATCCCGAGTTTTTTGTCGGTAAAGAAGACGGTTGATTTTTTTAGTCGATTGATCTTTGATTGTTTACCGTCTTGATGCTCTGACGGTAAGTGATGCAAGGTACGAAAGGGGTTACCCAATGGCACTGACCGATACCAAACTCAAGAACCTCAAGCCCGCCGACAAGGTCTACAAGGTGGCGGACCGTGACGGGTTGTACGTCGTCGTCTCCCTCAAGGGAACGTTGACGTTTCGCTACGACTACCGATTGGGGGGTCGGCGCGAGACGCTCACCGTGGGGCAATACGATGAGTTCCAGGCGTCGCAGCCCAAGCGCGCTCCCGAGGACATCAATTACGGGGATCCGCTTTCGCTGGCGGATGCCCGCGACCTGCTGGCCAGGGCCAAGAACATGGTTAGCCGGGGGGAGTCACCGGCGCGGGTCAAGTCTGAAACGAGGAAGGAGTGCCAGGAGTCAGGCACCTTCGAGTCCTTCGCAGACATCTGGTTGCGCAACGGCGGCCTGGCAGACAGCACGGCGGCGATGCGCAAGAGCATCCTGGATCGTGATGTGCTGCCCAAGTTCGGTAAGCGCAAGCTGGAAGAAATCACCTCCAGTCAGGTGCTGGCGCTGTGCGAGAAGATCAAGGCGCGGGGGGCACCGGCTACAGCGGTTCATGCGCGCGAGGTCATCCAGCAGGTGTACCGGCACGCTAAGTCCCGAGGCCTCAAGATCGAGAATCCCGCTGAGGCGGTGAAGGCGTCGGCGATTGCCACCTTCAAGCCCAGGGAGCGTGCGTTGACGCCAAGTGAGATCCATCGGTTCTTTTCAGCGCTGGACACTCTCGGGACCTTGCCCACGCTGAAACTGGCGGTGAAGTTCATCTTGCTGACCATGTGCCGCAAAGGCGAGTTGTTGCTGGCGACCTGGAAAGAGGTGGACTTTGATGCGGCCACCTGGACGATTCCGCCGGAGCGCATGAAGGCCAGACGGGCGCATGTGGTCTATCTCAGCAGCCAGGCACTCGATCTGCTGGTGGGCCTCAAAACCTGTGCTGGAAGCAGCCCTTATTTGCTCCCCGGTCGGTATGAAACCGACAAGCCGATGAGCGAAGCAACGCTCAACCGGGTGATCACGGCGGCGGTGGAAAAGGCCCAGAAGGACGGAATGGACCTCCCTCACTTCTGCGTGCATGACCTGCGTAGGACGGCATCAACACTGCTTCACGAGGCTGGCTTTAACACCGACTGGATCGAAAAGTGCCTGGCTCACGAGCAGAAAGGGGTGCGTGCTGTCTACAACAAGGCGGAATACGCCGAGCAGCGCCGGGCCATGTTGCAAAGTTGGGCCGAGATGGTGGACGACTGGATCAGAGGCAGCAAGGCTACGCCTGTTGCTTTGAGAGCGGTTGCCTGATGTGCGATGGATTGGCGGGAGGGCGGATGTTGTTGGTATCCGCACTGCCTCGATATTGTGGAAAAAGTTAAACCTTGTTTGATTTTTCGCGTCAGATTCAATCAATCGTTTTCTGTTGATTGGAATTTGTGATATTTTTATAGCATGACTGGAAATTCAAGACACTCTTTGCTCAGGCGGCTTCAGTCTGACATGCCCCGTGGCGCGCCCTTCGGGCTGGCCGAGCTGGAGCGTCTGGGCATCTCACCCACATTGGCTGCCCACTACGTTGAAAGCGGGTGGCTGCTGCGGCTTGCACAGGGCGTCTATGCCTTCCCGGGCGATGACGTGAACGTGCATGGTTCGATCAAACTGCTGCAGAGCAGGGTGACAGGCCTGCATGTGGGCGGCAAGACGGCGCTGGCTCTGCAAGGGGTCAGGCACAACCTCTCAACACGAGAGCAGTGGGTGCTGTGGGGGGATGTGCGTTTCACCGTGCCAAACTGGTTCACCTCCCGATTTCCGGCACGGTATGTGTCGGCGCGATTGTTTGATTGGGTGGATGAGTGCTTGGCTGAGAAAAGTCTCATCACGCCACCGGGATTGCCGCCTGGCTTGCTGGTGTCGGCGCCAGAGCGTGCGCTGTTGGAAATGCTCTATGACGTCGGTACGCGTCAAAGTCTGGAAGAGGCCCGCAACCTGTTTGACGGCGTGCGGAACTTGCGCAAAGACATGTTGGGTCACTTGTTGGCGTGCTGTACCAGTGTCAAAACTGTGCGCCTGTTCCTGGCGTGGTCTCGCGAAACGGGACTGGTGGATGTGGACGAATTCTTGCAACGCTACACGCTGCCTGTCGGGAGCGACAAGCGCTGGATGTCTCGCATGAAGGACGGCAGTTTGTTGACACTCAAACCTCATGGATAAGGTCTACGCGGATACTGTGCGCCTCCTCCTGAAGGTGGCACCCGATGTATTTGCCAACGACATCTTTGCGATGAAGGGCGGCACGGCCATCAACCTTTTCGTGATGGACATGCCACGCCTCTCGGTTGACATCGACGTGGTCTACACGCCATGGGCCACTCCGCGAGAGCAAGCCCTCACCGAAATCGCGACCGAGATGGAGACCATTGCGGCGAGGGCGACCAAATTGGGACTGAACGCACGCAAGGTGCGGAGCAAAGACCTTGCTGAGACCAAGCTCCTGATCGAGAACGATGAAAGTCAGGTGAAGGTCGAGGTCAACGTGGTGTTCCGAGGCTCAGTGTTGCCAGTTGAGAAGCGCCCCCTGATGCCCAAGACCGCTGACATGTTCAGTGCGGAATTGACCTTGCCTGTGTTGGCGACGGCGGAACTCTATGGCAGCAAGTTGGTGGCAGCCATGGATCGTCAGCATCCGCGGGACTTGTTTGACGTGTGGCAAATGTTCGAATCAGGCGGGCTCACGGATGCTGCGGTTGAATGCTTTGTGACGTACCTGGCCGGGCACAACCGACCAACGCATGAGGTGTTGTTTGGGAATGAAAAAGACATTGAGGCGGAGTACC
This sequence comes from Aquabacterium soli, assembly GCF_003933735.1. Taxonomy (GTDB): domain Bacteria; phylum Pseudomonadota; class Gammaproteobacteria; order Burkholderiales; family Burkholderiaceae_C; genus Aquabacterium; species Aquabacterium soli. The sequence continues at coordinate 105,522 of NZ_RSED01000011.1, read as the reverse complement.
ACAACAACTTCGTCGGCATGACAACGGAGCCCGTCAGCCTGGAAACACTTTTGGCTGCCAGATACCGATTGCGCAGAGAGTTGCCTCAGCGCTTGACTGCCGCGCAAAGGCAGTTTTTGAGCGGCCTGGCACAAGTGCAACCCGACTGGTCATTGTTGGCCTGCCCGCATGCGGCAGAACTGCCGGCCCTCCGTTGGAAGCTGGCAAACCTCCAGACGTTCAAGGAGCGGCGTCCTGAAGACTTTGAAAGCCAGGCCAGGAAATTGGCCGAATTGTTGTGATGGATTGGTTGTTGGCGCGGACATGCATTTGGCTTTGCAGCCGGAATGCTTCATTCTTTGCGATGAACGTCTCATAGGACATGCATTGATGACACACAACTTAACCTGATCGGTTTAGGCCATTGTGCTGCTGGGCGGTGGGATGTGTGAGGCAGGCAATAGAACCTGAACTTGCGAAGCCCAGAGTTTTCCCCCAAGATTACATGAAATTTCAATGAAAATTCAGTCATGAATGCTGTTTCGGAGGCTTCCAAGAAACAGGTGAGTGGCGCCGCTGAGCGTCTGGCTGCCTCGCTGCATCCTGGGCGGGTGTACCGGCGGGAGGTGTTGGCTGAAATGAGCACGGCGGTAGACCGTCACCTGCGTGAATTGGTCAAAGATGGTCGTGTGAAGAAGCTGGCGCAGGGGATGTACTACGTGCCGAGGGTGTCCAGCCATGGGCCCGTGCCACCTGAGGATGCTGAAGTGGTTGGCAGTTTCCTGCGCGATACCGAATTTCTTGTTTTCTCGCCTTCGGCATACAACGCAGTGGGCCTGGGTACAACGCAGCTTTACAACTGCACGCTGGTCTACAACCACAAGCGACATGGCGTGTTCAAGCTCGGTAATCGGCAGTTCGATTTCCGGGTGAAACCACGTTTCCCCAAAAAGCTCACGCCGGAGTTTTTGTTTGTCGATCTGCTCAACAACCTTGAGCAGTTGGCCGAAGACCGTGATGCAGTCCTGCGGCGAGCACAGACCAAGCTGCCATCGTTTGACCCTGGCAGGCTCAAACGCGCGCTCTCGAAGTTTGGCTCAGTGGCCACACGCAAGCGCACCAAAGGTTGGCTGAATGTCTGAGTTTCCCCATGCCAGCAATGACTTCGGCGACCTGCTTGCGGTAGTCGTTGACGAGCGAAGCCTTGATTCTTTATTTGTATTCGATGGGGTGGAGAGGTTTAGTCCGGGAAGCGCTCAATGTGCGTCTCGCCCCTGCGCCCGAGGTAGACCACATGGCGGCCTGCAATCCAGACCGTGTAGGCCACACAACCCGCTCGCTGAGACAGCTTCTTGAACTCGGGGTACATCACGCGACCCTGCTGCGCACCCAAAATGGCAGCGCGCACGGCGTCGCCGTCAAAAGCATCGGCAATGTTGTGCTGCGGGCGCTCGAAACTGAAATCGGCGGTGCTACCGTCGGGCAGGTAATAGGTCGTGCGGCCGGAACGGTAGTCCACGTGGTAGGACTCCACTCCAGCACTGACAAGTTGGCCTATCACCTGGCCGAAGTGGATGGCGCCTTGGTTGGAGGCTTCAAAGGTGGACTGGACCGTGGCACGGGTGGTTTCGTTCATGGTTTGCGTTCAGGTGAAGTAATGACTGTTGGATCAGGCGGTGGGGATGCCTTTGAGTTGATGGTGTTGCACCAGGGCTCGCATGGTCTGCGTCAGCGCCAGGCGCTCTGCGGGGGACAGATGGCCAAAGAAGTGTGCGTCGTTTGCATCGGCCAGCGCGGCCAGTAGCGGCACGAGCGCCTTGCCTTTGGTTGTGAGTCCCAGGCTTTGCTCGCGGGCACTGCCATCGGCCAGTTGCCGTCCAGCCAAGCCTTTTTCTTCCAGACGCGACAGCACCTTGGAAGCCGCTCCCTTGGTAATGCCCAGGGCCTGGATCAGCGCGGCGTAGGTTGTTTCGTCTTGCGACCAGAGCGTGCGCAACGCCACCCATTCGGTGACGGTGACGCCCTTTGCTTCCAAAGTCTGCTGGAAGCGGAGGGACACGTGGTTGGAGACAAAGCGCAACCAGAAGCCCAAGTGGGCTTCTAGCGGCGAAGGTGTGGATTGCTTTTTGTGTCTGGTCATTAGGTTTCCTGGGAAACTATCTGCAATGTAGTTTCCCGGGAAACCAATGTCAAGGCGTTGGCGATCTATTCTTGGGTCTAGTAACCCCCCACAACTCAGTGCAACCAAGTGTCATGGCAGGGTGAATGGGTGTCTCCGCTGTATCGGTTCTTCCATGGCTGCCGTCAGGGGCGGCAACGAGTAGCGTTCAGCCAAAATTGATGGCATAGAAACTTGGCATGGGCGATTGGAAAGGGAGTACGTGGAGTCGTTGGCGGCCATCCGCACTCTCCGATTAAGAGCCAAGGGGTTGCAGGCGTACCTGAGTGGTTATAGGCTGATAGGCACGAGGTGCCCACATGCGAAAACTGCTTTTCATCGGCTTTGTTGCGTTAGGCGCGCTGGTTGGATTGCTAGCCTCAGCAAAAGACGACTGGGCAACACGGGTCGTCATGATGAGTATTGGCGCGCTCTTTGGTGCGCCGCTGGGCGCAGCCTTCGCCGGCTGGGGAAAGCAAGTGCGACATGAAGACACAGATGACAACGAGTCTGACTTGCCTGGGACGAGCACGTCAGCAAAAGACCTGAGTGCGAACTATTGGCGCGACAAGGGGTATCCGCCATTGATGAAGCCGACTGACGCTGAGCCGGACATGCACATGTTCGATCCCGATAAGTTGGGATGATCACTTCTTCAGCAGATCTTTTACAGCGTCTTTGACATTGTCGACAGATGCTCCCGCGTCTTTGGCAACTTGTTTGCTCGATTGCTTGAGCAGAGAGCGTGTGGATGACAGTGTTCCATCTTCAGCTCTGATGAGCTCGGATTTGGTGTCGAATTCTGAGCGGCTCGCATCGACTTGGCCTTTAATCCGTGCCCCTTGCGTTTGTACTTCCTCTCTTGTGGCGGTTGGGACGGTAGGTTGCTGTTTGCCTGGCAGCCCTTTTGGGGCTCTGAGAACCTGTTGTTCGTTGTTCTGCCTATGTGCATTGATGTCAGGAGTTAGCCGCGCATCGCGGCGCTCCTGAGCGTGTTGCCTGTCCAGATCAGGAAATGAAGCAGGCAATGCGGTGCCATCAGAAAATGTCCGATTGGGACGGAGAGACTGTCTGGCCAATTCTGCTTCCATCAATGTGTGGGCCGCAGCGCTGTCGCCGCCATACTGCTCGGCATATCGAGTGAACATCGCTAGGTTGTGGGGATCTTGTGCGATATCAATGGAGATCGTCTCGCCCCGCTCATATGCGTTTGACACCCTTTCGGCGAATGCCGTTCTCTCGGCTAGGCTGGCTTCAGCCCTCTCAGTGCGTGATGTCGTTGACGACAGTCGAGATGACATGTCTCTGGCCTGCTTGGAGTCGTTGGAGATCAGGCTGCTGAAGCTATCGTCTCTTGAAACGCGATCGCCAAATTGCTTGAATTCAGCCAATTGCTCGCTACTCATGCTGCCCAGGACCTTCTGTTCTTGCGCGGATAGGCCTGACAGATAACTCTTGTCTGCGCGCGCACTCAATTTTCCACCAGCCACACGGTTGTTAAAGCCGAGTTGCGCTGATGCCCCAAATGCAATGGTGGCGACCTGCGTTTGTGTCATGCCTGTGCTGTCAGCAACGCTCTTGGTGATCTGATCAAGTTTGTTCAGTGTTTCGCCAACCTGTTCAAAGCTGCTTTTGGTGGATCCGCTGCTATTTCGCGATGAGCGCATCGAACTGAGTCCACGGCTCAATGCTTCGGTGAGTACGGCGGATCGATCCGAACTTGCAGCCAAGGCTTCGCTGCGTGCCGCAGTGACCTGCCTGCTTGCATCGGACACATCTTGTTCAGACACCCGCATGGACACCACCCGCGAAGCAAACCCCTGGTTGCGCAGAAGGCTGACGGCTGTTCGCCCGGTCAGGCTGTTCGAAGAAAAGGTGTTGCCACTGAGGTCGTTTTGCCAACTGCTCATGAACGACGAGGTTCGGTTCGGTGCCAGTTGCGCCTGGTCCATGGTGACGTTGCCCATGTTCATGTTACCGGTGGCGGTAGATGCTGTGCTGCCAGTCAGCATGCTTTGCAGTCCAGACAAACCACCCACCAGGGCGGTCCCTACACCCTCCATCTTCTTCAATGCCGCCCAGGCAATGACAGGAATGCTGATTGCAAGGTAGCCCACAACAGCCTCACCTGAGATGGCGCCCGAATAGATCGTCGAGGCGGTTTGCAAAGACAGGGCCTTGGTGCCCGAGCCGATGTCCGAAGCCGCAGCCAGATCGTAGGCCGCGTAGATGGACGCCATGTAGTTCAGCACCGCGTACAGCGGGGGCCACAGTTGGATCCAGATCAGGATGGCGGCGTAGCCTTTGAAGGCCAGCATCGTGTCGCGCCCGCTGGTCAGCAGCAAGAGCAGCACCATCAAGGGGAACAATGCGTAGGTGAGCGCTTCAATGACGTTGCGGAACACGGGCAGGGCTTGCTCGGCCACCTTGCCGTTGTTGATCCACGCGGCGTTCTGCTGAGCGACGGCTTGTGCCCGGCCAACGGCCAGCACCATGGCCGCTGGATCGTTGACCTTCTGCCCGACGATGGTGCTGGTGTCGTTGATCGCATTGAGCATGGCGCTTTGGCGGATCAGGTCGGCAGCGGTGGTGGCCGCATCGGCGATGTTGTTCTTGATGTACGCCTGCTGAATCTGGTTGGCGATGACAGCTGCGGCGGCAGCACCAGGCAGGGTGGGGTTCAACTGGAAGGCCAGGCGGCCCTGAATCTGGTTGATCTGCGCTGGCAGTCGGCCATTGAGGTTTGTGTAGATGTTGGGGCAGGTGTCCACATCAATGCCCGCAGCGCTGGTGACCGTGCTGAAGCGCGCAGGATTGGGCGTGGCCATGAGGGGCCAGACATCTGCGGATGTCGAGAACACGGCAGGACCAATCGTGCCGTCGATCAGGTCGTACATCGTGCAGTTGTGGATGAAGTTGATCAGGTCGGTGCGGAAGTTGGGATCCTGGAACGTCACCTTGCTGGTGCTCCTGATCAGCCGGTTGCCAAACATCAGGCCGTTCTTCTCGTAGGTAAGTTCGCTGGGCAAGGCACCTGGGCCGGGAATGGTCTGGAAGGCGGTTTCGAACAGGCCGGTCAGGGTGTGGCCGATGGTGCTGGTGACGCTGCCGAGCATGACCATGCCGAAGGGCACGTTGGCCACGACCTTGACTGGGGCTCCACCTGTCTTGTCCACGATGCCCACAGTGGCCCTGGGCAGAATCAGAATGGAGAACACCAGCAGCACCGTGCCCAGCCATTTCCAGCCTTGCAGCTTCTCCGGGGCAAAGGCGTAGGCGATCAGGGCGGCCACGAAGCCGCAGAACGCCACGGCGGCAACGGCCGACATGTAGTCGCCCGAGGCGTGGATGGCCGCTGCTGCATTGAAGACGCCGAACAGGCTGTCCGCGTTCTGGTAGGCGTAGATCTCCCACATGGCATCCCCTGTGCTCAGTGAAAGTCAACGAGCCATGTAAGCAGCCTGCTGCCCAAGCATGTCCATCACGTGCTGCGGCATGCTGGATCGCAATTGCCGCTCCAACTGTTCCAAGTGGCTGGAGACAGCCCGATAAGAACCGACCTTCTGATACAGGAGGTTTTTCTCTTGAGAGAGTTGCTGCAGCATGACCAGGGCGCGTTGACGAATCTGGACTGCCTGTTCGCGCTGTGTCTTTTGCAGTTGATAGTCCTTGTCGAGCGCGGCCAGGCCGACGCGCAGATTGCGCTCCAGGAACACATAGGCGTAGTCCGCTGCGATCACGTCGCGGTATTGGGCGATGAGGCTGTCTGCCAAGCCAGAACCTGGGATGGTCGCACCCACTGACAGCATTTTGTAGACCGGCTCGGTGGTCTGGTTGACGAAGCCGACCTCGGCCGAATTGTTGGGAATGGCGGTGCGGGTGGCGATCTTCTCTGCAATGGAGCGCATCAGTGTCTCGACTTTGGCGGTGAATGGCGTGTGCGTGTAGGTGGTGTTGAGGGTCACGGCATCACAGTTCACGTAGTCATTGCACTTGAGCAGGTGCTGGGTGACGTTCACACCGGCCCCGGCGCTCTGACCATAAAGCAATTGGCTGATCGAGGTGAGTGTGGCGGCGATGGGTTCCGGGTCGCGGGCGGCTTCTTCCGGGTGGTAGATGACGGTGCCCACCATGCTCATGATCAGTTCACGCTCCTGATCGTCCAGGGAGACGCCGGTGTACTTCAGGGCCTTCCAGGTCAGGTTGCCCACGAAGGGCGCCTTGTTGCGCACATTGGCATCGCCTGAGGTGCGAGCCGAAGCGAGGATGCTGGGCCGGTCGGAAGCGCAACGCCTGCGTGCAGCGTCACGGTCGCTTTCCATGCCCATCTCGATGGCGAGGTCTGCGCAGGTCTCCTGCGAGCTGTATCCCGTGGCCTCGGCCGCCGTGCTGACGATGGCTTTGGCCGTTTCGCAAGAGTTGATGCGTGCGTTGTTGATCCAGGTCTCCAGGCCCTTGGCCCACTTGCTCAAGCCACCCAGGAGTGGTGAGACGGCTTCCAGTGCCAGTTGAAAGGCGATGCCCGGCAGGGCTGCGGTGATGTTCTTGAGCATGTTCTTGAACTCGGTGGCCGAGATGTGAGAGAACGAACCGCCGAACACATCGATGCCGCCGCACCCCGCCTTGGCACTTGGGAACTGGATGGCGGCGAGCTGGTACACCTTGTTGGGGGAGCGCATGAACAGGCTGCCGCCGGTGTAGGTGTTCATGGTCTGGCCACGGAAGGCGCCCGGTGCGGTGTAGTTGCCGATGGCCCCCAGGTTGTTGAACATGCTGTTCACTTCGGCATTGAGGTCCCCGGCGCGCAGGGGCAGCGGCGATGCAATGAGCAAGGTGGCCATCAGGGTGGCGACCACTCGTTTCCAGAGCGGTGCCGTCGGCGTGTGTGTCTGGATCATGATCTGCTCTTATTGAAGAAGGACTTGCCTGTTCACGCTGGGCAACATGGCCTGGGCAGCCGGTGTGCTCACGGTGGTGATGCGCTCCAGCAATTCGGATTCAGACAGCACACCAAAGCCAATGGGTGTGATCTGCCCGGTGTAGGGCTGGGCCAGGAACACGGCTGGTACCTGGGTGACCTTCAGGGTGTTGGCGATGCCGTTGTCGGCCCGGGCATCTGCAAAGCCAGGCATGGGACCGCCATCCACGCTGATGGCCACCACCTTGATGCCGTGGCGCGCCTCGAAGGCCGTCAGCGTGGGGGCGAAGGCGTGGCAGTACGGGCAGTCACTGCGGAAGAAAAAGAACAGGACGTGGTCCTTGCCCAGTGAGGCGATCGATTGGGATCGGCTGAGCAACTGATCCCGGTCGAACACCTCCAGCGCCTTGGCGTTGACGGGGCGGCCGTACACGGTGGGGTCCAGCTCTGGTGTGGCCCAGGCGACGCGCTGGGCGACGTCGGCAAAGTAGGAAGCTCGGGCCACGACCTTGGCTTCCAGTTCCATGTAGCGGCGCACATTGGCCTCGGTCGGCCGCATGATCGCGATGTTGCGGTAGGACTCGACCGCCTTTTGCAGCCTCTCGAATTCGACCAGTTCTGGCGCTTTGGCCGGGCGAGTGGCCGGTATGGGGGGCGCAGCTGAAGTGAGCGGCGTGAGGGCGGGCGTCTTGGGTTGAGACGCAGGGTTGTCAGGTAGCTCGGGTTCGGGATCTTCGTAGAAGTGCCATCCTCGCCATGCATCGGACCAGTAAGGCGCGGCAATGGGCTCGTCCGGTTTTGACGAGGCTTGTGCCTGTGCCTCGGGTGCTGAGTTGATGCATGCGAAAGCGAGGAGGGCGACGCTGGCAAGGCGTCTGAAAAGACCTGAGCGAGAGGACGGAGATGGGCGAGGCATGTTGATCTCCTCATTGCAGCGACTTGGGCGGCATGCCATCGAGGCAGTAGTTGATCCCGAACTCGATGGATTGTTTGCGAGGGGCCTGGGCGCCAGGCAGCCAGACACCGTCTTGCCAGAAGGTCACCTTCAGGCGGCTGCAACCAGGCTGGCGGTAGCGCTTGTCGGTGGTGACGTCGATCGATATGGGGGTGTTGGCCTTGAAGCGCTGGCTGATGGCGTCGGCAGATTCGCCTGTCAGGGTGCCGTGTGCCTGTCCGTCTGGCGCTTGCAGTGCCATCACCATCAGCACCCTGGCGTCTTTGACGGGCATTCGATCGGCGGACGGTTCGGGCGATTTCTCAGGCGTTTGCGTTTGTGCTTGGCAAGTCAATGCAAATGCCATCGCCATCGCCGTGATGGCATTGACCTTGATCGGTGTCATGAGGTGCTGTGTCATTGGCAACGCCCCTGTCCGTAGTAGCAGTTGGGCACCTTTGCGCTGTTGCCGCTTTGGATGGCTCCCAGGTTCGGGTTGTTGGGCACGATGGAGGCGTAGAACTCGGTGAGGTCCATCGCCGCGAAGTCCAGGCTTTGCAACTGAGGGATGGTGAAGCCTGAGCAGTCGGGGTTCTGGCCGCTGCCCCAGCCCTTGCCAATCTGCATGCGCCCCTGCTCATTGACGATCCGGGCGAGCTTGCTGTTGAAGCAGCATTTGCCTGTGGTGTGCTCCAGGCAGGACACGCAGGCACCAAGAACGCGAAGACACGATGAGCACCACGAGCCCGTCGCGTGACACAGCCCCGCGCCTTCTCTCATGGCCAGCTTGCCCTCTTCTTCGTTGCACGACATCATCGACATGACGATGTAGATCACCACAGCGATGGCCAGCGACCAGGGATCGAACGCGACCACCATGCTGTCGCCTGCATAGAGCACCGACGATCCGGCGGGCAGAGCGGTGCCGTTGACGGCCACGGTGACGCCGTAGCTCGTGAAGGAGCCGCTGAAGCCACCGCTGGTGAGCAGTGCGGACATGCCCTGGTAGATGAACTCCCGGTTCTCGGAGTTCATCAGCACGTCGTAGACCAGGCGTGAGCCCACGCCGAAGGTGCTCTGGTTGCTCATCCCAGCCCCGGCGCTGTCCGAGTCGCAACAATCTTTGAACAGACGGTCTCGGCAGTGGTTGCCTTCGCCTTTGAACACCTGCATCAGTTTGGTGTCCAGGTACACACCGGCTTCTCGGGCGGCTTCCAGCATCGACATGGAGCGGGCAAAGTCCGCGTCGTTCGTGTAGCTCGTGTTGAAGCAACTGTCCCCCAGGCAAAGGACATTGGATGGGCAGTTGGTGGCTGTCGTGATCGTTTGAGCGGCGGATGGGCAGGTGTAGCTGTCCTGGTAGACCTCGCACATGCCTGTGGCAGGGTTGGTTTGCTTGCAGGTGCTGCTGCCCGGCGTGCAGCCTTGCCTCACCAAGGGCGCGCATTCGTCTTTGAGGGCACCGGATGTGCAAGACAGGGTGCGCTCGTAGGACCAGCAAGCGCGGGTGACGGCTCGGCCATCGATCTCCTTGGTGGCGGGGCCATCCACGCACCGGTCGGCGGTGGTGACGGTGCAGCGTCCGCCTGCTTCGAGTGAGGCGCTCTTGTCATCCCAGACATCGGTTTCGATGTGGTTCATGGTGGGCTGCTGGAAGGACAAGGGAATGCTCCAGCCAGAAGCGCCGACCAGGCTGGCCGCGCCCGCATCCTGAGCGCAGCGGGTCTCTGTGCGGCTGATCGCGACGGAGGGGCCGCTGTCACAGCCCACGCGGGGGCGGGGCATGGTGAGCGTGAAGCAGCGATCTGCCGGGCCCGCCGATTGGATGCGGCTGGACCAGTAGGCCTGCAACTGGTCGCCGCGCACGGTGCCGGTTGGGCAGGCATAGACCGGCGTGCCGAACTGGAAGTTGTAGTTGCACTGGCCAGATGAGCAGCCGGATCCAGGCATCATGACCACCTTGAAGGGGCGCCAGCAATGGCCACCCCAGTGTGGTGAGAGGTCGGTGACGAATGTAGGTTGGGTGGCTGGCGTGCTGGGCAATTCTAGGTTCTGCCACCCGATGCAGGCCCCATTGCCTCCAGCCGCATAGAAGCGAAATTGCTGCAACTGGTCGGTGCGGATGCGGCACTGGGCCTCGGCCACCATGTAGTCGGCACCATTGCGATTGGCCTGACCATGCGCAAACCAGTCGCCAGCGGTGCAACTGGGGACGAGTTCGACTTGCACCGTCAGATCCCGCCGGGTGGCGTAGTTGCCCACGCCGTTGTAGCGCTGGCACTGTTTGGTGACCGCGCCTGCTGGCGTGGTGATGTCGGCGGTGGCGCACCCGCTGTAATACGAGGAGAGACTGCCAAGGGCCAGTGACGGGTTGGCTGCGATATCGCGTGCACCCATGACAGCGGGGTCGTAAGGCGAAATGGCTGTGCGTGGCGTGTTGGCCGAGTTGAGCGCGCCGCGTTGGGCCTGGCACACCGGGTCATCGGGCGTGCCGGTGCAGGCGGTGAGGCGCGCGTTGGCCGGGCCTGACAGACTGGGTTGGCCGTAGTAGGCCGCCTCAGCGGGCGTGCGGGTGTATCCCGGCACATTGGCCGTTGCATTGGGGACGCTGATCGTGCCCCGAATCACCGGGTTGGCCGCTTGACCAGCGGCGGTGCCTTCTTCGTGTGGCCCAGCCAGGGCCATCGTCTGCGTCGTGACGAAGCACCAGAGGGTGAAGCAGGTGACGAATCGGCGCAGCATGACGATCCCTAACCCTTGAGCCGTTGGATGAAGGCGCTGGCGTCCTTACTGAAACGGGGGGTACGGTGCTGGATGTGTCCCAGGGCGTAGTCCAGGCTCACGTCTCCGGCCAGGCGGACATAGTCATTGGGAGGCGCACAACTGCCTCGGCCACCATCACCACAGGGCGTGCTGTCAGCGCCCTCACGCACCAGCACAAAACTGGGCACCTGTGTGATGGCGTAGCGCTCGAAGGCTTGCGGATCGATCTGGAAGGCCACCGACTGACCCGCCAACAATGCCTGTGTTCGGGCGACGGTGTCACGGAGGGAGCCATTGAACAGGCCTCTGATCAGCAGGGATGCCTTGGTACGTGCCGCTTGGCTGACAAGTCTCTTGAGGGTGGCCTCGGGCATCGACAGGCTGATGAACACCATCAGGATCGGGCCACCACTCAGAATGGTGCCGGGTGGCTGGGCGGCTTTCATCTGCAGGGCGTAGGCTTTGGACAGCGCTTCGAGGTCCACAGGCACTTTGACTTGAGGTTGTGGGAGTACGTCAATTCTTGGGCCTGCTGTGTTGGGCACACGTTCCAAGTCAGCGGCGCTGGGCACGCCGTGCGCTTTCTGCGCCCGCTCGATGTCGTTGTCCGTGATGGTGGGTTGCGCGCGCCTGGCCCGAGCCATGTCTTCTTCGGTGATGACCGGCGTGGGTTGGGCCCGTGCGCTCAGCGCAAGCAGCATGGACAGGCCAAGACCGAAGCCCCAGCGTGAAGGTTGATGGAAGTCAGAAGCCGACACAGCAGTTCCTTTTGCGAAACAACATGAAGGCGAAGTCTTCGCCGCGCACGGGGTATTCCTTGCCAGCCCCCCAGATCACCGTGCTGCGCCCGAAAGGCTGGCAGCACCTGCCTCCGTCCTTTTCGGTGTTGGGGATGGGGTAGGTGAGTTGTGTCTTGTAGGCCGTCTTGTCCATGACGGGCTCGAAGTAGGGGCCACACAGGCCGGGCGTGCCATGCCATCCCCAGGCGATCAACTCGCGGTGCATCTTGGCGGTCAGGCGCTGGGCCAGCAGAACGGCTGTGCGAACGCCGCCCAAGTGGTAGGGCACCTGGCCATCCAGTGGGTAAATGCCGCCCTGGCATCCGGCACACCAGAACAGTTCCTTGATGCCAAAGCCCAGTGAGGCGGCCACGCAATCGGCGGCGCAAGCGGCAATCGCGATGGGGTTGGCGAACAGCACCGCATCGGGGTTGAGGATCAGGGTCAACTCGTCGTCGTTCCACAGCGGATCGACCTCGGTGAGGTAGGCCAGATCGAAGCTGCCCTTTTCCAGGCAGGGGAAGTCGGTCACGACCTCCAGCCAATAGAGCATCGGGTTCACATAGAAATGGGCCTGGTAGAAGCTGCCGCCATCGCCGTCGCCTTCAGCGTGGGTGAAGCGTGCGGCCTCCGGGGCAGGCAGGCCTGGGTTCAGATCGATGCCGCCCAGTGAGGTCAGGCAGAACGGTTTGCGTACCACTTCGACATGGCGAGCCGGTTCCCAAAAGCCGATCGACAAACCGATGACCGGGTTCACGCCGCAACTGCACACAGGGCTGCCCGGGTTGGCAATGTCTTCCTGGCCGCCAAAGTTGGCGATGGGGATGCTGCCCAGGCTGATGGGCAGGATGCAGCTCCAGCAGATGTCTGTGACGGGGTTGGGGAACTTGCCGGTGCAGGTGGCAATGCCCGCCGCGTGGCTGTGCTGGTTGGTCATGGCCAGCCAGCAAATCAACAGGATCGCCGCAATGTGATCCCACGATGGGCGCAATCTGGCGTTTGGCGTGGTCCGGGTCATGGCGTCACCTCCAACTCATCCACGCGCAGTCGCTTGCCTTCCTGAGAGACCAGGGCGGGCACCTGTGCGATGCCCAGGCGCCGGGTCAGCACGCCTTGCTGGTCGTAGTAAACCGGCGTGCGCCAGGCTTTCATCAGGTCCAGATAGGATCCAGCGGTCAGGATCGCCTTGACCTGGCCCCGGTAGCGCTGGATCAACTCCCGTGCACGCCTCACCTGCCGTGCATCACGGGCGTCGAAGAACAGCAGGTGTCTGGACAGGGACACCACGTCCAGCGGGTTGTGGCGCGAGCCAGCGGCAAACATCAAGTGCCCCTGGGGATCCAGGATGTTGCGATCCAGGGTGAAGCTGGGATCGAAGTAGTAGGTGCGCGGTTGTTGTGTGGTGCGCAGCCCTGCCACAGGCTGTGGCTGGCGCACGGCCTGAATGCCGCGCTCACGGGCTTGCTCCTGCAGTCGAGCCAGTTCACCACTGGCTTGCTTTTCTCGCAGGCGTTGCGTGATGAAGTCCAGCAGGTTGGCTTCGCTGATCGGGTAGGTCGGACCGATGCTGCCCAGGTCCACGCCCCAAGCGCATGAGCCCACACCTGCGCATGCCATGCTCAGCAGGTAGGCCATCACCATCACATGTGGGCCCCTGGGTTTCATGGCTGACCCTGACCGTTGCAACGGATGCGTTGAGAGAGTTGGCTCAGCAGGGCGTCACGCTGCGCCAGTTGGCTGGGGTGGCTGGCGCTGACCATGCCCATGAGGACAGGGTCACCGCTGCCCTGGGCAATGGCCTTGCGCAGCTCCAGCGCGGTGAGGGGGCGTCCGCAGCGCTGCGCGAACGCACGCAAGTAGGCCTGGGCGCCGTCGCGGGCGGCAGGCGAGATTTGCGCCAGCAGTGCCAGGTAGTCCTCCAGTGGCACGTCGTCTGGCGTGGACGCAGGCGTACTGGTGCTTTGAGTGACTGGGCTGCTGTGGGCGCGACTTTCGGCCAGTTGTGGGGCCGGTTGCTTGATCGCAAGCTGGGCCTGAACGTGATCTGCAGATGCCAAGCCAGCGATCCAGATGCACAGGATCAAGCGAGGCGCAGAGTGGCGCACGTCATTGCGGCCATGGCGGTGTCGCTGGAGGTGGCTTGGCAAGGCTTGCATGTCATGCTCCTCAGAACAGGGGCCGCACGAGCCCGATGACCTGCTCGGCGCGAACCAGACCGCTGCTGCGGTAGCGCGAATCAAAGCTGTCGGGGCTGCTGCCCTGGACGTAGTAGCTGCCCGGTGGGATCACCGTGGGCTGAATGGGATCGAGCCCACGGTGGTCGAAGGTCTGAGCCTTGGCATGCCCCACCGACTCGCCGTTGATCAACACCATGCGGTCTTGGACGGTGATGGTGTCACCGGGCAGGCCCCTGACCATCTTGAAGAAGGGCTGACCGCGCAGGCCCGGGTAGTGCTGCTGTGCATCGCCAGCGAAGGCGAACAGGATGTAGTCACCACGGTGCAAGGCGGGCGGAACAGTCTGTTTCCAGCTCACGCGATAGGCGACACGGTAGGGCAGGCTGGGCGTCCAGTTGAAGACAATGGGCAGGCGTGGGGTGGGATCCAGGAACAACCGGACGTAGGCCAGCGCCCAGATGGCGAACACCGGAAGGTAGAGATACCAGCGGCGACGCATGTGGGCCAGTTGGTCGCAAAAGGATTGCCGGGCTTGGCGATAGCTGCGCACATGCCAGGGCACGGGCGGCGGGATGCGGACGATCTGCAAGGTCATGGCATCCCCACTTTCTGGCGCAACTGAGCGGTCAAGTCCACGGTGTGCGGTGTGGGCCCGGCCACAGCGCCTTTGAGTACCACCAGGCATGCGCAGTCGCGGGGCAATTCCTCCAGCGCAATGGGCAGGCGTTGGGCGAAGGTGCGCGCCATCAGCATGGCGTTTTGCCGATCGTCTTCCGAGCCGGCCTTGGTGAGCAGTTGCGTGAACTCGGCTTCCTTTTGCCGGTACACCTCGGCCACATCGACCATGCCGATGCGCAGCGCTGGGCGCACCACAGTGCGGTCATAGAGCAGCAAGGCGGCAGCGACCACGATCAGGGTGAGCAGCGACTGCACCAGGGCAGGGATGAGGCTGATCGCTTTCATACGGTGTGCCCCCGGCGCCGCAGCAGTTCGGTGATGGCTGCATCGATGCTCAGACCTTGCGCGCGCAGCTCGTCGATGGGCGCGTTGTCCTCCAGCTTGTTGGAAAACAGCAGGTGCGTGGCCGGATCCAGGATGTTGCGCGCCACCCCTTCGCCCACCGGGGAGGAGATGTACAGCTCGGAGTACACGCCCGCCTCGGTCCTGAGCGAGTTCAACAAGCGCTTCTTGGGCTCGTCCATGGTCAGCCTGCCCTTGCGGTCCAGCATCTCGATGGATTCGGGCTTCTGGCGCAGCAGGAACACCCAGTCCGAACAGTTGAACGCGGCTTCCATCTGGGCCGAGCCATAGAAGTCGTCGGCGCTCTGGGTTGCCGTGCCCAAGGCTCCGCCGTATTTGCGGGCGCGCCGGGCCGCTTCCTCGATCACGGCGGCCTTGACGGGGTCATCGGCCCCGATATCGCCGAGCTGCTGCTTGAGCTCGTCAATGAACAGCACCTTGCGCCGGTTGCGGCTGAGGTACATCTCGCCGGTGATCTGGTGCAGCAACAGGATGTTGACAACGGCGTGCAGGTCGGGGCGACGCTTGAGTTCCTCGTTTTCGATGACGATGAAATCGTTGCTGAAATCGACGTTGCTGGGCCCCTCGAAGAAGCGCTCGTACTGGCCGCCTCGGGTGTAGGGGTTGAGCATCACGGCCAGGTCCTTGATGCGCTGGTCGTTAACCAGGCCCAGGGCTTCGATGTTGCCGGTCTTGAAGGCCTCGCGCAGGGCCGTGATGGTCAGGTCGTTGCCGTGCTCGGCGAAGAGCTTGAGCACCATGGCCGATATGGCCTTGTACTGGACCTCTTCCAGCGTGTGCTGCATGGAGCACATCTTGGAGATGGCCGGCACCAGCATGTCGATGTCTTCGTGGATGTCAACGATGTTGGTGAAGGGGTTCAGGCAAATGTCCACATCGGGGCGGAACTCGATGTAGGTGCCCTTGGCCTTGCGGCACAGCTTCTCGAAAGAGCGGCCCAGGTCCAGCATCCAGACCTTGGCGTCGATGGCCCGGTAGGACCAGGCCATCTCGTTCATCAGCACCGACTTGCCCGAACCCGGTGCGCCGATGATGGCGAAGTTGTAGTTGCCCAGGTCATTGTCGAAGATGTCCAGGGTCATCAACTGCCCACGGCGCCCGCCGAAGACCAGGGCGGGGGTGCGTGTGCCGCGCCACTCCGCGATCAGGGGCGCCAGGTGGATCGCGTTGGCCATGGTCTTGCGCGAGACGCGGCGCATCTTGGCCAGATCGCCATGAAAGCGTGGCGTGAGGGTCATGGGCAGGCTGGCCAGCAGCGCCTGGCGGTGCATGTACACGTCGGCATTGAGCTGAAAGCCCCGGCCACGCCAGATGGCGTTGGCCGCTTCGTGGGCCGCCACCGCCTTGCGCGGTGGCGAGAAGATGGCCAACTGGTGGTACAGGCTGACCAGGCTGCCACCGGTGTCGATGGCCTGCGCGGCGGCCGTCCAGTCCTGCAGCTTCTTGCCCACGTCCGGCATCACGTCGGCCATCTTGCTTTTGGCGTTCTGCGTGGCGCGCACATGGTTGGCGGTGACCGTGGCCTTGGTGGCATTGGGGTCGAGCACATGCACGCCCATGGTCAGCAAGAAGGGCGCGCTGTACTGCAGGGCGGGTTGCATCAGGTCGCCGATCAGCGAGCCCATTTGCCAAAGGGCGAAGCGCTCAGGGAAGGACTTGATGGAGTAAAAGCGCGCCTCCAGTTCGTCCGATCCGGTCTCCTTCCACAGGCGCAGGCCGCTGGGGGTGGGATCCTGGATGGTGTCGAAGTCGATGATCTGGTCGCGCAGTTCGCGCCCGTCGTCGTAGTGCAGGTCTGGCGCGTCGGTCTGCGAGATGCGGTCAGGGTTGGTGAACAGTGCGCACCAGTTGATCAGGTCAGCGGCATCGCAGACGCGGTTGGGCAGGGAGGCCGAACGCAGCGTGGAGGCCATGGACTCGCGCTGGGCCATCACCTCTTCGCGCCTGGTCATGTCCTGAGCGTCACCTGGCAGGGTGACGCTGAGCATCAGGCGGAAGTCCCGGATCGTGTAGTGAAAGCCAGAGGTCAGCGAGGATTGCGCGCCGCGCAGCAGGTGGCCTACGCGTTGGCGGGCCAGGGTGTGGAAGAGGTTGTCGTTGCGGGCAGGTCGCCCCCAATGCTTGGCCTTATCAGCCTGGTCCTCGTCTTCGACTCGCAAGTTGGCATAGCGGCGCAACTGACCGCGCACGTGAGGTGAGGCGAACAGGTGGAACTGGATGCCCGCACCCGTCGGGCAGTTTGCGTACAGCGAGATCAGCACCTCGGCCATGCGTTCATCCGCGCCCGACTGCGGCATGACCTCCAGCATGAAGCCCAGGCCATCTCGGTTGACGAAGATTTTTTCATCGGCGAGGTAGGCGGAGTAGGGCAGCCACGCTGCGAATTGCTCTGCCGGTGTGTCAGGCGGTGCGCCAAGGCCCATGGCTTCGAACAGGCCTTGGCGTGCGGGCCTGCGCACGGTGCGAGCCGCGTCCATGGAGGCACTGGCTGCTGAAGTGACAGTTGAAGTGGCTGTGGCTGAGGGGGTAGGCATGGCGCAACCTTTGAGGGTGTTTCAGTTGCTGGGGGCAAGGCCGTCGGTGGGCGGCAGCAAGGGGCCGATGTCAGGGCTTTCCGAGTTGTCCGGGGTGTATGGAGACGGGCGCTGCTGGTCTGCGGGCCGCACGGGCGAGGTGCTCTGTTCTGGCGTGGCGGGTTTGACGGGGGCTCCGATCGGAGGTCGTATGGGCGCATAGGCGTCACGGATCTGGCGCTGTGCGTGGTCGATCAGCCACTGACCCGCATCGATCTGGACGTAGACATAGCCCTGGTCGTAGAGGTCTCGGTCTGCGTCTTCCCAGGGCTTGAACCACAGCCTCAGGATCCGGGCCGATGAGCGCAGGGGCAGCGCCAGGCTGGGAGACTGCGCCACGGGCGGGACAGTGGCTTTGGCGGACGCCCGCGCTGGTGCAAGGCGAGGCTGTGGCGACCCGGGTGCAGGATTGGTACCTGGCTCGCCATTGGATTTGGCGGCCATGCGGCGCTTGGCCACCTGGGCGGGCAGGTTGTCCTGAACGGCGTTGGCATAGGTGCCCGACACCGAGGTGCAAGTCACCCCGTCCGGGGCTTTGCATGCGTAATCGGAGCTGCCGCCCAGGCCGGAGAGGTTCATGCAGCCCGACAAGCTCAGCAGCAAGCATCCCAGAAGCCAGATCGGGCGCACGGGGTGGGCGCGGGTAGCGAGGTGACCGTGGGCGTTCATGGTTGAATCTCCGAGGTGGCCGGTTTCAGGCGAGCCTGGATCACCTGGTGATCGACGTAGCCTTCGGTGCGGCTGCCATCTGCCCAGATCAGGGTGGGCGTGGCTTGAACACCAAGGCGCTGCGCCAAAGCCAGGTTGCGAGCCACGGGGTGATCGCATCGCCCTGGGGCATTGATCGCGGTGGCATCGCCCTGCACCATGTAGCGCTGCCAGGCTTGAGCCCGGTCCGGGGCGCACCAGAGTGCGATGGGCTTTACCTCACCCTGAAAGGGCAGCATGAAGGTGTAGACCGTGACGTTGTCGATCCGGGCTAGCTCCGGCTCCAGTTGCTTGCAGTAGCCGCAGCCGGGGTCGCTGAACACGGCGATCTGCCGCTGACCGTTGCCCCGCACGGTCTTGATGGCGTCTGCCAGTGGCAGTTGGTCAAAGGCAATAGGGGCTGATGTTGGTGCGGATGTCCGTGCTGATGTTGTTGCGGCAGGCGTAGCGGGTGCCATCGCGCCCTGCCTGGCCGCCAGGGCCATTCGAGGTCCGGTGATGTCGGTCATGGTCTGTGTGTCAAAGACATGGCCGAACACGAAGTAGCGCGGCTGGCGGGCCGACACATAGGCCACGTTTCCGTTCATCCAGACTTCGTACAGCCCGCCAATGGGTGAAGGCAGCACCTGGGTGAAGCGCGTGCTGGGGTTGGCCTTCCTGAGTGTGGCCAGGAGGCGGGCCTCTTGCGATGGCGGGGCGCCTGCCCAGGCGATGCCA
The DNA here is from genome assembly GCF_003933735.1 of Aquabacterium soli. Lineage (GTDB taxonomy): Bacteria > Pseudomonadota > Gammaproteobacteria > Burkholderiales > Burkholderiaceae_C > Aquabacterium > Aquabacterium soli. Next base: position 86,775 of record NZ_RSED01000011.1, on the reverse strand, counting down.
TTGACCAGCATCGTGAACAGAGCCCAGATCTGCGTCACGGCCTGGAGCCTGCCTCGCAGAGGCGGGCGCATGTCAGTAGTTGTCATCATTGGCGGCTTTCAGGTAGCGGTCTTCGGGTGCGGGCTCAGCCGAGCGCGCCAGCGTGCTGGAGGGGGTGCCGCCGGTACTGGTGTAGGCGTTGGCCGACATGGGCACGTCGATGCGCACGCCCTTGGTGATCACCACATCGACTTCGCGGCTGGCATCGATTTCAATCACCGGAAACGTGTTCTCGGCGAGCTTGATGTAGTACTGGGCCAGGCGGTCCAGGGCCTTGCCGACACCGGTGCCGATGCCTGCGCGGTAGGCGTCACTGCCGCTGCCACCGTTGCTGGCGATCGTGCCCAGGGCAGAGGTGCTGTAGGTGGTCGATGAAGTCGCCAGGCCCTGGCCGATGCCACTGACCACGCCTGCCAGCAGTGCATTGGCCAGCATCTGGCCTTGTTTGGTGACCAGTCGCCCGCGCATGCCCACCTTGCCGTCTTCGCCATAGACGCTGCCCTGGATCTTGACTTCCAGCGTGGCGCCGTCCGGGCGGACACAGGACAGGTTCTCGGTGCGCAGATAGGCTCGCTCCGAGCTGATGTCGCCGTAGCCTGCGGCGATCACGAAGCAATCGCGGTATTCCCCCCGAAAACGGTTGGGCAGGACGGAGTTGTCCGAGAGCCGGATCAGGACAGGATGCGGGTTGGACTGAGCCTGCCCGCCCGTGGGTGCATCCAGGCCACCAAGCAGGGTGCCGCGCGTGAAGCTGACGGGCAGGAAGGTTGAGACGGTTCGGGTGTCAGCCGTTGACGGTGATCCGGGTGTGGCATTGTTTGTGGTGCTTGCCGTGGCGCCTGTTGCAGTGGCCTTGGCCGTTTCCCGGTCCACCAGAGAAACGCGGGTCAACACCGGGGCATCGAGCGGCCTGTCCTGCGGTGCTACGCCTGGATCACCGAGGGGCATGGCGCCTGCGGGCGATGTGCCGGGCGATGTTCCGAAGGAAGGCAGCGGTGGAGGAATGTTGACGCTCTGCCCCGGAAGCTTTGCCGGGGGCGGCGCGGTGGACGCCGGAGGTGGTGGAAGGGGCAGGCTGGATGCCGGTGGCATCGCTGGAGTAGCGGGCGTGTTCGATACCGCTGCGGAGTTGGGTGCCGAGGGCATGCTGGCGGCCTGGCTGGCCGAGGTGAGCTTTTGTTCCAGTTCGGCAAAGCGCTGCATGGTGCGGGCCTCGAACGCCTGCCTGTCCTTGTTGAGCCGGGTCTGCTCATCGCGCTCGTTCTCGTACTGCGCCAGCTTGCGGCCTGCGTTGCCCACCCATTGGTCTACCGGGTTGACCTGTTGTCCCGGCGGCATCACCCCGATGTTGGTAACCGTGGCAGGCTGCGCGTTGCCGTTGTTCTTGGCGTCTGTGGTGGGCGAGCGAGTGTCGGTGAGGGTAAAGATCAGCCACAGCAAGCCGACACCACATACCAGGATGGCTGCCAGGGTGACGTACTGGCGCTGCCGTGGAGACAGCCTTTGAAGGGCACTACCCATGGCTCCCTTGATGCGGTCTGGCAACCCGGTGACGCGGCCGTTGGCCGCTTGGTCGAAAGGCGTGTTCATCGCATGGCCTCCTGCCGGATCACGAACACATTCGTGGTCTCTCCCGGTTGCAGGTTGTGGTTCTCGATGGACACGCCCATGACCTGGGCGCCTTCGCGGTCGAATTCCTGCTCGGCCAGCACCATCAACGTTGGGCTGATGTTTTGCAGCAGGTATTTCTCGCCGACCAGGCCGCGCCCTTCATAGCGGCGCATCAGGGACAGCCTCGCTTCGAGCCACAGGGGGACGATGCGGTTGACCTCCTCGACCCGCATGTCGGGAGGCACCCGGTCAGAGGCCATGGCCACCAGCAAGGCCTTCATGGCTCGGATGTGGTTGGCCGAAGTGCCCAATGACACGCCCGAGGGACTTGGGTTCGCGTTGTCCTGCTTCAGCAGCCTGGCACTGGGATCCCGAATGACGATGGTGTCTGCGGGGGTGTCCGAGCGATGCAGCAGCAGCGTGTAGGTCGCCTGGGCGCTGGAGACGAACAGGTTGATGGGCTTGCTGGACTTGCCCACGGGGCGGATGTAGACCTCGCCCTTGTCCTTGTCGCATTCGAGGACCAATTCACCCGTGGGGTTGATGGCCGGACTGTTCTGGCTGTTGGTGCCAGGGATAGGGGCGCCATTGGCCAGGGAACTCGTCGAGGCGGCTGCTGCTGTAGCGTTGGCACAGTTGCTCGAATAGATGTTGCCGAACACATCGGTGATGGGCGCGCCATCGATGCGGATGCGTGTGGGCTCCTTGATCGACACCATGGCCTCAACGGAGACACCGTCGCGGGCTTCGACCAACTGGAGCGCGCTAACGGGGCTTGGTGCCGTTGCCATCCCAACGGCTGTCGCCATGGCCAGCAGCAGGCTTGCCGGCGCCGTGGAGGGCTGCGGGCGTGGCTTGAGATCAGCTCGCATTGGGAACCTCCTTGAAGGTTTTGAGGTGCATGCGTGCCCCGTTGAAACTGAACTCGATCAGGTAGGCCTTGAGGTCGTTGGCGGTTTCAAAGCCATTGACCAGGGTGCGCAGTCGGCCACGCACCACGACGCTTTGCTTGTCCTCGCTGGGCACCAACTGCTGCGGCATGAACATCGTGCTGGCGTTGATGCGCTTGAGCCTTTCGGCCTCGACCTCTTGCCTGGTCTTGAGTGCGCCGTACTGGTCCGGCTCCACATAGCCGAGCAGGATGTTTTTCTTCCAGTCGATCGATGAAGGTGTGACGTCCAGCACCAGCCAGGCCATGAAGCCACCCATCTGCTCTAGGTATTCGCCACTGGCCTTGTCTCGGCTGACCCAGAAGGTCTTGTCGATCATGGGTGGCACGACCACCGTGCGCACCGTGCCGATCAGGTTGAGGATGACGAGGAGCGCCACAACATGCCCCGAAGCCAGGACGCCCACCGCGAGCCCCAGGCTGCGGTTGCGGCGACGCATCTCCTTGATGTCGCTGTTGAGTCGATCGAAGTCCATGGCGTGCTCCAGGCTCAGCCGACCATGCGGCGGATGTGGGAGGGCGGGGTGGCGCGCATCGCGGTCATGGGGCTGGGTGGCAGGTGCCAGTACAGCCAGTGCATCGCGAAGGCCTGGTGCTTGTCGGCCTTGATGCGGGCGATCCAGCGCGACAGGAAAATCCCCGCACCTGCGCAGGCCGCAAACGCCAGCTTGGTGCCCGACAGGTAGCCGACGAAGAAAAAGAAGATCACCGGGGCGGCCACATCGATGTCCCAGAAGCCGATCTTCCAGGGGTCATCCAGGCGACGGGGGATGTAGGTGTCGGCTTGCATGTCAGGCTCCTGCAGGTTTGAGCTGACCTCAGACGACTGCGCCCATGATGGCGCCCGCGATCACCAGACCTACCGCACCGAAGATGGCCAGGCCCACGTAGAACAGCACCGGCCCGAAATTGCGCAGGGCCGACAGCGAGATCAGGGCGACCACGAAACCGACGAAGCCGACCAGGGCCTTGACGCTAGGCCCCAGCGCGGAAATCTGGGCGAGGGCGGATGTCAGCGGCCCGGTGATGCCAGTGAAGGCCACCAGGTCAAGGGCGAAGCCGGGCATGGACAGCCCCAAGCCCAGGGCGAGCATGGCCAGCGCCGAGGCCACACGCCAGCGCTTGTGCGGGGGCTTGTTGGTGTCTCTGTCGTTGGATTGACGGCTTTGCTGGCCGTCCAACTGCACAGAGGGGCGAACAGGGGTGAAGGGATGGATGATGGCTGTGCGCATGGGAATCTCCTGGCTGGGTTGCGCGTCAAGGCCTGACGCAGGCGGGGGCGATCCTGCGAACGTGCAGGCACGTTTCAGGAAGGGGATGCGGTGGGCGAGCGGGCGAGGGCCTTGGCGTGTCATGGCACCCCCTCGGATGAGGCTGTGAACACGACCTCAACGCGACGATTGCGGGCTCGGCCCTCGGGTGTGTCGTTGCTGGCGATGTAGCAGCACAGTCCTCTGGCATCGATGCGGATGTCCTTGGGTTGTGCGGGACTGACGCGCTTGATGTGATCTCGAACGGCACCAGCCCGCGCCAGCGCGATGGCCTGATTGGGCGCATCGGGGCCGACGTTGTCGGTGCGTCCTACGATGAGCACACGCTCGGCACGTCCCAGGGCTTTGGCTGCGTTGGTCAGCAAGGTCCGGTGTGCGGGTGTCAGCACCGCACTGTCGGTTGCAAACTCCAGGACCAGCACCTGAGGCTTGCGCAGCGGGGCAGGCTTGCTCACTTCAGCTGGCGCGACGGATTCAAGGGCGCGGGCGTTGCCTTGTATCGAGGGCTGAAGCTGTGTCTGCGGATCTGCCGCGGCCACGGCCAGTGTCTTGGGTGTGGTGGTAGGACAGGCAGGCTCGACGCACTGGGCAAAGTACGCATCTCGGCCACGTTCAAGCTGCGCGATGTGTGACGCGTTCGGCTTGGCTTGCGGTGTCTCGATTGCATGGCCCTGCTTGGCGGGCAAGGTGCACGACGAGAAGGCAAACAGAATCACCGCTGCCGAGGCGCTGGTCATGGCGATGTCGTGTACGCGCGTCATGGCGACACCCGAGCGGCAAGGATGAAGAGGGGCAGCTTTGCGTCTGCGCGCTCTTGCGGCCGTACTGCGGTGGCCTGTGTGGACCGGATTGCCGAGGCGGGCAATTGCCGGTAGACCTTCCAGGCGTAGCGCCTGCGTGCACTCTGACAGGCCGCACCCTTGAGTTGGGTGCAGGCGGCGTTGTAGGCGCCTACACCGTCCCAGCTGAGGCCTTGCCTGGCCAGGGTTTGAGCAAGCAGCCAGGCGCCCACATGGATGTTCGTACAGGGGCTGTACAGGTCGCTCTCAGAGATGCCGAACCGTGCCAGCGCAGGCAGGTTCGAGCTGTTGATCTGCATCAGCCCGATGTCGTAGCTGCCCGTGCGTTGGCGGTGGCTGAGGTTGAGCGCTTTGGGATTGAGGTGCGACTCGACCTTGGCAACGGCATACAGCAGTTGCGATGAAACGCCGTATCGCTGCGCCGCCTCGTCCCAGCAAGCCAGGGCGTGTGCCGGCACGCTCAACAAAGTAAGACATCCAGACAAGAGACCCCATTGCATGGCGCACTCCCAACAAGACCGATGTGGCCGCCAATGCACGTTGCACGGCGGGACGGACGGGGTGAGACCGGCACGGTGCCGATCAAGGTCTTGTTCAGGTCAGCCGTGGTTGGACGGCCTTGGCGTGGTCAGGGCACGTGAATCGCTTGGAGATACTTCATGCCACGTGTGTGTCAGAGCGCTGGGTTGCCGATGGCGTCAGCGGGTCTGCGTGGCGTGCTCTGGGCGGAAGCGCTGTGCCATGTTGATGCGAGCTTGTTGCAGGACGCTGGCGCCGGTCTCATCCGCCTGCTGACACAGCGCCACGCAGGCGGTGGTCAAGTGATCGAGTTGAAACTTCGGGTTGGGGTGCCTGTTGGCGGGCGAGCGCTGCAACTCAAGGAGCAAGTCGTACTGCGGTCGCCACATGGCTTCCCGACGGCGAGGTGTATTGGGCGATCGGGCCACGAGCTCGGTGCCGAGAAAACCGAAGACCTGCCTTGCCGCTTCAGGTCCGGAGAAGATCAGCGAGACGCAGGCACTGATCAGGTCAGGAAATCGAAAAATCGGGCCGACGTTGTGATCGGACTTGAGCACGCCATAAAGCCAGACATGTTCTTCCAGCCACAGCCGTGTTTCGATGACGTCTGATGGCAGTGCTTCCACGGTTGCGGGGTATCGAGAGGCCTGAAATCCGGGCGGTGCAGCGGTGAGCATGGTGCGTACCTCTGTTTCTGAATCGGCATTGCTCGGGTGAGCGCATGGGTACAGATTAGGGCCCGGGTGCGGCATCGTCACGGGTGAATGCGGGCTTTGTCATGGGGATTTCGACGCCAGTTCATGGCGAGTACTGACGCGGTACGGCCAAGATGGACGAGTCCCATTTGCGCAAGCTAAAAAAAAGCCCGCCGATCAGCGGGTGATCAGCGAGCACAAGACGCATCGCTGTCATCACGGTGCGCCACCGGCTCAGGGAGGAAAAGCCGGGCCGAGGTACGAACCAGCGGCCCGGCAATGATACTGGGCTTCACCCAAACAGGCATTGAACTGCTGGAAGTCCGGTACCCGGATCGCGTGTTGCCACCTGCATATGGCCTACTTTCCGGGTGAAGTTCGACAAGCTCCCGCAATGGCACACGCAGTCTGCCTGGCGCCAGTTTGCTGGTCGCATGGCCCGTGTGGCTCAGGCGAGGTGATCAGGCGCTGCAGCCGCCAGGCAAAGAATCACGAGGTGATGGATGTAAGTGCCGATGTCGGCAATGGCGTGAGCTTTGTCGACGATGAAGAAGACTTCTCCTTCTTGTGGCAGGTCGTGCCACGCGCTTGTATCGAACATGTTGTGGTGGAACTTGTCTCCTACGGCGAACGTCTGAAACGTACTGCCAGCTTCGATTTGCGCAACTGGGTCATTGCGCATGGATCGAATCCGGATTTCCAGAGCGTGGATGACGGGCTTTAAACTCTTCATTTGAATTCCTGGGTAACTAAGAGACGCCGATTGTTGGTTGTCGCATCAGCTGCCTTGCGGGCTGTTTTCCGAATCGAACGGCCATGGCGATCGGTCTGAATTTCAGAGCCATTTGCCCCCGATTTGGCCGTGCCCACACCGTGCGTGACATCGTCTTGGCGTACGCCGACATCGCCAGCAACCCGAATTTGAGAGCCACATGGACGAATCGGAACAGATCCTGTCAAACCAAAGCACATGTGACGAGGTGCTTCGCAAGGTCGGCCGCAATGTGCTGTTGTTTCAGCAGATCGAGGCACTGCTGAAATTTCTTGTGGCCAACCACAGGCGAGATGGCAACACGTCGAATTTCGAGGAGCGGTTGCAACTACGCACTGAGAAAACGCACAAGCAGATGATGGGGAAGTTGGTTGAGCAATTCACCGATGGCATCCTCTCTGACGCGGGTGAGCCAAACGCCGAACCGGAAGAGCAAAACCAGGTCTGGATGTCATTCACGTTCACCACCTCTGGGGACCGCGAGTTCTACGAGGCCCAACGTGCGGACATGAAGCGCATGGTGGACGAGCGCAACGACCTGATTCACCATTTCATGCCCCGTTGGCAACCGGACTCTCCGGAGAAGATGGGCGAGGCAGCCAAGTATCTCGATGAGCAACGTGCCAGGGTGCTGCCCATGTTTGAACATCTACGATCTGTCTCCATGGCGCTGATTGATGTGGGGCAGTCCATGGCCGCGTTCATGGCGTCCAAAGAAGGCCAGCGCCATTTCGAGTTGATCCTGTTACAGCACAGCCCTTTGGTCTCGGTTCTGAAAGACGTGGCTGAACATAAGCATCGGGCCGATGGCTGGGCCTACCTTGCCGACGCGGGGCGCATTGCGTGGCTGCAGGAGCCCGAGGCTGTGACGCACATGAAAGAACGACAGGGCCATGCCACGCTCAAGAAGTTGGCCGTGGCTTCGGATCTCTTCGAGGTGTTTGATGAGCCTTTGCCAAATGGCGGATACCGTACCCTGTACAGGCCAAAGGCCGGAGAAAATATCAAGACCTTCGGTGAAAGTCTCTGATCGCTGTACCCATCAACGTGCCGATGATCACCGGCACGCATGGTACGGCAAGAGGATGCAAAGTGATGGGCAGCACAAACGCCAGGACAGTTGCGCAACTGGTCAGGATGGCCAAGCAGGCATACAAGGAGAACATTTCCGGGTTGTGGTGTAAGAACTCCTTGGCTTTGACCAGGCGTACCAGGTAGCCATCCACCATGGCAGTAAACGGGAAGGCCAGCAACCAAGGGAGCCACTCCAACAACATGGCAAGGCGGAAACTGGCGAGCAGCAGCAGTGCGTCAATCGAGCGGAAGTAGGGATTGTTGAACAGCCGTTGGTTGACCGAGGCCATTTCTCGCCCGACTGCCGCGTTGACGCCACTCGCTGGAGCCGCGTCTTTGGATGAAGGGACGGGTGATGCCTGACGTGCAGACTCCTGCATGCTCATCGCAAGCGACAGCATGCGGGTGCTTGCGTCCTTGCCCCAGAACAACGCCGCATTGGCGTATTCCGTTCGCAGTTGCTCTACGAACCGTTCTGGCGGGTGGGCGGACGGCACATAGAGAACCAGAACCAGCAGCGCCAGTAGCGATGCCACGGCCATCGCCCTGATCATGCTGCTCTCCTGATGGGTTGATGGACCGCTTGCGCTTCCGGATCCAAAATGGGAAAGCGACCCTTAATAATGCGCCCGCCAGACACCGAGGCAAAGTATTGAAGATTGGGCAGTTTGCCCAGGACATCGGCGGGCACCATCTCCTCGAAGCTCTCAGAGAGTTGGCTTGAATAGCTGGTCGAGAAGTCGCCCAGATGGGTGTCGGCGCCATGACCCATGCCAACGCGCATCGAATGGATTGCCGTCTTGCCGAAGGTCTCCACGATGAAGTCCTGCGTGGGTCGGTCTTTCGAGCGCAGCGCGATCAGGTTGTTCAGGTTGCCCAGCGCCATGCGCGCAGCCGCTTCGCTGCCCAGGCGTTTGGCCAAGTCGGCCAGCGTCTGCATCGCGCAGGTAGTGTAGATGCCGCCTTCGGCGCCCTTGTTGAGGATTTCGATCAAGGGTTGGTTGATGACGTTGGCAACCTCATCCACAAACAGGGCAATGCGCCGGTAGCCGCCCAGGTTGTAACGCATACCAGCCCTTGCTGCCAGGTCGGCCAAGGCCAAGGCACCGATGGCTGAGGCGACCGAGGGGTCGGGCAACGAGTCCAGGCACATGTACAGCACATGCCCGCCTCGTTCGATCTTCTCGAAGTTCATGATCGGGCGCATGTCGTCGGCGTCGAATGGGTCGGGCGACAGCGTTCGACCCAAGTCGCCCGAGGTCAGCATGGACAAGATGGGCAGCAGGTTGGCCGTGATCTTTTGATAGTGCTCGCGGTTGTGTCTGAAGGTGCGCACCTGGGCGTCGATCACTTTGCTGCGCTGAGATTGGGCAATGTGGTGTTCGTAGTACGCGACGAGGGCCATGAGTTCGGTGCTGGCGGCTTCTGATGGGCGCTTCAAGTTCCCCCGGTTTGCGTCCTGCATCAGCTTTTTCATCTCGGGAAGGTCACGCCATGCGGGTCCCAAGGTTGCCTCGTAGAAGCGGCGCAAGGAGCCTTCTAGAACAGGTTCGATGCCGCCTTCGATGTAGCGGGTCAGCTTGGCCAAGTTGGGGCGCTCTTCCAACTCGACCAGGCCTTGCACGACCACGTTCACGGCATCCCAGCCAAAGGCTGAGAACGCGCCAGCCGTGTCGGGCGGCATGATCGACTGGATGCGGGATGCGATCTCGGTGGGCTTTTGCCAGTTGAAGGTGAAGTCCAGCCGCACACCGGCTTCAGGAAAGGCCGGATGGAACTCCATGAAGGTGTCGGGCTCACGCCAGTCCTGGCAGGCGCGTTCCACCACGCGCTTGAGACGGCGGCTGTTTTTGGGGTCGATGACGATCACCACATCGCCGCGCCTGACCGCCTGGGTGATGAGGTTGGCCAAGGCCACCCCTTTGCCAGATTGCGTTGTGCCCACCAACAGCGTGCCGCCTTCGAAGTTCTGCAAGGGGCGGTGCAGGGGCACCTCATGGGGCTCGACGCCGTGGATGTAGGGCAAGCCAATCTCGGCGTCGGGTTGCGGGGCGCTGTCATAGCCCAGCAAACTCAGCAGGCGGGGCGACACGGTGAACTCGCGGTAATCGATTTTGGCCAGCTCATACAGACGCTGAGAGTGCACGGGCTGCCATTCGAAGCCAAAGCCAAGGAAAACGGCTGTTGGATCCTGGCACCAACGCGACTGGGTCTGTGTGCTGATCACCTGAATGGCGTGACCAGCCAGCGACGCCCTCAGCACGAGGATGCGCAGCGCCTGCGAGAACCTGAGGGCGCTCATGCCAAGGCAAGCGATGGACAGGGGGAAAGCGAGAACGCGAGGCAGTTGACCGATGGAGCCGACCGCTGTGAAGAACATCAGTGCGATGCCCCAGGCAAGGCCTGCGTAAGCCTCGTAGGCGTGGCGCCACGGCATCTCGTAACATCGGATGGGCATGTCACCCTCCCTGAGCCTCGGGCGAGGCAAAGGCTTCCATGTCTACGCCGTTGATGAAGCGCGGGGCTATGGTCAAGCCCACAGCCGATGTTCCGTTGAAATCCCTTGAGGTTGTGGGTGGGCCATTGCCCGGGGCGCGAACCAGCATGTGCACATCAGACAGGGCACGCAGGGCCACAGAGGGTTGAACGCCGCGCAGCTCGAATTCGTGCAGAGGCACAAACACCCCCAACGCGACAGTGCAACACTGGGCGGGTCCGGCGCCTGTGTTCAAGGTGTTGACCACCTCGGTCAATGCATCGCGCACCACGGGGTTGAGGCGCAGCGGCGCTTGAAGACCAATCTTCGCTTGCTGAGTCGTTTGGGCGTCGCTTGTCGATGCCAAGGCAGATGGAGGGGCGGTCAACAACAGTGCTGCTTCGGCTTGAGCGTCTTGGCTATTCGAAGCTGCTTGTTGGGTTTGATCGGAGTTGCCTGGGATGAGCGAGAGCTGGGTGCCAGGCGGGTCATCCGGTTGAGGCTGTGGTGCGACCAGTTCGGTTGCTTGCGCTGATGGTAGGTTGTTGAGTGCGGAGCTTGTAAGGCTCTCCGCAAGAGGGGGCGGTGACGGGTCATGCCCTGCAAACAGGATGGCTGTTGAGGATAGTTTGACCGCTTCGATCTCGGACTTGGCGCCTGGTGGTTGGATGAGCCAGGTAGAGTTTCCTGCGGACGTGGGTTCGAAGACCCCGGCCAGCAGGAGCACTTCCATGATGGTCTCTGGTGCTTTGGGGATGCCCGGCAACTGCGCAGTGTCCAGTAGTTTTTGAATGTCTTCTGCAGCGCTGGGCCAGACCAGGAACAGGCCATCGGGGCCGAACCAGACGCGAGACTTCTCGCGATTGGCCTGCCACCCCGAGTTGGAGCTTGCGAGATGCCTCAGTGCGTCAACCAGGTAGCGTTCAAGGTGCGAGCCGTATTGGGGCTTGCCGTAGCGGTCGGCGTTGGCCAGCAGATTGCGGTCAATCACCAGTGCCAAGGAGCGGCGAACCAAATCGTCCAGCACGTTGTGATCTCGATACTGCGAGATGCCGCTGACGCTGGCCATGAGGTGAGGCACGATGACCGTGTTGTCTTCTGCCAAGTAATGCATGACCGCAGGTGGCACGACATGGGCCAGCGTGAACACGCCCAGGCTGCGTGTCTCAATGGCTTGTGGGCGCCAGCGCAAGAAGTAGCGGTCGGCCTGGCGTGTCATCAGCCAATCACTCAGGGGCAGCAGGTAGGCTGGCCAGGCCTCGCCTGGGGAGTCGGTCACGATGATGTGGCTGAGTATCCGGTGGGCCTCGCAGCAAAGCCCTGCGACGAAGGTGGCCAGACGCCAGCGTGGTTCCAGGTGACGGCGTGCCGAGATGGTGGAGCGCCCGGAGAAGATGTGCGCATCTGTGCCTTGCAGACTGAAGAAGCTGACTTCCATGCCCAGGCGCAGCAGGCCGCCAGGGATGCAGAAGTAGTTGTCGGATGTGGCCGGCAGCAGGTGTACCAGGCTGGCGTATCGCCTGATCAGCGACATGATGGTCTGCTCGAAATCGGTGCGGTCAGAGCCGTGGCAGAGCTTGATGCGTGCGATCAGGTCATCGTGTTGCGACAGCAGATCATCAATGGGCAGGGCCTCGAAGCCGGGATCTGACGATGCAAAGGTGCTGTGTGGCAGAGACGAGGCAAGCATGGTGGTCCATTGCAAATGACCCAGCCATTTGGTCACTATGCATTGCCGCACGCACCTCAAAATGCCGTCTGTTCATTTGGGCTTTCGCCATCAAGGCTTGAGGAATGAGGGGCAATTGCAGATCAAAGCGATGTGCGTCGATCAGTCTGATACCTTGGCCTTGACTCTGCATGCAACGACGAGGATGCAGGCACGTTTGCCACGAAGCCACGGAACTTGCAATGTAGGATGTTGAAATACAAACTCGGCGTAGCCAAACACTGCAATCATGACCACGTACAAAGAACTCCTGGCCCAGAAAGCCGCCCTGGACAAGCAGGCTTCGGAGCTGGACAGGCAATTGCAGGATGCCCGCAAGGCAGAGCGAGCTGGGGTGATTGACCACATCAAGCAACTGTTGTCTGCCAATGGTTTGACTGTGGCCGACCTGGGGTTGAAGTCCGGTGTGGCGACCCGCTCCAATGCCGCAGCAGGAAGCAAGGTCGCCCCTAAATATCGCAACGTGGACACGGGCGAGACCTGGAGCGGACGGGGACTTCAGCCTAAGTGGATCAAGGCTGCGTTGGCCGCTGGCAAGACGCTGGATCAACTGAAAGTAGGTTGATTACAAGGCCGTCGGTTCAGGGGGCCGTCGCCGGTGCGGTCGCCATCCCGTGCTTGGGAAATGACGCCTGGAGCCGAGGATCGCAACTGTAGCGCTGTACCAGTTTGCAGAACGGACAGTTGTCGCCCAAGTGGACCACGGTGCCGATGGCTACCAGCACATCGCTGCCGCAGGTCGGGCAAGCGAGGACCTCGAACACCGGGGTGCAGGCCAGCCAGATGCCATCGGTGTGCGATGCCAGATCAAACGCCCGGTCAAAACTGATGCGGTGCGGACACTGGCAGACGGCTTGGTATCCACGATAGGCGCAGACCAGCGTCTCTGCTGCGCCGAAGCCAGTGTTGCGCAGACGGCGGTAGATCGACATGAAGATCGACGATTCAGCCCTCGCAATGAGGTTGGCGCTGTGATACCACTCCAGGGAGTTGGGCGGACGTCCGCGTGGGATGGCTTGAGGGTCATTGAAGAGCAGCCTCTGCACGTCCCGTGGGTTGAGCCCAGTGATGTGATGGATGGTGCGCACCCGGGCGCCCAGTTGAGCACAGTCTTGCGCCAGACGTATGGCGCACAACTGGCGGTCAGCACGTGTTGACATCATGGTCCCCTCCGGTCACGACGTGCTTGCGGGCGCCATGGTCGCGAGTTGCCGTGGCCTTGGCGCATGAACGGCGGCCAGTGATGCCTGAAGCGGCGCGGGCGCCTTGAGCAAGGCAAGCAAATCCTGGCGTGGAGGGAAGAGGGTGCTTTGGCCGATCTGATCAACGAATGCCCACAACTGTTCCTGGCTCATGGCACCAAGGAACTCTGCTTGGGCGGCGTCCAACCCGAACTTGCCGCATGTCGATACGCGATCTTGCGCGATGCCCAGCCTGATGGCTTGCAACAGGTACAAATTGGTCAACTGCACATCGGTGAACTGGATGCTGCTCATGGTCTTCTCCTGTCGGTGTGCCCACATGTGAGTCGAGATGGGCCAGGTATTGCGGCGCGGTATGACTGATTTGGTGTTGTGTGTGATTGGAGTGATGGGTCGGCTCAGCTTATTCACGACCACCGATTGAAATCAATGCCCGAGTGCGGGGGGATGGCGTGTTTGCCATCGACAACAGCCCGCATTGCCTGCCGCATTTGTCCCAGTCAATGGGCGTGATGCTTTGAACTTGGCTTCGACATAAAAAAGCCACCAGAGCCAAGGCCCTGGTGGTGAATCACTGTGATCCGAGATCAAATGGCTTGTGCCAACTCATTCCACTCCTTGACGGGCAGTTCGATCAACTTCCCGCCCAGGGCTTCAAACTCGGTGGCACGGTCGTAGTCCTCAACTTCCTGGGAGAAGTGCGTGATGGCATTCACCAGGCCGTACCCCGAAAGATCACCTTCGGCGATCAGGTGTCGCAGCACCCCGGCGCGTTCGGCATCATTCAATGTGTAGCGCTGAGCCAGCACTTCCACCGTCTTGACGGGGTTGCCGACGAGGTGAATCTGCAAGGTTTTTTGCATCTTCTGTGCGGCCTGCATGAACGTTGCTTCAGACACGGCCGCCTGCACCACGTCGCGAACCTTCAGGAAGAAGGCCTTGTCATCGGCTTGCAAGGTGTCGTCCTTGAAGACCATGATGCTTTCGTCAGATCCTAGTGCCCGCCCGACGTGGGTTTTGCGCAAGGAGCGGTCTGAAGCAATCAGGCCATTGCGGCACACCAATCGATACAGCAAGGGCTGCACCGACAGCGTGCCTTGTCCCACCTCCGAATTGGAGATGACCACGCCAGCCTGGACGATGTCGCCAGGCGCCATTTCGACCTTCAATTGCGGTGTGATGCACTTGATGTACATCCTCGTGTCGGTGAGTTCAACCGACTCGAAGCGCACATCAGGCAACTGCTGCAGGATGGGCAGCACACTTTCGGCCAGATCGTAGTTGTCAAGGCGACGATAGCGGTCTGACAGCACGGCCCGGACGTTGCCATCGAGCGTGCGGATCATGCGACGGTCATCGTCGCTTTGCAGCCAGGTGTTCACATTGCGGTCCAGCAAGACCGGCTGCTCGGAGCGCATGCGCTCAAAGTAGGCATAAGGAATCTTCAGCTTGTCAGCCAACTGGCGGCGCGCCAGCGGCATGACGCCATAGGGCGTCGAGGCGCCGCCTTCGCCGATGACAAGACGGGTTTCGCCTGTGTCGTCGGTGTCGTGTCGCATCAGCGACGAGGGGACCACCAGGTCCTTCTTGGATTGCAGTTGGCGCTCAAGTTCATGGGCCAGGCTCACCAGGGAACGTCCGCTTCTCATATCAAGCTCCTGTTCGGGAAAGAAATGGCGGAGACGGCATGGCCCACATGCGGGGATGCACATCCCCGCCAGGGTTGATGACGGATGGGCTCAGACCCATCCACGCAGGGCGCGAACTGACCACTGGCCAGGGATCGCGCCCGATTCACAAATCACTCATACAAAACGCCAGGGCTGTCTTTGCCTCGCCATGTGGCTTGGCCTGGTTTGACAGCTACCAGTGGGGAAGAACTGATTCAGGCGGTCTGGGTGGTGTGCTCTGCCTTGGCCAGCCACACATCGGCCCAGTCGCTGCCCGGGGTCTTGGGCAAGAGCACCCGCACTTGCCGAGGGCCGCTCTGGCGCTCCTGCTTCTTCAGGCGCCGAGCCAGGGCAAAGGCAAACACCTGGCCGTCAAAGTCCGCGTGCGCGTCGTTATCGGCATAGATGCAGATGCTTTGTACCGAGTCGGGCAGCCACAGCTTTTCCAGGTTTCCGGCGTTGAGTCCTGCCCACACGGGTTTGCCGGTGGCCAGGTGCACCGCCATGGCGGTCTCGATGCCCTCGGCAATGGCCAGTTCGTGCTCGGGTTCGAACAAGCGCACGGAAGCACCATTGATGCCCGAAGAGAGCACCTTTTTGGCATCGCTCACATTGGCCTTGCGGCCATCCTTCAGATACGTGCGGTGCAGCGTGACCGCGTGACCATCGGCGCCCTGGATGCAAGCCAGCATGGCGGCGTATTCGGCCACTTTGCGCGACTTGCCCGAGGTTGGGTCCTTTTCGTAGTAGCCCAGCGCTGGATGCAGGCGCAGCACCTTGGGGTAGTGAGCCAAGGCGAGCCGCCGACCGGACAGGTAGCGGTCTACCTCATCACCGGGCGTCACGGGCTTGGCTTCTTCCCAGAGCCGCTTGGCCAGGGCCTTCATGCGCTCGGCCGACGGCTCCGTTGATGCCACATGCGGGGCAGGGGGCGAGGCGCCCACCACGCGTTCGACTTCCTTGAGCGCGGTGTTGAAATCCAGGCCCGTGACGGCCTGCAGCAGCTTGAAGCCACCTCCCGCGCCACAGGCGCGACAGTGGTAGTTGCCTTCACCGAATTTGTCGGTGTACTGAAACCGGTCGGTGCCACCACAAAGCGGGCAGGGCAGGTTGCGCTTCTTGAGAATCTGTTCGCCAACGCCCAGGCAGCCAAGGATTTCGGTCCAGCGACCGTGGGCCCGGCGTTTGACGTCTTCAATGCGAGCTTCGTACTCGGGGTTGTTCATGATGAACTCCGTGTTGATGACATGCTCTCCAGGGGATAGATCAGCGGTCAGCCGCGATGGGGAACCGATGGGGTGAACAACTGGCCTGCCTGAAGTGCTTCGATCACGCTGTGCTCGACGAACTCCCAGGGCAGTTGGTGCTGGGTGTGCAAGACCTGGCCTTTGTCGTCCAGGTGTTCGACCTTGAAACCTGCCTGGCTCCACAGCACGCGGTAGGTCAGCCAGTCGGCACCGGCGATGACAAAGATGCGGCCAGCCTGGCCGGTCAGGACTTCACTTTCCTTGACCAGGAACTCGATGTCCTGGGGCTCATCGACCATCAGCATCGGAATGCGGTGGCCATGGGCGTATGCTTGTTTGTGCATAGGGCACTCCATGTGTGAGGTGAGGGCCAGGGCCGATCGGAACGATCTGGCCTTGGCGGTGTTTGGGCTGTTGGGATCAGGTGAACAGGTCACCCTGCTCGGACATCTGCTTGAGCTGTTCATTGATCCATTGCGGATTCCTGGCCAGGCGGGCCTCAACCCACTGGGGGTTGCTGGCGATGGCATCGCGAACCCATTGGGGATAGCGCTCAAGCGATTCCGACAGCCAGGCTTTGAGCTTGTTGCGGATGTGGTCGCGGATGTCTTGCGCATCCACGAGGCCGCAGTACGCGATGGGCGACAGCGGGCTGCATCCCACGACACGCAGGCAGTTCACGAACGAGAAGGGCTGTTGGTCCTTGTCCCGCTCGGTGAACACCCAGCGCAGGGTGTCGAACTTGTCCTCTAGCGGCGTGGCCGGGTCAGACAACTGGTTGATCTCCTGCAGCAAGCGCCAGTGCAGGAAGACGATGTCCTCCTCGCTCCAGTCGAAGCGTTCGGTCGGATCGTCCAGCGACTGTGGGTCTGGCGGTTGATCCGGAAAAACGGACTGCGTCGCCCCCATGAAGCCATTCAAGGCAGCTGGGGGGTGAACCAGGGATGTGCTCGTGTGCAGCATCGTGGCCTCCATGTGAAATTGGGAGGCACGGCGCACCACGGGTGGGGCAATGCCCCACAGGGTGATGAACAGTCGGCAAAGTGTTTTGATGCACTGCCGATGGCGATGAAGAGACTCCAGGGCTGGCTTGATCGGGTATTGAGCCCGTTCGGATCGGTTTGCCAGCTACCGATCGAAGAAGGCTTTCTGGGTGAGGGCGCGCATGCCGCGTCAGTGCGGTCGTGCACTCACCACGAAAGTCGCTTCGATGGCATCGGGACGGTGGTGACCGTCAAGGGTTTGATGTGAACTCCAGGGCTTGCCTTGTTTGAATGCAGGGCTAGCTGCCGCATGTCAGCAAGGTAGTGCCTTGCCATGAGGATGGTCAAGATGGCTCCATGCCAAAACGGGGGCTGATGCCGAAAGGGCCTTCAAATGCCGATGATTCCCGGTGGTGATGCATGGACGCGGTTCGCAAGATGGTGGCGAGCACGCCAGCCACGGGAGCGCGACATGTCTGATATCCACCAGATCGTCAAGATGGACCAAGGCGGGGTCAACGACCGCATCCTGGCCAAAGAAAGCAAGGCAGATTTCAGGCGCATCGAAGCGGCCAGTGTGAAGATGCCCACGCGCTTCACCAGCGCAGAGGGCAAGCGCTTCTTTGTTCGCCTGTTCAACACCTTGCAACTCAACATGCACTTCATCTCGGTGATCGCACGCACGCGCTTGGATCACGATGACATTGTCAAAGTGGAGGCCAGCGTTCGGGCGAAGCTTGACGCGGTCAACGAGAGCTTGAACAGTGCCATCGATGGCGCAGAAGCCTTGTTCAAGGCCCATGGGATCACCAGTGTGGCGACGTATGACACCGTGGCCCTGTCGGTGGACGTAAGTGTGCTGTCTTCGTTTGGGCGCCGCTTCTTGGAGGTCCTGGGTAAGCTGGACCAGTTGATGCCACTGCTCCAGACGCTGGAGATCCATGAAGTGATCACTGCTCAGGCGGTGGACATCCAGCGCGCCAGCCTCAAGCGTCAGGTGCGCGACGTGGCCAACGGGGCGCGCAATCTGGCCACTGGCCTGAGGCGCCGCATGAATGCCATGGGTGAACGGGGCGAGGGCGGTCGCGAGTCTGTGCCAGCCCCGGAAGCAAATGTTCAAGCATCTGGTGTGCTTGCTCAGGAGCAGGAAGCGACCGGCGAGGATGCAAGTGTTTCGTCAGCCACGGACACGATGGAGTCTGTGGATGCAACTGTTGTCGTCAAGTAGCTACTCAACTCGACCTGGTTGATGCTGGCAAGCGCCACGCGCAAGGTGCCGGCTTCACGGACGATTTCGAGGAGCACAAGCCGTTCTTGCTTGAGGAGTCCCATGTCGTCCGCTAAGGTGAAATCGGGGCGTATGTTGCGCCACCGTCGCAGTCGATACCTGCCTGCCTGTGCCTGTCCACGTTGCGCTGAGCCAGCCCGTTGACGAGGCACGATGTACTTGGAGTTGCTCACAACCACACCGTGCGACCGGGACGCCGCCGATGTGATGCCGGAGTCGTGCGTCCCTATCGGCATGCGCAAACCCTGACCTAGCGCCGCCGCTACAGAGCAGGTCATGTCTTCCATCGGCATTCGCCGTGAAGAGGCCAGATCATGCCCAAACCCAACCGGGGTGCTGTTGCCGTGCCTGCTGCACCTGTCCATGCTGTTGCGGCGCCATCATTGCCGCAAGTTGGCTTTCTCCGACAGGCACAGGTTCTGCAATTTGTTCCCATCTCCAAGTCCACACTGTGGCGGCGCGTGCAGACGCGCACCTTTCCTGAACCCGTAAAGCTGTCGGTGCGCGTGACCGTCTGGAGGGTGGAGGACATCAGGCAATGGATCGCTGAACAAAGTAGCCGTGCCTGACGCCCCTTGCTGAAGCCGATGTTCACGCTTGCAGAGCCCGCCCTCTTGCCGTGCACCTTGCTTGGCATGCCTTGCCCCGATATCGAGCGCGCTGGGGCCTTGGCACACGCCAATGCATGGGAAGTGCGCCGCTACCTATGCTGGGTGGTGCCACGGAACTTGCTTGCTTCTGGGTGTATTCACGTGGCTTTTGTCCACGCCAAAGCAGATCTGCCTGATGCCGAAACCCCCCGCCTTCACCGGCGATTTCGACTGGTGAAAAGTGCGACCAGGGTTGAGCATGAAGGCGCTTTGGCAGCGTGAGGACAAGTAAACAAAGCAGGGAGAGGGTCATGTCATGCGCACCAGAACTGGAACCAGATGGGGGCACCGTTGCCCAATCGATCCGGATGCTCAAGGAGGTCATCGATGGCGACACCTATGAGGCTGTGGCCGCTCGCTTCGGTGTGTCACGCACGGCGGTTGAGCGGCGCATCAAAGCGGTCGCAGTCCAACTGAGTCAAGTAGCGGACATCGATGGCTTGAATGAAGACGGAGCGGCATTCGTCAGACGCTTGCGCCTGCACCGCGATGCCATCCTGGCGGCCTTGGTGGACTTCGATCCGAGAAGGCCCGTCGAGCATCGTTCCAGCCGCATCGTCTCCATGGATGAGATCATCCAGGCAGGCAAGCGCATCAAGGGGCGCAGTAGTCGGCCATGGCATGACCTGTCGCTGTTCTATCTTCTGTTTGCCACTGGCGCACGTCCCCTGGAAATCGCCCGCCTTGAAGTGCGGGACTACCTGAACTTCGATGGCAGCGTTCGGCGCCACTCCCAGATGCGTGCCGAGGTGGCCATCACCGGAAAAGTCCGCCCATTGCACTTTGCCAGCACGAGGTTGGACGAATCGCTTTCAAACTACCTGGATGAACGCTTGAAGCTCGGGCTGGGCTTGGGACGGGATGGTGCTTACAGAGGGCTTGATCCAGATAGCCGCTTGTTCCTGTCCACAGCAGGAGAGGGGTTCAAGATCACACCCTATGGTGCGCATGGTCAGCGACGGTTCTTGTGTCGACCGATCCTGGAGACCTATCGCAAGCTGTTTCGCTATGCCGAGATGAAAGGCGTGACGGCGCTGTCTGTGCGTCGCACCGTCGTGGCTCGTCTCTATGAGCGTGGCGCTGATGAAGACGATGTCGGCCTGATCCTGGGCATTAGCGAACGAAGTGCGGTGCGCGAACTGCTGGCTCGCCACAAGCCGACCATCGAGCAACTGCTCGATGAACTGGTGTGAACACCATGCCCACCCGGCAAGGCGCTGAAGGCGACAGTCAGCGCTTTTCCATCAAAGGGCGGGTGGTGGATGCAAGCGCGCCAGACATGCAGGATCTGCTGGCTCACGTGTACGAGACCCCCGAACGTCCCCGATGTCTTTGTGTGCCTGGTGGTGTGGAGATGTACGTGGCGCGTCACCGTCAGTTCCTTGTCAAGCGCATGCCGGAAACAGGGTGTCGGCATCACCCATCGTGCCCATCCTTTGAGCCAGAGTGGCAACAGTCTGGCCTGGGTGAACTGGTGGGCGAGGCAGTTCTGGAGCTGGCGCCTGGGCAGATTCAGCTGCGGGTGGACTTTCCCTGGGTGCGCACGGTGGGGCGAAGTTTGGCGCGAGGTGAACCACATGAGGTGACCGAGGTGGATGCACCCAGGCGACGCATGAGCCTGCATGCCCTAATGCACTTCCTTTTCGAGCGGGCAGGCTTCAACCGATGGAGCCCGGCCATGGAGGGGAAGCGCAACCAGGGTGTACTGCACAAATACCTGATGAATGCGTCCGAGGACGTGATGGTCAAGGGCGTTGGGCTGAGTGAGCGCTTGTATGTGCCCGAGCCCTTCAGCGAAGCCAGCAAATTCGAGGCAGCTCAGCGCCGTCGCAACAAGCTGGCGGTCTTGCATCCGCACGAAGGGCAAAGCCCTCTGGCGGTGGTCATCGGCGAATTCAAGGTCAGCGAGGTAACGGCTCTGGGGCGGCGTGTCTGGATCAAGCACATGCCCGATGCACCTCTGCTCGTGGGCACCAAGACCTGGGAGCGCATTGAGCGGGTCTTCGCGCCATTGTTTGAAGCCCGTGACGCTGACAGCGGATACAAGGTGCGTCTGGTGCTGGCGGCACTGATCCGCGCTCGCCGTGAGCACACCTATGAAATTGATGCGGCCAGTTTGATGTTGACCAGCGAGCACTGGATCCCTGTGGAGGGCGTGCACGAGTTGCCGCTGGTGCATGCGCTCGTCTCTCAGGGCCGACGCTTTGTCAAACCACTGCGTTACGACGCCAGGAGCGCCGCTGCATTTCCCAATGCTTTGCTATTGGACGCGGGACCATTGCCGCTGCCTTTGCACGTCATCAGCGCCTTCATGCCTCCCAAGGAGCGGGCGGAAAAAGAGCGGACCCTGCGAACGTCCGCCGGTTCACCCTGGCTTTGGGTGAGCGCAGAAGAGATGCCGGCCTTGCCGGGGGCGTTATGACTTAATGGCCATTGGGTGGGCTCAGGACTTCATCTCGACTATGGGTGGGCGGGAGCTGTTAACCCAGCCATCAGATGTGGGTAGCCAGTTCCGCAACGATGGCTGCGCCCGGTGCAGGCCAGGTCGCAGGATGCAAAGCGCTCATGTCGTTTTCTTTCTGCACATGCAATAGATGAACTGCTGGTCAGTCCCAAAAGGGGTGTGGTGCATTTGCTCTTCGTGGGTCAGCATGGTGAATGCTTTCCCAAATTCGGCATGCAACTCGTCGGGTGCGTAGCGCATGACGGGTAGGCCACTGCACTGAGTGGGGCCATTGCTGCCGAATGTGGCCATGATGACGTGGCCACCTGGCTTGAGCGCACGCAAGACCTGTTTGACGTAAGCCTCACGGTCCTCTTGCGTTGTCAGGAAGTGGAACACGGCGCGGTCATGCCAGAGGTCGATGCTGTGGGGCTCGAAGGTCGTGCGGGTGATGTCCGCCTCAACCCATTTGACGCCAGCTCCACGCGCGCCGAGGCGGTGCCGACTTTCTGCCAAGGCGGCTGCGGACAAGTCCAGCACGGTTACGTGGGCGTAGCCGTCGTCCAGCAGGTCATCGACGAGCGTGGAGGCTCCACCGCCAATGTCGATGAGGGCCGCATCACGACCGAGGCCGCTTGCGCGGATCAGCCGCATGGACATGTCCGCATGGGCTTGAAACCAGCTGACGCTGTCCGGTGCCTTGGTGGTGTAAACCTTTTCCCAATGATCTTTGTTTTGCATGTTTTTCGCCTTGATCTGTTCAGCCCAGATGGGTGTTTCTCTCTGCTTTTGGTTCGGACTCCATGGCCGCCAGCCCTTGCAAGATGCCGCACGACTGCACGGCTTGCTCGCTATGACATCGCTGGCGCAAGGTGGCCAATTGCAGCTTGAGGTGGGTGAGTTCCCGTATGCGCTCATCGACGTGGGCAATGTGCTGATCAAAAACCTCGTTCACCGCGGCGCAGCCTTGCTCGGCCCGGTCAGCCAGACCCAGCAGGGTGTGGATTTCGTCGTGGCTCATGTCCAGCGCACGGCAATTGCGGATGAAGCGCAGGCGCTCGACGTGCTCGTGCCCATACACGCGGAAGTTGCCAGCCGTGCGGTCAGGTGCAGGCAGCAAGGCTTCCTTTTCGTAGTAACGGATGGTCTCGACCGTGCACTGCGCGACCTGGGCCAATTCACCGATTTTCATGAAGACTCCATAAACCTCTTGACTCTATAGTAGCTTCAGGTTGTGTAATGGGCAAAACGCTTCCTCAAATGCCCATGTCCACTCATCACGAACACCGTTCGCACGACGACCACAGTCACGGTGACGAATCTGGTTGCACGACGTCCCCTATCTCCGTGTCGCCTGTTGCCACTTGCGAGACGGCTTGCTGCAGCCATGACGTAAAGCCCGCTCCGGTGGCATTGGGCAAGCCTGTGGCCATGGGCGCGCGCGTACAAACGCCCATCCGCATCATGCAGATGGACTGCCCGACGGAAGAGGCCTTGTTGCGCAAGAAGCTGGGGAGCATGGCCGGTGTCTCGGGCATGGAATTCAACCTGATGCAGCGCGTGCTGACGGTGACGCACGAGCCTCAAGCCATTGAACCGATCCTGGACGCGGTCCGCTCCCTGGGCTTCACGCCGGAAATCGCCACGGGCACCGCATCCGATGCGGCTCTCACGCCTGAGCCAGCCAAACCCTGGTGGCCGCTCGCACTGGCGGGCGTGGCCGCCACCGCTTCTGAGGCGGTGCACTGGTTCGGTTTGCCGACATGGCTGGCCGCTTTGCTGGCGGTCACTGCCGTGCTGGCCTGCAGCATCACGACCTACAAAAAGGGTTGGGTGGCGATCCGCAATGGCAATCTGAACATCAATGCCCTCATGAGCATCGCCGTCACGGGCGCGTTGGTGCTGGGCCAGTGGCCCGAGGCGGCCATGGTGATGGTGCTGTTCACGGTGGCGGAGTTGATCGAGGCCAAGTCGCTGGACCGTGCGCGTCATGCCATCCAGGGCTTGATGCAACTGGCCCCGGAGCTTGCCACTGTCTTGCAGGACGACGGCAATTGGCTGGAGGTCCCGGTCAAATCGGTGTCTCTGCAGGCTCGTGTACGGATCAAGCCGGGCGAGCGCATCGCCTTGGACGGCACCATCGTCAGCGGGCGATCAACGATCAACCAGGCCCCGATCACCGGCGAGAGCCTGCCTGTGGACAAGACCGAGGGCGATGCCGTCTTTGCTGGCACCATCAATGAGTCGGGCTCGTTCGAATACCTCGTGACGGCTGCTGCGGGCGACAGCACTTTGGCGCGCATCATCCACGCGGTGGAGGAGGCGCAAGGTGCGAAGGCGCCGACGCAGCGTTTCGTCGATCAATTCGCCCGTGTCTACACGCCGGTGGTTTTCTTGATTGCATTGGCCGTGGCCATCCTGCCGCCTTTGCTCACAGGGGGCGCGTGGTTCGAATGGGTCTACAAAGCGCTTGTGCTGCTGGTCATCGCGTGTCCGTGTGCGCTCGTGATCTCGACGCCAGTGACCATCGTGAGCGGCTTGGCCGCCGCTGCACGCCAAGGCATCCTGGTCAAGGGCGGCGCTTACCTGGAAGAGGGGCGCAAGCTGGCTTGGCTGGCCCTGGACAAGACTGGCACCATCACCCATGGCAAGCCGATGCAGACCGACTTCCTTGTGCTGAACGGTCACAGCCAGACGGACGTCCGTGCCGTGGCTGCCAGCCTGGCCAATCGCTCCGACCACCCGGTGTCACGCGCCTTGGCCGCAGCGGCTCGACAAGAGGGCGTCGTTTTGCGAAATGTTGACGGTTTCGAGGCCCTGCCTGGCCGCGGCGTCAAGGGCGTCATTGATGGCCAGTCCTATCACCTGGGCAATCACCGTTTGATCCATGAGCAAGGCCGCTGCTCTGCTGAATTGGAGGCCCGTTTGACGGTGATGGAAGAACAGGGCAAAACCGTCATCTTGTTGACCGACGAGCATGCCGTGCAAGGCTTGTTTGCAGTCGCCGACACGGTCAAGGACAGCAGCCGCCAGGCCATCGCCGAGCTCCATGAGCTGGGCATCAAGACGGTCATGCTCACGGGCGACAATGCCCACACGGCCCGCGCCATCGCGGCGCAAGTGGGCATCGACGAAGCCCGAGGCGACATGCTGCCCGAGGACAAGCTCAAGGCGATCGAGGGCAAGATCGGGCAGGGCGGTTCGGTGGGCATGGTGGGCGATGGCATCAATGACGCGCCCGCCTTGGCGCGCGCCGACATTGGTTTTGCCATGGGCGCGGCGGGCACGGGCACCGCCATCGAGACCGCCGATGTGGCCCTGATGGACGATGACTTGCGCAAGCTGCCCCGCTTTGTGCGCCTGTCACGCCGCACCCATGCGCTGCTGGTTCAGAACATCGTGCTGGCCCTGGGCATCAAGGCGGTGTTCCTGGTCCTGACGCTGACCGGCCTGGGCACAATGTGGATGGCCGTGTTCGCGGACGTGGGGGCCAGCTTGCTGGTGGTGGGCAATGGCCTGCGTCTGCTCAGGGCCAATACGCCACACTGATCGGGTTCACATTTTCAACAGCCTGCCGATATACTGATTGCCATGCGTCGATTGATCGCCATCTTTCTGCTTGTACTGCTGCCGCTCCAGTCCGTCTGGGCGGCCATGGAGCCGTACTGCCTGCACGAAAGTGACCAGCGTCAGTCGCAGCATTTGGGACACCACGAGCATCAGCACCATGCTGATGCTGATGGCGATCACCATGAGCGCGGCGGGAGTGACGTCGGCAAGGCATCGGCGATGCTTGATCACGATCACCATTGCTGCGCGAGTGTTTCCTTGCTGCCAGCCGGTGTGCTGCTGCCTGGACCATTGCCGCAGGCTGAAGGGGTAGCCTCGCCTTTGGCAAGCTACGCTTCCTTCGATGCCACCCGCATCGACCGCCCCAATTGGCCCCTCTCGCGCTGAGTTGGCGAGACGGGTCTTTGCACATCTTCCTGATGTGATCCCGGCCATGTGAATAGGGTGGTTCACCACCTGGTTTTGACATGCGCCGCGTAGCCGAGGCACTCCAGCTGAGGCCTCACCCTGCTCGCCGAATCCCCCCTGCTCATTTGCGGAGAATTCGATGCGACGGTTTGATGTTTCCCGGGCGGTGCGCGCGGCGTGTGTGGCCCTGTGTGCTCCCTTCATGTTTCAAGCGGCTTGGGCTCAAGGTCTGAGCCTGGATGCGGCGCTGTCCATGGCACTGGCGCACCACCCTGATTTGCGCGCCTCGATGCTGGAGCGAGAAGCCAGCGAAGGGGCCACCCAACAAGCCGGTGCCTGGCAGAACCCCGAGTTGTCCACTTTGGTGGAAGACACACGGCAGGCCACGCGCACCACCACCATCCAGTTGAACCAGCCCATTGAACTGGGTGGCAAGCGCTCGGCGCGCGTCAATGCGGCGCGGGCGGCCCAAGGCCAAGCTGAGCTGGATGTGGCCGCGCGGCGCGCTCAGGTCAGATCCCAAGTGATGGCGGCGTTTTATGGCGTGGCCGTGGCGCAGGAGCGCGTGCGGCTGTCGGCCGAGTTGGGCCGCTTGGCCTCTCAGGCGCGTGAGGCCGCCTCCAAACGGGTGCTGGCTGGCAAGGTGTCTCCGGTTGAAGAGCTCAAGGCACAGGTCGCAGAGGCCCAGGCGCTGTCCGCCAACGCCGTTGCCCAAAGCGAGTGGCGTGCTGCGGGGTCTCAACTGCGTCAAGCGCTGGGTGATCCGAGCGCCAAATTCGAGCGCGTCGAGGTTGACATCGGGCGATTGCCTGCCGCTGGGCAGTGGGAGCCCCTGTCGCAGCGGCTGGAAGCCTCGCCGGGCATCGCCAGAGCACAACAGGAAATCGCACGCAGGCAAGCCCTGAGCGACCTGGAGCGGGCGCGCCGCATTCCGGATCTGACTTTGACGCTGGGCGCCAAGCGCGACCAGCAATTGGGTCGCGACCAGCCCATCGTGGGGGTGAGCCTGGTGCTGCCGCTGTTCGACCGCAACCAGGGGGCCATCCTGGAAGCCAGCCGCCGCGAAGACAAGGCCCGGGCCGAGTTCGATGCCTTGCGTGCCAGCTTGGAAGCGCAGGCCGTGCAGGCCCTGTCGCAACTGACCTCCGCCCTGACGCAGGCCCAGACGCTGCGCGACAAAGTGCTGCCTGCCGCGCGGCAAGCCTTCGCTGCCAGCACCAAAGGTTACGAGCTGGGCAAGTTCGGCTTCCTCGACGTGCTCGACGCACAGCGAACCCTTTTCGACGCAGAGACACAGGCGCTGAGCGCCGCCGCCCAGGCCCATCAAGCCGATGCCCGCTTGCTGGAACTGCTGGGCGAGCCCACCCCGACGAAAGACTGACACCATGAACACCCCCAAGAAAATCACCTCTCGGCTGGCCATCGCGGTCGTCTTGGCCCTGGGTTCGCTGCTGGGCTGGGCGATTCTTCAGAAAGACAAACCCCAGGCCACCGATGAGCATGGGCACGCTGAACACGCGGAGGCCAGCGGCCACAAGGATGACGAGCACCATGGTGGCGAGGCTGGCAAGCCGCACGCCGATGCCAAAGAGCATGACGATGATGAGCACCATGAGGCCGCAGCCGAGGCCAAGCCTTCCAAAGGCCCCCATGGCGGCCGCCTGTTCACGGCTGGCGGCTTTGGGCTGGAGGTCACCATCTTCGAGGATGGTGTGCCGCCCGAGTTCAGGCTCTACACCACGCTCGGCGGCAAGCCGCTGCCCCCAGCTCAGACCACAGTGAAGCTGACGCTGGAACGCCTGGGCCGTGAGCCCCAGGTGATCCAGTTCAAGCCGCAGGGCGATTTCCTGCGGGGCGATGCCGAAGTGGTCGAACCCCACTCCTTCAAGGTCAGCATCGAGGCCGCACAAGGTGGGCAGACCCATCGCTTTGGCTATGAGCAGGAAGAAGCCCGCGTCACCATGAGCGACGCTCAGTTGCAACAGGCCGGTGTCTTACTGGCCGTGGCAGGCCCGGCGCGCATCAACAGCCAGGTGGCGTTGCTGGGCGAGGTCCGCTACAACGGCGACCGCACCGTGCAGGTGGTGCCTCGCCTGGCTGGGATGGTCGAGGCCGTGCCCGTCAGCGCCGGTGACCGGGTCCGCAAGGGGCAGGTGCTGGCCGTGCTCTCAAGCCCGGCGCTGGCAGACCAACGCGCGCAGGGCTTGGCGGCGCAGAAGCGCCTGGCCTTGGCACGCTCAACCTTTGAACGAGAGAAGAAGCTCTGGCAAGACAAGATCTCGGCCGAGCAGGACTACCAGCAGGCGCGTGTGGCTTTGCAGGAGGCAGAGATTGCCGAGCAGAACATCCGGCAAAAGCTGGCCGACCTGAACGCCACGGCCACGAGTGGTGGCAACCTGACACGCTTTGAACTGCGCTCGCCCATCGAGGGCATCGTCACCGACAAGCGCATCACGGTGGGCCAGTCCCTGGGTGAGAGCGAAGCCGTGTTCACGGTCTCCGACCTGTCGTCGGTGTGGGTGGAAGCACCCGTGGCCACCAAGGACCTGGGCACCATCCGCTCAGGCATGGCGGTGCAGGTCAAGGCCTCGGGCTTTGAGGCACAGGCTGCAGGCACCATCACTTACGTCAGCGCGCTGGTGGGTGAGCAGACCCGGAGCGGCACAGCGCGGGTGGTCTTGCCCAACCCCAAGGGTCTGTGGCGCCCAGGTTTGCCGGTGCGCGTGGAGGTCACCTCGGGCGACGCCGAGGTCCCTGTGGCCATTCAGATGGACGCCATCCAGAGCGTGCGTGACTGGCAGGTGGTCTTTGGCCGTTACGGCCAGCAACTGGAAGCACGTCCCTTGGAACTGGGGCGCAGCGACGGGAAGGTGGTGGAGGTGCTCAGCGGCTTGAGTGCGGGCGAGCGGTATGCGGCCAAGAACAGCTTTGTGATCAAAGCCGAACTGGGCAAAGCCGGAGCCAGCCATGACCATTGAACACACGCCATTGCTTGAGCACGTCAAGGAGCCCCGCCATGTTTGAACGCATCTTGCGCTTTGCGCTGGAGCAGCGCTGGTTGGTGCTGCTGGCCACGCTGGCCGTCGCGGCCCTGGGGCTGTTCAGCTACCAGAAGCTGCCCATCGATGCCGTGCCGGACATCACCAACGTTCAGGTCCAGATCAACACCGAAGCCTCCGGTTACTCGCCACTGGAGGCGGAACAACGGGTGACCTTTCCCATCGAGACCACGATGGCTGGGCTGCCTGGCTTGCAAGAAGTGCGCTCGCTGTCGCGCTACGGCTTGTCTCAGGTGACGGTGGTTTTCAAGGACGGCACCGACATCTACTTCGCTCGCCAATTGGTCAATGAACGCATCCAGGAAGCGCGCGGCAAGCTGCCTGCTGGCCTGAGCCCCTCCATGGGGCCGATCAGCACAGGCTTGGGCGAAATCTACATGTGGACAGTGGAAGCCAAACCGGGTGCCCTCAAGCCTGACGGGAAGCCCTACACGCCCATGGACTTGCGCGAGATCCAGGACTGGATCATCAAGCCGCAACTGCGCAACGTGCCGGGCGTGACCGAGATCAACACCATCGGTGGTTACGCCAAAGAATTCCAGGTCGCGCCCGATCCGGCCAAGCTGGTGGCCCACGGCCTGAGCCTGGACGACCTGGTCACGGCCCTGGAGCGCAACAACGCCAACGTGGGCGCAGGCTACATCGAGCGGCGCGGCGAGCAATACCTGATCCGCGCGCCCGGCCAGGTGCAGGGCATGGCCGACATCGGCAGCATCGTCGTCAAGCAGGCGCAAGGCGTCAGCGTGCGCATCCGCGATGTGGCCGAGGTGGTGCTGGGCAAGGAGTTGCGCACCGGAGCGGCCACCGAGAACGGCCAGGAGGTGGTGCTGGGCACCGTGTTCATGCTGATTGGCGAGAACAGCCGGGATGTATCGCGTGCGGTGGACGAGCGCCTCACGCAGGTCAACAAATCGCTGCCTGCGGGCGTGATCGCCAAGACGGTCTACGACCGCACCGTGCTGGTGGACAAAGCGATTGCCACCGTCAAGAAGAACCTGTTCGAAGGCGCGGTGCTGGTCATCGTGATCCTGTTTGCTTTCCTGGGCAACTTCCGTGCGGCCTTGATCACGGCCATGGTGATCCCGCTGTCCATGCTGTTCACCTTCTCGGGCATGGTCAGCCAGAAGGTCAGCGCCAACCTCATGAGCCTGGGGGCGCTGGATTTCGGCATCATCATCGACGGGGCCGTGGTGATCGTCGAGAACTGCGTGAGGCGCCTGGCCCATGCCCAAGCCCACCATGGCCGTCCATTGACCCGAAGCGAGCGCTTTCATGAAGTGTTTGCTGCAGCTCAGGAGTCGCGTCGGCCCTTGCTGTTCGGGCAGCTCATCATCATGGTGGTCTACCTGCCCATCTTTGCCTTGACGGGTGTCGAGGGCAAGATGTTCCACCCCATGGCTTTCACGGTGGTGGTGGCCTTGCTGGGGGCCATGGTGCTGTCGATGACCTTTGTGCCAGCCGCCGTGGCCCTTTTTCTGACTGGCTCGGTCAGCGAGAAAGAAAACCGGCTGATGGTCTGGGCCAAGCGGGCGTATGAGCCCCTGCTGGACAAGGCCCTGTCGCGTCAGCCTTTGGTGCTGACCATCACGGCCGTGTCGGTAGCCCTGGCGGCGCTGATGGCCACCCGCATGGGCAGCGAGTTCATCCCCAGCCTGGACGAGCATGACATCGCACTGCACGCCTTGCGCATCCCCGGTACCAGCTTGAGCCAGGCCATCGAGATGCAAACGCAGCTTGAACGCACGGTCAAGTCCTTTCCGGAGGTGGACGCGGTGTTTGCCAAGCTGGGCACAGCCGAGATCGCCACCGACCCGATGCCGCCCAGCGTGGCCGACACCTTCGTGATGCTCAAGCCGCGTGACCAGTGGCCAGACCCCAAACGCTCCAAAGAGGATCTGATCAAGGCCATGCAAGTGGCGGTGATGAAGGTGCCCGGCAACAACTACGAGTTCACGCAACCCATCCAGATGCGTTTCAACGAGTTGATCTCGGGGGTGCGCAGCGATGTGGCCGTCAAAGTGTTTGGCGATGACATGGACACGCTCAATGAGACGGCCGAGCAGATATCCAAGGTGCTGGAGGCGGTACCTGGGGCTGAGGACGTCAAGGTGGAGCAAACCACGGGCCTGCCCATGCTGTCGGTACAGATCGACCGCGAGAAGGCTGCGCGTCTGGGCCTGAACGTGGGCGACATCCAGGACACGCTGGCCACGGCGCTCGGTGGACGAGAGGCCGGAGCCGTGTTTGAGGGCGACCGGCGCTTTGACATCCTGGTGCGCTTGCCTGAGACCTTGCGCAGTGACCTCGATGCCCTGGGGCAGTTGCCCATCCGCCTGCCAGCGAATGCATCGGGCGAGCATGCTGGTTTTGCCCGCCTGGGCGATGTGGCCACGATGGACTTGACGCCTGGCCCCAACCAGATCAGCCGCGAAGAAGGCAAACGCCGGGTGGTGGTCACCGCCAATGTGCGGGGACGTGACATCGGCAGCTTCGTCAATGAGGCCCGCAGCCAGATCGAGGCCAAGGTCAAGGTGCCTGCTGGCTACTGGACCGCCTGGGGCGGAACGTTTGAGCAACTGCAGTCCGCCTCCCAGCGTCTGGCCATCGTGGTGCCTGTGGCCCTGCTTTTGGTGTTTGTGCTGCTCTTTGCCATGTTTGGCGATGTCAAGGATGGCCTGCTGGTGTTCACGGGCGTGCCGTTCGCACTGACCGGCGGCGTGGCCGCGCTGTGGCTGCGGGACATCCCGCTGTCCATCTCGGCGGGCGTGGGCTTCATCGCCTTGTCGGGCGTGGCGGTGCTCAACGGCCTGGTGATGATCGCCTTCATCCGCAGCTTGCGAGAGAAAGGCATGGCTTTGGAGCCTGCCATTCGTGAAGGGGCCCTGACACGCCTGCGTCCGGTGCTCATGACGGCGCTGGTGGCCAGCCTGGGCTTTGTGCCCATGGCGGTGGCCATTGGGACGGGTGCCGAAGTTCAGCGACCACTGGCCACCGTGGTGATCGGCGGCATCTTGTCGTCGACCGTGTTGACCTTGTTTGTGTTGCCGCTGCTCTATCGATGGGTGCATCGCTCGGACGACTTAACCCCCGTGATCTGACTGTCTCAACTTGAAGGAGCTCATCATGCTGAAACTGAAAATGACGCTGGTCGCCATCGTTGCGACTTTGACCACAGCCTGTACGACAGGGCCGCAGGTGACGGCAGATGCCTACGCCAAAGGCTGGCGACGGGCGCAGATCCTGGCCGTTGGAGAGGATCAATTGGCAGTGCCATCCAGCAAGGAGGACTGTCGAAAGGCTGTGAGTGCCGATGCTGGGTACGATCGGTTTGCTTTGGCCTCCTACAGCTATGGGGGAAATCCCAACCTGAGGGCCAAGCGCATCGTGGCCATCCCCAATCAAGTCGATGTGGCTGTGGGTGATTGGGTTTATGTCAGCATCACGGATTGCCGCCTTGCGCTCAAAAAAGTGGACCCTCGAAATGTGGGCTATTGAGTCATGACAGACCTCTTATTTGAATCTGCTTGCCCATGATCCAAAAAATGCTCTCTCATCGACATGCGGGGATCATGTCGGCGCTGCTCGCCGCATTGTTGTTCGGTGTGAGCGCACCGCTGGCCAAGGTGCTGCTTGCTCAGACCAGCCCATGGCTGCTGGCGGCGCTGTTGTACCTGGGCTCGGGGATGGGCTTGTGGGTGGTACGTCGCCTCCAGCATGTTCAGCCGGTGACGCTGGCCTGGCGCGATTGGGCCTGGTTGGCAGGCGCCATCGTGACAGGAGGCATCGCAGCGCCCGTGCTGTTGATGACGGGGTTGGCAGGCATGTCGGCGTCTCAATCGTCCTTGTTGCTCAATGCGGAGAGTGTGTTGACCGCCGTGCTGGCCTGGGTGGTGTTCAAGGAGAACGTGGACCGGCGCATCGCGCTGGGCATGGCCGCCATCGTGGCCGGTGCCCTGGTGCTGAGTTGGCCAGGTGCAACTGCTGAGCACTCAGCCACTTCGACACTCTGGCCATCCTTGGCGGTGCTGGGGGCATGTTTAGGCTGGGCTGTGGACAACAACCTGACGCGCAAAGTCGCTTTGAACGACGCCGGCTTCATTGCCATGGCCAAAGGATTGAGCGCGGGCAGCACCAACCTGGTCTTGGCCGTGGCGCTGGGCGCTGGGTGGCCCGGTTGGGAGACCACATTGTCTGCGGGCTTGCTCGGGTTTCTCAGCTATGGAGCCAGCCTGACCTTGTTCGTCCTGGCGCTGCGACATCTGGGGGCGTCGCGCACAGGGGCCTACTTCTCCGTTGCGCCGTTCTTTGGCGCGCTGGTGTCTGTGCTGCTTCTCCACGAGCCTGTCACGGTTCAGTTGCTCGTCGCTGCGGCCTTGATGGCTTGGGGTGTCTGGCTGCACTTGTCGGAGGACCATGCGCACGAGCATGCGCATGAGGCCCTGGAACACGCGCATGAGCATGTTCACGATGCGCACCATCAACATGAGCACGATGGCCCTGTCGTGCCGGGTGTGCCGCACAAGCACGTTCATCGTCATCGCCCCATGAGCCACAGCCATGCGCATTTTCCGGATGCGCACCATCGGCACGGCCACTGACGTCAGGACGACGTTGGCTGAAACGCAATGAAGGCCTTCCCAGCCAGCGCCATGCAGGCCCAGACCGCTGTCCCAGCGGCTTGGGGTGATGCCATCCACTTGCCACAGCCACGCCAAGGCCCCGAAAATGTAGACATCACCACAGGCCGCGTAGGTTCGCCCGGCCGCCGTGGGGTGCAGCGTCGGCAGCCACGGAGAACAAACTCAGCGCTGTCGCAGCAGGCAGCAGGAGCCACATGGACTTGCCCTGCTTGAGTACCAGCGCTGGCAGATAGACCAGGATTTCAAGTGCGTCACTTTTTCTTGAAGCGCTGTAGCCGCAGGGCATTGCCAATCACCGACACGGAGCTCAGACTCATGGCCAGAGCCGCAATCAATGGGGACAGCAGCCACCCGGTCAGGGGATACAGCAAACCCGCTGCGATGGGAATGCCCAAGGCGTTGTAGACGAACGCGAAAGCCAGGTTTTGCTTCATGTTGGCCACGGTCGCCATGGATAGCATGCGCGCCGTGGCAATCCCTCTGAGGTCGCCTTTGACCAGGGTGATCTGGGCGCTGTTCATGGCCACATCTGTACCCGTTCCCATCGCGACACCCACATCCGCGCGAGCGAGTGCGGGCGCATCGTTGATGCCGTCACCGGCCATCGCCACCACACACCCCTCTTTCTGCAGGCGCTCGACCAGCAACAGTTTGTCTGCGGGCTTGACCTCGCCATGAACCTCATCGATACCCAACCTTGCGCCGACCGCTTTTGCTGTGGTCTGTCCGTCGCCTGTGGCCATCACTATCCGGATACCTGCCTCCCTAAGGACGGTCAGTGCCTCAGGAGTGCTTGATTTGATGGGGTCAGAGACAGCCAGTAAGCCGGCAATCTGGCCATTGACCGCCAGGTACATGACGCTGGCGCCCTCCGCGCGCAACGCTTCTGCCTGCGGCACAAGTTTCTCTACGGAAACCCCGATCTGTTGCATGAGGGTGGTGTTGCCCAGCGCCAAGCGATGACCATCTACCTCCCCTTGTACGCCAATGCCTGTGCCAGTTTCAAAATTGATCGGCTTGCCCAAGAGCAGGCCCTGTTCACGAGCTGCTCGCACGATGGCATCGGCAAGTGGATGCTCGCTCCCCTGATCGAGGCTTGCCGCCAACCTCAATACTTCGGTGGCGTCCCAGCCAGGGGCTGCCACCGCGCGGTCGTAGGCTGGCTTGCCTTCTGTGAGCGTGCCCGTCTTGTCCACGATCAATGCATTGACCTGACGCATGCGTTCGATGGCCGCAGCATCCCTGAACAAGACACCTTGCGTGGCTCCCTTTCCGGTGGCCACCATGATGGACATGGGCGTGGCCAGGCCCAGCGCACAAGGGCAGGCGATGATCAGCACAGATACCGCGTTGATCAGGCCGTACACCCAGCTCGGATCCGGCCCGAAGAATCCCCAGCCGAAGAACGTCAGGACCGCAATGCTGACCACGGCCATCACGAAGTAGCCAGCTACGACATCCGCCATGCGTTGCATGGGGGCCTTGGAGCGCTGAGCCTGGGCCACCAATTGCACGATCTGCGACAGCATGGTCTCTGACCCAACCCGCTCCGAGCGCATGATCAGCGCACCGTTGGTATTGAGCGTCGCGCCTATGACCTTGTCGCCCGATCGTTTGCTCACGGGAATGGGCTCACCAGTCAGCATGGATTCGTCCACGGCGCTCGCGCCTTCCTCCACGATGCCGTCCACGGGAACCTTCTCTCCGGGCCTCACGCGCAAGCGGTCCCCCACGTGGACATGGGACAACGGGACGTCTTCTTCGCTCCCGTCAGACATTAACCTCCGGGCTGTCTTGGGCGCCAAACCCAGGAGCGACTTGATGGCCGCGGAGGTTTGAGAGCGTGCTTTCAGTTCAAGTACCTGCCCAAGCAGCGTCAGAGAAATGATCACAGCAACGGCTTCGAAGTAAACCGCCACGCGTCCCATTGCCATGAAAGAAGCAGGAAAGACCTGTGGCGCAACGGTGGCCACGACGCTGTACCAGTACGCCGCACCGGTGCCCAGGCCGATCAATGTCCACATGTTGGGGCTGCGATGCACCACCGATAGCCAGCCCCGATAGAAGAAGGGCCAACCGCCCCATAGCACGATGGGTGTGGCCAGGAGCAGTTCCACCCAGCTTTGGACGGTCATGTCCATCAGCCTCAGGTTGTGTCCGAACATTGCCAGCACGAATACGACGGCAGTCAGTGGAAGCGTCCACCAAAAGCGCTGCTGAAAGTCACGCAACTCGGGGTTGTCGTCATCCAGGATGGGAAGCAAGGGCTCCAGCGTCATGCCGCACTTGGGGCAGTTGCCCGGGTGGTCCTGACGAACCTCCGGGTGCATGGGGCAGGTATAGGTGGCGCCTGTGAGTTGCTCCGAGGCTGGTAACTGAGGAGGACTTGCTTCAGCCTGCTGCGCCTCGTTCGGCAAGACGAACCGATCTGGGCTTGAGAGGAATTTGGCTTTGCAGCGTTCGCTGCAGAAGAAGAACATCTTGCCTGCGTAGCTCTCGGTCAGTGCCGATTGCTGCCTGATCGTCATGCCACAAACTGGATCCTTGACTTCGTCGTCAAGCAATGCGGTGCTATCGCTTGGTGAGTGGTGATGGCTGTGATTTTCATTCACGGGCAGCTCTCCAGCGGTGATTGGAAAAAGCGCGGCAGGAACCTTGGTGTCATGAAAGCATGGACCTCGTAGGCCGCTCCAAACTCATGTTGTATGCACTTCATCGGGTTGTCTTGCCAGAATCTGCCGATTCCTGTGGCGTGTCAGACCCGTGCTTTTGCCCTCCGTGACCGCCATGGCCATGCCCGAACAGGTGCATCAGTGGGCATGCCAATAACAACAGATAGGGCAGCTTACCCACGACATGCGACCAGTGCTCTCGCAATACGAAGAACGCCAGAATGGCGCCGACCATGATCAACGCTACGCCGACCGGGGACCTCAGAAACGATGGGCGTCCAGTGCTGCTTTGGTGAGGGGTGTGTGCGTTTGTCATTTGCGCTCCGTGTATTGCGAGTGTTTACGTGGAAATCACTTTTTCGTACCGGATGCCGGGCCCATGCCCATGCCGTCCTTCATCATTGGACAGCCGCTTTCCTTCATGGCTTTCATGTGCTCATTCATGGCTTCCTGGCGCTTCTTGAAGTCTCGGATCTTCATGATTCGCTGGATTTCGGCGTGGTGCTTTTCCATGTGGGCGTGCATGCCCATTGACTCGCCCATGGCCGACGAAGTCGATGCGCTTGGGGCAACAACTGACGCGGATGCCGACGCCGACGCCGCAGGGTGATGTGCCGAGTGATCTTCTGCCTTTGATTGTGCAAAGGCCATTCCGTTCAGTGCCAAAAAAACCAGGGCTGCGGCAGAGAAATTGCGTTGATTGACGATCATGCTGACTCCAGTATTCGCTAGGCGAACGGTTGTGGTGAGTTCAGCTTAGTGGCGGCACCTTTCATGCAGGTGAGCCGGAGATTACAGGTTTGTTATCTTGGTGTCATTGAGGCCATTAACGCCAGCCAGCTTGATCTAGATCAATGGCAGAGGGCGCGCATTGCGCGGCACCGGGTGCCTGGATGCCAATTCCACAACAGAACGAGCACGTCAGGCGTGGGTCGGGTTCGCCCTGTCGCCCACCGGGAAACTCAGCGTGAAGCAGGTACGCCCATGCTCTGAGGTGACGGCGACTTTTCCGCTGTGGGCTTCGACAATCGCACGGGTGATGGACAGACCCAGTCCTGCGCCGTCGCTGGATGGGTGAGCCCGAGCGGGGTCTGCACGGAAGAATCGATCGAACAACCTTGGTAAAACCTTGGGGTCGATGTCTTCGCCCGAATTGGCAACAGCCACCTCGATATAGGGCTCTGCTTTTCGCACGGAGATGCAAACGTCTCCGCTGCTCGGTGTGTGGCGAAGGGCATTTGACAGCAGATTGCTGACGGCCCTCCTGAACATCAGCCTGTCACCTGTGATCAGATCATCGCCCACAAGGTTGATGCGGATGGATTTTTCTTCCGCGACGGCATCGTAGAACTCTACGAGTTTCTGGATTTCTGATGACGCTTGAAAATGCTCCTTTTGAGGTATGGCAAAGCTGCGTTCAGTCTTGGCCAGAAAAAGCATGTCTGACACCATTCTGGCCAAGCGCTGAAACTCCTCGACGTTAGATGCCAGGGTATCTCGATAGGTCTCCGTGTCACGTTGCGATGACAGGACAACCTGTGTTTGCGTCATCAAGTTGCTGATAGGTGTGCGCAGTTCATGCGCCAGATCGGAGGAGAAATCTGACAAACGCTGAAAATCACTTTGCAGCCTGTCCAACATGCTGTTGAGTTCCTTTGCCAGATCGGCCATCTCAATGGGAACTGAGCCGACAGGCATCCGCTCGTCAAGTTGCCTCCCGGAAACTGTCGCAGCACGCGATTTCATCGCCCTCAACGGAGCAAGACCCTGGTGGGCAGCAAACCAACTGAACATGCCGCTGGCGATCATCGCAAGTACCGTGTAAATCGCCAAGGTTCGGCCGAGTTGGGCGATGAATTCGTCGTGGTGTTTCGTGTCAATGGCCACAACAACGTCAAGGGCGTTGGTGGGGTCGTATCCAGGGCTTTGCTGCATGCGAAGCGCCCGGTATTCCCGCCCTTGACTCTGCCACCTTTGAATCACCTGCTCGTCAGGCTGGCTCAGCCCCGGCGCCACTTGCCCAGGCGGAGAAAACCGATCTGAACTATAGAGTGTTGATCCGTCAATGCCTTTGGCAGAGATGTACATGCCGTGGTGGTGATTCAAGGCCTCGCTCAATCTTTTGCGGGCGTCATCTTGAGAGCGCGACTTCGTTAGGATGTCCTTGATGAGGAGTTGCTTGTCACTGAGGGTGAAGCGGTCCAAATCGATGAAATGCTGGTCTGCAGCGTACATAAGCAGGCTGCCCAAGCCCAGCACAATGCACACGGACGTCAAGGTGAAGAACAATGTCAAGCGAGCGGTCAGTGACAACGCCTTCAGTCGTTCGATCTTCACTGTGCAGACCTTCCAGGCTCTTCGAGAACGTACCCCATTCCTCGTACTGTTTGAATCAACTTGATGTTTTGGCCTTCGTCGATTTTGACCCTCAGCCGCCGAATGGCCACCTCGATCACGTTTGTATCGCTGTCGAAGTTCATGTCCCACACTTGCGATGCGATGAGAGAACGCGGCAGCACCTCACCTTGTCGCCGCATCAGTAGCTCCAGAAGACCGAACTCTTTGGCCGTCAAGTCGATCCTCACGCCACCTCTGGTCACGCGTCGTCGCAAGAGATCCATCTCAAGATCAGCAACGCACAACGTTGGGCCGTCACCATGCTGCCGCCCCCTGCGCAGGATGATTCGAACCCGCGCCAGCAACTCCGCGAACGAGAACGGTTTGATGAGGTAATCATCGGCGCCCAACTCCAGCCCTTTGACACGATCCTCGACTTGATCGCGGGCTGTCAAAAATAAGACAGGCATTTCCAGGCCCTGCTGACGCAAGGTGCTCAGCACTTGCCACCCGTTGAGACCTGGCAGCATGACGTCCAGGATCACCAGATCGTGCGCACCGTGTTTGGCGAGGTGAATCCCGTCGGGGCCGTTGGTCGCCAGATCGACAACAAACCCTGCTTCGCTGAGCCCTTGGCGCAGGTACTCCCCGGTCTTTGGTTCGTCTTCTACGATCAAGATGCGCACGGTGATCTCCAGTTCCTGCCAGCGCATGAGTTTGCCGCCATTCTGACGTGCGTTTCGCAGATGACAAAACTGTCATCTGCGAAACAGGTTCTCGACAGGCTGACCTGAGCACAATGGCAGCTTGAAATCACAGCTTGCCAAGAGGAAGACATGCTATTGGCCCAATCGTCCTATGTTGTTCGCCCCGCACTGGGTCTGGTGCTGTTAGCCATGGGGGGGCTGACCCAAGCCCAGCAGCCTGCCAGTGCTGAACCAATCGCGCCACCTGAATTCAAGGTGACCTACCGATCCCCTATTGGCAGCTACCAGGGCTTTTCCGATCCGGTTCTCGCGGCCTGGAAAGAGTCCAACGACTTGGTCGGTCGCATTGGTGGTTGGCGAGCTTACGCACGAGAGTCGCGTGGTGGTCCCAACATCAAACCGAGCAGCGAGTCTGAACGCGATGATCCGCACGCAGGTCATGGGGAGAGCCGTCGATGAAAAGGCTGTTCAATCGAGTACCGCTGAGAGCGGGTGTCGCTGCGATCGGTTTGGGTGTTCTCTCGGGTTGTGCGAGCATCGACATTGGTCAATCGGTCAAGCGCATCAACGACGAAACCTCGGGCTTCACGCAGGGGAATCTGTCGCTGGCGACGAACGATTCTGAAAAGACAAAACTCCGCGGACGAGCCCACTCTCTGTTGGAAAAGCCTTTGAGCCAGTCGCAAGCAGTGGAGTTGGCGTTGGTCAATAGTCCTTCCATGCAAGCCCTGCTGGCGCAGAGTTGGGCTGAAGCAGCTCAGACGGCTCAGTCAGGCCGCATCGCCAATCCGGTGTTCAGTTTTGAGCGCTTGCGCGCTGGCGATGAGCTGGAGTTGGGGCGCGCTTTGTCCTTTGGCTTGCTTGATCTCATCTCTCTACCTTGGCGACAGAGTGCTGCCAGCCGACGAATTGAACAAGCACAGGTAAAGCTGGCTGCAGACGTTGTGGACCAAGTGACCTTGGTCCGCCAGGCATGGGTCCGTGCCGTGGCCGCTCAACAGACGCTCAAGTACGCCGAACAAGTCTATGAGGCATCGCAAGCAAGCGCAGAACTGGCGCAGCGTATGCAAGCGGTCGGCAACTTCAACCGTGTTTCGCGCGCCAGGCAGCAGGCCTTCTATGCCGATGCAGCAACCAGGCTGGCCTCTGCAAGCCATCTGAATACGGCGGCCAGAGAGGAGTTGGTGCGTCTGCTTGGTTTGAACGATGCCCAAGTCGATCAGTTGAGGCTTCCAGATCGTCTCCCCGACCTGCCCAAGGAACCAGTGAATCCGAAGGCATTCAGTGCGCAGGCGTCTCAATCCCGACTGGACATTCGCTTGGCCCAGAGTAATTTCGATGCGTATGCCAAGGCTCAGGGTCTTGAACTGGTGAACTCGTTTACCGATATCGAGTTGACCGCGCGCAGGAACACCAAATTTGATAACGCAGCGGGAACAAGTTCTTCCGCCAGAGGTTATGAGTTGGCCTTGCGGCTGCCAATTTTTGACTGGGGTGGCATGCAGCGCGACGCCTTCAATGCGCGAACTTTGGCGGCAGCCAATCAGCTTGAAGCTGTCACTCGCTCAGCAGGCTCCAATTTGCGAGAGAGCTATTCGGCATATCGAGCTGCTCACGACGTCGCCAGGCATTACAGAGACGAGGTTCTGCCTCTGCGCAAAGTCATCTCGGATGAGAACCAGCTTCGCTACAACGGCATGCTCATCGGTGTATTCGAGCTGCTGGCCGACTACCGGGATCAAGTCGAAACGGTTATTGCTGCCATTGATGCTGAACAACAGTTCTGGTTGGCCGACGCCGCGATGCAGGCATCTCTGATCGGGCGCCCCACCAGTACCACCTTGTCCGTCGGCGGCGCAGCTCCCAGCGCCGGTGGCGGTCACTGATCAAAGGAACAAAGATGTCGTCAAGAAGAGATTTTTTCAGGATGGCTGGCATTGCTGGTGGCGCCGTGGCAGCCAGTGCCGTCAGTCGCGTAGCGATGGCCGCTTTGCCTGAGCCGGTGATTCAGACCAGTTCGGACACCATGGCTCCTCTCGTTCCTGAAACAGGGCGTTCTTACAACCCTGTGGTGACCTTGAATGGCTGGACTTTGCCTTGGCGGATGAACCAAGGCGTCAAGGAGTTCCATTTGGTTGCCGAGCCAGTGGTGAGAGAGATGGCGCCAGGCTTCAAGGCACACCTGTGGGGGTACAACGGGCAAAGCCCGGGGCCCACCATTGAGGTGGTTGAAGGCGACCGTGTTCGGCTTTATGTCACCAATCGGTTGCCTGAGCACACGAGCATCCATTGGCATGGACAGCGGCTGCCCAACGGCATGGACGGTGTGGCCGGTTTGAATCAGCCCGCCATTCCCGTTGGGAAAACCTACGTATACGAGTTCGTGGCACGTCGTCCAGGAACGTTCATGTATCACCCCCATGCCGATGAAATGACCCAGATGGCCATGGGCATGATGGGGTTTTGGGTCACGCACCCGAAGAACAAGCACCCGTTGATCGATGAGGTCAACAGAGACTTCTGCTTCTTGCTCAATGCTTTTGACATCGATCCGGGCAGTTACACCCCCAAGACGATGACCATGCTTGACTTCAATCTGTGGGCGTGGAACAGCCGCATCTTTCCCGGGGTCGACTCGCTCAACGTTCGACTCAACGACAAAGTGCGCATCCGGGTTGGCAATCTCACGATGACGAACCACCCCATCCATTTGCATGGACATGAATTCTTGGTGACAGGCACCGATGGTGGCCCGACGCCGAAGAGCACTCGCTGGTACGAGGTGACCACCGACGTTGCCGTTGGGCAAATGCGGCAGATCGAGTTTTTGGCCGATGAGGAGGGGGACTGGGCTTTTCACTGCCACAAGAGCCATCACACCATGAACGCCATGGGGCATGACGTTCCAAATCTGATTGGTGTGGATCACCGTGGCGTTGCCAAAAAGATCAAGGGCCTTTTGCCTGAGTACATGGTCATGGGCGAGCGTGGGATGGCCGACATGACCGAGATGGAAATGCCGATACCTGACAACACGGTACCCATGATGACTGGCGAAGGGCCTTTTGGCTCGGTCGAGATGGGCGGCATGTTCAGTGTGCTCAAGGTTCGCAAGAACCAAAAGCATGGCGATTACAAGGACCCTGGTTGGTTCAAGCATCCTGCAGGCACCGTGGCACATGAATATACCGGCCCCTTGAGTGAGCCTGCCAGATTCAAGTCTGAAGGTGGGCAATCTATGCCCCGGGCCAAGAAGCCTGACAAGGCTGTCGAGGTGCGAGCCCGCAAGCCGACGTCTCACAGCGATCACTGATTCTCAACCTCTTGATACGGATTTTTCATGATGAACAAACGTCGATTCGCCACCCACTTCATTGCTGCAACTTGCTTGACGCTGTCCGCTTCCGCATTTGCTGGGGGAGACCATGCGCATGACCATGGTGCAGGAACCCAGGCCGCTGAAGAAACCGCCATTGGCGAGCCTGGTCGGGCATCGAAAGTCACCAGAACGATCAAGGTTTCGATGAGCGACAAGATGCGATTTGAACCTGCATCGATTCAAGTCAAGCAGGGCGAAACAGTGCGCTTCGTCGTCAGAAACGCAGGCCAGATCAAGCACGAGATGAACCTGGGGACCGAAAAGGAACTTTTGGAGCATTTGGAGGTGATGAAGAAGTTCCCGAACATGGAGCACGACGAGCCCAACAAGGTGACCATTGCGCCTGGGCAGCAAGGTGAAATCGTCTGGCAGTTCACTAAAGCCGGGACAGTGAATTTCGCATGCTTGGTTCCTGGTCACTACGAGGCGGGCATGAAGGGCAAGGTCCAGGTTTCGAAGAAATGATCATGCGAGACCAATCTGTATCTCCATTGCGCTCTAGGCGCAAAGTGCTGATGGCGGCCTTGTCATTGGCATGTACGCCGACGATTTGGGCGGCCTCAGAGACTGCGGAGCGAACACCAATCAAGGTGTGGAAAGATCCCAACTGCGGCTGTTGCAAGCTGTGGGTCTCGCACCTTGAGCACAATGGCTTCGTCGTCACCGTGGTGGATGAGGGCAACAAGGCCGCGCGTGCCACCCTTGGGATGCCGGAGCGGCAGGCATCCTGTCACACGGCTGTGGTGTCCGGCTATGTGATCGAGGGGCACGTCCCTGCGCGCGATATCCGCCGGTTGCTCAAAGACAGGCCACATGCCCTGGGTTTGGCTGTGCCTGGCATGCCTGTCGGATCTCCTGGGATGGATGGGCCTGACTTTGATGGTCACCGCGATCCATACCAAGTGCTGCTGATCCGCAAAGACGGATCGGTTCTGGTTTTTAACTCTTATTCATGAGGTCAACAATGAACGTCATTGCTAAATTTTTAGCCGTATCGGCTTGTGCCATCGGCATCGCTTCTCCACTTGCTTCATTCGCTCAAGCTGCCATGGACCATTCGAAGATGGAGTCCGCGCAGGCTCCCGCAATGACCGACGGCGAGATCAAGAAAATTGATCAGACCAACGGCAAAGTCACCATCAAGCATGGTGACATCAAGCACCTGGACATGCCAGGCATGACCATGGTGTTTACCGCCAAAGACAAGAGCATCTTGTCCAATCTCAGGCCTGGTGATCAGGTGAAATTCATGGTCCTCAGCGAGGGTGGGAAGATGATCGTGACGGAAATTAAAAATGCGCCTTGACGAAAGTGTTAAATCACGTTAGGTGCCAGGCTTGTTGAGTTAGCGTTGACTGTCTGTGCTCGGTGGTGTTTTTCCGAGATCGATTCAATCGGGCTTTGCTTGGGCTATTTATCTGATCGGGTTGGTTGGTTAGAGGATCGCCCATAGTCCAATTCAGTGCCCGCTCAGCTGAAGATGGTTTTTGGCCTGATTTGGGAATGCTTTTGGTTTGGGGCTGTGGTGAAGAGCTATCTTCTTTTTCTTCGGTATGCATTGAAAAACTGGTTATCGAAAGAAAAATTGGTGGACGAGAGCTCAGCGTTTGATGTGTCCCTCACTTCACACGGAGATCGTGTCAACAGGGTTCATTTGGCGATCGAATCTGCGTGCAGCGGAATTAAGCCCAGAAGAGTCATTCTGTTCTTGTCTCGGGAAGATTGGCCGGGGCGATTGCCGAAATCGTTGACGCGTTTGTGTCATCGTGGATTGGAGGTGATAACCTGCGAAAACGATGGGCCTCACAAAAAGCTGCAACCTTATCTGCAGATGAATGCCTCTTTCGTTCGACCTTTGATCACCATTGACGACGATGTTTTTTACGAACATCTTGCTTTCAAGCATCTTTTTGATGCCTGGTTGAGCGATAAGGCCGTTATTCATTGTTTGCGCGCTCGGTCTGTCTTAACGAATGGCGATGCATTGATGCCCTACATCGCATGGCCGCTTTGCAATAGCAGTGCCCCCTCCCATCTTAATTTCTCCACTGGGGTAGGTGGCGTACTTTACCCACCTGATTTTCTGCTTCTGCTCAAGCGAGTCGGACTCGGTTACCGGGCGACGTGTCCTGATGCGGATGATATTTGGGTTAACGCGTGTGCTGTGCGCTCCGGATTTCGTGTCAGGCAAGTTTTCAATGCTCCCTCACGCAGACCAGATATACCTGGGTCCAGAGGTACTGCCTTGTTCAAAAAGAACATCCGTTTGGGCGGCAATGATGCGCAATTGGCAAGGGTCTATGACAAGTACATTATTTCAATAATGACGGATGAGTTTTCAAGAAGTTTTAATATTGAAGAGATGCTGTCAAATTAGTCATCGCGACGTCATGTCTTTGTAAGGTGATGGCGGTTAAATTGCGTGTTGTGGTCTTGTATATTTTATTCGAAGGCCACATCTTTGCAAATTTCTAGGAAGAAACACCATGAAAAATTCTACCTCGTTGATCACACTTGTCGCCTTGATTGGA
Source organism: Aquabacterium soli (assembly GCF_003933735.1). Taxonomy (GTDB): domain Bacteria; phylum Pseudomonadota; class Gammaproteobacteria; order Burkholderiales; family Burkholderiaceae_C; genus Aquabacterium; species Aquabacterium soli. Next base: position 42,054 of record NZ_RSED01000011.1, on the reverse strand, counting down.
TTTGTCGGATCTGTTTATGCTGGTGATGCGGCAAAAAATCAGGCCGCTGCTACGCATCAACTGAAAGATGGTGGCACGCTTTACCTTTTCAAGGATGGAAAAATGGCGAAGGAAAGTAAGTATGGGAAAGCCGTTTACATGAAAAAAGGGGAAACGTTAGAAACCGTCGACGGGAAGAAGATAGTTGCGAGCAGCAACGAGGTGGCAAGGCTTGGCATCCTGATCAGCGAAGGACACCTGGATTGATTGGATGATGCGTTGCTTGCCCACATCGTCCAGGTCAACTTTGCCGACCTGACCGCAGCCCGCTACGCGCGGGCTTCGTTTCGCTTTGGGCATGTGGGGTTGCCAGGATATCGAGGATCGGACAGTCCGGTCTGTCATCACCATGGCAGCAATGAACGAGGTGTTCAAGGGTGGCCTTCATGGCAAGCAGTTCCTGGAGCTTCTGGTTTAACTCCTGCAGATGGGCCTGGGCCAGCGCCTTTACCTGGCGGCTTGGGCGTCGACGGTCTTGCCACAGTCCCAGCAGTTCGCGGATCTGATCCAGCGAGAACCCGAGGTCTCTGGCTTGCCGAATGAAGCGCAAGGTGCCGACCTCCTTGTCGGTGTACTGGCGGTAACCTGCATCGGTTCGCAAAGCGCCGGGGAAGAGCCCCACGCTTTCATAGTGCCGGATCATCTTGGCCGACACGCCAGAGGCCTTGGCTGCTTCTCCGATGTTCATGTGTTCGCTCATGCAGCGGCTCCTTGTGAATTGACGGTGGCAGGCTTGGTGTGCTGTGGCAACTCGTTTTCCATCGCACCCCGCCAACGGCGCAGCAAGAGCGCATTGGCGATGACGCTGAGGCTGCTGAGCGCCATGGCGGCACCCGCGATGACGGGGTTGAGCATGCCCAGTGCCGCCAGTGGGATGCCCAGGACGTTATAGGCAAAGGCCCAGAACAGCCCCTGCTTGATCTTGGCATAGGTTCGCCGCGACACATCCAGGGCGTCGGCCACCAGCCTGGGGTCGCCGCGCATCAGCGTGACGCCTGCGGTCTCGGTTGCCACGTCAGCACCTCCGGCCATCGCAAAACCGCAAGATGCTGCAGCCAGGGCAGGGCCATCGTTCAGGCCATCACCCACGAAGGCCACGACCTCACCGCTGGCGCGCAAGGCTTGCACGATGGCCGCTTTGTCGCTGGGCAGCACCTCCGCTCGCACATCGAGAATACCCAGGGCCTGCGCGACCGCATCAGCGCTGCCCTGGTTGTCGCCGGTCAGCATGAGGGTTTTGATGCCCAGTTGGTGCAGGTTTCTCACCGCTGCAGCTGCCGTGGGCTTGACGGTGTCTCCGAAGGCCATCAGCCCCAACAGTTCAAAGCCGCCTGCGTTTTGCTGCACAAGCCATGACAAGGTCCGTCCTTGCCGCTCCAACACATCGGCTTGCGTGCCGAGCGCACCTGCATCCACCCCCAGTTCATTCAAAAGTCTGGTGTTGCCCAGCATCAACTTGGCTCCCCTCACCATGCCCTCGACGCCCCGGCCCGCCAGTGCCTTGGCATCTTGCACAGAGGGGATGGTGAGGCTGGCGTCGCGGGCGTGGGTGGTGACTGCCAGTGCCAGCGGATGGCTGCTTGCTTGTTGCAACGCTGCGGCCAGAGCGACCACTTCGTCAATGCCTGACCCTTCGGCCGGGACAACGGCTACCAGCGTCGGCTTGCCTTCCGTCAGTGTGCCTGTTTTGTCGAACGCCACGACGGTCACCGAATGCGCGATCTCCAATGCCTGAGCATCCTTGATGAGGATGCCTCGGCGTGCGGCGGCACCTGTTCCGACCATGATCGCCGTGGGTGTGGCCAGGCCCAATGCACATGGGCAGGCGATCACCAGCACGGCCACGGCGTTGATCAAGGCATGCTCCCAGTCTCCGTTGATGCCAAGCCAAGCCAGAAAGGTGAGTAGCGCGACCCCCAACACCACGGGAACGAACACGGCGCTGACACGGTCCACGATGCGCTGGATGGGTGCCTTGCCCGCCTGGGCCGACTCGATCAGCCGGATGATGCGTGCCAGGGTTGTTTCGGCACCGACGGCCTGCGTCTTGACAATCAACATGCCCTCGGCGTTGATGGCCCCGCCGGTCACCTGATCACCCACTTGTTTGGCGACAGGCAGGCTTTCGCCTGTGATGAGCGATTCATCCACATGGCTGCGCCCCTCAATGATTTCGCCATCAACGGGCACGCGGTCACCCGGGCGTATGCTCACCAGGTCACCGACCCTCACGTCGGCCACGGGCATTTCGACGTCAACGCCATCGCGTCGAACCAGTGCCGTGCTCGGCCGCAAGGCGTTGAGAGAGCGAATCGCGTCCGTGGTCTGCCGCTTTGCGCGATCTTCCAACCACTTGCCCAGGAGAACGAGCGTGATCACTGCAGCCGAGGCTTCGAAATAGAGGTGCGGCATGCCGTGCTGTGAATGCCGCATCAGAAGGTAGACGGACAGGCCGAAGGCTGCGGACGTGCCAAGCGCAACCAGCAGGTCCATGTTGCCGGCCTTGGCCTTGACGGCCCGCCATCCTGCCCGGTAGAAGCGCCAGCCCAGCCAGAATTGCACCGGCGTGGCCAGTGCGAGTTGCAGCCAGCCATTGAGCATCCAGTCGATCCCCACCAACTGCAGCACCATGGGCAATACCAGTGGCAAGGTTAAAACAGAAGCGATCGCCACGGGCCCCCATGTCGGCAGGGTGTTGGGCTTTGCGGGCTCGGCTTCCTGCTTCAATTGAGTCACATAGCCTGCCTTGGTGACGGCTGCCACGAGAGATGCGGGTGGGATCGTGGAGAGTGCACGCACGGCGGCCTGTTCGGTTGCCAGGTTGACGGAGGCCAACAAGACGCCGGGAACCTTGAGCAAGGCTTTTTCCACCCGGGTGACGCAAGAGGCGCAGGTCATGCCCTCGACATGGAGGGCCACATCGGTGGTCTTCAGGTCGTAGCCGGCCTCGCGGACGGCTGCGCTGAGTACCTCAAGGTTCACAGATGGGTCCGCTTGGACCGAGGCCACTTCGGTGGCCAAATTGACGTTGGCGCTTTGCACACCAGCCGTTGCCTTGAGCGATTTTTCTACCCTGGACACACAAGAAGCGCAAGTCATCCCCGAGATGGGGATGTCGATTCGGAATGTGGCCAGCGGCTTTTGCGGGGAGATCATGGTGTGCCCGTATAGGTGGTTGATGTTTGTCGTGGATCCTCAAGCTTCCCATCGTGGGAATGTAAAGCCGTGTGGCAGTTACATGCGTTAACTGCGGGGTTATTGAAAACAGGTGCTTGACCTTCCTGCTGTAGGAAGCTTGAAAGTGAATCCACCCCAAACCAATCGGAGTTTCTGATGATCACTTTTGAAGTCAAGGACATGACTTGCGGCCATTGCGTCAGCACCATCACCAAGGCGGTGCGGGCCGTCGATAAAGAGGCCACCGTACGGATCGAGTTGCAGTCGCACCAAGTCCAGATCGAACCCACAGAGGCGGATGCAGATGAACTTCGCGACGCAATCCAGGAGGCTGGCTACACCCCTGTGGTGGTGACAAATGGGCCGCTCAAACCCGAGAAGGCCAGTCGAGGTGGCTGTTGTTGTGGGTGATGGCGTGACAGCCTTCAGGCATGTTTCATGTGAGGCGCTTGCGTGGCGCGCCTTGCCTTTTTGCTGCGGCGAATCAGCAGGTACGCAGCCGGAATCACGAACATCGACAGCAGTGGCGCCGTGATCATGCCCCCGACCATGGGTGCAGCAATGCGCTGCATGACCTCGGAGCCCGTGCCTGCACCCCACATGATCGGCAGCAAGCCCGCGAGGATCACTGCCACCGTCATGGCCTTGGGGCGCACGCGCAGCACGGCACCGTCACGGATGGCGTCCAGCAGGTCATCGACACTGACCTGGCCCTTGTCGATGCGCTCACCCCAAGCCTGCTTGAGGTAGAGCAGCATGATCACGCCGAACTCGGCGGACACGCCAGCCAATGCAATGAACCCGACTGCCCCGGCCACCGACAGGTTGTAACCCAACAGGTAGAGCAACCAGATGCCCCCCACCAGGGCAAAGGGCAGCGTGGCCATGATCAGCAAGGCTTCGTCAAACGCGCCGAATGTCAGGTACAGCAACACGAAGATGATCAGCAGCGTGAACGGCACCACCACCTTGAGCTTGGCCGTGGCCCGCTCCAGGAACTCGAACTGGCCTGACCAGGACACCGAGTAGCCAGGCGGCAGTTTGACCTTGGCCGCGACAGCCTTTTGCATGTCCTGCACCGCTGATCGCAGATCCCGCCCCCGGATGTCCACATACACCCAGCCTGACAGGCGGGCGTTCTCGCTGCGCAGCATGGGCGGGCCATCGGTCACGCGGATGTCGGCCACATCGGACAAGACCAGGCGCTGTCCACGCTCGTTGACGATAGGCAAAGTGCGTAATTTCTCCAGCGAATCGCGTGTCTCGCGTGGGTAGCGCAGGTTGATCGGGAAGCGCTGCAAACCTTCCACCGTCTCGCCGATGTTCTCGCCGCCCACTGCCGAGCTGATGACCGACTGCACATCGGCGATGTTCATGCCAAAGCGCGCGGCGGCATCGCGGCGGATGTTGACGTCCACATACCGGCCACCTGTCAGGCGTTCGGCCAAGGCGCTGCTGACACCGGGCACATCCTTGAGCGCCCGCTCGATCTCACCCGTGAGTCGGTCGATGGTGGCCAGGTCGGTGCCCGCCACCTTCACGCCCACGGGGCTCTTGATGCCGGTGGCCAGCATGTCGATGCGGTTGCGGATGGGGGGCACCCAAATGTTGGCCAGGCCGGGCACTTTGACAATGCGGTCCAGCTCTTCAACCAGCCTGTCTTGCGTCATGCCCGGGCGCCATTGGTCTTTGGGTTTGAACTGGATGGTGGTCTCGAACATCTCCATGGGCGCCGGGTCGGTCGCGGTTTCGGCGCGGCCTGCCTTGCCATAGACACCGGCCACCTCGGGCACGGTTTTGATCAAACGGTCGGTTTGCTGAAGCAGCTCGGCGGCCTTGCCTGCGGACAAGCCCGGCAGGGCCGTGGGCATGTAGAGCAGGTCGCCCTCGTCCAGCTTGGGCATGAACTCACCGCCAATGTGCTGCAAGGGCCACAAGCTGAGCAACAGCAACACGGTGGCCACCGCCAGCGTGCGCTTGGGGCCTTGCAAGACCGCATTGAGCAGCGGGCGGTAGATGGCAATCAGGAATCGGTTGAGCGGGTTGCTCTGCTCGCTGGGGATGCGGCCACGGATCAGGTAGCCCATCAGCACGGGGATCAGCGTGACCGACAAGCCCGCTGCCGCCGCCATGGCGTAGGTTTTGGTGAAGGCCAGCGGCGAGAACAGCCGCCCCTCTTGCGCCTCCAACGTGAACACCGGCACAAAGGACAGCGTGATGATCAACAGCGAGAAAAACAGCGCGGGCCCGACCTCGGCCGCCGAATCGCCGATGATCTTCCAGCGCTCGGCACCTTCCAGCGATTGATCGGGGTGGGCTTGCTCCCAGTGTTCCAAGTGCTTGTGTGCGTTCTCGATCATCACCACGGCTGCATCCACCATGGCGCCGATGGCAATGGCGATGCCACCCAGCGACATGATGTTGGCGTTCACCCCTTGGTAGTGCATGACGATGAAAGCCGCCAGGATGCCCAGGGGCAGCGAGATGATGGCCACCAGCGCCGAGCGCAGGTGAAACAGGAAGACAAAGCACACCACGGCCACCACGGCGAACTCTTCGAGCAGCTTGTGCGAGAGGTTCTCCACCGCGCGCTCGATGAGGGTGGATCGGTCGTACACCGGCACGATCTCGACCCCTTTGGGCAAGCTGGCTTGCAGGGTCTTGAGCTTGGCCTTCACCGCAGCAATCGTCTCCAGCGCGTTTTTGCCTGAGCGCATCACGATCACGCCGCCAGCGGCTTCTCCCTCACCGTCCAATTCACCAATGCCCCGGCGCATCTCGGGCCCCATCTGGATGCGGGCCACATCCCCCAGGCGCACTGACACGCCTGCGTCGGTGGTCATCAAGGGCACTTGTCGGAAATCGTCCAGTGATTGCAGGTAGCCCGAGGCGCGCACCATGTACTCGGCCTCGCCCAGCTCCAGCACCGAGCCGCCCGCTTCCTGGTTGGCCTTCTGTATGGCCTCAACCACCTGGGTGTGCGGGATGCCGTAGGTGGCCAGTTTGTCGGGGTCCAGCACCACTTGGTACTGGCGCACCATGCCGCCCACCGAGGCCACTTCCGCCACATTGGGCACGGTCTTGAGTTCGTACTTCAAGAACCAGTCCTGCAAGGCACGCAACTGACCCGCATCCTGTGTGCCTCCACGGTCCACCAGGGCGTATTGGTAAATCCAGCCCACGCCCGTGGCGTCGGGCCCCAGCGACGCCTTGGCGCTGGCAGGCAAACGCGACTGAACCTGGTTCAGGTACTCCAGCACACGCGAGCGGGCCCAGTACAGATCGGTGCCGTCCTCGAACAGCACGTAGACATAAGAGTCGCCGAAGAAGGAGTACCCCCGCACCGTCTTGGCGCCAGGCACCGACAGCATGGTCGTGGTCAAGGGGTAGGTGACCTGGTTCTCGACGATGCGCGGTGCCTGGCCCGGGTAGGTGGTGCGGATGATGACTTGCACATCAGACAGGTCGGGCAAGGCGTCCAGCGGCGTTCTCGCGACCGAATACACCCCCCATGCGCTGAGCATCAAGGTGGCCAGCAGCACCAGAAAGCGATTGGTGATGGACCAACGGATCAGGCGGGCGATCATGGCTTGCTCCCTTGCTTGGCCGGGCCATGGGTGTGATGGGGCACCTCGGGCGCAGGCTGGGGCTCGGGTGCCAGGTGCGACAGTCGGGTCAACTGCGGCATGCCATCGGCATCCATGTAGAACTCAAAGCTCACCGGGTCCCCCACTTCCAGATGGCGGGGCAGTCCGCCCTTGAGCGGCACCTTGAAATCCATCGTCATAGAGCCCCACTTGAGTGAGGCAATCGGCCCGTGCGACAAGGTGATGGCCTCGTCTGCCAGGGCTTCCACCTTGCCCTGACCTTCGTGTCTGGGCGCGGTGTTGTCCATGGTCGGTGCCGGTGCGCCATTGAGCCGCGCCTCAACACCCTTGAGGCTGGCTTCGGAATCGATCAGGAACTGCGATGACACCACCACACGCTGGCCCACATCCAGGCCGCGCTTGACCTCGGTTTGCCCATCGCTCTCGATGCCTGCCTCGATCTCGACCGGGCGGAACCGCCCTTTGTCTTCGGCCAGCATCACCACGGTGCGCTTGCCCGTCTGGATGACTGCCTCTGTGGGGATCAACAAGGCCTTCTCGGCACGCATGTCCATGAACTGCATGGTCACGCTCATGCCAGGCACGAGGCGCATGCCTGGGTTGTTCAATTGAACGCGGGCCTTGAGGGTGCGGGTGCCAGGGTTGACCTCCGGCACCAGGGCCTGAACCGTGCCTTCAAAGGTGGTGCCAGGCACAGCCGGGCTGCGGGCCTGCACCTTGGTGCCTGGGCGCAGTTGCGCGACTTGACTCTCCGGCACTTCGGCGTTGGCCCAAACCGTGGACACGCCGTTGATGCGCAACAAAGTGGCTCCAGGCATCACGGACATGCCTTCACGCACCATCAACTCGCTGAGCACGCCGCCGATGGGCGCCACCAGGGTGATGCGCGGCTGGGTCTTGCCGGTTTGCTCGACGCGCTTGATCTGATCCTCGCTCATGCCCACCTGACGCATGCGCTGGCGAGCGCCATCCACCAAGCTGCCCAGGTCGGCACCCCGCATGCGGCGAACAGACAAGAACTCTTCTTGCGCGGCCACCCAATCAGGCACATAGAGATCGGCCAGGGGCTGACCTTGTTTGACCGCATCCAGCGTGGCGCGCACATGCAGCCGCTCCACAAACCCGGCGGCCCGTGCTTGCATGACAACCTGGTCGCGTTCGTTGTAAGCGATGCTGCCCACGGCAGAGACCTGGGGCGACAGCACCCCTTCTGTGACCTCTGCAGTGCGTACACCCAGGTTCTGCTGGATGCGCGGGCTGACGGTGACCTTGCCCTGGTCACCATCGCTGTCTGCGTAGACGGGCACCAGCATCATGTCCATGAAAGGCGACTTCGCGGGCTTGTCGAACTTGTTGCCCGGCACCATGGGGTCGTGGTAGTACAAGACCTTCTTGCCGGTGACCGGGTCCATGTCGCCAGCCTTGAGGCCATCGGCGATGTGTCGCCGGGTGGCGTCTTCACCCTCGGCCACGCTTTGCGGCAGGGCTTGGGTGGCGTTTGCTTCTGTGGCAGGCTGAGCGGGGCGCAGTTCAGCATCGGCATTCATGCCCATGCCTCTTTGCATGCCCAATGCGTACAGGCCATATGCAGCGGCACTCAGTGCTGTGGCGGCAATCATGGCGATCACCAGATTTTTGAGTTTCATGTGAGGCTCCGTGTCAGTGGTCAAGAACGGGTATGGCCGCGTCGTGTTCCACCGGGATCAGGTAGTTGAGCTGCGCCCAGATGCGAGCGGTGTCCATGTCGAGTCGCAGCCGGTCCATTTGGGTGTCCAAGGCCATGCGGCGAGCCTCCAGCACGGAGGCCAGCGTGCCGCTGCCGCCTCGGTAGGCTGTCAATGCAGCCTGTGTTCGCTCGACCGCCAGGGGGATCAAGACGCTGTCGTAGCGACGCAGTCGATCCCGGCTGCTCTGCCAAGTCTGGAGCATCGCCGTGACCTGGGAAAGGTGCTCCCGTGTGGCTTCTTCGCGCTGGGCGCGCATCTGCTCAACGGTGGCCAACCTGGCAGCCAGGTCGCGGTCTTGACGGCTCTTATGATCCCATTGCAAGGGAACGGAGACATTGACAGAGACCATCTTGGAATAGCCGGGCCCACGTTGACTGAGCATCAGCTCCACACCCCAGTCGGCTTGTTTGTTGGCTCGGGCCAGGTCTGCGTCGGCCTGGGCCATCTCTTCCTGCCGGATCAGGACGGTGATGTCAGGGTGCGCGGTCAGGGTGCTTTCCAGATCGTTCAGGTGCGAGGGAACATGGCGGGTGTCGGGCGCATCGCCCAGGGGCGTGTCGGCTGCACGACCTGTCCACCGGCGCAGCGCGGTCTGCGCTGTGCTCACTTCACGCATGGCCTGGTCGATGCGGTCATCCACCTGAGCAAGCGCTGCGCGGGCAGCGAGCACTTCAGTTTGCGATCCTCTGCCCCCTCGATAGGCGACCTCAGTCGCCTCCACTTGCAGGCGGATTTCATCGCGCTGGGCCTTGACCAGGACCAGCATGCGTTCCTGGTAGTAGAGATCCAGCCAGGCCATGGCCGTGTCACGTTGCAATTGAGCCAGCGCCTGGGCCCGGCTGGCCTCGCTGGCCTGGGCTTCCCGCTCAAAGCGCATGGACCGTGCAAGGCGTTTGTCTTGACGGGTGAACTCCTGCATGAGGCCCACCGAGCGCATGGTCATGAAATCGCGGGTGACACTGAAGCGATCAGGTCCGCTGATGGGCAGGTTGTTGATGCCCAGTTTGAGGACGGGATCGGGCTGCTGTGCGGCCGAAACCGCCATGTCGCGGGCAGCCGCCGTGGCGTGGTTCTGGGCCACCAGTTGTTGTGAGCGCGCCTGGGAAAGCCTGAGAGCCTGTTCAAACGTCAGGACATCCCCGGCATGGGCGTGGAAGGATGCGAGGCTGAGGGCCACCAGAACGACGACACCTTGGAAGCGCGTGCGAATGCGCGTGAGCATGCGCATGCAAATGGGATGGCCGAGATCGACCAGTTGCATGCCCCTGCGCGGCAGGAGCGAAGAATGGGTAAACATGACACCTCCGAATGAAGCCAATGGCGTGGGCGTGTGCAGGACTTGGCAGAACGCCACGCGCCTGCATTGGCCAGCAACCTGCGCGACCAGGCGCTGAAGCGGCCGTCAGGCCTTTCAGCGCCGCGTCACTCGGCGTGTCAAATTCGGAAGCAGCAGTGCAGTATGGACAGCGGCGGTGGCGCCGCGTGAAGGCGGCTGTCCGCAGTCGGCGCTAGGCCATCCGGCCTTGACGCATCCACCGTCAGGGCGACGGTGTACAGCGCGATCAACAGCGCCGCAGGCACGGTAGGCGCCTGGGTGTGATCGCTTTGTTGGGTGGGGTGGCAATGCTCGGCGCACAGGCCAGGGTTGGCTTGGTCCAGGTGCCTTCCCATGCCTTCGCCCATCTGCTCGCAATCCACCATGGCGTCCATCGCGGTGATGGCGTCGGCTGTGGCATTGCCGGAGACCATGTTGCTGGGGCAAGCGTAGGCTGCCACGCTCATCTGCGCAAACAAGATCACGCCGACCATCAGTCGGCAAATCCAATGCTTGAGCGCGCGAGGCATGGTCATGCGGCCACCTGCTCTGCGGGTCGGGGGGCGTGATCGACCAGGGCCGCGATGATGGGGCAGTGATCTCCCTTGGCTGACTTCTGGCAACAAGTGACCAAGCCTTCAAGGGCAACGGCCATGGCTTCCAGTTGGGTGGCTCGCTGGCGGATGTCCAGCACACGTTGCTGGGTGATCTCGCGAACGCGCAGCTGATCGGTCTCAGTGCTCAGAGACACCAGCGAGGCCACATCGTCAAGGGAAAAGCCCAGCTCTTGCGCGCGCTTGATGAAACGCAGGCGCCGCACGTCACCCTCGTCGTACTGCCGAAAGCCATTGCCTTCACGGGCAGGCTCACGCAACAACCCGCGACGCTGGTAAAAGCGCACCGCTTCCACGCCGACCCCTGCGGTGTCAGCGAGCTTGCGAACGGTGAAGGCGTGCGTGGGCATGAGAGGCAGTTGCGCCGTAAGTCTGTACAAGTGAACGAAGTTTAGGCAGGCCTACCCCATGTGTCAAGTTTGCCTGGCGGGCGTTGCCTTGACCTGCGATATGGCTAAAGCCATATCCAGAGTGCTGTACAGACCCCAATCCAGATAAGCACGATCAGAACCGCACCAAAACGGCTGCTTGGTTTGGATCCCTGCACTTTCAGCCAGTTGTCAGCCTGTTCGCGGCAGATGACCAAAACCTCAGCGGGCAAGAGCCGAATGGTCAGCCAGATGAGACAAGGCAGCAGCAACACATCATCCACGTAACCGAGCACCGGGATGAAGTCCGGGATCAAATCGATAGGACTGAGTGCATAGGCCACGACGAAAAGACCGATGGCTTTCGCATACCACGGCGTTGCCGGGTGTTTGCCAGCGAACCAGAGCGTTACACCGTCTCGCTTGATCCGCCTTGCCCAGCCTCTGAGCTTGCCGCTGATGTTCATGCTATCGAGAATGCCACATACGCGCTCGGGCTTGACGTCGCATGAAGTCGCGAGAGCATGAACCATCGCATGTTCATGAAGGAGCGCCACCATGGTAAAAACCACTGTCACCGTCCAGGGCGGTTCGGCGGCCCTGCCGACCCTGCTCGGGCAAGGCCCCGCCCGCATCCCCACAGGCGGCAAGATCCGCGCAGGCATCAAGGTGCTCACCCGCAAGGCGGCGGAGCAACCCCAGGCTCAACGCCTCTACGACGAGGGCGTTGAAGCCGGCCAGTCCTTCGATCAGATCGAACGCGCCATCGTGGGTGCGATGCCGCAACTCAAGTCACCGCTGATCCCGCGCAACGTGCCCTGGTTTACCGTGCGGGCACAAGACTTCCCCAATCCCGAGACACCGAAGCAGATCCTGCAAGCCTATGGCGAGGACCGTGGTGAAGGCCTTCACCTCTATCGCTTCCCCATCGTCTTTCCGGCTGACCAGTGGCAGACCGTGATGCCGCATGAACTCGCGGCCTGGGGGGCGCAGGACAAGCGCTACTGGTCGCAGTATTCGGCTGATGGCCGTGTGCGCCACTGCATGTGCCATGCACCTGTGCCCATGGACAACACGGGCCGGCGCTCTATCCGCATCTTCGGTGGGCGCAAGACGGTTCTGCGCGAAGACAACGGCGGCATTTGCGAGCCCGAGTCCTGCGCTGACTACCAGCAGCGGCGCTGCAACCTGACCGGGCGGTTCCTGTTCTTCATCCCGGGTATCCGCTCCATCAGTGCGTTCGAGTTGCCTACAAACAGCTTCTACGCCATGAACTCGGCCATCCAGAAGTTCGAAACCATCGGCTTTCTGCGTGGCGGTCGCATCTCTGGCTTTCTGGATCGGCAACGCACCCCGTTTTACCTGACCAAGCGCTTGATGGAGGTCGCCCATATCGACGAGACGGGCCTGCCCACCCGTGTGCCGCAATGGATCATCGAACTGGAAGCGCCCGTGGATGTGACCGCCTTGCTGCGCGACAGGGAGGACGAAGACACGGCCATTGTTCAAGCGCAACTGGCCACTCAGGTCCTGGATGGTGCCCCAACGTGGGAGGGTGCTGGTGCCGATGTGGATGCCGATGTGGATGCCGTTGTGGCGTCGGTGATCGCTGAGGCACCCAAGGACGCCCCGGTGCATGACGGGGATCTCACCTTGGAACACCTCCTGGCGCGTGCCCAAGCCTATGGCATTGCTGCGGACCAATACCAGGCCTACGCCGACCGACGGTGGGGCCGAGGGTGGCGGCTTAACCCGCATGGTCGTCGCCGTGCTTGGGATGAACTGGATCGCTATCGCAACGACCCGCAGGGCTACCTCGACAAGATCGAGAGCGAACTGCACCGGGTGACATGAAGGAGATACGGCATGGTTCGCATTGCTCATTTTTCTGACCTTCACTACGGCCCCAAGAACCTGATCGAGGCCGACCGCTGTTTCGGGGCAGCCATCGACATGGCCATGGCCTCAGGTGTGCAGGCTGCAGTGCTGTCTGGGGATTCAACCGATCACGCCCTGGACCTGCATTCGCCCGCTGCCGAACGCCTGGTGGCGCAGGTGCGTCGCCTGGCTGACCATTGTCCGGTGCTGATGCTGCAAGGCACGTTCTCTCATGAGCCACCGGGCACCCTGTCCATCTTCAAATCCTTGGGCGGGCGTTACCCTGTCCATGTGGTCGACCAGATTGGACAAGTGGCGCTCATGCCGAACGGCTGCTGGCAGGTTTCTTCAAGCTGGCGTTTCGATGTGCTGCCAGATGGGCTCATGGCCCTGTTCAGTTGCGTGCCCACGGTCAACAAGGCTGCTGTGGCGGCGACGGTGGGGGCGGGGGCTGCTGCCGAGGCAGTGGGCGAGCACCTGGCCGTCTTGCTGGCCGGGTTTGCCGAGAGCCACCGACGCGCACAGACCTTGGCGGTGCCGTCCATCGGCGTATCGCATGGCACCGTCTTTGGCTGCATGAGCGAGCACGGCGTTCCCATGGCCGGATTCGACCACGAGTTCACCACGGGCGCATTGTTTGCTGCCGAGGCCCAGGCTTTCATGCTGGGGCACATCCACCGACATCAGGCATGGGACTGTGAGGCGCGGCATGGGCAGCAGCGCATCGCCTATGCGGGCTCCATCGGGCGCTTCCACTATGGGGAGGATGGCGACAAGGGCTGGCTGCTGTGGGAGGTGGATACCTCGTCAGCGGTCTGCACGCTGCAGCCGACACCTGCTCGGCGAACGGTTGACATTGTGTTTGACGGCAAGCCAGACCTCGACACCTTGCGGGATGCGGTGGCGCAACAGGACGTTGCCGGGGCGTTCGTGCGTGTCCGGTGGACGGTGGCGGACGAAGATCGCCATGAGGTCAATCGCCAGGCCATTCAGGAGGCGTTGGGTGCGGCAGCTGAAGTCAAGTTAGAAGGGCGCATCGTGCCGGTTGTGCGGACCAGAGCGGCGGGCATTTCGCAGTTGGACAGTTTGGAACAGAAAGTCACGGCTTGGGCGCAGGCAACGGGTGTTCAGCATGCGGGGCTGCTGAGATGCCTTGGTGAATTGGTGTGTTCACAGCCCGATGAAATCGCTGGCAGAATTTTGGAAGCGAAATGCCTAAGTTGCGGTGATGGTGGCATCAAGGGCGTATGAGCCGCGAATGGTGTCTAGCGATGACGTTCTGCTGTGTCGATCTACCGTTCCGCAGTCATACACGTGCAGGGTGGATGAGGGGTGCCATCGACCAACGCGGATCTGCCATGAGCAGTCGTTGTGCCCACGCACCTGAGCGGCAGGCCAAGGCTGATCTCGGACGTTCGACCATGACGCTCCCAGTGGCTGCTTTTGCAAGAAGCGGTCGAACGACCTGGCACGGCTTGGCTGACGGCTTCGCACCCGGAACCGGCCGTTGGGCCTGACGTTCACATGCGGACTGCTCGAGTGACCGCTATCGCGATCCGCGGCCGTCGCAGATCGACCCGAAGGCGACCTTCACCTCAGCCTAGCACTCGGCGCAAACCGGACATCGGCGCACCGACGATCCCCAAAATTCCTCACTGCCGGTGACATGGGCAATGGGGCTGCCACCTCAAGGTCGGACCTTGAACATGGTGCCTCCCAGTGGCAAGGTCAACATGCGTAGCTTCGTAAAAACTGCCCGTGTGCGCATTCATCGCGTCGTTGAACTTCACAAATCTGTGGGGCGCTGTGTCGGCCTTAACTTGCAATGCCAGCTGCATGCTCGCCATCACGTTCGACTGCGTGTAAGGGGCCATGTAGGCCTAGGGCGCCGTTCGACGCTTGGCTGAGCTGCGAAGGGACCGATGGCCACACAGCCAGAACCTAGCGACAATCGGTCGCGGGAGTGCGCGTCGGCGCGCTGGAGAGCCAGCCTAGCGAGGTCGCACGGTGTCTACGCGTAGAAGTGTCTCTGTCCTTCCGCATAGGACCTCCCGCCCCGAGCGGTCCACGCATAACGCCAGCTCTACGGTCACAGCGTCCTGTGTTTTTTTCGAGGTTTCCGAGGGAAACTTTTCTGTGAGCGCCGGGCGCGACGACTGCCCCGATATTGTCCGCCTCACCTTCAGCGATTGCGCCTTCAGTTCGTTGCAGAGGGTTACTGCCTCCGGGAATCTCGCGGGTGTATCGCAAACCTCCTCGGCGACTCGCTGTTGGCTGATCCTTCTTACGCGCTCAAGCACCGACACGACGCACCAGCGACTGCCCTCGCGAGCTTCGATCACGTACCCCGTTTCCTGCCCCTTGCTTCCGAAGCTCACAGCCACCCCGATGTCCAGCGAGGGACGGAGAGTCTGATTCTCAGCGGCGAGTTGTCGGCTGAGCTCGGCGTAGCTGTTGCAGCTGCCCAAGGACAAAGCGCTGGCCTCGCGTGCGGGCGCGAGCAAGGCCGCAACTGTAAACAAGGCAAAAGCGATTTGCTTCATAGTTTGGTGCACCCTACCTTGTTTGTGGCGGGCTTCAAGGCAGGGAGACTTTGCCTAGCTTGGCATCAACTATTGCGTCGAACAAGGCCTCCACCTGGAAGGTCTGTTCGTTGGCCAGCATTCGGCCCACGGCAATCTTAACGTCCCTGGCCTGCAAAGTGACGCTACCGTCTTGGCCAGCGCTGTTTATCATTGCAGTGATATCGGCTTCGGCTTGTGCGAAAGTTGGGTTCAAGTCCATCTCGAAGTCGTTGCGGACGACCTCGGTCAACTTGTCGTCTAGCAGCAGCGAGACGAGGTCCCAAATTGGGTTTGTGAACTTGCGCGTCACCTTCACGTCCGACAGTCGAATCTTGCGACCCTGGTCAAGTGCCTGCGGCCGCGCGGTCAGCCAGATGGTGCCCGAACTGTTTAGGAACCATAGCCAGCGAAACTCAACCGCCGCCGACACGCCGATGGCGAGCATCTGGCCGTCGGTCGTTGGGTAAAACTGGACGTCCTTGAATGTGACCTTGACGTCGCCGGCGGGTGTTTTGCCGCCGAAGGGTTCGAGTGTCAGCGCCTGTTTGGTCAGCGCTTCGAAAGTGTAATAGCGCGTCGAGATAGGCACTGCGAGAGAGAAGCGCCCAGGGCTAATCGTCGCTGGGGTATTCGGTGGCAGTGGTAGCGGATCCGTGGATATGGGCGTCTGGTCGAGCGACACGAGCGCTTCTAGATTGCCCGTGAAGTTGAGATCGGTCGCGGAGATGTTCAAGCCAGGCAGATACAGCGCCTGCGGACGGATGTTCAGGTGCAGTTCCTCGTAGGGCACTTTCACTGGGAACGTGTAGCCGCGCCAAGCCTTAGCAAGCGCGTCGCGAACGGGCTGGCATGGGATAGCCTTCTGCAGGTTGGCTGCGACCGTTGGCAACTGTGGCCGCAGGCTGTTGTCGATGGCGCTGTCGAACTCAATGTTGGCTGGACCAAAACACACTCCCCACAGGCAGTTTCGCCCGATGATTTGGAAGTAAGGGGGCGTGATCCACGAGTAGTCGAGCTCGACGCCGGTCAATGCGGGGCAGAAGTCGATATTGGCAGCCAGCCCGCTCTTGAAATTCACAGATAGGGCAGCGTCGAAGCGTTTGTTGGTTAGCGAAAGGAGTCTGGCGATGTCTCCTTTGAAGCCGACGCCGCCGTCGATCGCTGCGGAAACATCAACGACGAGCCGATTCTGCTCGCCTTTAAGCACTACCGGTCGCGGCTGGTTGACCGTGTATTGCCACTTAGCGTCGAGGTACTCGCAGAAAAAGCAGCCGCCACCGAGCCAGGGCGGCTTCATGATTTCGATACTCGCCAGGCGCTTGCCGTCTTCGACAGTGAAGGGTAGCAAGCGGCCGACGGCGCTGTTGGCGCCGTCCTGCAGAGTCGCTAGGGGCATCGAAAGCACGGGTTGGATGGTGCTCGGGCGCGGCGTTAAGGGCGTGTCCGCGGCGTCGAAGGCCGGTTTCTCTGAGATTGCGTCATACCGATAAAGCCCCGCGCAACCGGCCAAGTGCAGCGTAGAGACGAAGAGCAAAACCGCACGTAGGCGCCGCAGCATGAATACCTCCCTTATCACCAGCCGAGGCAGACGCATACGCCCGTACCCGCCTTGACGCTTTCACCCTTGAAGCGACCTTCGCCGTCATATGTGCAGACATGCGTGTTCTGCACGAGGACGGCACACGAAGTGCCGTTGTCAATTTCGGCGTTAGGTGGGCCGTTCGCAGAGCACTGCTGGGCGCCCTGGCGGCAACCTACAGTGGCCGAGGCGCATCCTCCCAGCAAACCCACGCAAGCCAGTGCGACAACATAGTCCACCCGCAACATATCCCTCCCATCAGCTCGACTAGAAGCTATTTCTCTGAGTTATTCGCTAGGATCCTACGACATTGCGGAGGACTCGTGCAAGTTAAAGCTAGGGGGGGGGACAAACAGGGCGAGATCCTATGATCGAGTGGAGCTCGCAATCCCATCCTTGGAATCTCACTGAGGCCTCTGCTCAATTTTGAGCGACGATTCGCCTGCTTCAATCTACGAGTAGTCGCCGGCTTGACTGACGGAAAGCTGCCAGCCGTGACCGACAGGTTCTGGCCGGGCCCTGCCTGCCGCAGAGCGGCCCGTCAGCGGCCCTTCAACCCAGGGGGCGCCAGCAGCACGGATTCGTCGATGCCACACTCGGCAGCGAGCAGCTGTTGTCGGGTGCGCAAGCGAAGACCCGAACCCGGCCAGAAGCAGACATTCGTTTTGCTATTTATATTCTATTGAGCCTAAATCCGGAGAATGGAGAATCAAATCTGCAAGGCTTGCCACCGGACCGCTTAACGAAGTTTCTGAGCGATGTACGAGATAAAGATCTTTGTAAACATCTTCTTCAATCGGAATTGCATGTAACCATCCGCTTGCCTGTTCATGCTTGACCGCGCTTTCCATCACAAGCGAGATTCCTAGCCCTGCGTGGACCGCGTGTTTGACCGCCTCGGTGCTACCTAACTGCATACCCACTGTGAACTCTGCCGAGTCGGCACCGGCATATTGTTGTAGTAGGCGCCCAGTTCCGGTAGCCGCTTCGCCTCCAAGCAAGTTCTGGGATTTTAACCACTTAAGTGGAATGGTCGACTCGGCAGCCCAAGGATGGCCGGGGCGAACAATGACAACCATCCTCTCGCGCCGCCATACTGTTGAGACGAACCCAGGACGTGAGTCCCACCACTCCATTACCGCTACATCCACTTCAAGCGTTTCCAGCAAAGCGGCAATCTCGATATTTTTGCCGATCCTCACATCGATCTTGTTTGCTAATTTATCTTGGAGCGCCTTGATATAGGGTTGTAAAAGATAAATGCCGATATTGGAGCTTGCACCAACGACCAGGCTTTTATTGTGGAGGGCTGCCGTAGCCTTATGGCTAGTACGGAGCAATTGTTCCGCATAGGGGAAAAAAATCTTTCCCTCCAATGTCAGGCTTTGCGGCATTGTTGCGCGGTCAATCAGCCGGGCCTGCAAAGACTGCTCCAGCCGCTTGATATGCTGCGTTACTGTTGGCTGGGACAATCCAGTTTGCTTCGCCGCTTCGCGAAAGCCCCCGCATTTGACGACGGCAATGAACGTCGCCACACGCTCCAGATCTATCACGCCGCCTTTACTCCCGGATACGGCTGATTAATCGCGCCCATCGGTTCTTCACCAGCGAGTGCCTGGATGATGTTCATCGCTGCCTGCCGCTCGATTTCAAGCCGAACTTCCTTGACCGCCGATCCCAAATGCGGCGTAAAAAACGTTTGTGCCGTATTGTCGAGCAGCGCCTTGGGGATAGCCTGCGGGCGATCAGCGCGTATCCATTCTTCCATCTCGAAGACATCGGCTGCATATCCAGCTAGTTTTCCAGACGCCAGTGCTGCTATCACCGCATTCTCATCCACGACCGAGCCGCGACATGCATTGATCAGGTAGCTACCGGTTTTCATCTTGGCCAACGCGGTGGCATCGATCAGATGCAGTGTCTCTGCGGCCATCGGAACCATCGGCACGACATAATCACATTTTTCGAGCAGTTCATCGAGCGTGACGCGCTGTACGTGCCAAGCCTTTTCTTGTTCGGCATTGAGCGGAATCGGATCGCAATACAAGAGATTCATTTCAAAGCCAGCCAAGCGCTGGGCGATTGCACGGCCGACCGCCCCCATACCAATGATGCCAAGCGTTTTTCCTGTCAAACCAGAGCCATATAGTGTCGGCCGCCAGCCTTGGAAGTGTCCGCTACGGATTTGCCTATCGCCTTCCAGCATATGCCTTGTCAAACCGAGAAGAAGGCCGATAGTCAGTTCAGCGGTCGGGATCGTAAGCAAATCCGGCACAATCGTAAGCCATACACCGTGGCGTGTGCAGGCGTTGACATCGAAGTTATCATAGCCTTTAAGCGCGGCGCCGATGACACGCAGCTTTGGACATTCCTCGAGAAACGCGCTGTCGATGCTGTCCGGCATGAAAGCCATGAGTGCATCCGCATCTTTGGCTCGCGCAATTACCTCAGAACGCGGCAAGGTTTCCCGTGTGGTGTTGGGGATAACATCGGCGCTAGCGGACAACAATTCGATGATTTCCGGGTGCACCCAGTGGGTGAGGACGACTTTGGGCTTCATAAAAACCTTTGTAAGCTTTGGGAGTTATTTGAACTTGCGACGCAGGAAGGAGCTGAAGGCGTCGACGAGGGTAACCATGCCTAAAATAACCAGCAAAATAGCCGAGACATCCTGGTATTGCATGATGCGCAGAGAGCCCATCAGCTCGAACCCGATTCCACCGGCGCCGACCATGCCCATCACGGTCGAAGCACGGAAGTTGTATTCCCATCGATAGATCGCGGTATCGGCCATTTGCGGAAGCACTTGGGGAAAGATCCCATGAAAAATCACCTGCAATGGCGTGCAGCCCGCTGCATGCGCGGCTTCTACCGGTGCCGGATCGGCATGTTCGATCGATTCCGAAAAAAATTTGGCGATCATGCCAACCGAATGTAAGCCTAGGGCTAAAACACCCGGCAATGCGCCGAAGCCAACGGCTGCCACGAACAGGATGCCCATGATCAGTTCGGGTATCGATCGCAAAGCGTTTAACAGGCCGCGTGTGGCTTGATACACGAGTGGATGAGGGCTAGTATTCCGCGCGGCGAGCACTCCTAAGGGAATGGATAGCAATACCGCGATTGCCGTGCCGGCGATACTCATGGCCAAGGTATCCAGTACCGGTTTGACCCAGGTGCCAGCCTGCGAGAAGTTCGGTGGGAACATCTCGCCGGCAATTTTTACCAGGCTTGGCATGCCATCCTTCAATCGCTCGGCATCAAATAGGCCGACGTAATACCAGCAACCGATCACAATCGCCAGCACAACGGCAAACTGCAGTATCGTGCGGTTCCATACGCGCTGGCGCTCGGCCAGAATCAAACCAAAATCAGCTTGCATGCTGTCGCTCACTTAGAACTTCGACAGATCGAGCTTGAGCAGTGTGCCAAGGCTGCGCACCACGTCATAGTCTTTGTCGCTG
This sequence comes from Aquabacterium soli, assembly GCF_003933735.1. Classification (GTDB taxonomy): domain Bacteria; phylum Pseudomonadota; class Gammaproteobacteria; order Burkholderiales; family Burkholderiaceae_C; genus Aquabacterium; species Aquabacterium soli. The sequence continues at coordinate 21,721 of NZ_RSED01000011.1, read as the reverse complement.
ATCGGGCCGAAACCATCGGCTTTGAAAGGTTTCAGGACTTCCGGATCTTTGAGATTCAAGAAGGCTGCACGGATCTTTTCCTTCAGTTCCGGCTTCAGATTGCTGCGCATGGTCCACGGGTATTGCGGATATGGCTTCGATTCGGCAAGAACTTTTACTTTGTTGGGATCGACCAGTCCGCGCTGAACCAGGGATTCAAAAATCGGCTTACTCAAGCCGCCAGCCTGCGCGTGACCGTTTTGCACGGCCATGGCCACCGCGTCATGCGCACCGGCAAAGTGTTCGCGATAGTTTTCGCCGGCTTTCAAACCGTTTTCCGCCAATATCGACTTCGGAATCAAATGGCTGGAGGTGGATGCCTTATCACCGTAAGCGACATTCTTGTTGACGATATCACTGATTTTGGCGATGCCGGCGCCAGTATTGGCGATCAATACGGACTGGTAGGTAGTGCTACCCTTTTGCTTCATCGCTGCGAATGGCTCGATGTCGCTCTTTTGCTTAGCCAGCACATACGACAAGGGGCCAAAATATGCCATGTCGATACGGCCGTGACGCATGGCTTCGATCATTGACGAGTAATCAGTGGTAACCACCAGCTCAATTTTCTTTCCCAGCTCTTTTTCCAGATAGATTTCGAGCGGCTTGTTGTTTTTAATTACGGTCGATGCGTTTTCGTCCGGCAGCAGCGCAACTTTGAGCGTTTCTGGATCGGGATTGGATGATGCATGGCCAATGCTGCAGACGGCGGCAAGCAAGACAGACATTAATGCGGATGCGAGTTTTTTCATAATCAATCCTTTACGGTAGCAAGTTGCATGGGAAATGAAGTATCGATAAGCCGTTCCTCTCGAGCGTCTTGTGGAACGCTCAAAGAAGAACGGGGTACTTGTTCATACAGCGTGTCGTAACTGGCTTGATCCAAAGTCTGCGGGGCGGCATCAAAAATGACTCGGCCATGGGACAGGCCAATAATACGGTCGGCATAACGTTGAGCGAGGTCTACCTGATGCAGGCTGACGACCGCCGAAATCCCGTCCTCTTTACAAATGCGGTGCAGCAGACTTAGCACTCGCTCTGCAGTAGCAGGATCGAGGCTGGCTACCGGTTCATCAGCCAACACCAGTTTAGGTTGCTGAGCCAGAGCCCGGGCAATACCGATGCGTTGCTGCTGGCCGCCGCTCAATGCGTCGACACGGCTTAAGGCTTTGTGCAATAAGCCGACTCGGTCCAGACTTTGCAAGCATATGGATTGATCCTTCGCCGGGAGGGGGAATAGACTGCGTAATGCCGTGTGGTAGCCCATTCGGCCCATCGAAACGTTTTGCAAAGCCGTCAGTCGGCCAATCAATTGATGCTGTTGAAACACCATGCCAGTCTGTCGGCGATGCATGCGCAATGCACGCGAGTTCGCCAAATTTCCTAAGCCGGCGACAATGGTGGTGCCGCGCTGCGACGCATGCAGCGAATTAATACAGCGAAGTAGCGTGGATTTTCCAGCGCCGGAAGATCCGAGCAATACGGTGAACTGTCCCTGATGGAGTTTGAGAGTGGTGGGATACAGTGCAATCGCATCACCATAACTGACTGAGACATTCTGTAGTTCGATCATGACACCTCCGGCAGATTTGAATTCGTAATCAAAAATGATGACCTGATTACGAATCTGAATTGCAGCGATGGTAATGTCGTGATATGACACCCTGATGACTCGTTGATGTCATTTTTGTGGCATGGTCGCGGGTGCCTGTGAGGGAAATAAGTTGTGCTATCTATGCCAAATATAGACGTCTGCTATGGGTCGGAAGTACCTGTTCGTCGACGGAAGCAGCGGTCGTTCGATCGACTCGAACAGGCTTCCTCACCTTCAGCGACCGCTGCACCTCATGGAGCGGTCGCAAAGCAGGCCGATCGATGCCAAGCCGATGACCGCTTGGTGGTGTACAGCGTGCAAAGGAGTTTCGGGTCGTAAGACCACAACCGCTGCAGTGCTGGCATTCACCGTACTGACAGGCAGACGTTGACAACGTGACATCACGTCGGAAACTGGTTTCAGCAAACCGCTGGAGCCAACCATGCAACCACTGAAACTCACCCTCAAAGGCTTTCGGGGCATCCGTTATGGCCTGGGGCAAGACGTGTTGACCCTGGACTTCGAGCGCCTGGCCGATGGCGCTGAACTCGTCGCCATTGCAGGGGCCAATGGGCGGGGCAAGACCACGCTGATGGACAACATGCACCCCTATCTGACGATGCCGTCACGGGCGGCCTTGAGCGGCCCCGGCGGCTTTTCCTACTACGACCATGTCTGTCTACCGGAAAACGAAAAGGATCTGACCTGGTCACATGAAGGCAGGTGCTATCGATCCCAAGTGGTGATCCGGCTCAACGGGCGCCGCAAGACCGAGGCCTATTTGCATGCACTCAGTGATGAGGGCCAATGGCGCCCCGTCTGTCTCGACGATGGTCTGGTGTCCGATGGCAAGGTCGAGACCTACAGCCGCTGTGTGGAATCCATTTGTGGCAGCGCTGATACCTTCTTCACCTCCGCGTTCTCAGCGCAGGGCAAGCGCCAACTCAGCACCTACCGCAATGCCGAGATCAAGAGCCTGCTGTCCGACTTGCTCGGCCAGGAAGAAATCCGAGCGTTGGGGCAAAAGGCCAATGACACCGCCAAACTGATCAAGGCCGGGCTGTCGTCCATCAGGCAGGAGTTGGCCGGCCTAGATGCGGAGCATGCTCGCCTGGATGCGGGACTGCATCGCTTGCAAGGTGCATCCGACCGAGTTACGCAGACCTTGATTGGGCGAGAACAAGCGCAGCAGGCATTGGATGGGCATCGGGTTGGCCATGCCCGCTTGCAGGCACAACGGGATCAGTCACAGAGCACCGAGGCGCGTCGTGCGCAGTTGCTTGAGGAGCGCAAGGCGTTGATCGTTGCCGGCACGCGAGCCATCGAGGGGCTCAAGGCTCAAGAGCAGGATGCCTTGCAAGGCTTGGAGCGCTTGGCGCAACGCATCAACAGTAGGCGCACGCAAGCGCAGTCTCGGCAAAGCGCGCTCATGCAATCACGTCGCCAGTGCCTGAACGTGCTGGAAGAAGCTGACACGGTCCAGCGTGCGGCACATCGCCTGCCTCTGGCTGAACTGGTGCTGAGTGCCAGGCAACAGGAGATCGTTGTGTGCCGACAGCAGGTGCAGGCGATGAGGGATGCACAGGCCACGGAACGACTGCTAGTGCAGAAGCTAGCCAGCATCGAACTTGAGGCAGGCAGGGCGGCTTTGAAGGCCCAGGAGTTGGCACACCGCTTTGGCCTGGTCGCTGAGGTGCCTTGTGCGGGCACCGATCTGCAAGGGCAATGCAAGCTGCTGGGGGATGCGCATGAAGCCCAGACCCTGATGCCCAGCGCACAAGGCCAGATAGGTCGCCTGGCACAGGACAAGGCCCTGGCAGAACAGGAACTGTCCCTGATCCGCCATCGGTACGAAGAGCTGGCCCAGGCGCCGCAAGCGCTGGCCCGGGCCGAACGCTTGGGTGACATGGCTCGAACACGGGTGTCCCGCTTGTCGCTGCTGGCGACCAGGGCTGGCCAGATCAGCCAAGCCCGCGCCGCCTTGCAGACCATTGAGCTTGAACTGTCCTCATTGATGGCCGAGCTTGGCCGGACCCAAGGCAACGAGACGACCGAAGAGCAGGCCGAGCGCCAACAGATCGAGGCAGCACGCCTGCGGATCGCGCAGGCGCTGGTGCAACAGGCGCAGCATTTCCGGGAGGCGCTCAATCGCCTGGATGCGGTGCTTCACGCGTTGCCAACGCCCTTTGACCATCAGATGCTGGCCGCTGCCGCCCAGGCTGAGGCCCAAGCGCGCCTGGCCTTGTCCACCGCAGAGCAAGCCCACTTGGCCGCCGAGCGCGATGCCCAATCCAGGATTGAATTGACGGCTCAGGCGCGGGCCCTGGCTGATCGACGTGTGCAGGTGCAGTCCCGCGTGGCCCGAGCGGAGGACAGCTTGGGAAGTTGGAACCTGTTTGCCCGATGCATGAGCAACGATGGCCTGATCGCCCTGGCCATTGACGATGCAGGCCCGGCTTTGTCTGGCTTGGCCAATGACTTGCTGCTGGCCTGTTATGGCCCACGCTTCACCGTGTCCATCCTCACGCTGGTGGAGACAGGCAAGGGCGAGCAACGCGAGGGCTTTGACATCGTCGTGCATGACGGCGAGTCGGGCGACAGCAAGAGTCTGGGCCTGATGAGCGGAGGGGAGCGCGTGTGGGTCAACGAGTGCCTGACGCGGGCGGTGGCGCTGTACCTGGCGCAGCATGCAGGTCGGCGCTACGACGCCTTGTTTTCTGACGAAGCCGATGGGGCGCTGGACCCCGAGCGCAAACGCATGTTCATGGCCATGAAGCGCGAGGTGCTGCGCGTGGGCGGCTACCAGCGGGAGTTTTTTGTGTCGCAAACGCCGGAGTTGACCGCCATGGCCGACGCCGTGATCGACCTGGATGCGATGCGCGATCGCGGGGTGACTGTAGATGGCGCAAAAAAATGGGCGTCGGCCTGAGGGCGCGACGCCCGGTGGGGGTCAAAGGGGATCGGTCTCTTCGAAAATCGGCAGCCCGTCCACGATGGCTGCATCGCTGTCGAACTTGAGCCAGACGATGCCAGCCAATCTGGCTGCTTCGAAGATCGTGGCCATGTCGTTCTCAGCGGGCACCGTGTAGGGTGGGGCACCTACGTAGACGAAGCCACCATAGTCGTTCGGGTACACGTTGACCGACAAGTCGTCATTGGCCAGCTTCTGGCGTGTGGTCGCCGTCAAGTGGCTGATCGACAGGGCGACGAGAGGCTCAACCAGTTCCAACAGCCTGGTCACGATGAGTTTATCCAAGGCGAACTCCTTCTTGGCGAGAGCGGGGACTCGGTTCACGCACAGTCTTGCGGGACGGGCGTTGGAAGTCCATCCCACAGTTCCGACAGCGGAACCAACGCAAGCGGCCCAGTGAGCCCAACAAGACACCTTGTCCATCACATGCATGACAAGGTGGTGGCTGTTGGGAGGATGTGGCTGCCCTATTCACAGCAAGCCCTGTTCCGCAAAAGACAGGATGCGGTCGCCTCCTACGACGAAATGGTCGAGCACGCGCACGTCCACCATCATCAAAGAGGATTTCAGCGTCTGGGTCAAGAGTTCGTCTGCACTGCTTGGCGACAATTGACCGCTCGGGTGGTTATGGGCCAACAAAACGGATGCCGCGTTGTGGGCCAGCGCGCTTTTGACGACCTCACGAGGGTAAACAGACGTTTGGGTCAATGTGCCCCGGAACATCTCTTCAGCCTCGATCAGAACATGCTGGGCGTTCAGGTACAGCACCAGGAACACCTCGTGCTCCAAGCCAGCGCAGTACATGCATAGCCAGTCTTTGACAACCTGGGGTGAGGCCATGATCGGGCCATCCAGCATCTTGGTGCGCATGTCGCGCAGCAGCAGTTCGCGCGCGATGCTGAGTTTGTGGGCCAGCTCGGACGGCGAGTGCTCGAAGGCCTTGTAGGCCGCCGCCGCATCGCAAGCGCAGGGTTGGGTGGGGGAAACTTGGCGAACAGGTGTGGCCAGCAGCTCGCTGGCCAGTTCGGCACGGGACAAGTGGGTGACATTCACGGATTTCTCCTTCACAAAAAGGAAAAGCGGGAACGTCCTCTCCCGAGGGGATGGATGTTCCCGCTCGGGATGTGCTGACGCGTGGCCAGCACGGTCAATGAGGCAGGTGACGACTGCGACGCCGACGCAAGGTCGGGAGCGCATTCCGCGATGGAATGCAGGTAGCAGCGGGCAGTGTGTTGTGATGGCCGCAAGCGTTCAAGCCTTGACCGCTGCATGCCATGGACAAGGGGCCATGGAATCGGGGCATTGCGAAATGCAAGGCTTGGTGACAGCTGAATGTCACCTGAAGTTCAGTACAGAAATCTTGTCTCAGTGGGTGGCCAAAGCCGTGACACGGGCCTGAAATTTCGCCAAGATGGCGACTTGATCTCATGCAACGAGCACGACCATGATCCGTTTTGGCCTCCATATCCGGCTCACTCGGCGAGAGATTGAGCGCTTCAAGCTGATCACCGATTTGGAGCCTGTCGGCATCCGCACGCTGGCTGACCTGGATGCCTACATCGCGCAATGCAAGGCGCACTATTGGGGCGTCTCCAGGGACACCCAGTTTCTGCATTGGCTGATCGACCGCGAGTACCGGCAATGCCGCTCAGTGGCGTAGCAATGCGCACGCCGCCTGGCGGTTCATCAAGCAAAGACACGTGGCTCGATGGTGGCGCCGCGCATGAAGGCCAGGTAGGCAGCGGCCTTGCCGATGTCCGCGAAACAAGCGATGGCATCGCTGCCTCGCCTCACGGCCCATGGCAGGTCAGGGCATTCATTGGGCGACAGGCTCAAGTTGGCCTCTCGATAGGCTGGATGCCGATACGGTGTGTTGCCGGTCTGCCAGTCCACCAGGCACAGGATGCAGTCGGTCAAGATGGCGCCGCCGCCTGACTCGCCAGGCTCGACCAGCAGGGGGATTTTGAGCATGCCGCCAGATCGACCAATGCGGCCGACCACGCCATGCTCGTCAAGCCACGGTTCACCCGTGGCGAGGTCGCCCAGTATCAGGCGGATCTTCTCGCCAGTTCGGCGATAGGACTCCAGCACCTTGGCAGCCTTGGGATCGGTCCCGGGCGCAAAGTAGGTGCGTTGGCTCAGTGGGGAGCGGCCCCATGCGGCTGTGGCCATCAGGTATTTCTGATAGCCCGCCAGCGTGGCGTAGTCGCCTGGCGCAAAGGCCAGGTGGCTTTGGTCGAGTTGCTGTGCGATCTGGTTGGCATGATCGCGAGCATTGTCAAAGCCAAAGCAACTGTGGCCTGATCGCTCCGTGATGACATAGAGCTTTTGCTCCAGGTTGAGTGTGACGGTGGTCATGAGGATTCCTTGTGTGGAAGCCTGGGGACGCACCGCCGCTCGGGCCGTGGCCCCGCAGGCGTGTTGTGTCGCTATCAGGTCGGTATCAGCCTTGCGCGGCCAACCGGATAGGGGGCTGATCGCAGACGCTGTCCACCACTTGGCTTTGTCGCAGGTGCTCCAGCTTCAGCAGCAGTGCATGGGCATGTGCGCTGTCATCACCTGCCAGGCCAGGCTGAAGGGCCTGCACTTCCTTGATCAGCAAGCGCAGTTCCTGCACGATGGCCCGGTGGGCACGCTTCTCGATGGCGCACAAGGCGTCGGTTGCAGTGGTCATGGGAAATTCCTTCCGTGGGTGTGCCGCACTGCCACTCGGGCAGATGCAGGCGAAATGGGGGAGGACGCGGCATGCACCACCAGCAGGTGGGCAGGCGCGTGGGTCGATCTGGGCAGGGCCAGGGCGCTGGCCCCGGCACGGTCAAGACGCGGTGGTCTTGACGTGCGGGGAATCAGGCTGTCTGAGACACAGCATTGGGCTTTGACGGCTCTCCCGACGTGGCGGATGGCGCGTCCTTGGGCACAGGAGCTTGAGCTTCAAAAGACGATTGAGCCTGGGCAAACTCAGGCGCTTTCTTCAGGCGCTTGACTTGGGTCGCAGCCGGTTCGTTGGCCGTGGGTGGCAGGCATTCAACGGCGATGTCGCCGCCTTGGCGCAGCATGTGGCGAAGTGCCAAAGCTGGCGCAACAAAAACGCCATGGAACAGCCAACGCACGAACTGACCGATGCGCCTGTTGCGTGCGGCTGTGGCTTTGTGTGTCCGCAAGGATTGCTTGCAGCACAGGTACAGGGCCAGGTGGTTGCGCTTCATCAGTGGATCAGCTTCCAACTGGGCCATGACTTCGGCGGCCATGACGGGGTCCTGACCCACGCGGCGGTAAAAGCCCATCCAGGCACGAGACTCCTCAATCTCGACACAGCTGCGTTTGGGGCGAGCGCGAGACGCTTCATGATTCATGGTGTGAACTCCAGAAAGGAGGAAGGCACACCTATCCCGGCGGGGAGACGGTGGACTCCCCCAAAGGGTTGCGTGGAAGTGCAGCACAGCCGAATGGCCGAGGCACATGAAAGACGGTTCACATCCCATGAAGTCGAGGGCTCCCGATCAATCGGGCTTGACTTCAATGGGATGCGAACGCGGGTGAACACAAGTTGGGCGAGACCGGGGAGGTCTACGCGTCATTTCGTGTTCGACCCGAACTGTGGGCGAGGTCAATCGCCACGGTATCGATGTGCTGATGCTGGACCACAGTGAAGTGGTTCAGGCGGCAGCACGGTAAGCCATGACCTGTTCGACCTGTCGCGAGACAGGCGGCGCAGGCTTCAGCAATGCGGGTAGCACTGCAGGATGGATCACAGGCTCGCGGGCAAGCCCGGAGCCACCCAACAGCACGCAAATGGCGCGCGTTTCCCTTGTCGCATGAGGGCATGCGTTCATGACGTTCTCCTTCAGGGTGTGAAGGGGAACGCCTCGTCCCGGTGGGGAACATGGTGGTTCCCCAACTTGGGATGCTTCAGCCTTGGCGGTTGAAGCGGCTCGGCGGCGGCACGGTGAGGTGCGCCGATGACACGGTGTTCAGCATGAGGGCTGAACGAGGCACAAGGCCATTGACATGGCCGAGCTGAACCGAGGTTCAGCTTCTACAAGGCAGGTGACGACTGCGACGCCAGCATGGCTGGACTTCAGGGAGACCGAAATCTCCATTGAAGGCTTCGTGAACGCGATGTCCACAGGTAGCCCTTTCAGTCTGCTGGAGAGATGGTGCCAAATCAACATGACTTGAGCCTCACGGCGTGTTATCCATGCGAAGAAGCCCCCCAAATCCCGTCGATTGACGGTGGCGTTGTCCACGCATGCATGCGCTCATGGCACCAGCAAGTCGGTTGATCTGTGGCCGCTACCAAGCCCGACACCCACCCAGACATTGGAGATACCGATGATTAGAAACACCATGGGATTGGTCTTGTTGTCGGTGATGTCCAGCCAGCTTCTGATGTCGGTTGATGAAGGCGTTGGCAGCTGCTCTGGATGCGTATGCCACTCCCCGAGGTAGTCCATCTTCTGGCCGCTTTCAGTCCATTTCCTGACAGCCATGGACTGGTGGTACGACTCCTTACGGTGGAATCCAAAGCGGCTCCGGCGATCGTGTGGATGGGGCTCGGTGGCGTCAACAACATGCAGGTGCTCTCCTCGCCGGTATCCCAAGAGGATTCCACCCGACTCAGGGTCTCGGGGCCGCAGTTGCCTGTAGATGGACAGACGAGCGAGAACTTTGGGCTCAATGAGAACCCGTGCCTCAGTGCTACCGTACGGCTGGGATCGCAACATCATTGGTACCGCACGCTGGGCAGGCGGCCAGGCGGGTGAGATCCTGGTTCTTGACTTCGAACACGTCGGCGCTCGCAATTGAGCGGGTGCGAAACCGGGGGCTTGGGCTATCGCGCTGCAACCAGTCAAGGATGGTTTCAGTGGCCAATGTCGCGGCATGCATCGGCGCCGCAACACCATATGGCGTAAAGCCGGTGCACCCGATGAGTCTGCGCACGGGGTCCTCTTTAAGGACCTTGAATCTTTCTTCTCTGTAGTTCTTGTGATCTGCCAAGCGCAGGCACCGGAAGCATCCCCCTTTGCTGCCTTGAACCCAAAGTGTCTGAACAGTCTGCCCATTCCCTTTGATCCACGCGTGCAACAAAGGTGTTTTCGTCGCCTCGGCAATTCTGCGGGCATTGAGAAACTCGCTCACAGACTCTTCGCCAGTGGCATCGATCACCAAATCGGCGGAGAACAAGGCAGGAACGCCACGGACGTCAGTCGGACTCGCGTCAATGGTGGAGAAAGGGAACTGGCGAACAAGTTCATCACGCAAGGCGGTCGCCTTGGATTTGAACAGTGCTGGATAGCCCAACACATGCCTTCCGATGTTCTCCGGTTTGAGTTTGTCGGGGTCGATCAACATCAACTTTCCACCATTTGCTCCAGCGCCAAGTCGAACCAGAGATAGAGCGACATAGGAGCCAATCGCACCGCATCCCACAACCTTGATCTGCCGGCCGCTGAGGTCCTTGAAAGTCAAGTTTCGACTGTGGACGAACGCAGGCCCGAACTCCGAAATGGACAATCGCATGATGCCGCGTGTGCCGCCTTTGCCGTGGAGGTGCTGTTTGTAAAGCCGCGGCTTCTTGATGGCGCCCAGCCGTTGGATTTGGTCGAGATCGAAGCCGAATCCGAGCCAGCCGATGGGCGTTTTTACGGCAAAGGTCGCTTGCTTGTATTCGAGGTATCGGGGCTCCTTCTCCAGGATGCGCTGAACGCCGTTCGAGATGCCCTTGTCCCACGCCTTTAGCCAGGCGAATAACGCTTTCACGGTTGATGGCATGACATCCGGCACAACAGGAAGCACGTCGGTTTGGAACAGCCAGCACGGGCAGGTTGTCTTTTCGGGAGCTGAAGCACCGAGTGCTCCAGCGAAGGCAGCAACTTCCTTTTCTGAGTCTGCGATCAATGCGGTCGGCACGCCGTTGATGTCGACGAGCCAGTAGTTGGTACAGGTGGCACCGGGTGCGACGGTGCCAATGAGCACATCCCAGATGGCCGTCGATTGGCCATTGAGCCAATGCACCATGAATTCGTCTTGGATGTCGCCCCTGCGATAGTCCGCATCAAAGCGAATTTGTTCAAGTACCAGCTTGGCCTGGTCAAGACACTGAGCGAGTGCTTCAGCTGGGTTGTAGCGATCAAGGACAACTGATCCTGCTGCAAAGTAGCAAAGCCATCCTTCGGCAGTCAGGTGCGGAACGAGGGGAGGGAAACCGTCGGTGCCATCGAGCACGATGATCGATGGATAACGCAGAAAGTCCCAGTCCGTGATGCTCAGCCGAACGCGCACATTGCCACCACGGCAAGGCAAATCGCCCTCAAAAGAACGCGTGCCAGCACGGTTGCCTGCAGGCTCAAAGCCACGCGTGCGAAGCAACCGCAGGGCGTCGGTCAGCTGCGCATCATTCGGGGTCATCAGCCAGCCGTGGTGGCTCTGACGATCGGGCGGCTGACCTCACGAGCAGGCACGCTTCTCACCGCATCATTGCCGCTGTCTGGCTCGATCAGATCGGTCCGCATTGGGATGCGCAAACCAAGTTGGCTTTGGATGATGTCGATGGCATCACCCGGCGCGTGCAAGGGCTTCAGCCGCGCCGCCTGAATTTGCTGCGCCAGGGTGATGGCCATGGCTGAAGCCTCTTCCCGTTGCGCCGGATTCAAGCGCTTGTTGAAGTCTTCCTTGCCTTCGTCAATGCCTGGCGCACGGATGTCTCCGCGCAAAGCGTTGGCGAGGGTCTTGGACGCCGCCTCCAAAGCCAGATCGTCACGACCACGGATCGCTTCGAACTTCTGTGCGACGGCCACCATGATGCAAACGGACGTGGGCCCATCGCCAGCTTTCCAATGCAGGTCACGCCAAGCCTTGAGGTAGCAACACACCCGGCGCAGCTGATCGGTATGTTCCTTCACCCGGTCAAGGAACCACTTCGAGACAGCTTCAGGGTCTGATGATTTCCATTCGCCAGACCGCGTCGCCATGACGATGTGATCCAGGTCGGCCCACTCTTGTTCTGCGATCTCGCCGAACGCCGCATTCTCAACCAGGGCGCCACGCGCCGAGTCAAGCGTCAACTGAGCGGAGAAGGACTTTTCAAGGATCGTCGCGAACTCTTCTTCAGGTGCAGCGTACAAAGGGATATCGATGTGCGCCCAGTTGTTGATCTGGATCCTGATGCAGGTGTCCTTGCCGGTGATCAGTTCCCAACCCTTGTCCGTGCAAAGGTCCGCCAGCAGTTTCTCCACCAGCGTGAAGTAGAGCTTCGCCATCTTGTGCGGCGGGCCATTGTCTTCCCAAACCGTGACCGGCAAGTACACACCGAAGTCCCAATCCATTTCCTGGGGTGGCTGCCATGCTGGCTGGATGCAGGTCCTATACGACCAGGAGCCTTGGGTGCGGAATTTTGGGTCGACTGCCTTGTCCATGCCGAGCACGGCTACTGTCGCCGCTCGAATGCGTGGCCGCAGATGATCCCGAATGTCGTTCTTGGCCTGAACCAAGGTCTCCCGTTGATGTGGGGTGGGGGCGAGGCGGTCGATGAAGACATCGGTCTCGGAAGTGGCGAACAGCAGTCGATTGAGTTTCAGCATGAGAGACCCCGGTCAAGGAGATGCGTGTTCGCCGTGAAAGAAGACTGACTTGGGTGGCGAGTGTTCCAAGAAAGCCAGTAGACGTGGGTCACTGATGCATCGTTTCGAGCGCTCAATGGCGGCGCCGAGCAGCACCTCACGTGCGTGGGCATCGGCCTTGTCAAGCGCGACCGCTCGGGCACGTTCATCGAACAGGTCGTCATCGATGCGCAGGTATCGGTTTTCCAGACGGTGCTCCAGCACCTTGTCAGTCAGAACCTCTTGTGCGGAGATGGACAACCCAAAGAGCCTCTTGGGCATGTTGCTGGGGTTCCAGCCACCCCAGTCGTAGGCGCCACCTTGCCGGTTGTGCCGAGGGTCAACGGTGAACTTCGACGACATCGTCCCGATGCTCAGCATGCGGATGTGCTTGATATCTCTACCGAAGAAATGCTGCGATTCATGGAGCGCGAGCAGTCCCGGTGAGTTCGCGAACAACCCACCATCGACATACTGCCCCCCATTGAACACATGACGCGGAAAGTAGGCCGGCGCAGCACTGGTCGCAAGCCCGATGTCCACCAGGCGATGTTTGTGGTCTCGTTTGAACGTGGGGTGGTGCCCCGTCTTGAAGACAACAGGCTCACCCGTTGTGTAGTTGATGGAGGGGACCATCACGGGGTGAAGGCAAGCGCCCAGGAGTCGGTCGCCGAAGACTTCGGGGGCCTCAAGCTGCGCCTTGAGCGATGCGGGCGAATAGGGTGCGCGCACCATTCCCAGAAAAGACCAGCGCTTTTTGAAGATATCCTCGCCGTGCTTGACGAAGAGGTCAACCATCGTTTGCGCCCGGATTTCCAATGCGAGGGCCAGCGCCAAGATCCCGCCAATCGAGGTGCCTGTGATCAGATCGAACTTGGTTGCGATGGGCCCCTGGAGCTCCTGCTCGATGTCTGCAAGCACTTTTGCGGTGTACAGGCCTCTGTAGCCGCCGCCTGAAAGCGCAAGGACTTGGAATACCTTGTTTTGATCTGGCTGCGACGCTGAACAGGGGGCAGGTGCTGACATGAGGTGTACTTGTGGCAGGCGCTATTTAGTGTCTGGGTGGGGTAAAAAACACTACAGGTAGCGTTTTATCACATTTTCCATGTGGATTTATACAGTGTCAAGTCTCCGGGGCTCTCGTCCAGCGATTCCGAGCAGTTGGGCGTTGCTGTATGGCGCAAGCCCCAGACATTCAGTGATCCAATCGAGCCTTGGCTCGGTGGAAAATCATGCCCATCGCGATTTCCCCCGATTTCCCAGGTATTTATGGATCACGCAGCACATAACAAGATCGTCTCGTTCATCTGGTCCATTGCAGATGACTGCTTGCGCGACGTTTTTGTACGGGGCAAATACCGTGACGTGATCCTGCCTATGTTCGTTCTCCGCCGCCTGGACTGCTTGCTTGAGCCGAGCAAGGCGGGTGTGCTCGAAGAAGTGCGGTTCCAGCAAGAAGACGCGGCGATGGCTGATCTGGACCCGCACGGCCTGCGCGATGCGTCTGGCTACGTCTTCTACAACACGTCCAAGTTCACGCTCAAGAGCCTGCTGGGCAACCCCACGCAACTGGAAGCCAACCTCAAGAATTATCTCGACGGGTTTTCGGACAACGTGAAGGAAATCGTCGACAAGTTCGACCTGCGCAACCAGATCCGCAAGATGGCGCAGTCCGACGTGCTCCACGACGTCATCGAAAAATTCGTCTCCGAAGAAATCAACCTCAGCCCGGATGATCGCAAGGGCCCGGATGGCCGCACACAGCCTGGCTTGTCCAACCTGGGCATGGGCTACGTGTTCGAAGAGTTGATCCGCAAGTTCAACGAAGAGAACAACGAAGAGGCCGGTGAACACTTCACGCCGCGTGAGGTCATCAAGCTGATGACGAACCTGGTGTTCATCCCCGTCAAGGATCAGCTTCCCAACCCGCTGACCATTTACGACCCCGCTTGCGGCAGCGGTGGCATGTTGACCGAGTCCCAGGACTTCGTGACCGACCCTGAAGGCGAGATCAAGGCCAAGGTGGGCGTCTTCTTGTACGGCAAGGAGGTCAACCCCGAGACCTATGCCATCTGCAAGTCCGACATGATGATCAAGGGCAACGACCCCGAGAACATCCGCTTTGGCTCGACGCTGGCCACCAACGATTTCTCTGGCAAGCGCTTCGACTTCATGTTGACGAACCCGCCCTACGGCAAGTCATGGAAGAGCGACCAGAAGAGCATTGTTGAAGGCAAGGAAGTCATTGACCACCGCTTCCAGGTCAACCTGTCCGACTACACGGGCGAGCGCTTTGATTTTTACCCGGCCATCCCTCGCTCCTCAGATGGGCAGTTGCTGTTTCTGATGGAGATGGTGGACAAGATGAAGCGTCGTGCCGACAGCCCTGTGCGGTTTGCCGGCTCGCGCATTGCATCGGTCCACAACGGCTCGGCCCTGTTCACCGGTGATGCAGGCAGTGGCGAGAGCAACATCCGCCGCCACCTGATCGAGCACGATTACCTCGAAGCCATCATCCAGCTGCCCAACAACCTGTTCTATAACACCGGCATCACCACCTACGTGTGGCTGCTCACGAACAACAAGCCTGCCAAGCGCCAGGGCAAGGTGCAGTTGATCGACGCGTCCAACCTGTTCCAGAAACTGCGCAAGAACCTGGGAGAGAAGAACTGCGAGTTCACCGACGAGCACATTGAGCAGATCACCCAGTTGTACCTGACCATGCCGGCGGATGGCATCTCGAAGGTCTTCCACAACCGGGACTTCGGCTATTACAAAGTCACGGTGGAGCGCCCATTGCGGTTGGCAGCCCAGTTCACACCCGAGCGCATGGCCACCTTGCGCTACACGCCGGGCATGCAGGAGATCATGGAATGGGTGCACGGCAAGTATGGCGAAGAGGTCTATACCGGCCTGAAGGCCCATGCCGAGGCCATTGAGAACCACCTTGAGCGCGAAGAAATCACCCTTTCGCCCAAGAGCCGCAAAGAGCTGTTGTCTGAGACCACTTGGCTGGCGCAGCGATCCATCATGCAAGCCGCTCAGCAATTGGCTGGGGTGATCGGCAGTGCGGAGCACCTTGATTTCAATGTGTTCGAAGCCCTGGTGGACGATGCCATCAAAGCTTTGGGCCTCAAGCTTGCTGCGAACGAGCGCAAGCAGATCCTGAACGCCGTGAGCTGGCGAGACCCGCGCGCAGCCAAGGTGATCAAGAAGCGACACCAGCTCACCGCAGCCAAGCTCAAGGACTTGTTGGCCGAACTGAAAACCACGGCCGACAAGCTGGCCGACCATGGCTATTGGCCAGCAGAGGTGCAGGCCGCCGCTGAAACCAAGGGCGTCAAGAAAGCGGCCAAGGCGGGCGAGTACATCGAGTACGAACCTGACAGCGAGTTGCGCGACACCGAAAACGTGCCGCTCTCACTGGACGCCAGCCTGCCCGCCTCTGGCGTCATCCACGATTACTTCATCAAGGAAGTGCGCCCTCATGTGGACGAGGCCTGGATCGCGCTGGACAAGACGGTCATCGGCTATGAAATCAGCTTCAACAAATACTTCTACCAGCACAAGCCATTGCGCAGCCTGGAAGCGGTGACCCAGGAAATCCTGGCCCTGGAAGCCGAGACGGATGGCCTGCTCAAGGCCTTGGTGGCTTTTGTGGGGCCAGGGGCATGAGCCCGCGCAAGGTTGTGGCGCCCCAGGCAGCGGCCTTGCCAGGCGAGTTGCTGGGCCGTGTCGTCACCATCCTGGAAGATGCGCGCCAGCGCGTCGCGCGCACGGTCAACAGCGAGATGGTGCTGGCCTACTGGCTGATCGGGCGCGAGATTGTGCAGGCACTGCAGGGCGGGCAAGATAGGGCGGGTTATGGCCAGAGCCTGCTGGACGGACTGGCCTCTGAGTTGACCGCCCGCTTTGGGCGCGGCTTCTCGGCCACCAACCTCAAGAACTGCCGTTTGTTCTACCAGGCCTACGCGGAGCGCCATCCCGAAATTCGTCAGACAGCGTCTGACGAATCGAGCCCCTCGGGGTTTCTGGCTGAACTGTCGTGGTCGCACTATGTGTTCCTGACGGGTTTGCGCAATGCCGAGAGCGCCGTGGCGGGTGGTCAAGATGGCAGCCTGCCTGTCGCCAGCAAGAAGGCGGGCAAGTGATGCGGCGGTACGAACAGTACAAGCCCAGCAGCCTGGATTGGTTGGCGGATGTGCCATCTCACTGGCAGGTCGTGGCCAATCGTGCCCTCTTCAGGGAGCGCCAAGAAGCTGGCGAGGATGGCCTACCGGTGCTGTCAGTTTCCCTGCACACGGGTGTTTCAGACGACGAGCAGAACGAAGAAGAGAACGCCCGCACCAGAACGCGCATGACCGATCGCACCAGCTACAAACGCGTTCGCCCTGGCGACGTTGCGTACAACATGATGCGTGCCTGGCAGGGCGCCATTGGGGCGGTTCGCACGGATGGCTTGGTCAGCCCTGCCTACGTGGTGGCCGCGCCGACCGCTGCGTTGAACCCTGCCTACTTTGAGTACCTGTACCGCACGGACTGGCTCATCGGCGAAATGAACCGGGCATCCAAGGGCATAACGGACTTTCGCAAGCGCCTGTACTGGCAAGAATTCAAGCAGCTGTCGACGTTGGTTCCGCCACTCGACGAGCAAGATTGCATCGTTGCTTTCCTTGATCAAAAGACCGCTGAGGTCGATGCGGCCATCGCCAAGAAAGAGCGCCTGATCGAACTACTTGCAGAACAGCGCGGTATTCAAATCAATCAGGCCGTGACTCGCGGTCTTCAGCCAAACGTTGCGTTGAGAGACAGTGATGTCGAATGGTTGGGGGTCATCCCTCAGCACTGGGAGTCGGTGCCGCTCAAGCATGTCTCGGCGGTCCAAAGTGGATTGACCCTGGGGAAAAACTACGCTCAGCTGCGAGGGGCCAAGCGGTATCCATATCTGCGCGTTGCGAACGTTCAGGACGGCTATATCGATCTCTCGGAAGTCACCGAAATCACCATGCCCGTTCGAGAGGCAAAGAACTATCTTCTGCGTACAGGTGACATTCTTGTCACCGAAGGCGGCGACATTGACAAGCTAGGCCGAGGAAACTGCTGGTACGGGGAGATAGAAGACTGCTTGCATCAGAATCATGTCTTCGCCGTGCGTGTGCTTTGCAAGGTTCGACCTGAATTCGTCAGTCTGATCACCAGCGTGCCGTATGCCAGACGCTATTTCACGACCACGGCAAACAAGACAACCAATTTGGCTTCAACCAACAAGACTAAGCTTGGCAACCTGCCATTGCTGGTTCCTCCTCTGCAAGAGCAGGATGCCATCTTGGCGCATTGCCATGACGTGAAGGTTAGATTTGCAGGGTTGATCGCAGGGATCAATAAAGAAATTGCAGCGCTGAAGGAAATGAAGAACGTTTTGATCGCCGAAACAATCAGCGGAAAAATTAAAGTTTAGGGGAACCATGGTCAGTCAAACCAACGAAGCCGCGCTTGAAACGCACATCGAAACAGCCCTGGTCAAGGATGGCTATCGCGTTGGCAACCCGGCTGACTTTGACCGGACCTTCGCGGTCGATCGCCAGCTGTTCTGGGAGTTTCTGGAATCCACCCAACCCCAGGAGGTGGCCAAGCTCAAAGACCGCCCCAACTGGCAGCGCCTGGTGCTGGAGCGGCTCAGCAAGAAGATCAAGAAAGACAGCGTGCTGGCCGTGCTCAAGAAGGGGCTCGATGTGGACGACGCCCACTTCGATCTGCTCTACCGCCAGCCCTACAACCAGCTCAACCCCGAGGTGCTGGCCCGCTACGAGGCCAATGTGTTCAGCGTCACCCGGCAGGTGCACTACAGCGAGACCGACAGCCTCAAGTCCATCGACATGGTGCTGTTCGTCAATGGCCTGGCCATCGCCACCATCGAGCTCAAGAACCCCTGGACCGGGCAAACGGTCTGGAACGCCATCTACAAGCAGTACAACCTGCGCGATCCCAATGAGCCGATCTTCGAGTTCGGCCGCTGCCTGGTGCACTTGGCCGCAGACCCGGACGAGGTCTACATGTGCACCCGCCTGGCTGGCAAGGACAGCAACTTCCTGCCATTCAACAAGGGCGTGGACCACGGCAAGGGCAATCCGGTCAACCCGAACGGCTATAAAACAGCCTACCTGTGGGAAGAGATCCTGGCGCGTCGCAGCCTGAGCAACATCATTGAGCAGTTCGCCAAGTTCACGGTTGAGAAGGACAAGAAGACCGGCAAGGAGCGCAAGGCGCTGTACTTCCCGCGTTATCAGCAGCTGGATGTGGTCCGCCGCATCTTGGCCGACGCCCAGCAGAACGGCGTGGGCCTGAGCTACCTGATCCAGCACTCGGCGGGCTCGGGCAAGTCCAACTCCATCACCTGGCTGGCGTATCAGTTGGTGGAGTTGTACAACCAGGCAGGCACGGCCAATGTGTTTGATTCTGTGGTCGTGGTGACAGACCGGCGCGTGCTCGACACCCAGCTCAAGGACAACATCAAGCTGTTCTCCGAGACCAAGAACATCGTGGCCCACTGCGAGAGCGGGCAGGAGCTGAAGTACAACCTGGAGGCCGGCAAGAAGGTCATCATCACCACGGTGCAGAAGTTCCCGCGCATCGTTGAAGGCATGGAGGCCCTGACGGACCGCCGCTTTGCGGTGATCATTGACGAGGCCCACTCATCGCAATCCGGCACGAGCGCCGACAGCCTGAACGAGGCCATTGGCGGTGAAGACGCCGAAGCGCCCGAGGACATCCAGGACAAGATCCTGGCTGCCATGGCGGGCCGCAAGATGAGCAAGAACGCCAGTTACTTTGCGTTCACGGCCACGCCCAAGCCTGCCACGCTGGAAAAGTTTGGCCGCCAAGGCGCCGACGGCAAGTTCTACCCCTTCCACCTGTATTCAATGAAGCAGGCCATCGAGGAGAAATTCATCCTCGATGTGCTGGAGAAGTACACCACGTACAAGAGCTACTACGAGGTGCAGAAGTCAGTCGAAGGCAATCCGCTGTTCGATACCGCCAAGGCCCACAAGAAGCTCAAGGCATTTGTCGAAGCCAGCCCCAAGACCATCGAAGTGAAGGCCCGCATCATGGTCGATCACTTCATGAGCAGTGTGTGGCAGGCCAAGAAGCTCAAGGGCAAGGCCAAAGCCATGGTGGTCACCCGCAACATCGAGTGTGCCATTCGTTATTTCTTCGCCATCCGCACCGCCTTGCAGGAAGCCAACGCGCCGTTCAAGGCGCTGGTGGCGTTCTCTGGCGAAAAGACGGTGGACGGCGTCAAGTACACCGAAGACAGCATCAACGGCATCGCCGTGCGTGCCCTGCCCGACGAGTTCGAGAAGGATGACTACAAGATCCTGGTGGTGGCCAACAAGTACCTGACTGGTTTTGACGAGCCCATGCTGCACACCATGTACGTGGACAAGAAGCTGCAGGGCGTGCTGGCGGTTCAGGCGCTGTCTCGCCTCAATCGCTGCAACTGGAAGCTCGACAAGCGCGACACCTTTGTGCTGGACTTCTATAACTCGGTGGACGACATCAAGGCCGCCTTCGATCCGTTCTACACCGCCACGTCGCTGAGCGAGCCCACCGACGTGAACGTGCTGCATGACCTGAAGGATGCGCTTGATGCCTTTGGCATCTACGACTGGAGTGAGGTGACGAGCTTCAACGAGAAGTTCTTTGCCAGCGCACAGGCCGAGGAGCTGGCGCCCATCATTGACGCGGTGGTGGCACGGTTTGATGCCGATCTTGACGATGAAAAGCGCATCGACTTCAAGATCAAGGCCAAGCAGTTCGTGAAGATCTATGCCCAGGTGGCGGCCATCTTGCCGTTCAACAACGTGAACTGGGAGATGCTGCACTGGTTCTTGAAGTTCCTCATCCCCAAGCTGAAGGTCAAAGACCCCGATCAGGACAAGCTGGACGAGTTGCTCAACAGCGTGGACCTGTCGACCTACGGCCTGGAGCGCTCGCGTCTGGAGGTCAAGATCGGCCTGGATGAATCCGAGGCTGAACAAGAGCCAGCCAACCCCAATCTGCGCGGTGCGCACATGGGGGAGGGCGATAAGGATCCGTTGGAAGACATTGTGCGCACCTTCAACGAGCGCCACTTTGCAGGCTGGGAAGCAACTCCGGAAGAGCAACGGGTGAAGTTCATCAACATCGCCAAGCATGTGGTGGCGCACGTTGATTACCGTGCCCAGGTTGAAGACAACCCCGATGCACAGAACAGGCAGTTGGCCCTGGAGAAGATCATCCAGCAGGCCATCAGCATGGAGCGCAGGCGGGAACTGGATTTGTACAAACAGTACGCCTCTGACCCGGATTTCAAGCGCGCATTTGACGCCAGCATCTCCCGGCTGATTTCCAGTGGAGGCTGGATGGACCGGCCTTCTGTCTAAGCGGCATTGTCATCACATGATTGCATTCGATCCCAATACCTGGCTGATGTATGAAGGCCTTTCCAACTACGGGCATGGCGTCTCGCCTGCACCTGTGGTGTCTGTCGCCACGTTTGTCCAGGCCGAAGCAGACTGGCGCCGTGTGCCTGCCAGTGGTGCCTTGCGGGATGCGTCGTGCGTGTTCCGTGAAGACTACTTTGACCCTGTCAGCCGGATTCGGCGTGGCAGGTTCTACGAGGTAGCAGGGCGTTCTCAGCCTGACGACTGGCGCGTTCACAAGCACCCGGTTGTTGCTGAAGACATTGGTCGTCAGGAGCCAGATGGCCGGTTCAAAAAATCCTTGATCTCATTCAGCCCGATGGGCAATGTGAGCCAACGCTTGGTGACCACGCCACGCACGCTGGTGGTGCTGGGGGCCGGCTCGGCCGTCACCGTCTGGAACATCGTGTCGGTGGAGCGTGCAGGCAATGATGAAGACCTGGTCACGATGCGTGCACGCTCGAACCTCGGCTTTCTGCCGGATCTCGTCTTGGATGCCATTCCGTCGGCAGCGCGAGAGCGCGTAAGCGCCGCCGTCATCAAGGTGGTGGACGGGGCTCACCGATCCAGCGGCATCACGGTGGTGGATCTGTGCCGGGATGCAATGGGCGTGATCTTGTCCGCGCACCTTCATCTGGACGCTGGTGAGGATGCGAAGGTCATTGAAAAAGACCTTGGCGCGCTGATTGCGAAGCTGCCACCGGAATCAAAGCTGTTTCGTGCGGCGGCAGATGTGGTCTGCAAGCTCCACCCCAGGGGTAAGTCCAATGAGCAACAGCGCCTGGGCACCCGCGATGTCACGGACGCTGATGGTGCCTTTGCCATCGAGGCTCTGGGGTTCGTGCTTCGTGATCTGGGCTGGGCGCGTTGAGCCACGGACAGCGTTGCTCAAAAATGGAGCAGCCCGAGGTTTCGTCTTTGGGCAGGTAAGCATCGCACTTCCATGCGGTAAGTTGTCCCCAGTTTTTGTGGATAACTCACGAGCCCATTGAGTGGTCTGGAGGGGGGCGGAATGCACCTTGATTTCAGGGGGGCAGGTGAGAACCTGTATGCATGG
>NZ_RSED01000109.1 GCF_003933735.1 Aquabacterium soli | reverse complement strand
TGTTGGCGCCGATTCAAAATTGAGCCACCGTGCCGATTGAATTTTGAGCCAGGGCTATTGGCCAACCGGTGAAGGCTGGCTGTGGATAAGTGTAGTGCCTTGAGTTGGTTTTGGTCTCCTTGGTGATCGACCTCGGTGGTCGTCCGTTGAGGGCAAGCCGCGCAGGGCGAAGCCCGTAGCGGCTTGCCCTTTCACCGCTCAGAACGGCTCAGCCTTCTTGGCCTGTTCGCGTGCCTTGATGCGTGTCTTGGCCACGGCCGTGCTGTGCATGAACCGGTGCGACTCATTGCCCGTCTCCACGATGTGGCAGTGGTGCGTGAG
>NZ_RSED01000108.1 GCF_003933735.1 Aquabacterium soli | reverse complement strand
ATCATGGACATGTGGGCCTACCACCATGGAGTACGTTTGGACTTCAGCAGGCCGGGCAAACCAACTGACAACAGCTTCGTAGAAACCTTCAACGGATCACTTCGAGACGAATGCCTGAACGTCAACTGGTTCGCTTCGCTGAGCGAGGCCCAGCAGCTTTTAGAGGCCTGGCGAAGGGACTACAACGAGAGTCGGCCTCACAGTGCTCTCGAATACCTGACGCCAGCCGAATACGCCCGTAAGATCAAGGAGTTGGAGCCTGCCTAGTGGCTCTGAAACCTGCCCGGACTATCGCTCGGACTGGATCGGCGAATGGGATCAGATCAA
>NZ_RSED01000107.1 GCF_003933735.1 Aquabacterium soli | reverse complement strand
CAGACAATCGCTGCTCCTGTAAGGGAGGGGAGGAAAGTCCGGGCTCCATAGGGCAGGGTGCCAGGTAATGCCTGGGGGGCGCAAGCCTACGGCAAGTGCAGCAGAGAGAAGACCGCCTACGTTTCCTGTTTACAGGAAGCCGGTAAGGGTGAAAGGGTGCGGTAAGAGCGCACCGCGTGCGTGGTAACACGTCACGGCAAGGTAAACCCCACCTGGAGCAAGACCAAATAGGAATCCATGAGGCATGGCCCATGCTGGATTCGGGTAGGTCGCTTGAGACCTGTGGCGACGCAGGTCCTAGATGAATGATTGTCCTCGACAAAACCCGGC
>NZ_RSED01000106.1 GCF_003933735.1 Aquabacterium soli | reverse complement strand
GTTAATTTTTAAAGAGCATTTGCTGAACCGCTTATCAAAGCCGCTTGGCATATCCGCTTGCGCGTTTTGCTTTGCGTTTTTGTTTGCAGTCATCAGCAGAGAAGCGAGATTATCACACGCTTTTCATCATCTTGTCAAGCGTCTTGCAACTTTCTTTTTCATCGCTGCGTTTGCAGACGTGAACTAGATCATTGCCGCAGGCATCAGCCCACGATCAACGCCTGGCAACATGATGCCGACCGCTTGCGCAACGCGCACTCAGACCGGGATCTCCACCAGATCACCAACTTCCATGATTCACACCCTAGGGAGAACAAAGCCCCCATCTTTCGA
>NZ_RSED01000105.1 GCF_003933735.1 Aquabacterium soli | reverse complement strand
CCCTGGTCATTGATGCCACCGACGCCGGTGCCGTCACCGATCTGCGCGTTGGCGCTGACATTGCTCAGCACCACCTGGTACTGCTCGATGCCTTCGTAGATGTTGTCGTTGGTGATCGCGACCGTGATGGTCTTGCTGGTCTCGCCCGGGGCGAAGGTCAGCGTGCCGCTGTTGGCCGTGTAGTCCTGGCCGGCCTTGGCCGAGGCATCCTGCGTGCCGTAGTTCACCGTCACCTGGGTGCTGCTCGGGCCGCTCAGGGTCACCGTGAAGGTGGCCGTGCCGGCCGCTTCGTTCACTTCGACGTCGTTGATGCTCAGGCTGGGCAGGCCATTG
>NZ_RSED01000104.1 GCF_003933735.1 Aquabacterium soli | reverse complement strand
GTGCGTGAGCCGGTCCAGCAGCGCCGTGGTCATCTTGGCATCACCAAAGACGCGCGACCATTCCGCGAAGTCCAGATTCGTGGTGATCATCACACTGGTGTGCTCATACAACCGGCTGAGCAGGTGGAACAACAGCGCACCACCCGCCTGACTAAACGGCAGGTAGCCCAACTCATCGAGGATCACCAGGTCCAAGCGCAGCAAGCTCGCTGCGATGCGCCCGGCCTTGCCTTGCGCCTTTTCTTGCTCCAGGGCGTTGACCAGGTCCACCGTGGAGTAAAAACGCACACGTCTGCCATGCTTGGTGATGCCAGCCACACCAATGGCCGTGGCCAGGTG
>NZ_RSED01000103.1 GCF_003933735.1 Aquabacterium soli | reverse complement strand
CACGCGCTTGAGGTTGATCAGCAGCAGGGTGGTGAACAGGCCCATCCACAGCCAGTGGATGACCTCGTGCTCGATGGCGACGCCCGAGCCCTGCAGGATCTGGTAGTAGCGCACGCACGAGAACAACAGCAGGCCCGAGGCGATCGACATGGCGATCGAGCCCAGCCAGTAGTCACGGCTGTAGTGGCCGGGGCGGATGCCGATGTGGTGAAAGCCCAGCGTGGTGGTGATGGCGGCGATGCCCACCATCAGCAGCAGGATCAGCGGGCGGTTGCTGGTGCCCAGTTCGAACAGCGCGAAGAAGCTGGTCTCCAGCATCCGGTAGGCCTTGACCTGCGGCGTCTGGTG
>NZ_RSED01000102.1 GCF_003933735.1 Aquabacterium soli | reverse complement strand
TGATGGGATGGACTCCCCCACATTTTTTTCGGCATCAATGTGCCAGCCGACTTTCATTTGGCGTGAGGGACGGCAACCAACGTGAAGGAGTCCGAAATGAATATTAAGTCTGCCTCTCAGATTGATCAAGGCGCCGAAGGCGTGATCGTGGCCGTCGACCTGGCCAAGTCGGTGTACCAGTTGCGCGTGGCCAACCACCAGTGGCGCGGCATCGAATCGCACCGACTGACGCGTTCTCAGTTTGAACGCTGGTTTCTCAACCGCGTGGTCTCGCTGGTGGTGATGGAGGCGTGCGGCTCGGCGCATCACTGGGCGCGCTGGCTGACCAGCCTGGGCATCGACGTGCTGCTGCT
>NZ_RSED01000101.1 GCF_003933735.1 Aquabacterium soli | reverse complement strand
CGCACCTCGTGGTAGATGATGCCGCCGGCGGCGATCACGAAGATGCCGGAGGCGCCGGTGTAGGCGGTGGGCACGGCCGCGGCCAACAGGATGATGTAGGTCAGCAGCTGCGGCGAGAGCTTCCACGGCCGCACCGTGTTCATGAACAGGTCGACGATGCGGCTCTGCTTGAGCAGCATGCCGGCCCAGATGAACAGGCCCAGGTTCATGAAGATGCTGGGCAGCTCCATCAGCTGGTTGATGTAGATGGCCAGGCCGGCGGGGTGGCCGTGCAGCAGGAAGTACACGCCCGACAGGGTGGCCATGTGGGCGAACAGCGGGATGGACAGGAAGGCCAGCCCCCAGGTGCCTTCACCGTGGGG
>NZ_RSED01000100.1 GCF_003933735.1 Aquabacterium soli | reverse complement strand
GTGCGTGAGCCGGTCCAGCAGTGCCGTGGTCATCTTGGCGTCGCCGAACACACTGGACCATTCCTTGAAGTCCAGGTTGGTGGTGATCATCACGCTGGTGTGTTCGTAGAGCTTGCTCAGCAGGTGGAAGAGCAAGGCGCCACCGGCTTGGCTGAAGGGCAGGTAGCCCATCTCATCGAGGATAACCAGGTCCATGCGCTGCAAGCTGGCTGCAATGCGGCCGGCCTTGCCTTGGGCCTTCTCCAGCTCCAGTGCGTTGACCAGATCGACTGTCGAGTAGAACCGCACCCGTGAGCTGTGGCGAGTGATGCCTGACACGCCGATGGCCGTGGCCAGATGCGTCTTGCCCGTACCGGGGCCACCCACCAACACCACGTTG
>NZ_RSED01000010.1 GCF_003933735.1 Aquabacterium soli | reverse complement strand
TTGTCTCCTCCTGGCGCGCAATCCTGTTTGCGCTTTCAACGGGCCCCTCAACGGGGCCCGTTTTTTATGGGCGCCTCGGGCATGGTCTGCACGAAGGCCGCCACGTCGTCGAGCACGGGGGCCATGCGGTGCAGCGGGCGCGAAAAGGCACCGATCAGGGTGAGGTGGTCGACGCCCCCGTAGCGCTTGAACACCACGGGCACGCCCTGGGATTCCAGCCTGGTGGCCAGGTGGCCGCTGTTGGTGTCCGGGTTGACCTGGGCGTCGAAGTCGGCCACGCCCAGGAAGGTGGGCGGCGACTGGGCCGAGACATGGGCAACGGGCTGCGAGTCAGGCGGCACATCGGGGTGATGGAACACCGGCTGAACCGACCTGTCCTTGATGGGAATGAAGTCGTACGGGCCGGCCAGGCCCACCCAGCCGGCGAGTTCGGTGATGTGGTGGCCCTGCTGCGCCAGCCAGCGGTCGTCCAGCGCCACCATGGCCGCGTTGTAGGCGCCGGCACTGTGGCCCATCACCAGCACCTTGCGCGGGTTGCCGCCATGGCGGCCGGCGTGCCCGAGCGCATAGGCCACAGCCCGAGCGCTGTCGGGCAGGAAATCAGGGTAGCGCACCTCGGGGTAGAGGCGGTAGCTGCTGGCCATCAGCACGATGCCGCGCGAGGCCAGCGCCTCGCCCAGGAACTTGTACTGATCGCGCCCGCCCGTCTGCCAGGATCCGCCATGGATGAAGACGACCACCGGCCAGCCGCCTGGAGGCGGCGTGCCGAGCGGGCGGTAGACATCCACCTGGTTGGCCGGCAGGGGCCCGAAGGACACGTCGCGGGTGAGCGCGAAGGTGTCGTCGGGCGTGATGGCGTTGATCAGCTTGACGGGCGAGCAGCCGGCCAGCAGGGCCAGGGCCGCGAGGGCCATGCCCACCGGGGCACGGCGCCAGGCGCCGACATGGTGCTGGAAGCGGGACGGTGTTCTCTGTGAAGGCATGAGCCACAGCGTAGCCGCTGGGCTCAGAGATAGCGCGCCCAAAGGGCATTCGAGAATCGGTTGAAGGGATCGTGCCGGCGCTTGAGTTCGCGAAGGACCGCCGCCTCCGGGTAGGCCTGGTCGAACTGGGCCCGGCTGGCGTGCAGCTGGTAGGGCAGGTAGTAGCGGCCTTCATGTCGCAGCGCCAGGTCGATCAGGCTGCGGGTCCAATCACCCACGGCGCGGCAGGTGGGCTCGCTCGTGCCCTGCTTGTAATAGACGACGAAGGAGAAGACCTCTTCGCGTGCCCACGGGAGCAGGGCGTCCGCATCGGCCGGTGAATGCCGGATCGACACGTTGAGCACCTCGGCACACGGCGTGTGGAGCAAGGGCGCCAAGGCGCGGGTGTAGGCCAGGAAGTGGCGCGGCGGGATGAAGTATTCCTGCAGCACGTAGGTGGCGGCTGCGCGCGAGCGGGGCTCCAGCTCGGCCACATCCAGGCTGGCTTCTCGGTTGCGCCAGATGACGCGCTCGCCGCCCATGCGCAGGGGCTGGACCACACTGCGGCGCAAGGTGCTGCCGCCGGGCAGCTCGGTCATGGCCCAGATCACGCCGCGCTCCAGCGTGTAGCGGCGATCCCGTGGCACCAGGCGTTCCGGATCGGTCAGGGGCTTGTCGCTGCGCCGCCAGGTGACCGCCACAGGCGCGTCGAACAGGGGCGGCATCAGGTCGGCGTTGTGCATCACGGTGCGCGCATGGCCACGCACTTCGCGGTTGAAGAAGTCCACGTAGCCGCTCAGGGGCACGGCGCGAACCTCACGCTCGATGCGGGTGTTGTCGACCAGGTCCAGCTCGACCTCGGTGATGGCGGCGAGCGCACCATAGCCGCCCACGGCGGCACGGAACAGCTCGGCATGGTGCTGGCGGCTGGCCTCGGCCACACGGCCATCGGGCAGCACCAATTGCAGCGCGCGCACCGAGCCGGACACCGGGCCATTGCCCACGTAGCGCCCATGTGCGTTGACCGACACCGCCCCACCCACGGTGAAGCTGGCGTAGCTCTGCATGGTCTTGATGGCCAGGTGGTGCGGATCGACCAGATCCTGCAGATCACGCCAGCGCATGCCGGCCTGCACGCGCACGCGCTTGGCCGCAGGGTCCAGCCACACCAGGCGGTTCAGGCCGCGCATGTCCAAGTGCAGGCCACCTTCGATGGCCACCTGGCCGCCCATGCTGTAGCGGCCGCCACCGACCGACACCTGGCCGGGCCAGCCGGTGACGGCCTTGATCACCTCGGCCGTGTTCTGGGGTGAGGCGATGCGGGCCACGCGCACGTTGTACAGGCGCGTGACATTGGCAATGGCGAGCGAGTCGCTGTTCGGCAAGGCCAGCGCACGCAGTGGCTGGGCCACGGCCAGGCCGGCGGTGAGCAAGGCCTGCTGCAAAACGGTGCGGCGGGTCGGCATGCGGGATGTCCTCTGAATTTTTGAATGTTCAGAGACGCATCCTAGCCGGCCTTGAGGCCGGCATTGCAGCCCGGCGTCGTGCGGCGGGCCATGCCCGCATGCAGGTCAGAACCTGTGCGCCAGGCCCAGGCCCACCGTCGATTGCGACTGTCCCGCCACCGGGGCCAACGCCCCTGCCGCGAACAGCGAGCTCACACGGCTGCCACCCTGGTTGTCCACATAGGTTCCGAACGCGTACAACATCGTGCGCTTGGAGAAGTGGTACTGCGCCACCAGGTGCGAGAGCGTGGGGTGGCCATCGGAATCACTGTAGTCGTAGACACCCGCCTCGCCGATCAGCGTCCAACTGGTGCTGGGACGCCAGCTCACGCCGCCCTGCAGCAGGCGGCCGCGCGGGGTAAGGCGCAGGTCGCCATTGATCCAGGCGGCCTCGCCGAAGAAGGAGACGCTGCTCAGGTCATAACGGGCGGCCAGGGTACTGCGCTTGTCCTGCAAGGACGATTGATTCAGCGCGCTGCTGTAGCTGCCATGCGTAACCTCGTGCGTGACACGGGTCTTGAACGCGCCGCTGGCGTATTCCACCGCGAGGCCTGAGTAGCGGCCCGCCGAGCTGGCCTCGGCGGCCTCCTGGCCGGTGCTGGTCATCAGCGTGGCGCGCACCGGGCCCAGCCGCGGTGTTTCATACTTCACCGCATTGTTGATCTTGAGGTTGACGAAAGGCACGGCACCCAAGGCAGCGATGCCATAGGTGTCCAGGTTGGTGAGGTCATAGCCCAGCACCGTGTAGTCGAAGCCGATGCTGCCCAGGCGGCCCAGGCTGACCGCGCCCCAGCTGTCGCTGCGCAGGCCCAACACGGCAAAGCGGTTGAAGAACGAGCTCGACAGGGACACGGCCCCGGTGTCGGCGTTGAAGCTGTTCTCCAGGCGGAAGAAGGCCTTCAGCCCACCGCCCAGGTCTTCCTGCCCCATCAGGCCCCAGACGGACAATTGATAACCGCCCGAGGCCACGCTGGTGGTCGACTGGCCCTGAGCGTTGGTGTTGCTGGACCAGATCAGCGCGGTGTCGATGTTGCCGTACAGCGTGAGCTGCGATGTGGGCAAGGACTGCGCCTGGGCGCTGGACATGAAGGTGGCCAGGGCCGTCAGCGGCAGCGCCACGCAGGCAGAGAGGACGCGAAACTTCTTCATGGTGTGGGCTCTTGTTTGAAAAGTGCAGGCAAGGCTCCGCCCGTCCACGGCCCGATGCGGGATCGGGGTGGAACGCAACAGAGAAGGGATCGACGAGCCGCCACAGCGGCTCGGGCATCAGCCGATCAAGGTGATCAGGTGGCCATGGACGGCTGCTTGTCAGCCTCCGGCGCCGCACCACCGCGTGCGGGCGCGGGCCGGCTGGCCGGCTGGTAGGTGTAGGGCCCCAGGCGCGCCATCAACAGACACGCCACCACCAGTGCCGCGCTCAACAGCATCAAGGCCGGCTGGTAGCTGTGCAGCTTGGCAAAGCTCTGCCCCATCACGAAGGGCCCCAGGCCCGATCCCAGCATGAAGATGGCGAACAGGTAGCCATAGATCTCGCCGAAGGCCTTCATGCCCAGGTAGCGCGACTGCAGGTAGGCGATCAGGTCGACCTCGGCGCCCAGGCCCAGACCGACCAGCACGGCCGCGGGGATGCCGAAGCTGGCATCGGTCGTGCCCAGCAGCAGGCCGATGCCGATCAGCGGCAGGCTGAAGAAGGCCAGGGCCACGCGCGGGGCATGCACCCGGTCGAGCAGCCAGCCGGCGATCAGGCGGCCCACGACCAGCGCCACGCCCGCCGCCCCCAGGGCCTTGGTGGCCGATGCGGCCGGCACGCCGCGGTCGCTCATCAAGGGCACGATGTGGGCCATGACGCCGGAAGCGGCCAGGGCCACGCAGAAGAAGGCCAGGGCCAAAGCCCAGAAGCAGCCGCTGGTGCGGGCCTGTGCGGCGGTCATGCCGGGCGCGTCCAGCGGCTTGGCCGATGCCTGGCCCGATGCCGTGGCTTGTCGAGCTGCTTCACCGCGCGTCACCAGGCCCGCCATGGCCGGCAAGGCCACGACCAGGGTCAGCAGACCCAGGCCCACGTAGGCGCCCCGCCAGCCCACGCTGCCGATCAGGTGCTGCGCGAACATCGGCATCAGCATGGTGCCCAGGCCCACCCCGGCGGTGGCGATGCCCAGGGCCAGGCCTCGCCGGTCGTCGATCACGGCGGCGATGGCCTTGCTGTAGGGCAGCGGGGTCTGGCCGCTGGCCACGATGCCGCACAGCGCATACATCACGATCAGCGCGGCGGGTGACTGCACCAGCAGGCCCATGGCGGCCATGCCCAGGGCGAACAGCACGATGGCCGGCAGGCTGATGCGGCGGATGCCGTGCCGGTCGATCAGGCGCCCGATGAAGGGCGTGGCGATGCCGGTGGCCACCAGGCCCGCGAGCAGCGCGCCGGAGATCGCCCCGCGGTCGGTGTTCAGCGCCTCGCTCAGGGGTTTGACGAAGACGCCGAAGGTGAATTGCATCACCGGCCCGTTGCCGACCGTCAGGCCCAGCAGCGATCCGACAACGACCCACCAGGGGCTGGACAGGGGCTTGCTCATCTCTGAAATCTCCTCGGTCAGGCACCATCATGAGGTGCTTTTGGGGTGGTCGATCAATCGAAGCGAGGTTCCTGTTTCGCCAGGCGGGCCGCGATGCCGGTGTGCTTGTCCTGTGTGGCGAACAGCAGCTGGAAGGATTTGCGCTCGAACTGCAGGCCCAGCGCCAGCGGACTGCTCATGCTTTCCAGCACGGCCTCCTTGATGAACTGCTGCGCCAGGCGCGGGCCTTGCGCCAGTTCCGCCGCGAGCGTGAGCGCGCGGTCTTCCAGCTCGGCATCGGGCACGACCTCGCTGGCCAGGCCCATCGCGAAGGCCTCGGCCGCGCCGATGCGCTCACCCGTGAGCAGCAGCTTCATCGCGCGGAACTTGCCCACGGCCCGGCTCAGGCGCTGGGTGGCGCCGCCGCCGGGCATCAGGCCCAGGCGCACCTCGGGCTGGCCGAAACCGGCCGTGTCGCCTGCCAGCAGGATGTCGGCGTGCATGGCCAGCTCGCAGCCACCGCCCAGAGCGTGGCCACGCACCGCCGCGATCACCGGCTTGCGGCAGGCACTGATGGCGCCCCACAGCCGGTCCATCTGGCGTCCGATGATCTCGGGCGCCGTGGCATCGAGGTACTCGTTCAGGTCGGCGCCCGCGCAGAAGGCACGCGCGCCGCCGGCCAGCACGATCACGCGCACGGTGTCGTCGGCATCCAGCCGGGCAAAGGCTTCGGCCAGCGCCTGGCGCAGGGCCAGGTTCAGGGCATTGAGCACCTCGGGGCGGTTCAGGCGCAGCACGGACACGCCGGGGTGAGGGCGTTCTTCGAGCAGGATGTCTTGTGTCATGGCGAGGCTCCTGTACGGTCAGCGGCCAGAGAACACCGCGGGGCGCTTCTCGAAGAAGGAGGCCACCGCTTCGGTGTGGTCGGCCGTGTGGTGGGCCAGGCCCTGGAACTGGCCGGCCTGGTCCAGCGCTTCATCCAGTGAGGCATCGCGCGCCTGCTGCAGCAGCTGCTTGGTCCAGCGCAGCACCTGCGGCGGGTTGGCGGCGATGCGGTGGGCCAGCGCGAAGGCTTCGTCCAGCAGCGATTCGGGCGGCGCCACGCGCGTGACCAGGCCGATGCGCAAGGCTTCGTCTGCATCGATGGTGTCGCCCGTGAAGGCCAGCTCCGAGGCCTTGCCCAGGCCCACGATGCGCGGCAGGAACCAGCAACCGCCGTCGCCCGGCACGATGCCGACCTTGACGAAGCTCTCAGCGAAGCGCGCGTTGCTGCTGGCGATGCGGATGTCGCACATGCAGGCCAGGTCGTTGCCCGCGCCCATGGCAGGCCCGTTCACCGCCGCGATGATCGGCACGTGCAAGGTCTGGAAGGCTCGCGGGATGCGCTGGATGCCGGCGCGGTAGTTGGCCACGATCTGCTCGGGCGAGCCGCCGAACATGCCCTGGCGGTCGCGCATCTCGGCCACATTGCCGCCGGAGCAGAAGGCCGTGCCGGCGCCTGTGAGCACGGCAGCGCGGATGTCCAGATCCTCGTTGAGGCGTGCGAACACGGTTTCAAAAGCCGCGAACAGCTCTTCGCCGTCGAGCGCGTTGCGCGTGGCCGGGCGGTTCAGCGTGAGCAGGGCGACATGGCCGCGCCGCTCGATCAGGATGGGGTCGTTGGGGTGGCTCATGGTGTCCTTGAAATCAAACCAGCTCGATGGCCAACGCGATGCCCTGCCCCACGCCGATGCACATGGTGCACAGCGCGCGGCGCCCGCCGGTGCGCTGCAGCTGGCGCACCGCGGTCAGAGCCAGGCGCACGCCGGACATGCCCAGCGGGTGGCCGAAGGCGATGGCACCGCCGTTGGGGTTCACGTGCTCGCCATCGTCGGGCAGGCCGAGCTGGCGCAGCACGGCCAGGCCTTGCGCCGCGAAAGCCTCGTTGAGCTCGACCACATCGAAGTCACTGATCTTCAAGCCCGTTTGCGCCAGCAGCTTGCGCACGGCCGGCACCGGGCCGATGCCCATCACGCGCGGGGCCACGCCAGCGGTGGCGATGCCGATCACGCGGGCCAGCGGCGTGAGGCCGTTGCGCGAGGCACCGGCTTCGCTGGCCAGCAGCAGGGCGGCCGCGCCATCGTTCACGCCCGACGCGTTGCCCGCGGTGACCGTGCCGTTGGGGCGGAAGGCGGGCTTGAGCCTGGCCAGGGTGTCCAGCGTGGTGTCGGGGCGCGGGTGCTCGTCCTGGCTGAACAGGCGCGTCTCGCCCTTCTGGGTGCTGCCGGGCACGGGCACGATCTCGGTGTCGAACAGGCCAGCCGCGATCGCCTTGGCCGCACGCTGCTGGCTGCGCAGCGCGAAGGCATCCTGGTCGGCACGCGAGATGCCGTGCTCGTCGGCCACGTTCTCGGCCGTCTCGCCCATGGCGTCGATGCCGTAGAGCTGTTCCATGCGCGGGTTGACGAAGCGCCAGCCGATGGTGGAATCGTGGATCTCGGCATGGCGGCTGAAGGCGGTGGCGGCCTTGGGCATGACCAGCGGGGCGCGGCTCATGCTTTCCACCCCACCGGCCATCGCCAGATCCAGCTGGCCCAGGGCGATGCCCCGCGCCGCGCTGGCAATGGCCTCCAGGCCCGAGCCGCACAGGCGGTTCACCGTGGCGGCCGCCGCCGTGACGGGCAGGCCGGCCAGCAGCGCGCTCATGCGGGCCACGTTGCGGTTGTCTTCACCGGCCTGGTTGACACAGCCGAAGTACACCTCTTCGAGCTGCCCCCAGTCCAGGCGCGGGTGGCGGGCCATCAGGGCCTGCAGCGGGATGGCGCCCAGGTCATCCGTGCGGATGCCCGAGAGCGCGCCGCCGTAGCGGCCGATGGGCGTGCGCAGGCCGTCAATGATGAACGCTGAGGTCATGCGAAATGGTCTCCAGAGTGAAGCAGAGGTGGCAGCACGCCACACCGATCAAGCGGCTGCCGGGGAGCCGGCTTTGCCGGGCCCAAGGCAGCGCCCCCTTGAGGGGGAGCGGTCCTGGCCGCTGGGGGGTGGGCCGTCACAATCCCAGTACGCGCTCGGCGTTGCCGTGCATGACCTTGTCCATCACCGCATCGCTGTAACCCAGCTCGGCCCATTCGCGCAGGATGCGTTCATACGGCAGGCTGGGGTAATCGCTGCCGAACATGATCTTGTCCTGCAGGCGGCCACGGATGTCGACCTTCAGGTTGCCCGGGAAGTGCTTGGGCGCCCAGCCCGACATCTCCCAGTACACATTGCCCTTGTGCAAAGCCACGGCGGTGGTCTCGTCGACCCAGGGCCAGCCGGGGTGGGCCATGATGATCTTGAGGTTCGGGAAATCCGCCGCCAGGTCGTCGATGGAGCCAGGGTGGGCATGGCGGATGCGTGCACCGTGGCCACCCGCCATGCCCGCGCCCATGCCGGTGGTGCCCACGTCGATCATCACGGCCGCGCCCAGCGCATTGATCTCTTCGAACAGTGGGTAGTAGCGCCGGTCGTTCACCGCGAAGTGCTGCATGATCGGGTGGAAGTGAAAGCCGATGAAGCCCAGCTCGGTCACGGCCTTCTTGACCTGGCGGATGGCGATCTCGCCCTTGGCGGGCTCCACCGCGCCCCAGCATTGCAGGATGCGATCGGGGTGGCGTTTCCAGATGCCATGCACGTACTCGTTGGTGCAGGGCGGGCTGGCCACGGTGGTCTCCAGGTCCAGGGCCACCAGACAGGCTTCGACGCCGGCCGTGGCGAACTCCTTGATCACATCCTCTTCGGCCTTGCCCACCCAGTCACGCTTCCAGTAGGTGGCCAGGGCTTCGGGGTAGGGGCCTTGTGATTCGATCCAGGTCTGTGTGCCGGGATAGCAGTGCAGGTCGATGATGCGCATGGCGTGTGTCGCTTTCGTGATCGGGGTGTGAAGTAAGGTCAGGCGGCCTGGGCGGTCCGGGCCTCGTCGGCCAGCGTGGCGGCGATCTGCTCGCCCAGTGCCTTCTTGGAAACCTTGCCGAAGGTGGACACCGGGAAGTCCGGCAGCAGCTCCAGACGCTCGGGCAGCTTGAAGCGGGCGATCTCGTGCGTGTGCAGAAAGGCCACCAGGGTGGGCAGGTCCAGCGTGGCGCCACGCTTGAGCACGGCGAAGGCGCACATCTTTTCGCCCATGGCCGCGTCGGGCATCGGCACGCAGGCCACGTTCTGCACGGCCGGATGCATCAGGATCAGGTTCTCGACCTCTTCGGCACTGATCTTCTCGCCACCGCGGTTGATCAGGTCCTTCTTGCGGCCTTCGACGATGTAGTTGCCTGAAGGGTGTTTGCGCATCAGGTCGCCCGAGCGGTAGAAGCCATCGGGGGTGAACTGGCGCGCGTTGTACTCGGGCACGCCGAAGTAGCCGCGCAAGGTATAGGGGCCACGGCAGGCCAGCTCGCCCACCTCGCCATCGGGCACCTCGCGGCCGTCGTCGTCGATCAAGCGGACCTCGTCATCGGCACACACAGGGCGGCCGCAGGTTTCCAGCAGCACTTCTTCGTCATCGCCCTGGCGCACGAACATCAGCAGCCCTTCGCTCATGCCGAAGTTCTCCTGCACGAAGGCATTGGGGAACAGCTGGCGCGTGCGGATGCGCACCTCGGGCTGCATGCGCTGGCCGCCGCTCTGGATCTGCAGCACCGAGTCCAGCCTGGCGCCGTCGATGGCCGGGTCGTTGATCAGGCGGATCAGCAGCGCGGGCACCACCTTGATGTGGGTCACGCCATGCTTTTCGATCAGCGCGAACATCTCGGCCGGCCGCGTGTTGGCGTGCAGCACCACCGTGGCGCCGTTGAACAGGAAGCCCTGGATGCCCGGGCAGGCCAGCGGCAGGTTGTGCGCGATGGGCAGCACCAGCAGCAGCACCGAATCGCCGTTGACACCCGCGACCTCGGCCGCCACCTTGGAGTTGTAGGCGTAGTCGTTGTTGGTGCGCGGGATCAGCTTGGGGATGCCGGTGGTACCACCCGAGAGCTGGAAGATGCACGGGTCGGTGGGCTCGATGCGCAGCTCGCTCAGCTTCGATGCGGGCAGATTCGCAGGCTTGTCGATGAGCGCCGTCAGCGAATGCTCGCCAGGGCCGGCCTCGCCCAGCACCAGGCGCAGCTGCAGGCAGGGTTGCTCGGCCTGTACACGGTCGATGATGGGCGCGAAGCGGAACTCGCCGCCCTGCTCGCGCACCGAGGTCGGGTAGACCACGCAGCGCGCCTGCGCCAGGCGCACGAACTGGCTCATCTCCGCATAGCGGTGCGTGACCAGCGCCGCAATCGGGATGCAGCCGATCTTCTGCAGCGCGAAGTACAGCACCACGAACTCGGCCACGTTGGGCAGGGTGGGCACGACGCGGTCCAGCGGCTTGAGGCCCAGCTCGAGCAGGTTGAGCGCCAGGTTGCTGCTGACCTCATCGAGCTGCGCGTAGGTATAGCGGCGCTCGCCGTCGATCAGCGCGGTGCGCTCGGCGTAGCGCTCGAACACATCGGCGAACTCCTGCGCCAGCGACTGGTCGCGCCAGTAGCCCTGGGCGCGGTAGCGCGCGGCGAAATCGTCGGGAAAGGGCACGAATCCTTCCAGCATGGTGATGCTCCTTTGCCGATCAGGTCGAGGCCGTGAAGCCACCGTCGATCACCACCACTTCGCCGGTGACGAAGCGGTTGGCGGTGATCAGGTTGAGCATCACCTCGGCCACGTCGTCGGCCGTGACGCAGCGGCGCAGCGGCGTCTGCTTGGCGCGCTTGCCCATCAGGTCGTCGTACTTGTCGCCCAGCATGCGTTCCATCCACTCACCCTCCATCCAGCCCGGGGCCACGGCGTTCACGCGGATGTCCGGGCCCAGGTTCCAGGCCAGCGTCTTGGTCAGGTTGACGACGGCGGCCTTGCTGGCGGCATAGGGCAGCGGTTGCGGGCCAGGGCGCAGTCCCACGATGCTGGCCGTGTTGACGATGGCGGGGTTCGTGCCCTTCTTGAGCAGCGGCACGGCGGCACGCGCCACCTGGAAGGTGCCGCGCACATTGACGGCGAAGGTGCGGTCCCACTCGGCCATGTCCAGGCTTTCGAGATCCTTCACCTTCCAGGTGGCGGTGGTGCCGGCGTTGTTGACCAGGGCATCGAGGTGGCCGAAGGTCTCGCCGATGGCGGCCATGGTGCGGCGCACAGCGGCATCGTCGCTGACATCGCACTGCAGCAGCAGCGTCTTGGCGCCCAGCGCTTCGGCCTCGCCGGCCACGGCCTGCGCTGCCTTGGCGCTGGAGCCGTAGACGATGGCGATGTCGTAGCCGGCACCGGCCAGGGCCAGCACGGCGCTGCGGCCGATGCCGGTGGCGCCGCCGGTGACGAGGGCCTTCTTGCGGGGGGTGGAACTCATGGCTTGTCCTTGGGTGAAAGCGTGTGACGGTGAGAAACAGTGAGAGACGGAAAGAGGCACCGTGAGCGGCCATGCGGCAGCACAACCTGGGTCACACGGCCCGGTGCGGCATGCGGCAATGGCGGTCTGGAAAGGGCCTGGTCGGCAGACCGGGTATTAACCCGAAGGCCTCGGCAAGATCACGGTGGGCTCTCCTCGTCGGTTGCTGCTTCATCGAGCAGTTGGGTTGACTTTAGGCAGCGGCCGAGGGGGCGGGAAGATGCCAGAATCCGCGAAGTGATACGCGATTGACATCCCGGCGGAAACCCTCGGGCTGTCCACCACCCCTGATGAAACTCACGCAGTTGCGCGACCTGGTCGCGATCGTGGAGCACGGCAGCCTGCGGGCGGCCGCGCGCCAGCTGGACATGGCCCAGCCATTGCTCACGCGCAGCGTGCGCGCACTGGAGAAGGAGCTGGGCGTGGAGCTGTTCGAGCGGCAGGCCCTGGGCATGACGCTCACGCCCGCCGGGCGGCTGTTCCACCAACGCGCCTGCGCCATCGTCAACGAGGTGCGGCGTGCGCGCGATGAGCTTGCGCAGGTGCAAGGCGATGGGGTGGGCACCCTGGTGGCCGGGCTGTCGATCATGCCGCACGCGGGCCTGCTGCCATCGGCCCTGCCGGCGTTTCGCAGGCGCTATCCGCAGGTGCAGCTGCACCTGATCGAAGGCCTGTTCCCAGACATCGAAAGCCGCCTGCGCGAGGGCAGCATCGACTTCTACATGGGGGCCGCGCCACGCCTGCAACCCGCCCCCGGGCTGGTGATGGAGATCCTGTTCAGCAACACGCGTGCGGTGGTGGGCCGCAAGGGCCACCCGATGGCGCAGTTCAATTCGCTCAAGGACCTGGCCTCGGCCGAATGGGCCACCACCTCGATCGACTACAACGCCAGTGAAGACCTGTCGCGCCTGTTCGCACGGCATGATCTGCCGCCGCCGAAGGTGGCCTTGCAGGCGGGCAGTGCACTGTCACTGATGGTGGCCCTGGCCGAGACCGATCTGCTGGCCATGCTGCCGCGGCAGTGGGCCGACTTCCCGCTCACCGCGGGCACGCTGCTGGTGATCCCGGTGCGTGAGCACCTGCCGGCACCGGACATCGTGCTGATCCGGCGGCCCGACCTGCCGCTCACGCCGGCCGGTGAACACCTGGTCGACCTGATGCTGCGCTCCGCGCCGGGGCAGAACGCGGCGGCCTGACATGAAAAAGCCGCGCAGGTGCGCGGCTTCTTTGTTCAGTGCGCCCGGTTCACTCCGGCTTGCCGGGCTCGCTCGGCTTGTTGTCCTGTGGCTTGTTGTTGCCATCGGCAGGCGCGGCGTTGCGAGGGCCACGCGGCTGGCCATCGCGGTTCTGAGGGCGTTGCTGCGCCGAGTTCGGGTTCTGGCCTTGGCGCGGGCGATCACCGCCACGGTGGTCACGGTCGCCACGCGGGCCACCGTCAGGGCGACCACGGCGGTCATCGGCACGGGGGCCACGGGCATCGCGGCGATCACCCGGGCGCTGCTCGCCACCACGTGCCCCACCGGGCCCCCCGCGACGGTCGTCGCGGCGCTGATCGCCATGGTCATGGCGCGGGCGGCCGTGGCCATGAGGCGGACGTCCCTGCGGTGCGGGCGGGCGCTCCAGGGCTTCCTTGCGGGCCAGCGCCAGCAGCTCGGGCAGCTGCTCGGCCGTGACGCCCTTGAGCGCGCAGAAGTTGGCTTCCGTCAGCTTGGTGGTCTCGAAATCGCGCAGCAGCGAGGCACGCTTGCGGCGCCCTTCGTCCTCTTCGCGGCGGGCGGCGTCTTCCTGGGCACGGCGCGCGTCCTGGTTGGCGCGGCGGCGGGTCAGCTCGTCAGCGGCCACCTTGCGGTGCTCTTCCGTCAGCTCACCGGCCGGCTGGCCATCGAGGTCGAAGCGCTGCGTGCCCTTGGACACGGCGATCAGGTAGGAGGTGGCCCCCGTGTGGCGGCGCAGGAAGGCCGACAGCACGGCCTTGGTGAACACGCCGGGGGCGCGCTCCTGGATGTCGGCCTGGATGCGCAGCTTCAGCGGCTTGGCGCCGCCGGTGAACAAGGCCGGAAAAAGCTGCTTGAGCCGATCGCCGGCAGCAGCGGGGCTCATGTCGTCGGCCTTGGCCGGCGAGGCCGCAGGCGCGCTTTCGGCTGCGGCTGCGGTCTGGCCTTCGCTCGGACTCTCAGGGCTGGCGGCCGGATCCAGCGTGGGCGCGCTCACGGCTTCAGCAGCGGCCGCGTTCTCCACGTTGGGGACCGGGGTCGGCACGGTCTCGGGCGAAGCAGCGTTGTCGTGCTCGGGCGAAGGGCTGGTCGAAGAAGACATGAACGGGGCGCGGAAGCAGGGCCTGAAGGCGGAAGGGTTGATTGTGCCTGCAAAGGCAGAGGCCGTGCAGGGTCAGGACCCGGGGGCCTGCTTGACGCCAGACCAGCTCAGTTCACGCTCCTGCCGCCGCTGTGCCGCCCGAGCCACGCACTCGCCGCGCTGGGCATCGCTCATCGTGCCCCACTGGCGGATGTCGTCCAGCGTGCGGCCGCAGCCGATGCACACGTCGTCCTGGTCCAGCGTGCAGCGCCGCACACACGGACTGGCCACTGTCACGGTGGGGGTGGACGGTGCGGGAACAGGAGACGATGGCAACGGCAGGGACATGCGCCCGATTGTGCCGCCACAGCGCGATACTGCGCGCGTCCATTCCCCTTGCACCGCCATGAAGATCGCCAAGTACTGGGAAAAAACGGAAGGCACCGCGCTCAACCGCGATGGGCAGATGTACCGCACCACGTGCTGGGGCGGCTCCAGCGAAAGCACCGAGCAGGCGCTCCAGCTGGCGCGCGCCAAGCTGCGCCACTGGGCGCGCCTGGTGCAGGAGCAGCCCGATCCTTTCGACACCTACGGCTACGAACACGGCGAGATCCGCGAAGAGCTGGTCGAAGAGATCACCGGTGCCAACGGCACATTGATCGGCGCCATCACCCGCAACGGCTATGGTGTGCTAGTGCTCAACACGCCGCGCCTGCTGATCGCCGATGTGGACACCCAGCCCGCCGGCCTGGTGGACCGCCTGAAGGCACGGTTCACCAGCGGCGCCACCCCCAAGGCCAGGCGCGTGGCCGAGATCCAGGCCTTCCATGCGCATCACCCCGAGCTGGCCCTGACCGTGTTCGAAACTTACGCCGGCCTGCGCGTCTTCCTGACCAACCAATGGCACGAGCCCGAGGCCCACACCGCTCGGCAGCTGATGATCGCGCTCGGCGCCGACCCGCTCTACCAGCGCCTGTGCCAGAGCCAGCACTGCTACCGCGCGCGCCTGTCGCCCAAGCCCTGGCGCTGCGGCACCACGCGTCCGCCCAACCGCTATCCGCGCGAGCCCGGCCAAGCCGAGCAGGCCTACACGCGCTGGCTGGCCGGCTACAGCCACCACGCCGCTGGCTATGCGGTGTGCCGGCCGCTGCTCACGCTGGGCCCGGACCAGCAGGACGAAGACACCACCCGCCTGATGGCGCTGCACCAGGCCATGACCGTTCGCCCCGGCGACCTGCCGCTGGCGTGAACTTGAAGCCTGGCCATGAGCCCATACATGCACTGAAGACGCGGTCATTGCAGGCCGCGCGCGCCAGGCGCACAATGGATCCCGCAGCGAAAACGGCTGTTGTCCTCCGTTGTCGTTCAGGCTTTCACCAACGTCTTTCACGCACGTTCCACGTCACCAGGCACCGTCTCATCATGACGATCTTCACCCCCGCGTTCACGGCCGGCCAGCACGCGCTTCGTCACCACGAAGCGGGTCTGCCCGTGGGTGAGCGCACGACGCACGCCTTGCGACGATAGCCTTTCGACATCCCTGTTCGGAAGGCCTGGGCCTTCCGGCACACCGCCCCGGTCGGCCCACGCCCCCGGGGCTTTTGTTTTTCTCGACCGCACTTTTCATCAGGACCACGCCATGCGCACCTACGACAAGTTGATCGCCACGATTCATCTGGCGCAAGCCCGGGCCCACCTGCGCCCGCGCTTTGAGTCGCCCGTCGCTTCGCAGGCGCACGAGGCCTAGCCCCCACCGCATCAGCGCACACGCGCACCAGGCGGATCGCACCGGGGCTGGCTTCTGACCCAAGACCAGTTTTCTGAGAGATCCGTATGAGCCACCGTCACCACACCCCTCCCGCCGCCACCGGCCCCCGGGCCCTGCGCAACATCGGCGTGATCGCGCACGTCGATGCGGGCAAGACCACGACCACCGAACGCATCCTGTTCTACACGGGCGAGAGCCACCGCATGGGCGAAGTCCATGACGGCGCCGCCACGATGGATTTCGATCCACAGGAGCGCCAGCGCGGCATCACCATCAACAGCGCCGCCACCACGGTGTTCTGGAAAGGCGTGCAGATCAACGTGATCGACACACCGGGCCACATCGACTTCAACATCGAGGTCAACCGCTCGCTGCGCGTGTTGGACGGCGCTGTCGTCGTGTTCGACGGCGTGGCCGGCGTGGAGCCGCAGACCGAGACCAACTGGCGCCTGGCCGACCAGTACCGTGTGCCGCGCATCGCCTTCATCAACAAGCTGGACCGCACGGGCGCCGACTTCGCCCGCGTGGTG
This sequence comes from Aquabacterium soli, assembly GCF_003933735.1. Taxonomy (GTDB): domain Bacteria; phylum Pseudomonadota; class Gammaproteobacteria; order Burkholderiales; family Burkholderiaceae_C; genus Aquabacterium; species Aquabacterium soli. Next base: position 197,916 of record NZ_RSED01000010.1, on the reverse strand, counting down.
CGCATGATCGAAGAGCGCCTGGGCGTGCGCACAGCCGTGCTGCACCTGCCGATCGGCGAGGAGGCGGGCTTCCATGGCGTGGTCGACCTGGTCGCGATGCAGGCCCTGTACTGGCCCAGCGACCGCGCCGGCGCGCCCATGGAGATTGGCCCCGTGCCGCCCGAACTGCTGCCCCAGGTGGATGCGGCACGTGCGCGCCTGCTCGACGCCGTGGCCGACCAGGACGAGGCCGCGCTGGAGGCCTACGTGCGCGATGGCGATGTGCCGCAAACGCTGCTGCAATCGGCCTTGCGCCGGGGCACGCTGGCGGGTGCCGTGGTGCCCGTGCTGGCAGGCTCGGCGTTCAAGAACAAGGGCGTCGAGCCCTTGCTGGACGCGGTCAACGCCTACCTGCCGACGCCGGAGGACATCTCGGCCGACAGCGCCCATGGTGAAGGCCAGGGCGCGGATGGCCCGTTCGCCGCACTGGCTTTCAAGCTGGTGCACGACGAGCACGGCGCGATGGTCTTCGTGCGGGTCTACCAGGGCCGCGTGCGCGTGGGTGACGTGGTGCTCAATGCCAGCACTGGGCAGAAGGAACGCATCGGCCGCCTCTACGAGGTGCACGCCGACAAGCGTCTGGAACGCCAGGAGTTGGTGGCGGGCGACATCGCGGCCATCGTGGGTCTCAAGTCCACGCTGACCGGGCACACGCTGAGCGATCCGGCCCACCCGGTGGTGCTGGAGAGCATCACCGTGCCCGAGCCGGTCATCGACGTGGCCGTGGAGCCGCGCACCCAGGCCGACCAGCAGGCACTGTCCAAGGCGCTGCAGGCCCTGGTCCGCGAGGATCCGAGCCTGCACCTGCGGCAGGACCCGGAATCCGGCCAGACGCTGCTGTCCGGCATGGGTGAGCTGCAGCTGGAGGTGTCGCTGGAGAAGCTGCGCGCGCGCCATGGCGTGGAGGTGAACGTGGGCCGGCCCCAGGTGGCCTACCGCGAGACGATCACGCGCACGGCCGAGGTCACTCACCTGCACAAGAAGCAGAGCGGCGGCCCGGGCCAGTTCGCGCAGGTGGTGCTGCGCCTGGAGCCGCTCGAACGCGGCGAGGGCGTGCGCTTCGTCAGCGAGGTGGTCGGCGGCGCGGTGCCGCGCGAGTTCATCCCCGCCGTGGAAGCGGGGGTGCGCCGCGCAGCCCTTGCCGGCGCGGTGGCGGGCTTTGCCTTGGTGGACTTCCAGGCCACCCTGGTGGATGGGGCCTTCCATGAGAAGGACTCGTCGGCGCTGGCCTTCGAGCTTGCGGCGGCGGCGGCCTTCCGCGAGGCGGCCACACAGGCCGGGCCCGTCGTGCTGGAGCCCGTGATGGACGTGGAGGTGGTGACACCGCCCGACCACCTGGGCGACGTCATCGGCGACCTGATGCGCCGGCGCGGCCTGGTGCGTTCGCAGGACACGCGCGGCAACGCCGCCGTGGTGCAGGCGAACGTGCCGCTGGCCGAGATGTTCGGCTACATCGGGCAACTGCGGGCGCTGTCGCACGGGCGGGCGCAGTACGCGATGCAGCTGAGCCACCTGGCGGTGCTGCCGGAGCACCTGGTGGCGCGGGCCGCAGCGCGTTGATGCACGTTGAAGCGCGCGAGCCGATAAGCTCGCGAGAGGCACGGTTTCCGCAAGGAGACCGTGCCTCTTTTTTCAGTGGGTCTCGCCCCTGCGCACTCGCCTCACGGCCATCAACAGCAGCCCACCGCCCAACAGGCTCAGGACCCAGGTCGAAGGCTCCGGCACCGGTGTCAGCACCGCCGTCACCGATCGCCCGTTGAGCTGACCGCTGACCAGGATCTGGCCCGCGTCATTGATGCCGGAAGCGTATGTCAATGTGAGGCCGGCACTCACCAGAGGATCTGCCGTCAGCAGCAGACTATTCAGATCGATCATGCCCTCCTCCCGCGTCCACAGGAAAGGGCTGGTGTACCAGTTCGCCGTGCGGCTGTAGCCCACCGTTGCACCGGATTCGTTGAGGCCAGTGGCGAACGACTCCACATGGCCCGACAGCAGGCCCAGATCCACCATGCCTTCAGCCTGCGTCCACAAAAATGCGCGGGATCCTTCTGCCGTCTGGCTGGTGCCGATCACCTGGCCGGTCCCGTTGATGGCTTTGGCCGTGCTGCTGTTGGCCCCCCCGGCCAAATCCCCCAGATCCTGCATTCCCCCGGCTTCGGTCCACAGGAAAGCCCGGCGGCCTCCGGCCACCTCGCTCACGCCCACCACGCTCCCTGCGTCGTTGATGGCTAACGCGGTGCTGAAGCTGCCCCCTTCCAGCACGCCCAGGTTGCGCATGCCACCGTTGGAGGTCCACAGGAAGGCCCTCAGCCCGTCATCGGTGTAGGACTCACCCACGACCGAGCCAACCCCATTGACGTCCTGCGCATTGCTGCCAGGGCTGTGGGTGCCACCGCGAGTCATCGGCAAGGCGCCCAGATCCTGGATCTGCCCACCCGGTGTCAGCAGGTAGCCATGGACATCGCCCAGCACGGTCGAACTGCGGCCAACGATCTGCCCGGCATTGTTGATGTTGTAGGCGTAGTGGATGCTGCGTCCGACTGCCGAGGGTGCCAGTGTGGGCAAGACACGCCCTTCCCCCTGAAGCGACCAGTATGCTGGCTGACTACCAATCGAGCTAAATGGCTCGACATAGCCGACCACCCCGGCATTGCTGATGGCATAAACATACGTGGTGTACGAGCCTTCAGGCGGCGTCAGCAGCGTGGCCGTGTATTGAGGCGCAGCCTGTGCGTGCAGGGCCACACCGGCGATGCAGGACAGAATCCAACGGCCGAAACCGGAATAATGAGATGACAGCATGGGATGAGAAGACCCGAGGTTTTGCTTATGGATGACAGGCCGTGAAGCCTGTCCCACACTATAGACATCGGGTTACATCAATGCTTGGCCATTGCCCCCCTCGATTCGGGGACACCGATGGGCGCTGCCTTGCCCATGCTTCACGCTGGCAAGCACCACAGGTCAGCGCGGCAGCGTGTACGCAATCACGTAATCTCCCCGATCAGGCGACTGCCGCGCCCCACCGGCCGAGATCACCACGTACTGGCGCCCCGTCTTCGGTGACTGGTAGGTGATCGGCGTACCCTGGCTGCCCACGGGCAGGCGGGCCTTCCACAACTCCTGGCCATTGCCGCTGTCGAAGGCGCGCAGGTAGTAATCCTGCGTGGCCGCGAAGAACACCAGACCACCCTGCGTGGCCAGCGACCCATCGATGGTGGGCATGCCCACCGGCATCGGCAAGCCTGACCGTGCTGCGTGATCTGGGCCTGCGGGATGATGATCCGCGCGTGAACCCCAATGGCGGCGCCNACCGTGCTGCGTGATCTGGGCCTGCGGGATGATGATCCGCGCGTGAACCCCAATGGCGGCGCCATCGCCCTGGGCCACCCGCTGGGGGCCAGTGGTGCACGCCTGGTGACCACGGCCATCAACCAGCTGCACCGCACGGGCGGCCGCTACGCGCTGTGCACCATGTGCATCGGCGTGGGGCAGGGCATCGCGTTGGTCGTCGAGCGGGTCTGAACCACGGCCTCACAGCACCAGCACCGCCCTGAAGTCGTTGACGTTGGTGAACGTGGGGCCCGGCACCACGGCATCGCCGAGCCGCTGGAAGAACTCGCCGGAGGCATGCGCCTTCAGCATCGCGTGCGGGTCCATGCCCGCCTCACGCGCCCGTGCCAGCGTGTCTGGCGAGATCAGCGCACCGGCCGCTTCGCTGGCACCATCGATGCCATCGGTGTCGGCCGCCAGCATCCACACGCCGGGTTCGCCGCGCAGCGCAAGGGCGGCGCCCAGGAGAAATTCCGAACAGCGGCCCCCGCTGGGCTTGAGGTCGTCCGGTGGCTGGTGGGCATCTGCCGCGCCCAGGGTCACCGTCGTCTCGCCTCCCGACAGCAGCACGCAAGGCGGTGTGAAAGGCGACATTGCATCGTCACGCTGGCGCACCGCATGCAGCGCCAGCCCGGCATGCACCGTGCCCACATCACGCGCCTCGCCCTCGATGCGGTCGCTCAGCACATGGGCCGCCAGGCCCAGGCCGCGGGCATGCGCAGCCGCTGCGTGCAGCATCGCCAGCGGCGTGGCGATCACGTGGGCCTCGTCCTGGGCAAAGGCCGGATCACCGGGCTTGGGTGTTTCCAGCCGGCCCTCGCGCAGCCCCTCCAGCAGATCCGCCGGCACGTCCAGCCGGTAGCGCTCGATCACCGCCAGCGCATCCGAGCAGGTGCTCGGATCAGGCACGGTGGGGCCGCTGGCGATGTCGTGCAAGGCGTCGCCCGGCACGTCGGAGATCACCAGGGTCACCAGGCGGGCCGGCCGGCACAGGGCCGCCAGACGGCCACCCTTGAGCGCAGACAGGTGTCGCCGAACGGTGTTCATCTCGGTGATGGAGGCGCCGCAGCGCAGCAGCTGGCGGTTGAGATCCTGCTCGCCCTGCAGGCTCCAGCCCGGCAGGGGCGCGGCCAGCAGGGCCGATCCGCCACCGGACATCAGCGCGATCACCAGGTCGTCCGCACCCAGGCCGTGCAGGGCAGCGATCATCTGTTGCGTGGCGCGCAGGCCGGCGTCGTCGGGCACCGGGTGGGCCGCTTCCAGCAGGGTGATGCGGTCCGGTGGTGCATCCGCAGGCCTTGGCGGCACATGCCCATGCCGGGTGATCACCACCCCTTGCAGTGGGCGATCGGCAGGCCAATGGGCCTGCAGGGCACGCGCCATGGCGGCACTGGCCTTGCCCGCGCCCATCACCACGGTGCGGCCCCGCGGTGGGGGCGGCAGGTACGGTGGCAGCGCCAGGGCCGGCTGGGCGTGGGCCACGGCCGTGTCGTACAGGGCGCGCAGCAGGATGGCGGGGTCGGGAAGGGTGTTCATGTCGGTGGCATCACGCCCGGCCATCCTAAGCCAGCGAGGCCAGCGCCACCCCAGCCGTGCGGATCTCACGCCCAGGGGCAGGGCCGTGCCGCTGTTCGGGCTTTATCTGGCTGCCCGCTTGTGGTCTACTGATCAGCCGGACATGTGCATTTCAGGCGTGTTCGAAGGCAGTACTTCACACGGCCCGGCGATGCCGCCAGGCCCGATGACACAAAGGCCTGAGATTGTCTGGATGACCGCGTTCACCTCCTGGAGTGCCCGCCACCGGCCCGGCGCACATTCCAGCAGCGACTCCGTTGTGGCCGCCCCCGCCCCCTGGCGCATACGCACCAGCCTGGCGGTGCTCGTGGTGGCCTGCCTGCTGCCCGGCCTGCTGCTGTCCAGCTACTTCATCATCTCCGACTACCGCGAGCACCGCGCCCGCGCCGTGCGTGACGTGATCGGTGCCGCCCGCGCGGCCGCCGCGGCCCTGGACCGGGATCTGGCCAGCATCGAGGCCGGCCTGCGCGTGCTGGGCTCGTCGGCCACGCTGGTCGATGGCGACCTGGCCGCCTTCCACGCCCAGGCCCGCAATGCCTTGCCGTTCCAGAACATCAACAACGTCGTGCTGATCGACCCCGAAGGACGACAGCAGGTCAACACCCTGCGCTCCTGGGGCTCGGCACTGCCCACGGTGGGCGGGCCGCCCCAGTTGATGCGCATCTTCGAAACCGCGGGTTCCGTGCTGACCGATGTGTTCACCGGCCCCGTCACGGGCCAGCCCATCGTGGCGCTGGGCGTGCCGATCCAGCACAACGGCACCACGGTCTACAGCCTCAACGCAGGCATCTTCCCCGAGCGCATCGCCGGGGTGCTGGCCGCCCAGCGGCTGCCCCGCGACTGGATCGGCGCCGTGCTCGACAGCCAGGGCCGCATCGTGGCCCGCACGCACGACATGGCGCTGTACGTGGCCAAGCCGGCCGTGCCCCATCTGGTGCAGGCCGCCCGCGAACAACGGGAAGGCGTGATCGAGACCAACACCCTGGAAGACATCCCGGTGGTGACGGCCTTCACCCGCTCGAGCCTGTCGGGCTGGACGGTGGCCGTGGGCCTGCCGCGCGACGAGCTCACCGCGGGCCTGAAGCACTCCCTGGCGCTGCTGCTGGGTTGCAGTGCCGCCTTGTTCGCCCTGGCCCTGGGGCTGGCCTGGCGCATGGCCATGTCTCGCGTGGTGGCCCCCACCGACCGGCTGCTGGCACGCATGGCGCGCATCTCACAGGGCGATGACAAGACCCCCTCCCTGGAACAGGACGGCATCGTGCCCAGCCGCGAGTTCCTGGCGCTGGAGCAGGGTTTCACGGACATGAGCCAGCGCCTGGCCGAGCGCGAGCACGAGCGCGAAGCCTTGCTGCAGCGGCTGACCCACACGCTCGAAAGCATCCACGATGGCTTCTTCCAGCTCGATGACGAAGGTCGCTTTGCCTACGTGAACGGGCGCGCAGCAGCGTTGCTGCGCCAGCCCCGCGACGAACTGCTGGGCCGCACGCCCTGGGATGCCCTGGCGGCGGACGACGCCACCGCCTTGCGCGCCGCGTTCGAAAGCGCGGTGGCACGCCAGCAGCCCGTGCATTTCGAAACCCGGCTGCCCACCCTGGGCCTGTGGCTCGACATCCATGCCTACCCCTCCGGCCAGGGCCTGGGCGTGTACTTCCAGGATGTGGGCGAGCAGCACGCCGCGCGCCAGGCACGCCAGGCCCAGCAGGTGGCCGAGGCCTCCAACCAGGCCAAGACCGAGTTCCTCTCGCGCATGAGCCATGAACTGCGCACGCCGCTCAACGCGGTGCTGGGCTTCGCGCAGGTGCTCAAGCTGGACACGCGCCAGCCCTTGAGCGCCTCCCAGCTGTCCATGGTCGACCAGATCGATTCGTCCGGGCGCCACCTGCTGACCATGATCACCGATGTGCTGGACGTGTCGCGCATCGAGGCCGGCACCATGCACATGGCCATTGGCGATGTGGACGTGGCCGCCCTGGCGCAGGACTGCCTGCACACCCTGCTGACGGAAGCGCGCGCGGCGGGTGTCCGGCCCGCGATCAGCCTGCCGCCCGGCCCTCCGCTGGTCGTGCGGGCCGACCGCACGCGGCTCAAGCAGGTGCTGCTCAACCTGTTGAGCAACGCCATCAAGTACAACCGCCCCGATGGCCACGTGACCCTGAACGTGCGCCAGGAGGCCGATGCCGAGGGCACGCCCATCCGCTTCAGCGTGCAGGACACGGGCATCGGCATGAACGAGGCCCAACTGGCCCACCTGTTCGAGCCCTTCAACCGGCTGGGGCGCGAAACCACCGGCACGCCTGGCACCGGCATCGGCCTGGTGATCTGCCAGCGCCTGGTGGCCCTGATGGGCGGCACCTTGCGCGTGTCCAGCACCTCGGGGCACGGCAGCACCTTCTTCTTCGACCTGCCCGCGGCCCACCCCCCGCACCCCAGCCACGCCACCGACCCCGACATCCCGACGGAGACCGATGCCATGCGCACCACCACGACCACGCCCGGTCAGGCCCCCTACGACACCCGCAAGGTGCTGTACGTGGAAGACAACCTGGCCAACCGCGACATCATGGCTGCCATGCTGGGGCTGCGCCCCCAGATCGATGTGCACCACGAGATGACGGTGCACGCCGGCATGGAGCGCCTGGACACCGAGGGCTTCGACCTGGTGCTGCTGGACATGCACCTGCCCGACGGTAGCGGCCTGGACCTGCTGGCCTGGATGAAGCGCCATGAAGAGTTGCGCGAAGTGCCCGTGGTGGTGGTGTCTGCCGATGTGACGGCGGCCACCATGGCCAAGGCCCGCGCGGCGGGCGCCCTGGCCTACCTGCAAAAGCCGCTGGACCTGCCGCTGGTGCTCGAAGTGGTCGATGCGATCCTGGCCAAGGAGGCCGTGCCGGCCAAGGCGGTGCCCTGAAGGTTGCGGTGCAGGCAGGGACTGCAACCACCGCCAAGGGTTAAACCCCACCCATGTTGACCAATGAACCCCCTCTCTTCGAGGGGGTTCGTCGCTTTTATGCGCCCTTTTCAGGCGCTTCTGCGCGCAAGCACGCGCCTCTGCCCCGGGGACATTTCCCGACAATTCCATGACCCGATCAACGTCAAGCATTAATTCAAACGTCGGTTGATCGAGCTTGGATGTCAACTACAACCCGTGGAGAAACACATGAAAACCCGCTTCCCTTCACACCGCCTGGCCGTGCCCCTGGCCGCCATCGCGCTGGCCGCTTCAAATGCCCATGCCGCCACGCAAGGCCCGGCCGGCATGGCCTTCTACACGCCGCCCGCCGTCATCACCGGCAACCACGGTGACCTGATCTCCTACCGCAGCACCACCGTCAGCCTGGGCACCGATGCCCCGGCCGTCAACGCGTGGAACGTGATGTACCGCTCCACCGATTCACGCGGCGCGGCCAACGTGGTCACCGGCACGGTGCTGGTGCCCAAGGGCATCTGGCTGAGCCTCACCGCCCGCCCCATCGTGTCGTACGCCGTCGGCACGCACGGCCTGGCCCAGAGCTGCGCGCCTTCGCTGCAGATGGCCGCCGGCACCGACTATGAAAACGCCAACATCGTCGCCGCACTGAAGGCCGGCTATGCCGTGCTGGTGTCCGACTACCAGGGCTACACCAACGGCGCCACGCCCACCTACCTGGCCGGCGCCTCGCAGGGCAACGCCGTGCTGGACATCGTCACCGCCGCCCAGAAGATCCCCTTCGGCGGCCTGAGCACCAACGCCAAGGTGGCGGTGTGGGGCTACTCGCAGGGTGGCCAATCGGCCGCCTGGGCGGGCCAGCTGCAACCCACCTATGCCCCCAACATCAAGCTGGTGGGCGTGGCTGCCGGCGGCGTGCCGGGCGATTTCAAGCGCACCGCCCGCTTCCTGGACGGCAGCGCCGGCTCGGGCTTCATGTTCGGCGGCGTGATCGGCCTGGCCCAGCAGTACCCCGACAAGATCCCCCTCGACACCCTGGCCAGCGAGACCGGCAAGGCCGCCATCAACCAGGGCAAGCAGCAGTGCGTGTTCGAGTCGATGTTCACCTTCATGAACCACGAGCTGTCCGAGTACACGGTGAACAACCGCTCGCTCGAATCGCTGATGACCGTGCCCTCGATCAACGAGGCCCTGACCGCGCAGGACCTGGGCGGCAACACCATCACGGCACCGCTGTACCAGTACCACGGCCAGGCCGACGAGTTCATCCCGCTGGACCAGGCCCTGGCGCTCAAGAAGAAGTACTGCGCGCGCGCCACCAGCGTGACCTTCGACCTGTTCCCCAGCGAGCACATCGCCACGCAGTTCCAGGGTGCGCCCTACGTGCTGTCCTGGGTGGCCGACCGCATCGCCGGCAAGACGGCCGCGCCCAACAACTGCGGCAACAACGGCCCTGAGCCGCAATCCACCGCCAACCCCGGCGGCGGCAACTTCGTGGTCTCGCTCAAGGAATGGGGCCTCAACGCCACGGTGGGCCTGAAGACGCTCAAGCAGACCGTGACCCTGCCGGCCACCTCGACCTTCACGGCCGACGCCGACATCACCGCCGGCCGCCTGAACGGTGCCCTCTCGGTGCCTGACTTCAAGCAGACGCTCAGCATCATCGGCATCCCGGCCAACGTGGGCCTGCGCATCACCCCGGTGGGCAGCGCCACCGGCACCGTGTCGCTGGACAACAGCGGGATCCTGAGGATCAAGGGCACGGCCTACGCCGACATCACCGTCACCTCGGTGCTGGGACTGCCGTTCGGTGAGTGCAAGACCGTCACGCCGGTCGCCTTCCCGATCGACTTCCAGGGCCCGGTGTCGTCGATGGGCAATGGCAAGCTGGTGTTCACCGGCACCACCACCTTCCCGCAGATCAAGGGCTGCGCCATCTCGGCCATCCTGTCGACCATGATGTCGGGCAGCGGCCAGACCTACAGCTTCACCGTGTCGCCCCCGGCACCGAAGCGCTTCTGATCCCTTTCAGGGGTCTCGCACCACGCGCGGGTCTGGCGCCCTGAAGGGCCAGGGCACGCGCGTGGTGCTTTTTTCATGGATCATCACGCTGGCTCGCATCGCCTGGAACCCACACATGGCGCTCACACACCGCATTCCGTCGTCCGGCAAGGCCGGGCTGTTCACCCTGGGCGGCATCGCCCTGGCCGCGGCCATCGCCGCGGGCGTGTACTGGTTCGGCACACCGGCCGATCAGGCACCCGCCACGGCGGCCTCGGCCAGCCCTGCATCGCAGGCGTCCTCGCCTGTGCCCATGGCGTCTTCCGCCTCCGTGCCGGCCCTGGCCACCAGTGCCGAGGCGGTGCGCATCGCATCGGCCGACCTGGCCCAGGCCAACCAGGCCCTGGCACAAGACCCGGTGCTCAAACCCATCACCGGCCCCGTCACGGAGCGCCCGCCCTATGTCTCGCCCATGGAGTGGGACATGCTCAAGGGGGTGGCCTCGCAGCACGCCACGCCGGGGCCCGAGCTCACCCGCCTGGTCAACTCGCTGCGCTTCAACAAGCAGTTCGAAACCTGGGAAGCCCTGCCCAGAACGGATGCCAACAGCGCCCAGCGCCAGGCATTGGCCAAGGCCCTGATGGCCGACCTGCCCGAGCGCCTGCGCCACCAGGACATGGGCATCCAGGACGCCCAGAAGGCCATGGCGGCCCTGCTGGCGGACATCGAGCCCGACGAAGCACGGCGCAAGGCGCTGGCCAGGGATGAAGGCCTGCGCCTGCTGGCTGCCGTGCCACGGAACGTGACCGCGCCCTGACCCTTGGCAGGCCCTCAGTCCTTCTCGTAGTTCGGAGAGCGTGGGCCGTAGAGCATGCCGTTGGGCCGCCCGGCCACCAGCAGGCGCTGGCTGGTGATGCCGGCCACGGGGTGGCTGGCATCGGTGACGTTGTTCATGATCTGCTTGACCACCGCCGCCACCAGCAGGCCGACCAGACCACCCTGGTTGTTGTTGCCGCCTTCGCTGTTGGACGCCGTGGCCGACCCCTCCCACAGGGTCGTGCCGCTCTTCAGATCCACCAGCTTGCCCGTGGCGGACACGACTGCCGAGCTGTCGAACACCGTGTAGGTGGCACCGTAGCGCGTGACCGCCACATACAAGGCCGCGTCGGCCCCGAAGATCTCACGCAGCTTCGCGGTCGACACCTCGTGGATCTCACCGGCGTTGTGCAAGCCGTTGTTCTTGAAGGTCTCGCTGACCAGGGCCACCGGCAGCACGTAGTAGCCGGATTCGGCCAGAGGGTAGGTCATCTGGGCCAGCATGCTGGCCGTCGCGTTCACGTCAGGTGACTGGTTCAGCGGCGGCAGCACCAGGATGGACCTGGGGCGGCTTTGCTTGAACGCGCTGTAGTCATAGGCCCGGTTCTGCGTGGCGCAGCCCGTGAACAGGCCTGCCGCCAGCATGACCGTGGCGAGCTTCAACAGTCTTGTGCTTGTCGTGTGCATCACGTCACCCCTTCACTTTTTCTGGGCCTTGGCCAGCAGGAAATCCATGTAGCCGGCCGACTCCGGGAACAGCGCCTTCTCGGTGCGCAGCTCTTGCACGGCCTGGTCGTCCTTGCCGACCTGCAGGTACAGCAATCCCAGGTGGGCGTGGTAGCCCGGCGGCGGCGTGCCGCCTTGGGCACGGATCTTCTGGAAGCCCTGTTCCAGCGCCGCGATCTGGGCCTCCGGCCCCGTGGAGCCCTGGGCGCGCAGGTAGTTGTAGACCTGGGCCTGGTAGCCCTCCCATTGGTACAGGGGCTTGGGCGCGGCGCAACCCACCAGCAAGGCGGCCAATGACATGGCCGTGTACGCGCAGGCCTTCTTCACAAGGTACATCATGTGATTCTTCCGATGAGACAGATCACCGCGGCGTTGCCATACGGGCACCGCCTCGGGCCGAGAACCCAGGCCTTACTTGGCAGGCTTCCAGGCGCCTGAATCGATGGCTGTGACCAGCTTGTTCACGGCCTCGCGCATGGCCAGATCAAGCACCTTGCCGTTGAGCGTGGAGTCGTAGCTGGCCGTGCCGCCGAAGCCGACGATCTCGCGGTTGGACAGGCTGTACTCACCGGCGCCCTGGGTGGAATACACCACCTCGGAGGTCGAGATGTCGACGATGTTCAGCGCGACCTTGGCGTAGGCGATCTGCGACTTGCCGCGGCCCAGGATGCCGAACAGCTGCTGGTCACCCACCTCCTTGCGGCCGAACTCGGTCACGTCACCCGTGACGACATAGTCGGCGCCCTTGGGCTTGCTGGCCTGGCCCTTGAAGCCGGCTTCCTGTTTGATCTCAGCCAAGTTGTCCCGGTCGAGCACGTTGAAGCGGTTGGTCTGCTGCAGATGCGTGACCAGGATGGTCTTGGCCTGGCCACCCAGCCGGTCCACGCCATCGGAAAAGATGCCACGCATGTAGCTGGAACGGTTATCAAACTTGCCGACGGCGATGGGCGAACGCGGACCGCTGTAGGGCTGGCCGGCAGACTGGACCTGGGGCACGACCAGGGCCTGCGACGATTCGGTGGCGCAACCGCCGAGCGCACCAAGCGCCGCCAAGGCGGCCAGGGCCGCCAGCGTGTGGAAGTTCTTCATGATGGATTCCCCCTGAAAAATGGCGGCCTCAACATCTGACCGCTCAGGCCCGCATTATGACCAGCCGGTTGTAGGGCCGGTCTGGCGGATTCCCTCAGACCGGCGAAGCGCCGCCCTCGGCCTTGTCCGCAGCCACCGCCTGCCGCAGCCTGGGCGCGCCATCGCCCTGGCTCACGCTGGCACCGTCTCCGGGCTTGAGGGCCCAGAAGCTCAACGACGACAACACCGTCAGCCCCGCCATCGTCAGGAAGGCGTGGTCCAGCGCGTGCATCACCGCGAAGCGGTCGCTCTGCGCCATGTCGCCCAGGTACCAGCCCACCACCAAGGTGCCGAAGGCCAGGCCGAAGCTCATCGACATCTGCTGCATGGAACTGGCGATGGTGCTGGCCATGCTGGAGTCAGCCGCGTCCACATCGGCATAGGCCATGGTGTTCATGCTGCTGAACTGCAGCGAGTTGAACAGGCCCTGCGCCAGACCCAGCAGCACAATGGCCCAGATCGGCGTGCCCAGCTCGATCAGCGAGAACATGCCGATGGTGATGCCGATCAGCACGGTGTTCACGGTCAGCACCTGGCGGTAACCCAGGCGCTTGAGCAGGCGCCCGGCCACCAGCTTCATGCCCATGGCGCCCAGCGCCGCCGGCATCATCAACAGCCCCGACTGCCACGCCGGCATGCCCAGGCCCAGCTGGTAGAGCAATGGCAGCAGGAAGGGCAGGCCCCCGATGCCCAGCCGCGTCACGAAGCCGCCGACCACCGACACGCGGAAGGTGCGCACCTTGAACAGCGCCAGCTTGAGCAAGGGGAAGGGCTCGCGCAGGGCATGCCAGACATAGGCTCCGAGCAAGGAGAGCGAGAGCACCAGCAGCACCGCTTCCGACGTGACGTCGAGCCGGTGCTCGCCGAACACCTCCAGCAGCCATGACAGCAGGGCCGCGCCCGTGCCGAACAGCACCAGGCCGATGACATCGAGCGGGCGGCGGCGGTCGCCCTTGTAATCGGGCATGTGCTTGTAGATCAGCCACAGCGCCAGCACGCCCACCGGCACGTTGACGAAGAAGATCTCGCGCCACGACAGCCAGTGCACGATCAGGCCGCCCACCGTGGGGCCCAGCAGCGGCCCGATCAGCGCCGGGATGATCACGAAGTTCATCGCGCCCAGCAGCTCGGATTTCGGGAAGGTGCGGATGATGCACAGGCGCCCCACCGGCATCATCATCGCCGCGCCCAGCCCCTGCAGGATGCGCGCGGCCACCAGCATGGGCACGTTCACGGCCAAGCCGCACAGCACCGACGCGATCGTGAAGAGCAGCACCGCCCCGCCGAACACGCGCCGCGTGCCGAAGCGATCTGCCATCCAGCCGCTGACCGGGATGCCCACCGCCAGGCTCAGGATGTAGCTGCTGACCACGGCCTTGAGGCTGAGGGGCGTGGCCTGCAGGCTCACGGCCATCGACGGGATGGCGGTGTTGACGATGGTGGCGTCCAACTGCTCCATGAACAGGGCCGTGGCCACCAGCCAGGGCAGGTACTTCTTGAGCGTCTCGGTGGGCGTGGGCGTGCTGGTCATCGGCCTCCACTATCAGACATCAAGCTTAGGCCGGGCGGCGGCAGGGTCACTACAAGTGCTCACGTCGCGCGCGCTCAAGGCTTGCTAGAACGTGCCATTGCATCGCACCACGGAGACAAGAGCATGACCCCTCGCCTGCCCTCACCCTGGCGCGCCTCGCTCGTCGCCGCCCTGGCCCTGTTCGCCGGCAGCCACGCCCTGGCCGCAGCCGCTGGGCCCCTGCAAAGCGTGCCCTCGGTGGACATCAACCGCTACATGGGCCACTGGTACCAGATCGCCTACTACCCCAACCGCTTCCAGAAGCAGTGCACCAGCGACGTGACCGCCGACTACAAGCTGCTGGCCCATGGCCAGGTGGAAGTGACCAACCGCTGCCGCACAGTCGATGGCAAGGTGGACGACGTGGTGGGCCGTGCCCGCCTGCAGCAAAAGCGCCTGCTGGGCATCCCGCTGGAAGAGCCCGTGAGCACCGCCCGGCTGGAGGTGCGTTTCGCGCCGGCCATCGTCTCGTGGTTCCCGGGCGTGTGGGCCCCGTACTGGGTGGTGCAGCTGGCCGACGACTACCGCTACAGCGTGGTCAGCGAGCCCACGCGTGAATACCTGTGGATCCTGGCGCGCACGCCCACCTTGCCCGCACAAGACCTGGCGGCCATCAAGGCGCGCTTGACCGAGCAAGGCTTCGACGTCAACAAGCTGGTGGCCCTGCCGCCCGCCGAGAGCCGTTAAAGTCCACACACCGCCCCGCGTCCGTGAGGGCATGAGCACGTGAGGGCGGATGACATGGCCAGCAAGCCGACCACCATTGCCGAGTACATCCAGGCCGCGCCTGCTGAAGGCCAGCCCCCGCTTCGGCAGTTGTACGCCTTGCTCAAGAGCGTGGCACCGGACGCGCAAGAGGCGATCAAGTGGGGCACCCCGTTCTTCGTGGAGCCCCGCTTCGTGTTCGCCTTTTCAGCGCACAAGGCCCACTGCAGCTTTGCCCCGCCAGCCGCGGCGCTGGAGGCGTTCCGAGACGAGCTGCCCCCGCGCCAGACCACCAAGGGCACGCTCAAGCTTCCGTACTCTGAGCCCCTGCCGGAGGCACTCATTCGCCAGATCGCCGAGCGCAGCGTGAAGCTGGTGCGTGAGCGTGGCGACGACGGCTTCTGGTGACGAACCTTTTCGGAGGCCTGCATGCCCACCCCTGATTCAAATGATGGCCCCTCGGCCTCGGCATTGATCGACCAGAAGATGGCCGAGCTCGCCGACTGGCGCGGCGAAACCTTGCAAGAGGTGCGTGCACTCATCCATGAGGCGGATCCAGACGTGCTCGAAGAGCTGAAATGGCGCGGCACGCCGGTGTGGTCCCACGATGGCATTCTCTGCACTGGCGAGACCTACAAGTCGGCCGTGAAGCTGACCTTCGCCAAAGGGGCCTCGCTGCCGGATCCCACCGGCCTGTTCAACGCCAGCCTCGACGGCAACACGCGGCGCGCCATCGACATCCATGAAGGGCAGCGCATTGACGAGGCCGCGTTCAAGGCCCTGATCCAGGCGGCTGTGGCGCTCAACACATCTGCCGTCAAGACCAAGCCAGCGCGAAGGAAGTAGCCTGCAGCCCGGGTAACATGACGCTACTCAACGAGGAGCTCCACATGCCAAAAGGCGAACAACGCAGCAACAAGATGTCGAAGAAGCCCAAGAAGGACACCAGTCCGCCAAAGGAATCGTCGAGCACGTCCACCCGGCCCATTGCACCGATGACCTCGGTCGCGCCCAAGGGCAAGCTGAAGAACAAACCTGCCTGAAGCGTCTGGAAAAGAAGCTAAAGCTGCCTGAGAGCCTGAAAGCAGAAGTCAAACCCATCAGGCACTTCATCACTGTCCGCTGCAGAGGCCTGTCGGCAGGGTTCAGATCCTGAGCGCCGGCCACCCAGCCGACGATCTTCAACGACAGTCCTGTTCCACAAGCGGCGTCCGCAATGCCGATGGCTCTGTCGATGATGATCTGGCCCGTCTTGCCATCAGAGAGTGTCGATGGCAAGCCTTGCAGCGCCATCCCTCTCAAGGGGTGGCCGTTACCTGGCCTCAGGGATCGCCATGGCTGGAACGGCGTCTGCCTTGTCCCTTCCGGAGAGCGTCAGAAAGGCAACCAGCGCCATGGCAGCGACGATCACCACGATCAGGAACGGTCTCTTGGGGTTCATTGTGGTCTCCTCAGCGGGGCTCTTGCGGCCCATGAGGCATTAGAGCCCGCCGCGCAGAGGTTGGCTATAGGTCAGAGGCGCGAACGCGCGTCAGTGAGCGCCTACGGCACTTGGGCTTGGCGCTGCCGGGAACGCGCGTTGCTCTGGCCAATGCATCACGAACCTACGGGCACCACCATGGCCAAGTTGAACAACACGATTTTGTCGAAACCGCAGACCGCCGAAATTGCCGCCGGCGCTGGCAAGGCATCGATGCAGGTGAAGGCCCGCGTCACCCCGTCGGGATTGTTGGCGATCGGGGGGTTGGTGAGCGGCATCCTGTTGTCGGTCACCGCCCTTGTGTGGGCATCTACCTCCGTCAAGCGCAAGCATCCGATTGCCTCGGCGCTCGGCAGACGCTGACTGCGCTCAGTGCGAACAACGAGACGGCAGTAGGGCGGTGACTGACTAGAGGGGGATGTAGTGACGCCGCTTGGCGCAAACAAGCTTGCCGTCGCGGTTGACCACATCTGCGCAGGTGGACGGTCCCTGGATCTTGGACTTCTTCAGCTGTCCCCTCTTGTCCTTGCACAGGGCGCTGAGGGTGTCTTTGCTGTTCGTGCACTGATAGTTCACCGACGAGCAGGTCTTGATGAAGCTGCCGGGTGGGAGCCTCTCTTGGCCCGGCGCGTACTGGCAAATGCGTCCGCCACCGGATGAGCCAGCCGGTGCCCGGCCCGAGCCGTGGCCAGAGCCTCCACCAGTGGTGGCGCGGCCACTGGGAGGCCCCTTGGCGCAGCTCACCACAGGGCAACTCGCTCGTGTTGCATCTGCTCTCACGCAACGTGTGGCATCTTGCACGCACCCTGCAGGGCAGCACACCTGCGCCGAGGCGGACCATCCCCAGAGGGCAAAACCAATTCCGATCACGCCAGCGAGCAGCTTGTGCCCGCGCCGGGTACCAGTCTTCATCATGCACTCCTTGAAGGTTGCAATGGCTGTGGGTACTTCAGTGGATCCAGCTGTCAGGACGAACGTCTTCGGGGCACTGCGCCAGCCCGGCGTCGACAAGCCAACGGTCCAACATCACCTTCTGGCCTGTTTGCACATCGACAGCTTCAACGACACGGCTGGTCTTGATGACCAAGGGCTCGTCTTCTGGGCTGCGGCGCACCAGGATCAAGCGCTCCAATGGCACCGCTTCCAGAACATCAACGATGACGCTCTGGAGCTCGCCGTCACGATCAACATGCATGAGCTTCCATCTGGCCAGCGGTTCGAACTGTCGTTGGCTCAGCCGAGCCCAGGCCTGGCTCAAGGCACTGGCGAGTGCATCGAGCCGCGGAACTGCATTGAGGGTGTTGACCATGATCAGCTCCAGGGGGTAAGCCTGGATCGTAGGCCACGACCGGCCGGCTGTAACTCCCGCTGTTGTGGGCACCCAAAGGGGGGCTATATGGCTCTAGCCATCCCCAACATCGGCAGACAAGGATCTACTTGCCAATGCAGAACCTGCTGAAGATTTCTCCCAGCAGGTCATCGGCCGAGAACGCCCCGGTGATGCGGCCCAGCGCGTCATGCGCCAGCCGCAACTCTTCGGCCAGCAGATCCAGCGCCCCATCGGCCTGCGCCGCATGCAGCTGAGCCACTTCCAGGTGGCCACGCGCTTCACGCAGGGCCTGCACATGCCGCTGCCTTGCGATGAACACGCCTTCGGCGTTGTGCTGCCAGCCGGCCAGCGTCAGCAACTCGTGGCGCAGGGGCGCCAGCCCTTCACCCGTGCGCGCTGACAGAGCCACCCGTTCGCCATGCGGCGCCAGGTCGGCCGCCAGATGCGCGGCCACCGCGTCGGCATCTGCCGCATCGGCCTTGTTGAGCACATGCAGCACCGGCACACGCTCGCCCACGGCTTCTGCCAGGCGCTGTGCGATGTCGGCATCGGCCTGCGCATAGGCTTGTTCATGCACCCGCGTCAGGTCGTGCAGGAACAGCACCACATCGGCCTGGCCGATGGCCTCCCAGCTGCGTGCCATGCCGATGCGCTCGACCTCGTCACTGGCCTCGTGCTCGGCCCGCAGGCCGGCGGTGTCGATCACTTTCAGCGGCACGCCTTCGATCTGGATGGTCTCGCTGACCTTGTCGCGCGTGGTGCCCGCAATCGGCGTGACGATGGCCAGCTCGGCCCCGGCCAGCGCGTTGAGCAGCGAGCTCTTGCCCGCATTGGGCTGGCCGGCCAGCACCACCTGCAGGCCTTCGCGCAGCAGGGCGCCCTGGCGGGCGTGGGCCAGCACGCTGTCCACCGCCTCGGCCACCTTGTCCAGGCGCTCGCGGGCGCGGGCTTTCTCCAGGAAGTCGATCTCTTCTTCCGGGAAATCCAGCGTGGCCTCGACCAGCATGCGCAGCTCGATCAGGCGATCGCGCAGGTGGTTGACCTCGCCTGAGAACGCGCCGCCCAGCGAGCGGCTGGCCGAGCGCGCGGCAGCCTCGGTGCTGGCGTCGATCAGGTCGGCAATGGCCTCGGCCTGGGCCAGGTCGATCTTGTCGTTGAGGAAGGCACGCTCGGTGAACTCGCCCGGCTCGGCCAGGCGCAGGCCGGGCAGCAAGGGCTGGCCGGTGAGGCCGTCAAGGCCGGCAGCCGCTTCAAGGCAGCGCGCCACCAGCAGCTGCAGCACCACGGGGCCGCCGTGGGCCTGCAGCTCCAGCACGTCTTCGCCGGTGTAGCTGTTCGGGCCTGGAAAGAAGATGGCCAGGCCGTGGTCGATGGCCTCGCCGCGCGCATCGCGCAGAGGGCCATAGGTGGCATGGCGAGGGGCCAGATCGCGGCCCGTCAGCGCCCGGGCCAGCGGCGCCAGCCCGCGGCCGGACACGCGCACCATGCCCACGGCACCACGCCCGGGGGCCGTGGCCACGGCCACGATGGGGCTGTTTCGATCGGTCCACGCCATCTTGCTGCTCGACTCCTGGAGACCTGCCGCCAGGAAGCGGCGGCCAGGCCTTCATTGTCGGCGATGGGCGCGCCGCGCGGCTCAGACCGCCAGTTGATTGCCCTTGTCCGTCTGCGCCCGCTGCGCGGGCAAGGTGTCGACAAAAGCGGGTTCGGTGGCCACTGCATCCTGCTGGGCCGCGGCTTGGCGGGCCTTCCAGCGTTTCCAGGCGAAGGGGATCAGCAACTGACCCCAGAAGTTGTGCTGCGGGTAGTAGAGCTCGTTGAACAGGCCCATCTTTTCCGGACGCTCCTGGCCCTGGGGCTTGTAGACAAAGGTGCCGAAGAGGTGGTCCCAGATCATCACCACCGAGAAGTTCTTGGCCTCTTCGATCTTGTTGGAGTGGTGCCAGCGGTGCACCTCGTTGGAGCCGAACACGTAGTTCAGCACGCCGAAGCGGAAGTCCACGTTCAGGTGCGTGATCACGGCCAGCACGGCGCCGATGGTGTTGGCCATGATCATGGCGTTGGCGCTCACGCCGGTCTGGTAGGCCACGAACAGCGGCACCAGGCGGCGCCAGATGATATCGACGGGGTGCACCCGGCTGGCGTTGAGGAAGCTCAGCCGGTTGGCGCTGTGGTGCACGCTGTGAAAGCGCCAGAAGAAATCGACCTCGTGCGCGATGCGGTGCGTGACGTAGAACATGAAGTCGAACACCAGCCAGGCCACCAGCACCTGCGCCCACATGGGCAGGTTGTGCGCCGAGAACGACATGGACACCCAGCCCCACTGGAACAGCAGGCCATGCCCGCCCTCTGCCATCCAGTGCACGACGACACCCTGGAAGGCGGTCACCATCAGCAGGCCAATGTTGTTGAGGATGTCTGTCCAGATCTCGCCCGGGGCGAACTCATTGGACTGCTCCGGCCAGAGGTATTGCAGGGCTGTGGCCAAGGCGAAATAGGGGAACAGGTAGTACAGCACAACCTTGTTCTGGTCGTAATCAAGCGCGATGGTGGACCAGATCCCCAACGACACGGCGATACCCAAGAATGCCCAGCTCAACAACAGCCTGCGCATGTGCTTGACCTTTCGGTTTTGCTATCAGCCCCCTGACATTGATAGTTTTACCCTTCATACGTAAAACCGTCAAAAGGGTTTCTACGCGAAATCTTCTGAAAGCCCCTCGTTCACGGGGGTGCAGATCGCACGATACGGCGTTTCACACATGGCGTGGAACGATTTCTTTACACTCCTTCACGCTTGAAGCCTGTCCAGCAAGGAGGGCTCGGTACACACAAGGGAGACACACATGCGATCGATGACGATGCGCGGCCTGGTTCTGGCTGCATCCATGCTGGCAGGCGGCGCCCATGCCGCCTCCGTGAACACCACCATCAGCTGCTCGCAGAGCCTGGCACTCAACGCACTGGGCTCCGGCCTGCGGATCGACTGCCAGGGCGCGCTCAGCATCTCGGGCGGCTCCATCGTGTCCGAGGGGGCCTTGAGCCTCTACAGCGACACCAGCATCACGCTGGCCGATGTCCTGCTCCAGGCCGACTCGCTGGCCTTGTACGCCCCGGTGGTCGACAGCCAGGGCTCGATCCAATTGCAAGGCGACACCGTGGTCATCGAGAGCTGGGACAGCACCACCGGCGCCTTTCCGACACCGGTCAACACCTCTGAGCTGACGCTGCTGCCGGGCAGCGCCGTGGTCTTCAGCCAGCCGTCTTCGCACACCGGCAGCCAACTGACGATCACACAGCCTGCGTCATCCACCACGGTGGGCCTGGACACCAACGGCACCATCTACCTGAGCAATCCGGGTGGCGTGCGCTTCGGCGCCAATGGCACCATCAGCGTCAGCGCCTGGACGGACCTCGGTGCGGCGCCCACGCTGCAACTGCAAGCCGGTGTCGTGCCCGAACCTTCCACCTGGGCCTTGCTGGCCACAGGTCTGGGCATGCTGGCTGTCTCGCGCCACCGCCAGCGGGGCTGAGCGCCTCGGCAAGAGCCCCCGGCTCAGCCCACGCCGTCCGCCACGACATGGTTCGGTTCGGTAGGCTGGCTGAGCACCTGACCCAGCCAGCGCCCGCCCGCTTCCACGTTGTCGATCAGCGGGCAGGGCAGCAGCGGCGCGATCGGCGCGGCCCAGCCGCCCAGCACGGCGCCCCCCAGCACCACCGCCGCCGGGCGCGGTGCGCCCTGCGCCACCATCACGCAGGCATCGCGCAGCAGGGCCGATGCGGCCCCGGGGTCGGCGGCCAGTTCACCGCCACTGGCCTCGACCGTGTGCACCTGCTGCAAGCCCTCCGCACCGCCCAGGCCCAGGCCGCGCGCCAGGCGCTCCAGCATCGGGCCCCAGGCGTGGCCGCCGGTGACCACGGCGAAGGGGCCCAGCGCCTTCGCCTCGCGCATCGCCGCCTCGGCCAGGCCCATCACGGGCACCTCGGGGGCCTCGGCGCGCAGGGCCCACACGGCCGGATCACCGAAGCAGCCCACCAGCACCGCGCGCGGCAGGCCATGCTCGTCCACATGGTGGTGAAAGGCCTCCAGCACGGCGTGGCCAGCCACCACATAGGCCGCCTCGGTGGCGATGTAGGGCTCGCCGAAGCCGGCGGTCAGACCAACCAGTTCAGCCCCCGGCGGACACCAGGGCCGCAACTGATCGAGCAGGCGCACGGTGACTTCGGTGCTGGTGTTGGGATTGATCAGCAGCACATGGGACATGGCATTCAACCCTTGTTGGGCGCCGGCACGGTGCGGCGCGGGCGCCTGCCGCTGGCAGGGGCTTGGCTGAACAAGTCGACCACATCGGCCGAGGGTGCGTCGGGCAGGTTGAAGCACAACCCTGCCTCCATGTCACCCAGGTGCTCGCGCATGCGCTGCTGGGCCTCGCTCAGCCAGGTGGCCACATCGGCCATGCCGGCGCGTGGCCGGCGCGCCTCGCGAAGCGCCGTCAGCACGCCCCGGTGGGCATTGCAGCGGCAGGCGTCCACCCAGCGTGCCGGCACGGCGGCCAGGGCCTGGCGCTCGGACCTGGCCAGCGGCGCATAGCTCATCAGGATCAGCGACGTGCGCGAGATCAGCATGGCCAGCATGCGCGCGAAGGTCTGGTGGCCGGACACCTCGGCGATCATCAGGTGAAAGCGCCCCGACAGGCGCAGCGCCGTGGCATGGTCGCCCTCGCGGCGGGCTTCTTCCTCGGCCTCGATGCATTCCTCCAGGGCCTGCAGATCAGCGGGCGTGGCCCGCTCGATGAAACGGCCCACCAGCACGGCCTCGACCAGGGCACGCGCCTCGAACACCTCGCGCGCATCCTCGATGGAGGGCTGGGCCACGCTGGCACCCTTGTTGGGCTCCAGGGTGACCACCTGCTCCTGCGCCAGCCGGATCAGCACCTGGCGCACCCGCGTGCGCGACACGCCGAAGGCCTGGCCCAGCTTGTCTTCGACCAGCTTGGTGCCGGGCAGCAAACGCTGGTCGATGATGGCCTCGATGAAGCGCTGGTGGATCTCCTCATCGCTGGGCGGCGTGCCGGCCTGCGTTTTCTGCTCGCTCATGTCTTGTCTTTCTCGGTATCCGGCCTCAGGCCCGGTCAATGAGCACGGGCCGTGCCAGCGGTGCGGGCACGCAGCAGCCACACGGCAGCCAACGTGGCGAAGATCACCAGCAGCGACACCACCGTGGTCAGCGTGCCCAATGCGTAGATGGAAGGCGTGGTCACCGTGGTGGTCAGGCCCTGCAGTTCCAGCGGCAAGGTGTTGAGATCGCCGATGGCCTGCGACGAGCGCGCGATCTCGTCCCAGCTGAGGGTGAAGCCGAACATGCCCACGCCCACCAGCGATGGCCCGATCAGGGGCAGCACCACGTGGCGCAACGCCTGCCAGGGCGAGGCGCCCAGGTCGCGCGCGGCTTCTTCATAGGCTGGGTTGAAACGGTTGAACACCGCGAACATGATCAGCATGCCGAAGGGCAGGGTCCAGGTCAGGTGCGCGCCCAGGCCCGAGGTGTACAGGCCCATCAGCGTGGTGTAGGTTTCGAGCAACTCGGTCCATTCCCAGCGCTCGAGCAGGCCTTTCACGATGCCGTCGAACAGACGGAACTGCAGGCCGATGCCCAGCGAGATGATGATGGAGGGCATGATCAGGCTGGCCACCGAGGTGTAGAACAGCAGGCCGCCACCCTTGAGCCCCTTGCGGAAGGCCAGGCCGGCCAGCAGCGAGATCAGCACGGTCAGGCCCATCACCACGGCGCCCAGCGCCAGCGAGCGCCGCAGTGCCGCGCCGATGTCGACCACGCCCAGGCCCTTGAACAGCTCCTGGTACCAGTGCACCGAGGCACCCTGCATCGGGAAGGTCAGGCCCCCATCGGGCCCCTGGAAACTCAGCACGAAGATGGTGATGACCGGGCCGTACAGGAACAGCACGTACAGCCCGAAGATGAGGGCCAGGGGCCAGAAGCCCCGGCCGCGACGCTTGACGGTTCCAGCCATGTCAGAGCTCCTTGCGCAGATCGACCAGGCGGTTCAGCGCCGCGATGATGAGCAGCACCACCGCCAGCAGCACCACCGCGTTGGCCGCGGCCAGTGGGAACTGCAGGTAGGAGGTCTGCACCTGGATGGTCTTGCCGACCGAGGCGATCTGCTGGCCACCCATCACGCCCACGGTGACGAAATCGCCCATCACCAGCGTGATCACGAAGATCGAGCCGATCAGGATGCCCGTGCGGCACAGCGGCACGACCACGTTCCACAGCGTCTGCCAGGCCGTGGCGCCGCAGTCGTCGGCGGCCTCCAGCAGCGAGCGGTCGATCTTCATCATCGAGTTGAAGATCGGCACCATCATGAAGGTGGTGTTGAGGTGCACGAAGGCCAGCACCACCGAGAAATCCGAGTACAGCAGCCAGTCCAGCGGGTGGTCGGTGATGCCCGCGCCCATCAGGCTCTGGTTGACCAGGCCATTGCGCCCCAGCAGCGGGATCCACGAGATCATGCGGATCACGTTGGAGGTCCAGAACGGAATGGTCAGGATGGTGAACAGCACCGTCTGCGCCGCCAGGCTGGGCACGTGGAAGGCCACGAAATAGGCCAGCGTGAAGCCCAGCACCAGCGTGGCGAGCCACACCAGGAAGCAGAACTTCAGGGTGGACAGGTAGGTCTTGACCGTGACGCACAGCTCATCGGTACTGCCGCAGCCGCTGAACAGCGTGGTGTAGTTGTCCAGCGTGAAGCCGGGCTCCAGCGTGTACTCGTTCTGGGGCCAGAAGCTCACGGCCACGATGAGCAGCAGCGGCATCGCGAAGAACAGCAGGAACACCCCGCCCATGGGCAAGGCCTGCAACCAGGAGGGGGGTGATTTCATGCCGTTCTCCGCGGGTTCAGAACGCGTGGGTGATGCCCACGGTGAAGATGGTCTGCTTCTGGCCCGGCGAGCCATCGCCGTACCAGACGAAATCCGCATTGCCCGAGTTCTTCAGGAAGATCAGGTTGCTGTTGAGCGAGGTGCGCTTGGACAGCCTGTAGTAGCCCTGCAGGCGCACGTACTCGGTGTCGTCGTCCGAGCTCTTCACGTCCTTCTTGACGAAATCGGCCGACATGCCCGCCACGTTGCTGAAGGGCACGTCCACGCCCACATCGATCAGGTTGGCCTTGAAGGGCGTGCCGATCTCGACGTCGGTGCGTGCAAAACCGCCACGCAGCTTGACCGGGCCGAAGTTGTAGGCCGCACCCAGGGCCCACATCTCGTCCTTGTTGCCGCTGCCGTCGTCGGCCTTGAGCGTGTCGCCCACCAGGCCTATGCTGAAGGGGCCCGCCGTGTACGTGCCCACCGCCTGCGCGAAGTTGCCGGCCGATCCGCTCACCGTCTTCTCGCCCAGCGCGTAGAACAGGCCGCCCTCGAAGCCGCCGATCTTGGGCGAGCTGTACTTGATCGCGTTGTCGTAGTAGTTGCTCAGCGAGCCGAAGCCGCTGAAGAAGAAGGGCGAGTAGTAGGCGAACACGAAGTAGTTGCCCATCAGGTCATCGGACACGTCCCACTGGTGGCCGATCTTGATCGAGCCGAAGCTGCCGGTCAGGCCGACGAAGGCGCCGCGGTTCCAGTAGGCACTGGTGTTGCCGGCCGTGCCGGTGTCCGGGTGCACGGTGGATTCCAGGCCGAACACGGCGTTCAGGCCACCGCCCAGGTCTTCCGTGCCGCGCAGGCCGATGCGAGAGTTCACGATGGCGTTGTCCTCGATCAGCAGCTGCGATTTCTTGGTGGCGCCGGTGTAGACATTGCTCGCGCTGACCACGTCCAGGCCGAGCGCGCCGTACAGCGTCACGGACGACTGGGCCTGTGCGGCACTGCAGGCCGCCAGCACGGCCATGGCGAGGAGAGGCGAACGAAGGGAAAGGTGCTTCATGGAAAGGTCACTCCAGGATGTGGGGAAACAAGGGATCGACTAAGGGGAGGGATGCGCGGCGCCGGACATGCGCCGCGCGCTTCGGGATCAGGTGCGCGGCCCGCCTCACGCGGCCACGAACTCGTTCCACTTCTGGACCATGTACGTGTTCTCGTCCATGATCGCGTTCCAGCAGGCGATGCCGCCCATGCGGTCTTCGTAGCTGCCGCCATCGCGCTTCTCGCCGGCCTTGGCCAGCACCTGGCCAGTGGGCGACTTGATGTCCTGGCTGGCGGCCTTGCCTTCCATCCAGTAAGCCCACTCATAGGCTTCCATCTTGGCCTTGGCGGTCTCCAGCACGGCGCTGTAGTAGCCCTGGCGGTTCAGGTAGGCGCCGGCCCAGCCGTCGAGGAACCAGTTGATGAACTCGTAGGCTGCATCGAGCTTCTTGCCGCTCAGCGTGGCCGGCACGCCGAAGCCGGCGGCCCAGGCGCGGTAGCCCTCTTTCAACGGCTGGAAAGTGCAGGCAATGCCCTTGGTGCGCACGGCCGTCACGGCGGGCGACCACATCGACTGGATCACCACCTCGCCGGAGGACATCAGGTTCACCGACTCGTTGAAATCCTTCCACAGGCTGCGGAACTGGCCGGCCTTCTTGGCTTCGATCAAGGTCTTGATCGTGAGGTCGATCTCCTTCTTGGTCATGTTGCCCTTGTCGGGGTACTTGTAGATGCCCATGGCCTCGACCACCATCGCCGCGTCCATGATGCCGATGGAGGGGATGTTGAGGATGGCGGCCTTGCCCTTGAACTCGGGGTTCAGCAGCTCCTTCCAGCTGGTGATGGGGCGCTTGATCAGGTCGGGGCGGATGCCCAGCGTGTCGGCGTTGTAGACCGTGGGGATCAGGGTCATGAACTGCGTCGGGCTGGTGGCGAACTTCTTCGACTTCTCGGCTTCGAGGAACATCACCTTCTTGGGCGCGGTGCCCTGGTCGCCCACCTTCTTGCCGGCCACTTCGCCCTTGGTGAACAGCGATGTGATCTTGTCGGCGTTCTTGATGCGCTTGACGTCGATGCCCTTGAGGTTGCCCGTGGGGATGATCTTCTTGAGGCTGAAGTACTCGGTGTCGATCAGGTCGAAGCTGTTGGGCGCGGTCACGGCGCGCTTGGTCACATCGTCCGTGGTCACGGGGATGTACTGCACCTTGATGCCCGTGTCGGCCTCGAATTTCTCGGCGATGGTCTTGTCCTGGTTCACGGCCGTGCCCAGGTAGCGCAGCGTGATCTTGTCGGCCGAGTGCACGGCGGGCGCCAGGCCCGTGGCCAGGATGCCGGTGGCGCCCATCAGGCCGGTCTTGAGCACGGTGCGGCGCGAGGCCTCCAGCGTGGGCAGGGCGTTCTTCAGTGAGTCATCGGTCGAGTGGGACATGGTGCAGGCTCCAGGAAAGAAGGGGTGATGGACGTGGTCGAATGGAAAGAAGAAGGCAACAGAAGGCCAGGGCGTCGCGCCAGGCGCGACACCAGAAAACACAGAGAAGAAGGGGAAGGGCTAGGCCGCCAGGCGGTGCACGTCGTGGGCGTCCCAGTGCGCGCGCGCCGGGTCGCCGGGCTGCCAGGGGGTGGCCTGGTAGGCCGCTTCGCTGAGCATCACGTTGAGTTCGTTGCTGTCCTGCCCGCCCGACTGCAGGGTCAGCAGCACATAGGTGCCCTGGTATTCGACGCCGGTCACGGTGGCGTCCAGGCTGCTGCCCAACGGGACGCCGGCCTCGGTCTCGCGGCTCAGCCGGGTCTTGTCGGTGCGCACGGCCAGGCGTTCGCCTGCGGCTGCGATCACGTTGTGCCCACCGATGAAGCGCGCCACGAACTCGGTGCGCGGCGCATTGAAGATCTCGTGCGGCGTGCCGTTCTGCTCGATGCGGCCGGCGTTCATCACCACCACCTGGTCGGCCAGGGCCATGGCCTCTTCCTGCGAGTGGGTCACGTGGATGAAGGTCATGCCCAGGCTCTTCTGCCAGCCTTTCAGCTCCGCACGCATCTTGATGCGCAGGAACGGGTCGAGCGCCGACAGCGGCTCATCGAGCAGCAGCACGCGCGGCTCGGTGATCAGCGCGCGGGCCAGTGCCACACGCTGCTGCTGCCCGCCCGACAGCTCGGCCGGCTTGCGCTGCGCCAGATGGCCCAGCGACACGCGTTGCAGCAGGTCCTGCGCCTTGGCATGGCGCTCGGCCTTGCCCATGCCGCGCATCTTCAGGCTGAAGGCCACGTTGTCCAGCGCGCTCAGGTGCGGGAACAGCGCATAGCTCTGGAACATCATCGAGGTGCCGCGGGCCGAGGCCGGCAGGTGCGTGATGTTGCGCCCACCCAGCACGATGTCGCCTGCGCTGGCGTCCTCGTGGCCGGCGATCATGCGCAGCGTGGAGGTCTTGCCACAGCCTGAGGGGCCGAGCAGGCAGCAGTAGTGGCCCGCCTTGATCTTCAGGTCGATGTGGTCCACGGCCACGGGGGCCGAAGCGCCTTCGCCATAGCGTTTGACCAGACCGGTCAGTTCGAGGTCGGCCTGCGCGGCCATCGTGGCCAGGCGCTGCGCTTCAATCGTCGGTGCAAGGGACATCGGGAGACCTCCTGCGGCCGGGTGGCCGGTGAGGTCTGTAACGCAATGGGTGTGCCAACCTGTTTTGGCTGGTTTTCAAAGGATTTCGTCCCCTTTTCAGGGCCAAAACGCCTCGTCACCGCGCGTGGCGCACCAGATTGCATACAAATGCACAAATAAATTGCATACAAAAGCGTGCGCTGATTGCATACAAAAGGTGCATCGCAAACAAGCACACCGTTTACCGTGGTCACGCGGCCATGAAAAAAGGGCCCCGGATGGGGCCCTTTGTGCGGGGGAACCAGATGGCCGATCAGGCCTTCTGGGTTGCCCCTTCGATCTGCTTGTTGATCATCCACTGCTGGGCGATCGACAGGATGTTGTTCGTCAGCCAGTACAGCACCAGGCCGGCGGGGAAGAAGAAGAACATCACCGAGAACACCAGCGGCATGATCCACATCATCTTGGCCTGCAGCGGGTCCGGCGGCGTGGGGTTCAGCCAGGTCTGCAGCAGCGTGGACAGGGTCATCAGCAGCGGCAGCACGAAGTACGGGTCCTTCACCGACAGGTCGGTGATCCAGCCGATCCACGGGGCGTTGCGGATCTCGACAGACGACAGCAGCACCCAGTACAGCGCGATGAACACCGGGATCTGGATCATGATCGGCAGGCAGCCGCCGATCGGGTTGACCTTCTCCTCGCGGTAAATCTTCATCATCTCCTGCTGCATCTGCTGCGGCTTGTCCTTCAGGCGCTCACGCATCTCCTGGATGCGCGGGTTGATGGCCTTCATCTTGGCCATCGAACGGTAGGCCTTGGCGTTGAGCCAGTAGAAGGCGGCCTTGAGCAGCACCACCAGCGCCACGATGGACCAGCCCCAGTTCTGCAGCACGCTGTGGATGTAGTACAGCAGCCAGAACAGCGGCTTGGCCAGGATGGTCACCAGGCCGTAGTCCTTGACCAGCTCCAGGCCGGGGGCCAGGGCTTCGAGCTTTTTCTCTTCCTGCGGGCCCACGTAGAGCTGCGACTCGAAGGCCTTGCTCTGGCCACCGGCCACATCGCCCAGGTTGAACAGCATGCCCACGGCATACAGGTTGGGGCCCAGCTTGCGCGCGAAGAACTCGCGCGAGGTATCTTGCGTGTTCAGCCAGGCCGACGCGAAGTAATGCTGCACCACCGACACCCAGCCGTTGTTGGCCGTCTTGTCGAACTCGGTGCTGTTGTCGTCGATGTGCTTGAACTCCACCTTCTTGAACTTGGAGTTGGCCGTGTAGAAGGCCGGGCCCACATATGAGGTGGGTGCACCGAAGAAGCCGGACGAATGCGGCACCACGCCATCACGCACCAGCTGCACATACACCTGCGGGCGCACCGTGGTGCCCGAGGTGTTGACCACCTCCTGCTTGACACCGACCACATAGCCGCCGCGCGGGAAGCTGTAGGTCAGCACGCGCTTGACGCCGTTGATCGGGGCCGATTCGAGCTTGAGCACCAGGGCATCCTGGCCATCGGCCAGGGTCCGCTCGGCCGTGACCGGGGCCATGGCCGAGGTGTGGTTGGGCAGGTCGGTGCCTGCGGCGCCCACCAGGCCCGACTGGGCTGCGTACGAGTGGGCCGGGTCCAGCACCAGCACCTGTTTTTCAGGGTGGTCCTGGTCGGTGTACTTGAGCAGCTCCACCTTGACCAGGTTGCCGCCCTGCGTGTCCACCGTGGCGCGCAGCACGTCGGTGGTCAGCACCAGTTGCTGGCGTGGGGCGGCCGGTGCGGCGCCCGGCACGGCGCCCGAGGCGGCGGTGGCGGCAGCCACGGGCACGCCCGCATTGTTGGCACCGGTGCCCGAAGGCGTGGGCACCGATCCGGCATCCGTGGCGCCTGAGGCGGGGTTGGCCGCACCAGACGCCGCTTCGGCCACGGAGGCCGCCGGCGCGGGCGCGAACATGGAGGGCTGACCGGTGTGGCGCAGCCAGCCGTCCCACAGCATCAGCAGCGAGAACGCAAAGACTGACCACAGAATGGTCCGACGCATATCATTCATGGGCGGGGTGCTTTAGGCGTAGAAGAATTGGAAGACAGGAAAGAAAACAGCCGCGGCGCCTGCTCAGGGGCCGGGTCATGGCCACCCGGGCAGCCCGGGTGACAGCGCAATAGACGCCGCGCGGTCAGATAAGTGCCCGCCACAGGGCCATGTCGCTGCAAAGAATCGAGCGCGTAGGCTGAACAGGTGGGTGTGAAACGGCAGGCCGACCCGAGCCAGGGGCTCAGGAAGAAGCGGTAGCCCCGTACCAGCCCGATCAACAAGGCATTGACCAGACGCGACAAGGCGGCGCCGGCCTGCTTGAGCCACAAGAACCACAGCACGGGCTTCATCGGCGCCACCCTGCTTTCACGCAGTGGGCCAGCATGGCCTGCAGCTCGGCGCGCACCGCCAGCTTGAGCGGCTCGGAAGCCGCGCTGGGGTAATCCTTGACGGGCCAGGGCGCTTTCAGGCGCAGCACCCAGTTGCCCGCCGGGCGCTCGGCACTGAGCCAACCGGCCTGCTCGAGCGCAGCGGCATGCTCACGCCAGAGCTGGCGGGCCTGGTGCTTGATCAGCGACCGGGTGACCGATCGCTTGGCCATGCGCTTGGGCAAGACCAGCCCCAACCGCCACACACGGTGGTGGTGAGTGCGCACTTCATCCACAGGCTCGACCACCTCGGAGGTGGGGCCTGTTGACAAGTCGGCTTCAGGCACCGTGTCCCCCGTGGTCCGGGGGGCACGCCGCGCCAGCGACGGCTCGGCGAAATGCACGGAAAAATGCGCGCTGCGCGCCACGGGCCGTGTGCCCAGGGCTTGCTGGAAATCGGCCGAGCACAGGCGGGGCCGCAAAGCCAAGGGGCTGAGCCAAGGACTGGTCACGGCGCTGCTGATGATTTTCGGAACCATCCAAAAAATTCAGGCTGCCCGAGCAGCGCCAGGGGTTTCCTGGGCACCTCCATGCAGCCTGTCGAGGCAAGACCCACATGCGTGCCGCCCACGAACAAGGCGTGGGAGCGGCCCGGCGGCCTCATCTCATCGTCGGGTGACGATCAGACAGCCAGACGCTGGCGGCCCTTGGCGCGGCGGGCGTTGATGACCTTGCGGCCACCCTTGGTCTTCATGCGGACCAGGAAGCCGTGGGTGCGGGCGCGGCGGGTCTTGGACGGTTGGTAAGTACGCTTCATGATGAATCCTTCAGTCCCCCGGCCGCCCGATCAAGCCCACACAGCCGGCAGGCGCCGGGGCGGGTGTTCGAACGGACCACGAAGGGGTTTTTCATGTTCCGGGCTTTCATGCACCGAAGGCGCCATGCGAGACCGGGTTTGTTGACAGCTTGCGAATCGATTGCCGAAAGCCATGTACCGACACACCGCAAGCCCGGGCGCCAGACAAGGGCGCACCTAACTCACAACGGGTCGAACCCGGGATTACAGCAGAAGTCGCCCAAGCCGTCAATGGGTTATCGCCACAGGTCGCAAGGCCAAAGTCTGTGGATAACCTGTCGGAAACTGCCCTGCGCCAGCGTAGAATCTGCGGCCCAAGGAAGGACTTGTCCACAACATGAGTGCCGCCGATTCCAGCGTCGATCCCAGTGCCCCGATGGCACCCAACTTCAGCCCGGACGCCGTCTGGGCCCAGTGCTGCGAGAAGCTGCGCGCCGAACTCCCAGAACAGCAGTACAACACCTGGATCCGTCCGCTGCCGCCTGCCGATGTGCAGCGCGATGGCGACACCACGGTGCTCAACGTGCGCGTGCCCAACCGCTTCATCCTCGACTGGATCCGCACGCAGTACAGCACTCGCCTAGAAGCCATCCTGGCCAGCGTGAGCGATGGCCCGGTGCGCCTGGACATCAGCATGGCCGCCCGCCCGGCGATGGCGCGCCCCGCGGCCCCCAGCATGATGCCGCCCAATGCCCAGGGCCCGCACAGCCTGGGCACCATGGGCACGGCCTTGCCGCCCAACGCACTGGCCGCCCGCGCCTCTGGCAACTACCAGGGCGGCATCAACCCGCTGCCGCCCAGCGCCGGCCCGCACACCGTGGTGCTGAGCGAGCAGGGCGAGCACCCGCACAACGTGGTCGGCCTGCATGGCGGACAACGCCGCAACGGCCACCCGCAGGTCATGGGCCTGAACCCGGGGCTCACCTTCGACAACCTGGTGCCCGGCCGCGCCAACCAGATGGCACGCACCGCCGCCCTGCACGTGGCCGGCGCCCCCGGCCACATGTACAACCCGCTGTTCATCTACGGCGGCGTGGGCCTGGGCAAGACCCACCTGATGAACGCCGTGGGCAATGCCCTGTTGGCCGACAAGCCCGACGCGCGCATCCTGTACCTGCACGCCGAGCAGTTCATCTCCGACGTGGTCAAGAACTACCAGCGCAAGACGTTTGACGAGCTCAAGGCCAAGTACCACAGCCTGGATCTGCTGCTGATCGATGACGTGCAGTTCTTTGCGGGCAAGGACCGGACGCAAGAAGAGTTCTTCAACGCGTTCGAGGCCCTGCTGGCCAAGAAGGCACACATCATCATGACCAGCGACACCTACCCCAAGGGCCTGGCCAACATCGATGAGCGCCTGACCTCCCGCTTCGACGCCGGCCTCACGGTGGCCATCGAGCCGCCCGAGCTGGAAATGCGCGTGGCCATCCTGATCAAGAAGGCCGACCAGGAGGGCATTGCCATGCCCGAGGACGTCGCCTTCTTCGTGGCCAAGAACGTGCGCGCCAACGTGCGCGAGCTTGAAGGCGCCCTGCGCAAGGTGCTGGCCTTCGCCCGCTTCAGCCACAAGGAGATCACGATCACCCTGGCGCGCGAGGCCCTGAAAGACCTGCTGTCCATCCAGAACCGCCAGATCAGCGTCGAGAACATCCAGAAGACGGTCGCCGATTTCTACAAGATCAAGGTGGCCGACATGTACAGCAAGAAGCGCCCGGCCAGCATCGCCCGCCCGCGCCAGATCGCCATGTACCTCGCCAAGGAACTGACCCAGAAGAGCCTGCCCGAGATCGGCGAGCTGTTCGGGGGCCGCGACCACACCACCGTGCTGCACGCCGTGCGCAAGATCGGTGGCGAGCGCGCCAAGGACACCGAGCTGAACCAGCAGCTGCACGTGCTGGAACAGACGCTCAAGGGTTGAGAATCAGCGCTGAGAGGGCTGTCATGGCAGCCACCCCGATTTCTGAGAGGATGTCAAGCCAACAACGTTGTGGATAAAAAAAGGACAAGCCACCCCTTGTCCACAGCCCTTCGCGTTTTGCCCAAGTTGTTGTCTGTTGTCCCCAAAACGACGAGGTGTGTGGCCCACAAGCTTGTCCCGACCCTAAACCCTTGATGGATCAGGACAAAATACGGTTGTGCACAGAAAAAGCGGCCCTCTACTACGACGACCAATTTGAAAGAATGAAATGATTGTGTTGAAAGCAGCCCAGGAAAAAGTTCTCTCGGCCCTGCAATCGGTCAGCGGGATCGTCGAACGCCGTCACACATTGCCCATCCTGGCCAATGTGCTGATCCGCAAGAAGGGCCCGCAGATCGAACTGGTCACCAGCGACCTGGAGATCCAGATCCGCACCACGGCCGAGCTGGGTGGTGACGAAGGCGACTACGCCGTCACCGTGGGCGCCAAGAAGGTGGGCGACATCCTCAAGAGCCTGCCCAGCGACCAGACCGTGTCGCTCACGGCCAACCAGACCAAGCTGACGCTGCAGGCCGGCAAGAGCAAGTTCACGCTGCAGACGCTGCCGGCCGAAGACTTCCCCCTGGTGCAGGAGGCTGCGGATTTCGGACCCGCCTTCAGCGTGCCCCAGAAGACGCTCAAGCTGCTGATCGGCCAGGTGCACTTCGCCATGGCCGTGCACGACATCCGCTACTACCTCAACGGCATCCTGTTCGTGGCGGAAGGCAAGAGCCTGACCCTGGTGGCCACCGACGGCCACCGCCTGGCCCTGGCCCAGGCCAACCTGGACGTGGACATGCCCAAGCAGGAGGTGATCCTGCCGCGCAAGACGGTGCTGGAGCTGCAGCGCCTGCTGAAGGACGACGGCAAGGCCGCCGAGGGCGAAGAGGCTCAGATCGAGATGCGCTTTGCCGGCAACCAGGCCAAGTTCGCCTTTGGCGGCCTGGAGTTCGTCACCAAGCTGGTCGAGGGCAAGTTTCCTGACTACAACCGCGTCATCCCCAAGAACCACAAGAACCACATCACCCTGGGCCGTGCCACCCTGCTGGCCAGCCTGCAGCGCGCCGCCATCCTCACGTCCGAAAAGTTCAAGGGCGTGCGCATGAACTTCGCGCCGGGCGTGCTGGGCATTGCTTCGAGCAACGCCGAGCAGGAAGAGGCCAAGGAAGAGCTCGAGATCGACTACGGCGGCGACAGCTTCGAGATCGGCTTCAACGTGGGCTACCTGATGGACGTGCTGGCCAACATGAGCCAGGACATGGTGACCGTGTCATTGCACGACGCCAACAGCTCGGCCTTGATCACGAACCCGGAGTTCGAAGGCTTCAAGTACGTCGTGATGCCGATGCGGATCTGAGACAGCCCTGCCCGGGGCAAATGCCCCCTAAAAAGGCTAAAATGTCAGAGCCCTGAAGACCGTCTTCGGGGCTCTTTTCTTTCCCGGGCCCGACATGAGCGACACCACTCCGATCCCTGACCAGCAACCTGAGCAACCCGCGCCTCAAACCGAAGCGCAGATCTCGGCTGGCTATGGCGAAGGCAGCATCCAGATCCTGGAAGGCCTGGAGGCGGTGCGCAAGCGGCCCGGCATGTACATCGGTGATACATCCGACGGCACCGGCCTGCACCACCTGGTTTTCGAGGTGGTCGACAACTCCATCGACGAAGCCCTGGCCGGCCACTGCGACGACATCGTCGTCACCATCCACACCGACAACTCGATCAGCGTCACCGACAACGGGCGGGGCATCCCCACCGGCGTCAAGATGGACGACAAGCACGAGCCCAAGCGCAGTGCGGCCGAGATCGCCCTGACCGAGCTGCACGCCGGCGGCAAGTTCAACCAGAACAGCTACAAGGTGTCGGGCGGCCTGCACGGGGTGGGCGTGTCGTGCGTGAACGCGCTGAGCAAGTGGCTGCGCCTGACCGTGCGCCGCGAAGGCAAGACGCACTTCATCGAGTTCCGCAAGGGCGTGCCTCAGGATCGCCTGCTGGAAATGCGCGATGGCTTCGAGATCAGCCCCATGCGCATCACGGGCGATACGGAAAAGCGCGGCACCGAGGTGCACTTCCTGCCCGATGAAGAGATCTTCACCAACATCGACTTCCACTACGAGATCCTCAGCAAGCGCCTGCGCGAGCTGAGCTTCCTGAACAACGGCGTGAAGATCCGCCTGGTCGATGAGCGCAACAACAAGGAAGACAACTTCGCCTACGCCGGCGGGGTCAAGGGCTTCGTGGAGTTCATCAACAAGGGCAAGAACACCCTGAACCCCAACATCTTCCACGCCATGGGCGACAAGGTGTCCGATCACGGCACCAACGTGGGCGTTGAAGTGGCCATGCAGTGGAACGAGAGCTACAACGAGAACGTGCTCTGCTTCACCAACAACATCCCCCAGCGGGATGGCGGCACCCATTTGACAGGCCTGCGCGCGGCCATGACCCGCGTGATCAACAAGTACATCGAAGACAACGAGCTGGCCAAGAAGGCCAAGGTCGAGGTGGCCGGTGACGACATGCGCGAAGGCCTGGCCTGCGTGGTGTCGGTCAAGGTGCCTGAGCCCAAGTTCAGCAGCCAGACCAAGGACAAGCTGGTGAGCAGCGAAGTGCGCGCGCCGGTGGAAGACATCGTCAGCCGCCTGCTGACCGACTGGCTGCTCGAGAACCCGATCGACGCCAAGATCATCTGCGGCAAGATCGTGGAGGCCGCACGCGCCCGCGAAGCCGCCCGCAAGGCCCGCGAGATGACGCGCCGCAAGGGCGTACTCGACGGCCTGGGCCTGCCCGGCAAGCTGGCCGACTGCCAGGAGAAGGATCCGTCACTCTGCGAAATCTACATCGTGGAGGGTGACTCCGCCGGTGGCTCCGCCAAGCAGGGCCGCGACCGCAAGTTCCAGGCGATCCTGCCGCTGCGCGGCAAGATCCTGAACGTTGAAAAAGCCCGCTACGAAAAGCTGCTGACCAGCAACGAAATCCTCACGCTGATCACGGCGCTGGGCACGGGCATCGGCCGCGGCGCGGGGGGCGATGATTTCAACCCCGACAAGCTGCGCTACCACCGCATCATCATCATGACCGATGCTGACGTTGACGGCGCCCACATCCGCACGCTGCTGCTGACCTTCTTCTTCCGGCAGATGCCCGAGCTGGTGGAGCGCGGCCACATCTACATCGCGCAGCCGCCGCTGTACAAGGTGAAGCACGGCAAGCAGGAGCAGTACCTGAAGGATGCCCATGCGCTGGACGAGTACCTGATGAAGGTGGCCCTGGACGGCGCCGTGGTGGAGCCTGAAGGATCGGGCGGGGGCAAGCCCGCCATCGCTGGCGATGCCCTGGTGGACCTGGCCCGCGCCTACGTGACGGCCAACGCCGTGACCGAGCGCCTGGGCAACTGGATGGACATCGAAGCGCTGCGCGCGATTGCCAACGGCCTGACACTGAACCTGGACACCCTGGAAGCCGCCGAGCAATCGGCCACCGCGCTGCAGGGTGCATTGCAGAACGCCGTGGTCACGGCCGAGTTCGACACCCGCACCGACAAGCACATCCTGCGCATCAGCCGCATCTTCCACGGCAACACGAAGTACAGCGTGATCAATGCTGACTTTGTGCATGGGGCTGATTACGAAGCCCTGAGCCGCGCGGGCATCACCTTCAAGGGCCTGCTGGGGCCGGATGCCGTGGTGCGCCGCGGTGAGGGCGAGAAGGCCAAGGAAATCAAGGTGAGCGATTTCCGCGCCGCCATGGACTGGCTGATCGGCCAGGCCGAGAACAGCGTGGGCCGCCAGCGCTACAAGGGCCTGGGCGAGATGAACCCCGAGCAGCTGTGGGAGACCACGATGGATCCGGAAGTGCGCCGCCTGTTGCGTGTGCAGATCGAGGATGCGATCGAGGCCGACAAGGTGTTCACGATGCTGATGGGCGATGAGGTGGAGCCTCGTCGGGATTTCATCGAGAGCAATGCGTTGCGGGCGGCGAACATCGACGTTTGATTCATCGTGGCCATCCAAGCGTTCATCCTGGAGCAGCGTGAGGCACTGGCGGAACTCTGCCGCCGTGCCCATGCGCGCAGGTTGGACGTGTTTGGATCAGCCGTCAGGGATGATTTCTCCGAGGCCAGCAGTGACCTGGACTTTTTGGTCGAGCTTGAAGCAGCACAGCCCGCCGACTATGCGGAGCACTACTTCGTGCTCAAGGAAGGACTGGAGCAACTGTTCCACCGACCGGTGGATCTGCTGACGCAGGCGGCCCTCAAGAACCCGTACCTGCGCTCTCAGGTGGAGGCAGAGCGGAAGACGGTGTATGTCGCCTAAGGCCGCCAAGTACCGTGCCTTAATCGCACAGGTGCTATACCCACGCTTCTCCGATCTTCTCGGCTTGTGTGAGTACCAAGTCCACAGCCGCGTCGGCGTAGTCAGGTGGGTACTTGTACTTTCGCAGGATGCGTTTGACCATCAAGCGCAGCTTGGCCCGAACGCTCTCGCGCTGAGCCCAGTCCACGCTGATGTTCTGGCGTAGGCTTTCGGTCAGCTCATGGGCGATCTTCTTGAGCGTCTCGTCGCTCAGCTCTCGCACCGCTGATTCGTTGGTGATCAGCGCGTCGTAGAACTTCACCTCGTCGTCGCTCAGGCCCAGGCTTTCGCCGCGTAAGGTTGCCTCACGGAATTTCTTGGCCATCTCCACCAGTTCTTCCATCACCTGGGCGGTTTCGATGGAACGGTTCTGGTAGCGCTTGATGACGTTACCAAGCAGCTCAGAGAACTTGCGCTCCTGCACAACATTGGTGGCGAAGCGGCTCTTGATTTCGCCTTCGAGCAGACGCTCCAGTAGCTCCACAGCGAGGTTGCGCTCGGGCAGGTTCTTCACCTGCGCCAGGAACTCGTCATCCAGCAGGCCGATGTTGGGTTTGTCCAGTCCCACAGCATCGAAGATGTCCACCACGCTGTCAGACACTACTGCCGAACCGATGATCTGACGGATGGCCAGCTCGCGCTGCTCATCGGTCTTCTTTTGCTGGGTGATGTCCTTCTTGGTCAGGATCACCTTCACGGCTTGCATGAAGGCCACTTCTTCGCGGACGGTCTTGGCTTCATCCAGCGTGCAGCAAAGCGTGAAGGCCTTGCTCATGGCCAGGGCTGTGTCAGCAAAGCGCTTTTTGCCGTCGCGTTGGCCTTCGCTTTTCAACCCCAGGATGTGGTTGGCTGCACCGGCCAGCACCTTGTGCCCACCCGTGAGAAAGCCGCTGTAGTCAAAGCCGTGCAGCATGGCGCGCAGCACGTCGAGCTTTTCTTCCAGCACAGCATAGGCTTCGTGGGTATCCACGGTCGGCTTGCCACGGCCCTTGCTGGCTGTGTACTCCTTCATGGCGGCTTTCAGCTCGTTGCCGATGCCGATGTAATCGACCACCAAGCCGCCTTGCTTGTCCTTGAACACGCGGTTCACGCGGGCAATGGCCTGCATGAGGTTGTGACCCTTCATGGGCTTGTCCACGTACAGGGTGTGTACGCACGGTGCATCAAAGCCGGTCAGCCACATGTCGCGCACGATCACCAGACGCAGCGGGTCGGCCGGGTCTTTGAAGCGCTTCTCCAGCCGCTTTTTGACTTGGCCGCTGTAGATGTGGGGGCGCAGCAAGGCCTTGTCGCTGGCCGAGCCGGTCATCACGATCTTGACTGCGCCCTTCTCCGGGTCTGCGTCATGCCAGTCAGGGCGCAGCTTGATGATCTCGTCGTACAGGTGCACGCAGATGTCTCGGCTCATGGCCACCACCATGGCTTTGCCATTCTGCGCCTTGTTGCGCTCTTCAAAGTGCTTGACCAGGTCGGCTGCTACTGCTGTCACGCGAGGCTCTGCCCCCACCACCTTTTCCAGGGCGGCCCAGCGGCTTTTGAGCTTGGCCTGTGTGCTTTCCTCTTCGTCTTCAGCCAGTTCATCCACCTCTTCATCGAGGTGGGGCAACGCTTCCTGCTTCAGGCTGAGCTTGGCCAGACGGCTCTCGTAGTAGATGGCCACGGTGGCGCCATCTTCCTTGGCCTGCTGCATGTCGTAGACATGGATGTAGTCGCCAAACACGGCCCGGGTGTCGCGGTCTTCGCTGGACACGGGCGTGCCGGTGAAGGCTACGAAAGTCGCGTTGGGCAAGGCATCGCGCAGGTGTTGCGCGTAGCCAGCCTGGTACTTATGAGCCTCGGTGGTCACAGCCTTCTCGACCTTGTACGAGGGAAGGACGAAGTTGGTGGGGACCACCGAGCTGGCTTCGCCGCCCGTCGTCAGTGCCGACGACTCCCCATCGGCCTTGCCTACCTTGCGTTTGACCGTTTTGAGCTTGGCCTCGAAGCCGTACTGCGTGCGGTGTGCTTCGTCAGCAATCACCACAATGTTGCTGCGGTTGGAGAGCAGCGGGAAGGTGTCTTCGTCCTCGCCCGGCATGAACTTCTGGATGGTGGCGAAAACGATGCCACCAGAAGGCCGGTTGGTCAGCTTGGCGCGCAGGTCTTGCCTGGTTTCAACCTGCACGGGCTGTTCGCGCAGCAGGTCTTGCGCCAGGCTGAACACGCCGAAGAGCTGGCCGTCCAGGTCATTGCGGTCGGTGATGACCACGATGGTAGGGTTCTGCATGGCCGGCTCTTGCATCACCCGCGCCGCGAAGCAGGTCATGGTGATGCTTTTGCCGCTGCCCTGGGTATGCCAGACCACACCACCCTTGTGCGTGCCGCCTGGGCGAGAGGCGGCCACCACCTGCTCGATGGCTGCGCGCACGGCGTGGAACTGGTGATAGCCAGCGATCTTCTTGATCAGGCCACCGTCGTCCTCGAACAGCACGAAGTAGCGCAAGTAGTCCAGCAAATAGGTGGGGGCCAACGCGCCTCGCACCAAGGTTTCCAGCTCGTTGAACTGGCCCAGCGGGTCGAGCGTGACGCCGTCGATGGTGCGCCATGCCATGAAGCGCTCGGCGTTGCTCGACAGCGAGCCCATCAGTGCTTCGGAGCCATCCGATGCCACCAGCACCTCGTTGTACTGGAACACATCCGGGATCTGCTCCTTGTAGGTCTGGATCTGGTCGTAGGCCTTCCAGATGTTGGCTTGCTCGTCGGCCGGGTTTTTCAGCTCTAGTAGCACCACGGGCAGGCCGTTGAGGAACAGGATGATGTCAGGGCGGCGCGTGTGGCGCGGGCCCTTGACGGTGAACTGGGTGACGGCCAACCATTCGTTTGCGGTGGCATCGGCCCAATCGATCAGGCGGGTGAAGTCACCCCGGGTTTCGCCATCTTGTTGGTACTGCACTGGCACGCCGGCCACCAGCAGCCTGTGGAAATGCTGGTTGGCCGACAGCAAGGCGGGGGTGCCCAGGTCTCGGACCTGTTGGAAGGCATCTTCCTGGGCGGCCGGGGGGAGGTGCGGATTCAGGCGGGCAATGGTATCGCGCAGGCGCCGTGGCAAAAGTACTTGGCGGTATGAATCGCGTTCAGGGCTCGTGCCATCGGGCGCGATGTCAGGGCCATGAAGATGCGTATAGCCAACCTCGATGAGCCAACTCAGTGCTTCTTGTTCGAGCTGATCTTCGGTCATGGGCTCCCTTGCGTCATGCCTTGGCGATTTTTGTATGCGGTTTGGTTACAAGTTTAAATGGACAGACTTTGATTTCTGCTTTCTTCGCACTGTTCACAGAGTGTTTAGCAAAAGCAAACCGCAAGTTGTTGATTTTATTGTGTTTAAACGGGGTGTTTAGCATTTGCTAAACACTTGCTAAATGCTTGCCACTGCCTTTAGTAGCTCAACGCAAGGTGTAAAAAGGTTTCCCCTTTTCCATTTGCTTGTGCAAGAAGCCATCTTCCTGGCTCCATTTCTTGAAAAGCCTTGAGGCTTCGACCTTGGCTGACGGCGAATCTCCCAAGCCCAGCAGTTCCCTCAACTGGGTGTTGTTGATGCGCTGGTGATCCTTGAGGTACTCACGGACCAGTTCAGCGTAACGCACGGGATTCAACCCGCGCGTGCGGGTGTACGCAGCCTTGCCTTTCAGGGTGGTGGCCACACCCTTGGCCAAGTGAAAGGTCGCCGCGGATGTGTGCCCCTTGCGTTCCAGCAAGTTCAAAGGGGGGGTGCACATGGCCTCCAGCACCAGCTTGGCATCATCACGGGGCAGTTGCAGTACCTGAGCGACCTCGGCCACATCGATGAACGATTGCCCCATCAAGGCATCCAGCACCAACAAATGGTCGAGCGATACCTCGGCGCCCACCGCATCAAGGCGCGCCACCACCTGTGCCACGGCATCATGGGTTTGCCGGTTGAACAACCGCAAGGTAACCGCGTGGCCGTCGGTCTGGTACTGAGGGCGGCGCTTGCCGTAGATCAGGGCTGACCTGAAGATGCGTTTGCGGCCGATGCCGGACGACTCAACCAGCCGCAGCTTGACCAGCGCATTGGCCAGGGTACGGTTGCGCGGCACGGCCTCATGGCGAAGGATGTTCTCTGGGGTGATGCCTGCCACGAAGCCGCCTGGGCTGGTGACCACCAGTTCCTGCGCAGAATGCCTCACCAGGATCTCGCCCGGGTGGAGGTAATCCCGGTGGGTCAACGCGTTCAACACAGCTTCGCGCACGCCTTCGATCGGGTACTGGGGGATGCGCATCTTGAACAGCCCCAGCTCGATTTCTTTCTCAGGGTTCAGTGGCCCCACGAACACCTGCTCCATGCGCTCGACGGCTTCGAGCAAGGGCAGGCGGTCGATGTCGTTGCGGGCCACGGTGGTTTCGCTGTCGTGCAGCACGTAGTGGAACTGCGCTTGTGGGCAACAGCGTGCCAACACCTCGCGGCGCCCAAAGAGCAGCAGGCCGGTGTGGGTGACACGGCCATCACGCACCGCCTCAAGCCCTTGCAAGAATTCAGTGTCAGAGAGGCCCAGCAAGCCAGACGATGGCGCCTTGCTTCGCAGCACCTGCCGGGCGCGCTCGATCTGCAGTGGGTCTAGATCGGTCAGCGCCAGGCCCTGTGCGGGCTCACCGCTCCAATCCAGTGCCGCGCTGGCCACCTGCGCACGCTGGAACACCGTGCCGTCCATTGGCATGCAGTGCTTGCCCACGCGCTGCTTGTACAGGCCGGCTGCCGTGCCATAGGGCTTGCGTGGCCCCTCGGGCACGCGGACCACCAGCAAGGTGCCTGTACCCTCCGGTACGGGCAACGCGAACACCTCTGCTTCGATGCCAGGGCGTGTGCCATCGTAGATGCCGCGTTTGAACATGTCCACATCGTGCCCCTGCGTGCCCACGATGGCTTGGGCACGGCCCTTGATTTTGTCGGCCACCCCAAACACCACGACACCGCCACCCGCATTGGCAAAGCACACGGCGTACTCGCTGGCCACCTTGAGATCTTCCTTGGGCCCGTGCGAGAGCTTGAAATCAAGGTGGAAGCTTTCGAGATCATCTGCGGTGTGATCTCTGAGTTGATCCAGCAAGGCCAGGATGTCGTCGTGGGAGGGGACGCTCATGCGGCGGCCTTTAATTGAGCGTGGGCCTCAGGCAGGCGGAGTTGGCCGGAGATGAGGCGGGGGAGTAATGTGTCACGCAAGGCTCCCAGAGTTTTCGCCTCTTCGTCATTGGCTGCGATGCTGGATTGAATGACTGAAACCATTTGACCGAACGCCATCCCGATAGCATCAGTTGGTACAGCAATCAGATAGCGGCTAAGCGCTTCGTTTTGAATGCGTTGACGCCCGCTCGTGCCCACCATGCTCTGGATGGCAAACTCCAGGAAGGGCCGGTGTTTACAGAGCAGGTACACAAAGTAGTCTGGCAAAGTGCTCTTGGGTCGCATCACTAAAAACTCTGTTGACCCCCAGCCAATCTGGCCGTCGGCAAGGAAGTCCACGAATGCAGCCTTGCCGTTTTCCAGGCACGGCGTGATGCGCGCCAGTAGCGTGTCGCCATTGCAGAACTTGGTCCCGGACCCCAATTCACGCTGGATAGGGACATCTGTGCGATGTCCGGTGGTCGCAACGTTGGCCATTTCCAGGTAGGGGGCAAGCGCACCCTTCTTCAACGGTCGAGGAGGGTTGAACTCGACAGCATCTGCCAATGGCATCTTCTTCCACCCCTTCGGCACCAAGCCCAACGCCGTCTCCTCCAATGCATCAGGGAACAGCGCCGCAGTGGCCTCGTCCATGCCTTCGGGGGCATGGCCTGCCATCTTGGCGCGCACGGGGTCGAAATCGACGAACCACGACTTGAACAGCGCCTGGGCAATGGCTTCGAGTGTGGCGTTGGTTTCGCGCAGGAGGGTGATGCGGTCGTCAAGAGCCCCCAAAGTCGAGGCAATCTCTCGTTGAATACCAATGGGAGGCAAGCTGAGTTTGAACTTGAAGCAGTCTCCTACCCGGATGTGGCTTACGACCGAGCCAGACCCCTCATGGCTCCCGAATTGGTGCTGCAAAGCTGGCGACAAGAACGTGTACAGGAGAAAGCGGGAATCGAGAAGCTTCGGGTTGGCGCGGTACTGCATCAACCTCTGTCCGAGAAACACGCCCTCGGCTTCCTTGACCATACCAACCTCACCGATTGGCGCCTCCCGTGTCAGGATGACATCGCCTGGCTGCAAATTGGCTCTGCGAGTCCACTTTTCGTAGGTGTCTTCTTCGACGTATCGGCATTCACTGAGATCGATTCGACCGTGACGCACATTCGTAGTTCGAATCATCCTGAATGGAGTTTCATGTGCGACCACGGGAGCGGTCTTGTTCACGCAGTCAACGATGAGGTCACAGACATCCTCAATCGTGGCTGTCGGCCACTCAGAACTCATACCCCAGCCCCCCCAGCTTCTGCCGAATCAACGCATCCAGCTCGGCACCCTTGGCCATCTGCTCGCCCAGCT
This sequence comes from Aquabacterium soli, assembly GCF_003933735.1. Classification (GTDB taxonomy): domain Bacteria; phylum Pseudomonadota; class Gammaproteobacteria; order Burkholderiales; family Burkholderiaceae_C; genus Aquabacterium; species Aquabacterium soli. Next base: position 153,710 of record NZ_RSED01000010.1, on the reverse strand, counting down.
TCTCGGTGAGCTTCTGCATCTTCTCTGCAAAGGCCTCGTCGTCGTCTTCCACTTCTTCGGCGCCCACATAGCGGCCCGGGGTCAGCACATGGCCGTGCTGCGCAATCTCTGCCAAAGGCACGCTGCGGCAAAAGCCCGGCACATCTTCATAGGTGGTGATGCTCGCGCCTTCCTCCACCTCGCCACGCCAAGCGGCCACGGTCTCGGCAACGCGGGCAATCGCCGCATCATCCAATTCGGCCTGCACGCGCGAAATCATCTTGCCCAGCTTGCGGGCGTCAATGAACAGCACTTCGCCCTTGCGCTGCTTCTGCTTGGTCAGGAACCACAAGCAGGCCGGGATCTGGGTGTTGAAGAACAACTGCCCCGGCAGGGCCACCATCACTTCCACCACGTCGGTATCCACCATCGCGGCGCGGATCACGCCCTCATTGTTCTGGCTGGAGCTCATCGAGCCATTGGCCAACACGATGCCGGCGCGGCCCGTGGATTTGAGGTGGTGCAGCATGTGCTGCAGCCAGGCGTAGTTGGCGTTGCCTTGGGGTGGGTCGCCGTAGTGCCAGCGGGGGTCGCCCTCCAGGCTGCCATGCCACCAGTCGCTGATGTTGAACGGTGGGTTGGCCAGGATGTAATCGGCCCTCAGGTCGGCATGCTGGTTGCGTGTGAAGGTGTCGGCGGGTTCGCGGCCCAGGTTGAAGTCGATGCCGCGAATGGCCAGGTTCATGGCGGCCAGGCGCCAGGTGGTGGGGTTGGCCTCTTGCCCGTAGATGGACACATCGTCCAGCTTGCCGCCGTGGGCTTCGATGAACTTTTCGCTTTGCACGAACATGCCGCCTGATCCGCAGCACGGGTCATATACCTTGCCGTGGTGCGGGGCCAGCACGGCCACCAAGGTCTTGACGATGCTGGCTGGCGTGTAGAACTGTCCGCCCCGCTTGCCTTCGGCGCTTGCGAACATGCCGAGAAAGTACTCGTACACCTGGCCCAGCACGTCGCGGGCCACGGCGGCATCGGTGCCGAAACCGATGGTCGAGATCAGGTCGACCAGCTCACCCAGCTTGCCGTCGGGCAACTGTGCTCGGGCATAGCGCTTGTCGAGGATGCCCTTGAGCTTGGGGTTTTCGGTTTCGATCAGGCTCAGGGCATTGTCGATGTGCTTGCCGATGGTGGGCTGTTTGGCCGCCGCGCGGATGGCCTCCCACCGGGCGACCTCGGGCACGCAGAAAACGTTGACCTCTTTGTAATAGTCACGGTCTTCGAGCTCGGCGTCGATGTCCTCTGCGGCAGCGTCGCCGTAGAAGTATTCGTCGTCAGGGTTTGTCAGGCGCTGGCGCAGCTCGGCCTGACGCGCGGCAAAGGTGTCAGAGATGTACTTGACGAAGATGAGTCCCAGCACCAAGTGCTTGTACTCGGCGGCGTCCATGTTGGCGCGCAGCTTGTCGGCGGTGGCCCAGAGGGTTTTCTTGATGTCTTCGACCATGGTCTCGGGGGAATTTGCTTCTGATCGCTGGCTGCTGCAGCGGTCTTGCCGAAACCGCAGATTTTAGTTTGTGGCCTCAGTAGAGCAGTTTCGTACTTGCCCCGTGCCGGACCGGGAGTGAAGGACCGCTTCAGAGGCAACTATTAGGAAATTCCTAATGGTTCGACTTTAGGGTGCTGGCCAGCCATGTGCGACATTGATGGAACGCATGACATCATGACGGCAAGGCTGGATTTCCAAGGTCGCTCAGGGAGCATCGTCATCTTCCCTGTAGAAAGCTGCCGCGACTTCCTCCATGGTGGGCAACCCAGCCGGCTCAATGTGCATGACCAAGTTCAAAGCGCGAAGCACATCGAACAGCGATGACACGGATGCTTCCTGGCCACTCTCAAGGCGATAAATCACCTCGCGGACACGGCCAGCACGCCCAGCGGCGGCCGTTTTGCTGAGGCCGAGGCTCTCGCGTCGTTGTCGAAGCAAGTTGCCAAGTTCGTAAGGGAGTCGGGGCCTGTCAGTCATGGCTTGCAATATGCGCGGCACAGTGCTCAAACGCAAGCCGTGGCTTGCAAGCGTTGGTAGAAGGGCGGCGTGTCGTTGATGCTGGTGGCTTCGTGCGTGAGCCAAAGCCCCCTTGATCTTGTTTACTTCAAGGATTCAGATTCCGCAGCAACCGCTCATAAAACTGAATCATCTCCCCATACTCCTTCACCCCGATCCGCTCATCCGTGCCATGCAAGCGCGCCAGATCCTTGGCCGTCACATGGATCGGCCTGAAGCGCAAGATGGTCTCGGCCAGGTCCGTGAAGTGGATGGAATCGGTGCCGCCGATCAACAGCCCCGGTGCCACCACGGTGCCCGGCTGCAGCTCCCGCAGGCTGCGCGCCAAGGCCCGGTACGCCTTTGACTCCGTGCTGGACACGGCCGCGGCCTCGGTGCCCTTGGGCTGCCGTTCCACGCTCACGTCCAGCCCTTCCACCACCTGCTGCACATGCCGGATCACATCCTGGCTGGTGTTGCCGGGCAGCAGCCGGTAGTTGATGGTGGCTGCCGCCAGCCCAGGCACCACGTTCTCCAACTCGCCCGCTTTCAAGATGGTCGGCACGGCCGTGGTGCGCAGCATCGCGTCAGCGGCTGGGGTCTTGGCCAGTTCGCGCTCGATCAAAGGCCGCGTCAGCCACAGGTTGCTCAGCACCACGCGCATCGGGCCGTTGGCTTCTGCCGCCACCGATTCCATCATCTCGCGTGGCAGGCCTTGCAGCCGGCCCGGCATGGGCTGCGCTTCGAGCCGCTGCAGGGCCTCGGCCAGCACGCCGATCGCATGGCGCTTGGGCGGTTGGCTGGAATGCCCGGGCTGCCCCTTGGCGGTGAGCTTGAGCGTGAGGTAGCCCTTCTGCGACATGCCCACCAAGGCCACGGGCGGTTTCACGCCAGGCACCATGCCATGCGTGATCACCATGCCTTCGTCCAGCAGGAACCCGAGCTTGATGCCCTGCGCGCGCCACAGCTTGGCCACCTGCCCCGCGCCCTCGTCACCACCCACTTCTTCGTCGGCGTTGAAGAGCAGGTAGATGGTCTGGCGCGGCTTGAAGCTGGCCTTCACCAGCGATTCGACCGCTTCCAGAATGGCCATCACGCTGGATTTGTCGTCCCAGGTGCCGCGGCCCCAGATGAAGCCGCCTTGGATCGCGCCCGAGAAGGGTGGCACCTGCCAGTCGCCCTCGGTGCCCGGCGCCACGGACACCACGTCCTGGTGGGCCAGCAGGGCGATGGGCTTGGCCTGCGGATCCGTGCCTGTCCAGGTGTAGAGCAAGGCATGTTTGCCGATGATCTGCCGAGTCAGCTTGTCATGCACACCCGGGTAGCTGGTCTCGATGAGCTGGCGCAAGGCCTGGAAGGATGCCGCGTTGGCATCGGTGGCCGACCACACGGTGCGCAGCTGCACGGCGGCGCTCAGGCGTTTGGCCGCCGCGTCGACATCCACAGCCACGCCTGGCCGAGGTTCGACGTGGACCTGATGCGAAGGGAAACGCCAGGTTTGCCAGGCCAGGACCAAGGCCAGACCGAGCAGCAAGGCCGCCAACAGCCACAGGATGCGTTTGATCAAAGAGGGTTTGCGGGAAGACATGTCAGCCATGATGCCTCTGCTCCTTCAGCGCCGGAACGCTGCCCCGCCCCAACAACCGCCTCCGCGTCTTCTCGATGTTGCTCCGCAGCGCATACACCTCTTCCGCATGCGCCAGCGGCACCGTGATCTGGCTGGCCACGCGGTCCAGCTCGTCCAGTTCGTTCAGCAGCTCGGTCGCATCGCCATCACCTTCTTCCATGCGCGCCTCTACCTCGCGCAGGCGCGCATACCAGCGGAACACGCGCTGGCGCACCCGGTAGGTGTACAGCGGCGGCACCACGCGTGACAGGGGCAGCAGCAGCACGATCAAGCCGCCGATGACCAGCCACATGCGTTCCAGCAGGTTGCTGGCCCAGAAGGGCAGGTAGCGCTGGTAGAAGGGCGGCGTGCCGTTGATGGCGCGGTCGCCCTCGGGGCTCACGGGCAGCTCGCTGGTGCGTGTGTTCGGAAAATCCCGCGCGCCGTTGAACCAGCCCGATCCACCGTGGATCTGTTGCGCCGCCTGCGCGAACAACTGGCGCAGGGCGGGGTGGGTGTCTTCGTGCGTGAGCAGGGCGGTGGTGGCGGCCAGCAGGTGGATGTCGTCGGGCGGCAGATCACGGGCCAGGTGCACCATGCCGCGTGGCAGCGTCACGGTCTGCAGGAAGGGAAAGCGGCGGGCCAGGGCATCGGCCTGCGGCAGCTCGGCCAGCGCCACGCCGGGTTGCTGCAGCAGTTGCTGCACCACGGGGGATTCGGGCGCGGTCACCAGCACCAGGGCATCGAGCTGGCCGGCCTGCAGCGCCCGGGCCGCAGCCTCCGGGGCCAACTGGCTCACGATGACCTCGTTGGACATCATGCCGTTGGCCTCCAGCAGCCGGGTCATCAGCTCGGGGGCGCCGCTGCCGGGCTGGTCCAGGTTGACGCGCAGGCCGCGCAACTGGGTCAGCGAGGTCAGGCGGGTGGTGTCGGCAGCGGGCGAGGGCTTGCTGGCCGTGGTGGCCTTGTTGAGCGCGGCGGGGCGGTAGAACAGCCACAGCGGCTCGTAGAACAGGGCGCCCAGGGACATGACGCCGTGCTCGGCATCGTCGCTCATGTCGGCGCTGCCGCCGCGCACGAAGGCCACGTCGGCCTTGTGATCACGCAGGGCCTGCAGGTTGTCGGCGGGGCCTTGGGTGGGCAGCAACTGCACTTTGATGCCATCGCGTGCCAGGGCCTGGGCGTAGCGCTGGCCGAACTCGGCATAGGCGCTGCCGGCGGGCCCGGTGGCCAACGTGACGGTGCGCGGGGGCTGCGGATCCAGCCACCAGTACGCGGCAGCCAGCAGGCCCAGGGCCAGCAGCAGCACGGGGCCGGCGGAGGCCAGCATGTCGCGGATGGACAGCAGGACGAGAAGCAGGGCTTCTCTGATTTGACGGGTCATGAAGGGCATCGAGGCGAAGTTCTCAGAAAACTATACAGGTCGTCATGTGTGAAGCATGTCTGTGCGGTGCTTGTCATGCCCTGCCGCATTCGTTATATTCTCTATTCGCGAATGGCGAATGACCCTTGGCCAACGATCATGGTGCGATCCAATCCTCAAGTCACCCTCCGCCCTCAGGATCTGGTGGTGCTTCTGCGGCTTTCGCTGGAGAATGAGCCCTTGCCTTCGTATGCGGGGTTGTCGGCGGAACTGAGCCTCACGGCCTCCGAGATTCACGCGGCCGTAGAGCGGGCGGTGACGGCGCAGTTGTCCCGCAAGGATGAGCGGGGCAAACCCCGGGTGATTCGGGAGTCATTGCGGCTGTTCGTGCAACATGGCGCTCGGTACTGCTTTCCCGCAACCCGGGGGGAACTGACCCGCGGCATGCCCACGTCGTACGCGGCACCACCTTTGAAGGACAAGATCGTTCAGTCCAGCGAGCCTGTGCCTGTGTGGCCAGCCAAGAACGGATCGGTGCGGGGCATGGCGTTCATTCCGCTTTATCCAACCGTGCCCGAGGCCGCCGGGCGCAATCCCGCGCTGTATGAATTGCTTGTGCTGGTTGACGCGATCCGTGGTGGCAGCCCCCGTGAACGCGCCTTGGCGATCAAGATGCTGGATGCTCGCTGGACGGACTGAACATGGCGCTCAACCCGAATGATCCCAATGTGGCCATGCTGGAGGTGGTAGCGCATCGCCTGGGCGATGCGTTGAGGCGCCGCCTTGTCTTCATCGGTGGCTCTGTGGTGGGCCTTCTGATCACGGACCCGGCCATGCCGAATATCCGGCCTACAGAAGACGTGGACTTGGTGGCGCAGGTCTTGGCTCGCGCCGAGTTCAATGACATCGAGATGGCGTTGCGGGCACAAGGCTTCAGGCAGGACATGAGCCCGGATGCGCCCATCTGTCGTTGGCGCATCGATCAGACAACCGTGGATGTGATGCCAACGCTGGAGGCCATCCTGGGGTTCAGCAACCGTTGGTATCCCCTGGCTGTGGAATCGGCCGTGTTGGTTGCACTGCCGAGTGGCATCGAGATTCAGATGGTTCAAGCCCCGGTGTTTGTTGCAACAAAACTGGAAGCCTTCCATGGGCGTGGACAGAACGACCACCTTTTCAGCCACGACCTTGGTGATCTGATCAGCGTGATCGATGGGCGTGAGGCTTTGCTGGAAGAGTGCGTTCAAGCCCCTGAGGTGTTGAAGCGCTATCTGGCCGCGGAGATCCAGCGATTGATGTCGCAGCGGGCCTTCATGGATGCCCTGCCCGGGCATCTGCCTTCAGATGCGGCCAGCCAATCGCGGTTGCCCGATCTGGAGGCCAGGTTGCAGCAGCTTGCGCGCTTGTGAGGGATGGCCCCGCAGCGAAACTGCGTGGTCAGCCTATCCACTTCTTCAGTCGTGCCAGACCTTCCTGCAGATCTTCTTTTGAAGCGGCGTAAGACAGCCGCACATGGCGCGCGGCACCTGTCACCCCGAAATCATGCCCCGGCGTCAGCGCCACATGCGCTTCATCCAGCGCCCGCTGGCAGAAGCGCATCGCGTCCATGCCTGTGCTGCTCACATCGATGTAGACATAGAACGCGCCATCCGGCCGCACCGGCACGGGCAGGCCGATGTCTTCAAGCCCTTGGAGCACCAGAGCGCGTCGCTCGGCCAGCTCTTGCTTGCGTGCCTCGCACTCTGCGATGGATTCAGGCGTGAAGCACGCCAGCGCGGCCATCTGCGCCGGGGTGGGCGCGCAGATGTAGTAGTTCTGCGCCAGGCGCTCCATCACGGGCACCAGCGCATCGGGCACCACGGCCCAGCCCAGGCGCCAGCCGGTCATGCCGAAGTACTTGGAGAAGCTGTTGATCACGCAGGCGCCCGGATCACTGGCCAACACGGTCTGCGCGGCCTGGCCTGAGGCGGCATCGGCATCGCTGAGGTTCAGGTAGATCTCATCGACGATGCGCCAGGCCTGGTGGGCCTCGGCCCATTGGCAGATGGCGGCCAGCTCGGCCGGCGGCACCGAGGTGCCGGTGGGGTTGGAGGGCGTGGCGATCATCAGGCCGCGGGTGCGCTCGCTCCAGTGGTGCTGCACGGCGGGCAGATCCAGCTGGAAGCGCGATGCGGCGTTGGTGGGCACCAGGCGCACATCGGCGCCGAAGCCGCTGAGGAACTGCCGGTTGCAGGGGTAGGAGGGATCGCCCACCAGCACCTCGTCACCCGGATCCACCAGCGCGGCGGTGAGCAGCAGCAGCGCGGCCGAGGCGCCGGCCGTGACCACCACCCGCTCTGGGCTGATGCTCACGCCATGGGCGCGCTGGTAGAAGCCGGCGATGGCCTCACGCAGCGCGGGCAGGCCCAGGGCGCTGGTGTAGGGCAGGGCGGTGTTGTGGGCCATGATGCGCTGCAGTTCTGCACGCACGGCGGGCGGGGCGCCGAAATCAGGCTCCCCCAGGTTCAAGCGGATCACGCGGTGGCCGGCGGCTTCGAGCGCGGCGGCGTGCTTGCCGAACTCCATGGCCAGGAACGGGGTAATGGCTTGGGCGCGTTGGGAGACCTTCATAAGGGCAGTTTAGCGGCCGGGGCGCGTTGTTATCGGCGGCTATCACGTCACTGGGTGGCGGCGGATGCCTGCCTGTCCCCCAACAAGGGTGATTCCGCTGTCGCGTCTGCGCCCTGATACTTCTATGACATGCCTCACCAGGCTTTCCTGAGTAGAGGCTGCGGGGCGGTCGGCATTCGCGATCACGCCCAAAAAAAACCATCAAGAGGGAGTCAGCACAAGCATGCCTGATCGAAGACCTGTATCCAGCCGCAGCAACGGCCTCATCCGCGGCATTGCGCAGTACCTTGCCAGAACTCGCGTGACGCCCAACATGGTGTCGGCCTCAAGCGTTGCCGCTAGTGCGCTAGTGCCTATCGGGTTGCTTCTATGCAGTGGATGGGTTGGCGTGATCGTGGCGGTGGTCGGCATCCAACTGCGTCTGCTGGCCAATGTCCTTGACGGGCTTGTCGCCGTCGAGGGTGGCAAAGGCTCACCCATTGGCGCGTTGTACAACGAGTTTCCCGATCGGCTCGCCGATACGATCATTCTGGTCAGCATCGGCTACGCCGCCGGACTTGGTTGGCTCGGGTGGGCTGCAGCGCTCACAGCCGCCCTGACCGCCTACGTGCGGGTGTTTGGTGGCGCATTGGGGCAACCCCAGAGCTTCCAGGGGCCTATGGCCAAGCAACACCGCATGGCCCTCGCCACCGTCGCCTTGATCGGCGCACAGGGCCTGGCAACGTGGCAGCCCGGTTGGAACATCGCGGTTTTGCAAGCAGCGCTGGTGGTGATCGTGCTGGGTTCCGCCATCACATGCGCTACACGGACACGCACCATCGTTCGTCATATCGGTGCACAGGAGGCTCATCCATGACCCGTCGACCCAGGCATCTCATTTTTCTGCGGGAGGCGGTTTGCGCCGTGGTGCGTGTGCTTGGCGGGGCCTATCCGGACGGCCAGATCCCTGCAGGCCAGACACAACGCCTGTTCTTTGCCAACCACTCAAGCCATCTCGACACCCTGACGCTGCTGACGGCCCTGTCGCTGCGGGCACGCCTCAGGGTCAGGCCCGTGGCGGCGCGTGACTATTGGTGTGCCACTCGGCCGCGCCGATGGATGGCCGAGCACGTGCTCAACGTCGTTTTCATCGACCGCGTGCGCCAGGAAGGGCAGGACCCATTGGCACCAGTGCACGAGTCTCTGGCGCAAGGCTGGTCGCTCATCTTCTTTCCCGAGGGAACGCGCCACCCTGCGGATCTTCCGCTGCCCTTCAAGAGTGGCCTGTACCGGCTTGCCCAGGCCTTTCCAGATGTCCGGTTGACACCTGTCTACCTTGAGAACCTGCACCGCATCCTGCCCAAGGGAACCCTTCTGCCGGTGCCGCTGATCAACAAGGTCCATTTCGGCCCTGTGCTCGACCGGATACCCGATGAGGGCAAGGAGGCGTTCCTCTCTCGCGCACACGCGTCGATCTGCAGGCTCGCCACGCCCCACGCCATTGAGGCGGCCCCTACCCGGTCCCCCCACTGAAGTCGATGGCCCGCGCCTGACCTTGTCCGCATGCAACCCTTCGAACTTTCGCCTTTCTCGACCCTCGCGGTCGGGATCATCGGCTTCCTGCTGACGGCCACCTTGATCAGCCGCTTGATCGCCCTCCGCGTGGGCAGTACACCAACGATGGTGAACCTGCGAGACCGCATCAATGCCTGGTGGGTGCTAGTGGGCCTTGGCTTGCCTGTGCTGGCACTTGGCAAGGGTGTCACCATCGTGTTGTTCGCGGTGCTCTCGTTCCTTACCTTGAGGGAGTTCATTTCTATCACGCCTACCCGGCAGGGTGACCGTGTCGTTCTATTCGCCGCATTCTTCGTGGCGGTCCCGTTTCAATATGCACTGGTGGCGAGCGGTTGGTACGGCCTTTTCTCCATTTTGATCCCTGTCTACGGATTCTTCGCCATGGCGGCCATGTCCACCTTTGCGCAGGACACGCAGCACTTCCTGGAGCGCAATGCCAAGATCCAGTGGGCCGTGATGGTGTGCGTCTATGGGATCAGCCATGCACCTGCGCTGCTGTTCCTGGAGATCCCGAACCACCAGGGCCAGCAGGCCGCCATGCTGCTGTTCTTCCTGCTGGTGGTTCAGCTGTCGGATGTCATGCAGTACGTGTTCGGCAAGCTGATGGGGCGCAGGAAGGTGGCGCCGATCCTCAGTCCGAACAAGACGGTGGAGGGGTTGGTGGGCGGTGGTTTGTCAGCCAGCCTGGTGGGGGCGCTGCTTCATTCGTTCACGCCGTTCAGCGCGGCGCAGGCCTTCTTGCTGTCAGTGGCGATTGTGATTGCTGGGTTCTTCGGCGGTCTCGTGTTGTCTGCGGTGAAGCGATCCTTGGGGGCCAAGGATTGGGGGAGCAGCATCCCTGGGCACGGGGGCGTGCTGGATCGCCTGGATTCCGTGGCGTTCTCTGCCCCCATTTTCTTTCACCTGGTTCGGTATTGGTTTGTGCCTTGAGCCGGTGTATTTTTGTCAATCCAACCGACGGAGCACCAACAAGAAATAGGCATTGGATGAAGTGCCTCTGATGAGCACAACTTTTGCACGCTCGCCATATATCCCGCCAGAGATGTCGCTGATCTGCTCATTAACCAGCATCACTTCTTCAGGCGCATCCACCAACGACGCAGTTACAGCGCTGCCTGACAGTACTGTCTCGATCACCGATGCCCGCGAACGCAATGCGACCTTGGGAATTGCCAGCGTCATTTGCGCGCCAGTTTCTGAATCTATGCAGGTCACAGGGGAATTCTTCAGAGTCAAGTCACCGCTCTTGACGTCGAGTTCCATTTCAATCGGGCATTGCCCCTTGGATCTGCTGGAGCTTTCGCCTGACGGCGTGGTTTCCAGCAACTTATGTCCGTCTCCGGCGCTCACGATGGCGTGCCCATAGAGATGAACTGTTCTCTCTGTGGGTGCAGTGAGCCAGTCCGTACGCATGCCGAAATAGGTACTCCACGAAGTTTGGTCGAACCACACCCCAGGGGGAGGCATGGTCAAGGGGATGTTCTGAGACATTCCGAATATTTGTGGATCCGAATCCCTCGTAAGTATTGTGGTACCCGCGGGGCTGGCAGCGTAGGCTCTGGTGTGATCATCACTGATAGGTGAATAGTAGTCATAGAACTTTTCACCATCATATATGCGATCGGCGTGCAGTAATACACGTTTTTGCTCTATACCCTGGTATAAAATTGAATTGAATTTGGCCGTCATTCGAATGCCGAGGCCAGAGAATTCGATGTAGGGACGATTTGAATTTGTCAGAGCTTGCAACAGTTGCACTGGGGAGGCACTTGATGCTGTGGGCTCTTGGCAGTATTCAACCTTCAAGATTGGATCATTTTTTCTTGCGGAGCAAAGGGGGCCTGATGGCTTTGCAAATACGTCCGATTCAACGTAAGATTGGTTGATTTCATTGCCTCTGCTTTCTTGGCTGTTCCCCCCTCCGCAGGCAGAAATGGTAATGGTAAAAGCTGATGTAATGAGGGCTTTAAATTTATTCATTGCTTTCCCGGCATATTTAATATATTAAGTTGCGGTGGTTTTAATTTTTTGAATTTCCTAAGGGCGACGCTTGCTTGCAGCAGTAGATGGTCGTTGTCGTAGAAGGCTGGAGTCGTCCCTTGGCCGATATTTCCATTGGCCTCATGCCGACTACCGTCCCAGTATCCGGTCCCACAATGTCGGGAAGCGGTTGTCACGCTCGATCACACTGCTATACTGGTCAGGCCGCTCGTCCCAAACCTTGTAAAGCTGCTTAACGCCGATGATGCGGTTGTTTTCGATCACGACGTTGCGGCTGTCGACGAGGCTGATGGCCGCTTCTGGTTTGGCCGACCAGCAATCGACCACGATGGTGTTGTTGCGGATGACGCTGTTGTCTGCCGCGTGCAGTTTGATTGGCGCGGCACTAGGTGTGGCATCAGGGCACTTCAAAACGATGGTATTGCCTTCGATGCGTTGGCCGGCACCGAAGAAATAGATTGCCGCGTGCCCGTTGCTTACCGTGATCCGGCTGTTGGTGATACTGTTGCCGCTGCGCCGCCCGCCCACTCCAACGGCGCCGAATCTCTGGCGGGTTGATGTGCCTGCATTGATCTGCATGTAATCGAGTCGCAGGCCGCCGCGCTGAATGGAGGTGCGGCCTTGGCCTGTAAATGGCTCCACATCCTGTTGGTAGGCGTAGGCCAAGACCTTGTTTAGGACCCCGTCTGACGAGTGGTCGCTGCGTAGGCTGGTGAACCAAGCTTCATATAACCATATACCGCCCCCTCCCCCAGCTCGAATCATCCCATTGGCGATGCTGGTGTCTGGGGCGCGGACCCAAACTGGAGCGACGGGCTCATTGCTAGAAAGTTCGTGCTGCTGCAAATCAATTTGCACCGGTCCAGCCTCCACCTCCCACATAGGCGACTTGTTGGTAACTCGTCCACCGGATGAGAAGTCGAACATGTCTTTGCTCTTGATATCCTCGGTCAGGCAATAGCTGCCAGCCTTGGTCAAGGTTGCCACTCTGGTCCAAACACGGTCGTCTAGCGACTCGCGGGCGCGGCTGACCGGCTCGCAATGGGTAGGTGCGGCATGGAGGCTTCCTGGCGTTCCGTACACGCCGAGCACCGCTGCATATGTGGCTAGTACGCACTGCATGGGCCAAGCATTCATTGTTTTTATTTGCATGATTCGAAAGACTGCGGGAGTATCAAGAAGAGGTAGTCAGAGGCCGCGAGCCGATTGCCCTTTGCATCACAGAGGTTGACACGTCTATTTTTTGCCGCTTCATTCTTGTTGTATGCATCGGGCCCACCGACTTGCGAAAGGTTGATGGCACTGCCGTCTGGTCGCTTCGCAAAGGTTGAAAGCGACTCGTTGAGTATCTTCAACTTGTTAGTGAACGATGCCCCATTCTCGGTATGACTTTCGCGGGTCGCATTGAACTGCCGCAACACCCCTTCTATCTGCGCCCAACTCGCCCCCCTGCTTTCGCTGGCAAAGCCACTCTTTTTCTTTATCCATTCATAGACAGCCTGCTCCATAGTCAGTGTCCTGGCCTCATTGTTCCACTGCGCTATCGGCAGTTGAATAGTCGGCAGACCGCCAAGGGATTCACTAGGAAGCGGTACGGGCACACTCACCATCTGTGTGTGGTTGTATGTGTAGTCCGGATGTTCGCCATAAGGCACGCCATGCCCGGTGCCATATCCAAGGGTCAGTGCGTCAATAGGTCGATTGTTGTTGTCTCTGTGACCGAAGGTGTCTTCGAAGGCATGCAGGAACTCCCCGAAGAACTGCAGCTTTGCACACCGGGTGGGCGCCTTTTCGTATCCATTGATCAACCATCCCATCTGATACGGCAATTTCCCGTTCTGCGTGAACAGCAGCAGATCGTCGTTTTTGTAGATGGCTGACGTATTCCCGTATCCGCCGCCGATGCCTGTGCGGTCCGACAGAATGAAGTGATAGCTAAGCAGCGCCTGCTGGTTCCAAGTGGCCGAATTGACTTTTGTCCCGAGGTGCTCTTCGTCTAAAGGCCGCGTGGCCGGGTTGTCGTCGATGTACTGCGCTGCCAGCGCGATGATGCGCGCCTCCTTGTAATCCACCCCCGCTGCGAGGGCGAGGAAGAACGTCATGTAGTAGTGGATGTCTTCCTGATACTGCCCTTGGGTGTCAACCTGGGTCAGCGGATTGTTCGACACGTAGGCGTACACGTTGCTGCCCGCCAGCCTATCGGCCTGCCCCAGGTCCATTCCCGGCGACATGCTGATCGGGTCTGCGGTGGTGAAGCGCCCAGTCTGAGAGTCGTAGTCGCGATGCAGGTTGTAGTGGGTGGCACGCTCTGCGTCCCAGTATTGGCCGGGCAGGCGCAGATTGAGTTCATAGATCAATGGGGGCGACTCCTCAGCGACAGCCTCGCTCATCAGGCTCCATGAAGCAGTGCGCATCGGCCTTATGGGTTCTATGCGAGCCAGCCCAAATGCCTCGTATCGGGCACGCCATACGACCTGGCCCTGCGCGTTGCTTACCGCCACAGGTGCTCGCCGCTGGTCGGCGTGGACTGAGTAAACCTCGCTGTTGGCCTGCGGCACGCGGTCGAACCATGACCAGATAATCGTCCGCAGATGTTCCCAAGTGCTAGCCCAGGCACCTTCCCCAGTCGGTGTGTCTATGCAGGCCACGACCAGCCCGTCCAAATACACGTACTGTCGGCTCACGCGCCCTGATTCGTCAGCCTCGGCATGCAGTTGAAGGCCTTGGTCTCTCGTGTCTGCAACCATTGGCCGTGAGCCGCTGTCCTGGTATAGATAGTGAGTCGTACGCTCACGATCACCATCAGTGATGGTCTTGCTGATCCGCTCGCCGCGCAGGCCCCAACCGTAGCGCGCAACCGGGCGGTCCTCATCGTCCACTGCGGCGAGCGCCGGGCCGCCAGGTGCGTAGATCGTCCGCACGGCTGGCTTGTGCACCATCATCGGCGAGGCAACTTTGTGTTGATCGGGCTGTTCGCCTTGACGAGTCACGCTCTGCAGTGCGGCATCTGTGCTTTGCAGCTCCCAGAACTTCCAGGGTTCGCCCAGCGCGCTGTAGACAGACGCCCAGCCCGCTTGCCGAGCCGTGGGTTCGACCGCCACCAATTGTTGTCCTACGTAGGCGTAACGTCTGCTCTCGCCACCGACCGTCGAGCGAATTCGGTTTCCTTCGCTGTCATAGGCATAGGTGTTGGGTGTGTGATCGCCCTGGCGTTGTTCGCTGACCAACCGGCCAAGTTGGTCGTAGCCGTAGTGCCGCTCTAGTGTCTGTCCGCCCGTGGCCTCTGTTGCCGCAACGAGCCGGTTGCCTGCATCATAGGCATAGCGGTCATCCAGGATGGTAGCCCCGGCAGGTTTTTTCCCTACATCCTTGCTTGTCTGAGCAGTGTGACGCAACAGGCGTCCCCGCGCATCGCGTTCGAATCTCTCGGCTACGCCGTTTCCGTGGGTGAAGGCATTGATGCCGCCCAGCCAGGACGCGTCCAGATTCGTCACGACGGGCTGGTCGTTGTACATCACACTGTTCAGATGCCCGGTGCCGTCGTTCCATGCGTACCGCAAACGGTGTGCTCGTTGCCCGGTGTCGACGAGCGTGCGCTCCGCAAGGCGGCCACGCTCGTCATAGCGTAGCGTGGTGACGAACTGCAGCGCTGTGTCCTTGGCGTGGATGCCCGGCTGCAATAGGTTTCGCTCCTCGACCAGCCTGCCTAGGCTGTCGTAGCGCCACCGCTTTTGCTCTTTCGATCGGCCCTGTGAATCGAAAGCAGTGGTTTCGCTGGCGAGCCTGCCGTCGTAACGCGAACGCGTCAGGGCAGTCTTGTCGCCCACGCCTGATGCGATCAGTCGACCGGCTGCGTCGTATTCGTAACGCTGGACCTGCTCGCTGTCGTTCACGCGTGCAATCAGGCGGTCAGCTGCATCCCACAAGTAGCGCGTTATGCCATGCTGGGCATCGGCCTGCAGCAGCTTGCGGCCGAAGTCGTCATAGATGGCGGACTGCTTGGATGTCCGTTCGATGCTGGTGACACGGCCCGCCGTGTCATGTTGCCAGCGGGTACGCTGTTCCGACTCGGTGCTGGCAGCGCGGACCTGCTCTGTGATGAAGCCTAGCTCGTCGTAGGCGTAGGTTGTTTTACCAGCGGCCGGATGTTCGATCTCGGTCGGCCGGTCTGCACCGGAGCCTGGCCCGGACCCATAACGCAGTGCCAGCATCTGGCCCAAGTCGTCGCTCAGCCGGGTCAGCCGCCGCCCTTCATCCCGGCCAATTTCCACTGTCTGGAGGGCACGCTGCTGGGCATCAAGGCGTGTGACCGAAAGCAATGAGCCGTCTGCGTCGCGTTGGAGCGCAATGCGCCCACCGTCTGGAAGTATCAGCCTGCTGGGTCTGCCGTTGGCGTCGAATTCGGTACGGACCTGAGTGCCATCTGCACTATGGATGGTCACCAGGCGACCATTGGCGTCATAGTCGTAACCGGTACGCTGACTTAGGCGGCTCCCCATGCTGAGCACACGGTCCTTGCGCGACCAAGCCACCACGTTGCGGGTCAGCACTTGACCAACATGGTTGTGGCCTGTGATGGTTTCACGATACCGGCTGCCATCGTCCTCGGCAAACAGCGTGACACGGCCTGCAGCATCGCGTTGCAAAACCTTCATTGCGTAATCGCCGGGCGACTGCATGCTTTTCACGTGGTTGCCTGCGCTGTCCCACCGAAAACGTGCGGTGTCGGTGTTGCCCACCAGCGGGCCATTCACAGCCATCAGCATGCTGCGACCGTTGACATGGCCATATTCGTATTGCGTGATACGGTGGATCGGGCTGGCCTGATCCGGCTGGGTAATGGGCTGCCCCTGCGCATCCAAGGGGCTGTAGCCACTTTCTTCAACGCTCAGCACCTGCCCACGCTCGTTGTACTTCAGACGCATCTGGTGCTCTCGCCCCGCCACGACACTGGGCTTGGCGATCAGCGTCGGTTGCTCACCCGCCGCACCATATTCATAGCGCACCATCCAGCGCTCAGCCCCACGTTTGCCTCCCTTGTAGCTGACCTGGCTGACACGCACCACCCGGTCCAGGGGATCGTAGGCAGTGCGCATGCCCAGCATTGGCCTGCCTTGCGAATCGAGCTGAATCTCGTCGATCAGCCGTCCCTTGGCGTCATACCCATACCGCATGTTGGCCCGTGGGCAAGGCAGCGCCGCCACACAGGGCTCTCCCCGCGTCTCGGTGATGCGGTAGTCGCCCGCCACCATGGCGCTGCGGATCTCCAGTCGACGGCCTTCGGGCCGTGCGGCCGTGCGGCCGTGCACCAACACGCTGCGGCCAGGCGTGCTGCCTGGTAGCTCGCTCAAGCTGGCCCGTTCAAGAACCGCCAGCTCCACCTTCAGGCCCCCGTGCTCGCTGCTCACGGCCCAGGCGCGCTGGTCATAGCCATATGTGGAGATGCGCTGGTTGAGCGGCTTGCCGTCACTGACGCTGCCCGACACGCTGATGCCCGTGAGCAATGTCGGGAAGCGCGCGTCCTCATAGTGGTAGGCGCGGCTGACGGAACTTGTGGTGGTACCTCGGCTGGTGAGTGGGTGGGCGGGCTTGTCGGCCTCGTGGTGCGTGGGCAGGTGCACCTTCACCAGGTTGGCCACCAGTTGGATCTTGTCGACCTGGGTGCCCTTGGGCGGTGCGCTGCCGTATTCATAGGCGAAGCGCCCCACAGGCGTGTCGATGCTCTGCACGCCGGTGAAACGTGCGGGCTGGTCCTTGTCGCGCGTTGACTCAGCGTAGTTGAGCTTGAGCTGGCGGCCTTGCGGATCAGTGACCTGCACCAGGTGGCCACGGGCGTCGTGCTGCAAGGTGGCGAATTCGCCTGTGGGCACGGCGATCTGCACCAGTTTGCCGCGATTGTCGAAGCTCAGCCGGCGGCCATTGGGCCAGGTCCACACGTATTCATCACCGCGCGGTCCTCTTCGGATGGCGATGCGGCCGTCCGACGCACGCGAGGTGCCGCAATGGCTGGGATCCAGCAAGTCACGGTTGAAGATCAACCGTGCGCCATCGGCCTGGACGATCTGCAAGGCGCGGCCCACCAAGTGCAGTTCGGTCTCGTAAGACAGCTTCCAGCCTCGCCCCATGATGCCGTTCGGAAAGCCGATACCACTGAACTGGCTGTTGTAGTGGCGGACCAGTTCCAGGCCCAGCACACCGGGCAGCGCAGGCAGGTCGACCTCGCGCTGGTACTTGTTGCCGGTGATCACGTTGATGGGATTACCCCCGCCTTCGTCCACGGACTTGTCGCTCTTGCTGGCAGGGCCACCTGCGCCGCAAGAGGTGGGGCCGGTGGCTTCGCCGCAGCTCTGGGTTCCACCGGACGCGCTGCCCGGTGATGCGGCTGCAGCAGTCATGGTTTGGGCATGCACGATGCTGGCCAGCATCAGGTTCAGGCAGGCCAACACGCCCACGGCGAGGGTTCTGGTCATGTCTTGGCTCCACTCATCTGGACGACCACGCGGCGATTGGGTTGCAGGCAGTCAATGAGCGCCTGTCCGGTCCTGGGTGAACACGCAGACAAAGGCACCACGGGTTCGGTGGCACCTCGGCCTTCGTGAGCGATGGTCTGGCTGGGGAAGCCGTGGGACCGCAGGTAGTCACTCACTGCCTTGGCGCGTGTCACGGACAGTTGCTGGTTCACGCCGGCCTCGCCGATCTGGTCGGTATGCCCGATCACCTTCACATCGCTGAAGACTTCACCCGCAGCGGTGCGGTCTTTGGCGCTCTGGATAAGGCGATCCAGCGCCGCACGACCCTCCGGCAGCAGTGTCGATTGATTGAAGTTGAACAGCACATCGGTGTCGAGTTCGACATCGGGCAGAGGCAAGGTGCCGGTGCACACGGGGCAGGTGCCCTCCTTGCAGGAACCGGTGCCGCCACCACCAGGGTCCGTGGGCTCGGGCATGGGCGAGCAACTGATGGTCTGGCACCGTGGGGGCTCGGCGGTTGTCACCGGCGGATCGCCCGGGTCCACGGGCGTGCCGCCATTGCCCATGCCTGGGATCGACACTTGGGTGGTCTCGATGGGATCTGTCTGCATCTGCAGCGTGACGTGGCTGACCACCGGGATGCGGCCTGATTCGATGAGCCGGGTCTCGAACGCGTTGTCCTTGACGTCGAGCCACTTCAGAAAGGTGGCGTACACCCGGCCGACCAAGGGCACCTTGGGTTCATAGCCATGCGTGATGCGCAGCTTGATGATGTTGGCGTCTTCCAGGCTTTGGCCGGAGCTCGGCTTGACCAGCGAGCCTTGGACGTTGCGCAGTTCACGGCTGTTGCCCAGCTTCTCCAGAACGGCTCGATCATTCAGGTTGTGGGCCAGATGGCGGTGGGGAATGACGCGCCTGGCACCTGTGTTGAACAGTGTCTGCAGACGAGGGTCGTTCCAGTCATCGAAGCTTTCCCGAGTGGGGTTGAGCATTTCGATCTGTACATTGCCTGCCATGTCGGCCGTGGCCTTGGCCAGCGACTCGGTCGTTTCCTGCAGGGTTCGTCCGCCGCCATACAGTGGGATCAAGCCTCGCAAGTAGGCCCGCTCGACTGTGTCGATGCGGGCATTGCCCGTGGAGCCCGCGCGAGCGGCCATGAACGAGGCGTGGTTGATGAGGTTCTTGGCATTGAACAGCAAGCCATACTGGACGGAAGCCAGGCCTAGCAGGGTGAGCAGGGGGCCCACCACAGCGAATTCGAGCATGGCCGCGCCGTGTTGCTTCTGTGGCACCGCGGGCTTCGACGCTGGCACATCGCCACCCATCACGGCCGATTCGAATGCGTCGTGGGCAATGCGGTCTCCGGGTTCGATGCCGATGCGGGCGAGCTCCCCGGCGGCCATCTCCAGGGTGTGGATGGACTGTGTGCGGCTGGCCACTCGTGCGCCTGCATTCCGATACGCACTGGCTCGCCAGGGCGTCAGTGCGGCCACGCACCGCAGCACCAGGCCTCGATCGTTCACATAGGCGAGGTCGATCGGATAGCGCATGAAGGCGGTGTGCACGCTGGCGCATTGCTTGAGCAGCAGGCCCGTTCCGGGTGCCGGTGGCGGGCTGAGCATGAGCCCGCGAAAGCGCGAGCCAAAGGTATCAGCCACCCGCAGCGACAAACGGTGGATGCGGCCCGGGACGCGAAGGTAGACCTCGTCAGATGACGTCTTCATGGGTTTCTCGCCTGGTTTCTGGGTGCTTTTTCTGAGGGAGTGCGTGTGAACGCCGGGCCCCTAGAGCCCTGAATGCATGAACTTGATGACGATCGGAAAGAACAGGACGATGAACGTGCATGGAAAGATGAAGGCGATCAGCGGGAACAGCATCTTCACGGGCGCTTCCATGGCCATCTTCTCGGCGCGCAGGAAGCGTTCTGAGCGCCGCTGATCAGCCTGTGCGCGCAGCACTGGCCCAAGGCTCATGCCCATCGATTCGGCCTGGATGACGGCGGTGGTGAACGCTGTGATGGACGGTTCACGCAGGCGCGCGGCCATGGCCCGCAGTGCTTCGGCGCGTTGCTTGCCGGCGCGGATGTCTCTCAGTACACGCAGGAACTCGCTGCGCAACACGCCCTTGGGGCCTTTGGCCACGGCCTGTGCCATGGCCCCTTGCATGTTCAGGCCTGCCTCCACGCACAGGGTGATGATGTCCAACAGAAACGGCAGGGACTTGAGCAGTTCGCGCTTGCGCAGGGCCATGCGGTCACGCAGCCAGATGGTGGGGTAGAACCATCCAGACAGTGCCCCGAGCAGCGTCACCTGGCCGTACAGCATCGTCGAGAAACCACCACTGCCGGGCTTCTCGAACAGAGAGAGTACGAAGCAGGCAAGGCCCGCCAACGCGATGGCGCCGATCACCCTGGCAGCGATGAACTGCGCCGGGCTGACCGTGAACTCCAGGCCTGCCACCAGCAGCCGGGCTGCGATGCGGCCACGGGCCTTGCCAGGGATGACACCGTCCAGGAAGTGGCTCGACCATTGAATAGGCCACCACAGCAGGCGAAACCCCAGTGGCGGCGGATCCTTGAACTCACGGTCTTCGTTGGGCACCTCGGCCAGCGCGCGGCTGACCAGCCAGGCGATGAGCGCCACGCTCACGCCGACCGCAAGGGCCACCGACAGCAGGACAAGCGATTCTTGCGTGATCAGATCATCAGACATGCGCTGGCCCCTCATACGTCGATGGTGACGATCTTGCGCACCACATAGATGCCCATGACCTCAAGAAAGGCGATGACAGCCAGCACGCCCCAGCCCAACGGGGTGTGCCAAAGCTCACTCATGGCCTCCGGCTCCATCTTGTTGAGAATGAACATCAGGAACACCGGCAGCAGCCCCACCACCCAGGCCTGCATCTTTCCTTGTGCCGTGAGCGCGCGGATCTTGCCTTCCATCTGCAGGCGGCTGCGGATGGTGTGCGAGGTTCTTTCCAACGTCTCTGCCAGCCCGCCGCCGGTCTCTACCGCGATGCGCATGGCCGACACCACCAGCGTGGTGGTCTGGGTGGGCATGCGCCGGCCCAGGTTGTTCAGGCTCTGCTCCAGCGAGACGCCCAGGCGTTGCTCACGCAGCATGAGCGAGAACTCCTGGACCAGCGGCGCCCGTGCCTCGGCCACGAGCTGGTTGAGGGCGGAGCTCAAGCCCGCCCCGGCGCGCATGCCCCCCGCCAGCATCATCAGCGCATCGGGCAGCTGCTCTTCGAACTTGAGCAGGCGGCGCTTGCGCATCCAGGCGTACAGCAGGCGGGGCACCACAGCCATCATGGCCAACACCGGCAGCACGGCCACCACGCTGTCGAACACCAACCAGGCGGCCCCGCCGATCAAGGCCATGGCCGCCAGGTTGGCAATGAACAACTGGCGCGGATCGATGAACAGGAAGAACTCGCGGGCCTGAAAGCGCACGCGCTGGGTGAAGCTTTCCCGGTAGCGTTGAAGGCCTGCCGTGCCCACCTCGATGGTGACCCAGGCCAGTAGCGCCGTCGACACGGCGATGACGACCGACACGACGATGACCATGCCTTGTGGATCCATGTCAGTGGCTCGCCATGCGGGCGCCGGTGTCGGCCGGCTGGGGGTGGGTGGGGTTGAAGATGCCGATGTCCAGCGGGTGGTTGGCCGCGAGCAGCTCTTCGTAGAAGCTCGGCACCATGTCGCAGCCGGTGAAGTAGCCCTGCAGCCTGCCTGTCTCGGGATGGTGTCCCCGGTGCACGAACCTGAATAGCTCCTGGATCTGGATGGTGCCGCTCTCGATGCCGGTGATCTCTACGATGTGCGTGACCATGCGGGTGCCGCACGAGAACCGCGTCTGCTGGACAATGATGTCGACCGCAGAGGCGATCTGCTCGCGGATGGCGCTCAGAGGCAGTTCCATGCCGGCCATCAGGATCATCGTTTCCAGGCGGGCCAGTGCGTCCCGCGGCGTGTTGGCATGCAGCGTGGTGAGCGAACCCTCGTGGCCCGTGTTCATGGCCTGCAGCATGTCCAGCGCCTCGGCGCCCCGGCACTCACCCACCACGATGCGGTCTGGCCGCATGCGCAGTGTGTTGCGCACCAGGTCGCGGATGGACACGCCGCCCTTGCCTTCGACGTTATTGGGGCGGGCTTCCAGGCTGATCAGGTGCTCGTGTGCCAGTTGCAGCTCGGCCGCATCCTCGACTGTGATGACGCGTTCGGAGCGGGGGATGAAGTTCGACAGGATGTTGAGCAGCGTCGTCTTGCCCGAACCGGTGCCACCCGAGACGATGACGTTCTTGCGCTGGTCCACACAGACATGCAGGAACTCGGCCATCGGTTCGTTGAGGGAGCCAAAGCGCACCAGATCGCTGGATGTCAGCTTGCGCTTGGAGAACTTTCGGATGGTCAGCGTGGGGCCCTTGAGCGCCAGCGGAGGGATGATCGCGTTGACGCGAGAGCCGTCCTTCAGGCGTGCATCCACCATGGGCGAGGATTCATCGATGCGGCGGCCTAGGGGCGTGACGATACGCTCGATCACCCCCATGACCGCCATATCGCCTGTGAAGGTCAGCGGGTGACGTGTCAGGCGCCCTGAGCGTTCGACGAAGATCTCGTCGTGCCGGTTGACCATGATCTCGGTGACCGACTCGTCGGAGAGCAGCTCTTCGAGCGGGCCCAGGCCCACGGCCTCGTTGAGAACCTGACGGCACAGCAGATGTCGATCGATGGTGGCGGGGATCTCCTCATCTCTCTTGGACAGCAGCGAACGGATGAGGGCTTCGGTCTCGTGCCGCAGGCGCTCGTCGCTCATGCGTGAGACATCTTGACGCCGCAGGTCCATGGTTTCCAGCAGCATGGCGTGGATGCGCTTGCGCCACTCGAACTCGAGGGCCTTGTGGCCGTTGTCCGGGGCCACGGTCATGGGATAGTTGGGCTGCAGTGGCACCGCCCCTTCGAGCGGGGCGACGGCATCGTGAAGCACCGGTGCCCGGGCCTGTGCTTGGGCCTGCGCCTTGAGGGCGGCTTCACGCGACTCACGGATGGCCTTGCCGGCCTGCTCGTTGCGGTGGCGCGCGGTGTCCGAGCGAGAGGCGGGATGGGCGGCCTGGACCGCTGGTTCGGGAAATCTGCCTGTCGCCGTGGCGGCGGGTTCGCGGACGGTCAGCTTGTAGGGCCCGATGCCGATCACATCGTTGGGCCTCAGCGGGCCATGCTGGATCTCCACCCGCTTGCCGTTGACCGTGATGCCGCCGAACGCGCCAAGGTCTTCGAGCAGGACGCCTGATGGTGTCTTGAACAGGCGAGCATGCTCCTTGGACACTCGCCAGCCGCTCAGGCGGATCTCGCAGTCTGCGCCCTTGCCGATGATGCAGTCCTCGGGCGCGAGCATCTCGCGGGTGGTGCCGCTGGCATCGGTGATTTCTACCTGCATGGCCGCTCCTCAGGGTTGGCGCTCGAGCCACTGGGATGCCACCCAGCCTTGGCGGTCCGCGTAGCGGATGGGCGTCCAGGCGCCTTGCGGTGGCTGCTCTGACTGTTCGACGACCGTGCCTTCAGGCACCTGCACGAGGACCATCGCGTTGACGTCAGGCGAGACCCTCAGGGCCAGCTTGGGCAGGGCCACGCGGTAGCGAGCGGTGCTGGGAGCGCCTGTCTGCGGTGAGCCGGAAGCGGCTTCCTTTGAGGCGGGCAGGGGCGTTGGCTTGACGGCAGGCGCCGGCGCCACGGACAAAGCCTTGACGGCGGCAGCAGCCACGGGCGCGTTCACTTCTTTGCCGCCCTGCGCTTGCTGTACGCCCGGGCCCTTCGGCACGGCCGACAGCACTTCCAGGCGAACAGGCTCAAGCCATTGCGCGGCGGCCCACCCTTCGAGGTTTCCCACCACGACGTGGCGCCAGGCATCGGCATAAGTGCCGCGTGCCCGTTTTTGTCCTTGTCGCACGATGGCGCCCTGCGACAGTGGCATGAGCATGGGGCTGCGCAGGTCAGGGCTGGAACGCAAAGCCAGGCCTTCAAGCATCACCCGCAGGCTAGCACCGGCCAGCGACTTTGCTTCGATAGCCACGGGTTGCGCGGTGATGGGAGCCGTGGAGACCGTCGTGGTGGCAGGCGATGGTGCGGGTATGGCCAGCGGAGCTGGGGACACCGCCGGCTTGGTTGGTTGCGCGGCCCCCTCTTGCGGGGGCGCAGGCTGCGACGGCTCTGCTGCTGTACTCACCGGTTGGCTTGGCTGCAGTGGCTCGGTCAGATGGGGGGCTGGCCCAAGGACTTTCTCCAGACGCTCTTTGGCCTTGTCAACCTTGTCCACCAACTCGGGCGTCTTGTGATCGATCACGCTCGGTGTGACGAAGACCACCAGTTCGGTCTCGTTGTTCTGATAGCGCTTGGATCTGAAGAGCGCGCCCAATACCGGCAGGTCACCCAGAAAGGGCAGCTTGTCTACGTTGTTGCTGAAGTCCCGCGAGAGCAGGCCGCTCAGCACGATGGTCTGCCCGCTGCCCACGTTGAAGGTCGACTTGGTCTTGCGGGACTTGATGCCTGGCCCCGCAGGCGTGCTGACAGACGTGTCGATGGAACTGACCTCGCTTTCGATGTCGGCCGTGATGTAGCCATCGCGGTCCACATAAGGCTCGATGTCCAGCTTGATGCCGTAGTCCTTGAAGGTGACGAAGTTGCCCTCGATGCTGGTGACCACGTAAGGGATCTGTCCCCCTGCCAGAAAGGAGGCCTCCTTGCCGCTGCGCGTGGACAGCTGGGGTTCGGCCAGCACGGCGGCCTTGCCCTCCTGCGCCAGCAGGTTGAGCGTCATGTTCAGGCCGATGTTGAGTGCGCCGGCGCTGTTGAGCGCCCGGTGAAGAGTGGTCGAGGCTTCGCCCGGGTTGGTGATCGGCAAGCTCGACTGGCCAGAAGAGACGGGGATGTTGACCTGATAAGGGCCATTGCGCCCGGTGCGAAAGGGCAGCCAGACGGCCGCGACGGCACCGCCACCCGTGGGCGTCCATTTGAGCCCGTACTCCTGCAGTTCGGATTTGGGAAACTCGACGACCTTGACGTCGATCATCACCATCTTGTCGTAGCCGCGCGGATTGGTGAAATTGATCAGCTGTGGATAGGTCGATTCGAGCTTCTTGACCTTGCCCAGATCCAGGTCCGACAGGCGATCACCTTCGACGATCACCTTGTCGCCCACGATGGACGCTCTGGCCCCCGGAATGGAGGCGAGGAAGGCGGCTATCTCACGGCCCACGCGCGAGGTGTCGCCCGGCACGATGTTGATCTTGAGCCGTTGGTAGCGTCCGTCCTCGTTCCAGATGAACAAGGAAGAGGTGCCCGCCTCGTTGGCGAACAGCAGCACTTCTTTCTTGTCCAGCGCTGCAGCGGTCAGCAGGCGGCCGTTGCCGACTGCGATGCGCCCCACCCCTGGTGCTGGAAGCACGCGAGATTCGCCCACGAACATTTCGATCTCCGGGATCTGGCCGAGGTCATCAATGGCCTTGACCGGTGCGTAGGCCACGTCCTTCGCCTGTGCCGGTCGGCGCTTGCGAGGCGTGAGCGTCTCGGCGAACCCGTTCACCGGGGCCTTTGTGTCGTCCGTCGCAGCAGGAACAGGAGCAGGCGCCGAAAGCTGGGTTTGGGCGGCGGCGTCGATGAAGGGCCACAGGCCTACCCACAGCACGGCGGCGGCCAGGGGCATGGTGCGAGGCCCAAAGGAAATAACAGAAGTGATCAAGCTCATGACGGCAGCAGAAGGAGGTGACGGCAGCGATGACAAGGGATGGTTCACGGACGTTGCGCGTTGCCGCCGCTGAGGACCTGGAGTTGGCGCGCCGCGGATTCGGCTGCACTGGCCGCACGCGAGGCGATGGCGTTGTGCTCTTTCATGGCCTGTTCCTGGGTGTTCTGCCAGGCCTGCATGGCCCGCCGGCCCGATTCCATCTGCAGTTGCTCGGGGGTGAACTTGCTGTTGAACCCGCCGTAGAGCACGGGGATGCCGTCGTTCTGCCCGGGTGTTTCGGACGCCCCAAGCGTTTTCGATGCCTTGCCCGGCAATCCGGCCCCAGGGGGCGCGCCATTGAGCAGTTTGTCGACGTCCAGATTCGCGATGGCCATCTGCTTCTGGTCCTGCGGATTGCGCAGCAGCGCGGTCAACTTGCCGCCTTCGCGTGCCGTGATGACGTGCTGGGCCTGTTCGGGTGTGGTGTCGAGCGTGACGGTGGAGTACTCGCGGCGTTCACCGCTCTTGGGGTCATCGACCGCGCGCTGGCCCGTGGCCATGACCTGCACCCCTTGCAACAGCGGGAAGGTGGTCTTGCTGCCCTGCTTGTCCAGCGTCACGATCAGATCGATCACGTCGCCCGGTTCCAGCATGCCGGAGATCGAACTGATCTCGTCCACCGGCACAGTCATGGCCCGGCGGCCGACCTCCACCCGGGACGAGAACGTGGGCGCCTTCTTGGATTCGAGCGAGCTCCACAGGATCATCTGCCCCGCCTTGACAGGGAACCCCAGCTTCTCGCCTTCGGCGCGGGTGAAGACCTGAGGGGTCACCGCCGACTCGTGTGCGTACTCGATGGGGATGGGACGCACCGACACGTTCTCCGACGACAGCACGGCGCCTTTTTCAAGATCAGTGCTGGCCACCACCAGTTCGACCATGCGGCCTTTGGCTTTGACCTCGATCTCTTCCATGCGACTGCTGAGATAGCTGCGGGCAATCAAGGCGGCCAGCAGGCCCATGGACGTGGCCACCAGCAGGACGATGGTGGGCTTGTTGAGTTTGATGCGCGGAATGTTCACGGAAGGGCTCTGGTGTTCACTCGGGCGCCGACAGCGACGAGCTGATCTTGGCGTAACCGGTCTGGAATCCCCGTACGAGGAGCTGGATGGCCGACAGGCGCGTGCCGCCGCTTGCATCGTCTGCGATGGGCACGAAGAGCGCTGCCGTGATGGCCGCGACGACGACCACGTACTCGACCATGGCTTGGCCCTGGACGCGCAGGGAATGGAGGCGGCGGGTCATGGCTGCTCCTGGATGACGGTGTTGATGGTGAAGGCCGATTGCCCCCCTTCCCCACGGAAGAAGACGGCCACGGCTTCTCGGGTGCCTGACTTGAAAAGCACGGCCTTGCCCGCGGGGGCCTTGACATCGGGCGATGCGGACGGAGAGGCTGTTTTGATGCTGGATGAGTCGAGCGTGCGTTCGACCGCGAATCCGCGGCGGACCAGGGCTGCTGTGACGCTGCGCATGTTCAGGGCTTCGCTCTGCTGGTTCACGAGCACCAGATGCTCCGACAGTCGCCCTGCATCGTTGGAAGCCACGTGGTTCATCAGGCGTGTGCCCGAAGGCAGCTCCGAGACCCACTGCGCCAGTCTGGCTTGCAGGCGAGGTTGCTCTTGCGCGGCCTTGGCCAGGTCGATGATGGACACCAGCCCCCGCGTGCCATCACGCAGCGGCGTGAGCTTGATGGTGATGAAGTGCTTGCCTTCGGCTCGGCCCAGCACGGTGGCGTCTTGCATGCGCTCGACCGACCAGTGGGTGGCTGGGTGTCGCTTGAACCAGTCGGCCACGGCGCTTGTGCCGCGCGGGCTGATGAAGCCTGCGGCACGTGTGGGCATGCCGTTGGACAGATAGTCTCCGCCGACATCGAAGGTCTGGGCATCCGCAGGAAGCTCAACTTGTGGCCATGTGTCTGGCGAACGAGCATGCCCAGGAGACGGCAGCAACAAGACACCCGCGAGGATGACCGTGGCGGCACTTGAGATGAAGGCTTGACCTTGCATGGCTGGGCGTGAGGGCCGTTGCATCGTGGTGGCCTTCAACGCAGACGATCTGCAGGCACGACATCGCGCCAGAACTGAACGTCACCCAGGCGTGGGCCGCGGATGTTGCCCAGATCAAGGAGTCGGCCATCCAGGCCATCAACCACCAGATCGGTCATGGGCCTGATGTTGGCCAGCAGGTTGCCCGGATTGACCACGGTGTCTCTCAGCCGGTTTTGGACATCTTGGGGACCGCGCCCGGCCCACGGGTCGAGCAGCACAGTGGTGCTGCGGCTGATCACCAGATTGATGTTGTCGAAAGGCTCGATGAGCCTCAGGCCTGCAGGTAGATTGGCCACTGTCACGGCCACGTTGGCTGTGTAGATGCCCCGCCGTGACAGGTCAAAGCGGCCCATGAGCAGGAAGGGATCTCCATCCCTTGATCCGGAGAAGCCGGCGTTGTGGGTGGTCCCGTTGCCGAACCCATAGCTCACGCGCACGTCTTGATCGAAGTTTCGCAGTAACGGGTTGCCGAAGGCGTCGGTCCACATCCCGTTGCGGTGCGATCGGAAGTTGCCGGCTGCATCCCCCGTCTTGATCGGCGCGCGGCTGTTGCTGAAGAAGCGGCGTTGTACTTCCTGTGCAAGCTGTGCCTCGGGCTTCCAGCTGTTGAGACGGTCGTTGCGCGTGATGGCGTCGAAGGCCACGTAGCGGCTGGCCATCAAGGTGTTGTGGGCCATGTCCTGGTATTTGCCGACCATGGGGATCAGCAGGAACAGGGGTACCACCACCAGCGAGGCGACCAGGAATTCAGTCAGTGCCTGGCCTTGCTGTGAGGAGGGGCCAGGCATGCCGCGCCGCGTGTGCCTAATGCTCATCGCAGGTTCCCCTGCTGTGGCTTGACAGAGAAGTCGCCCTTCAGGTGAGGCACGAAGACTTCTTGCGAAACGGCGAAGTTCATCTGCACGGCGTCTGCTCTGTACACGTTGCCACGCTTCGAGCGTGATTCGAGGGGCAGCGAGGTACCTTGAGGTGCGGGTGCCAGACCATGGCCCGCGAAGCCCACCGCACGCGCGTAGCAGAGCGTTCCACCATCCGGATCCAGTGGGTTCGTCACCACGTCGCAGGTCTGGTCAGCAACAGTTCTTGCTTCACCGGTGAGGCGGGGCAGTAGAGGGTTGACAGGCATGCCATGGGGCGGCTTTGGAATGCCCTGTGCTGACCGCAGGCCCAGCTTGCCGGGCCTGGACAGGCTCTTGAGATCCCCCGGGCAGGTGCCCGAGGTGGTCTTCTCAATCAGGTTGGCCTTGCACAAGCCGCCTGACCATCGCAAGGTGATGTGGCGGCCTTCTCCCTCTATCAGACTGCAGTCCTTCGAGTTGACGAGGTAGGTGCTGCCATGGGCGTAGACGATGGACGCCTCTGAACTGACGTAGCTGTCTGTGCGAACGCGATAAGTCCGGTCAGGCCACTCTTCGACCGGCTTGACAGGCAGCCCGTGCTCCCGGTTGCCTTGAGCACACTTCCGCACGTCTTCGCGCATCTTCTCCAGATGTTGCTGGTTGAGTGCGTCATCGCCCAGTTGCTCCAGGCGCCGCGCCCAGTGCATGGACACACGCGGCTCGGCCTTGCCAAGCGCTTGATGCGGTGCCTCAGCCTGAGCGATACGCTGCTCGAGCCGGGTTTCAGCCAAGGCCCAGGACATGGTGGCGGGGAGAAGGACCATGGCCATGCCCAGATTGAGGGTGTGCCCAGCGAGAGGGAATTCGAATGGTGTTTTGCGCACGGCGTGTCCTCAGAACGGGCGGCCCTGCCGGGCCCGGGCTTGATCGACGGCCGCCTGGGAGTGCACAAGACGCACCTGCCAGTAAGGATTGAAGGCGCTGCCCAGTTCGCGACGGCCATCCGAGCGACCTGCAGGCCGGTCAAAAAACACCTCGGAGGTGGCGACGGCGGCATACGCGCCATCGGAGGGGGCGCCCTGGTAGCGGTTCAGGTCATGGGCACCGTTGGCGGCTTGACGAATCTGAGAGCGGCCTTGAGAGGTGGGTGTCTGCGCCGGTGCGCGCGTCACACGCATAGAGAAGCGAATCGCCAGCTCACGTCGATCGGGGTTGCCGTTTTCTGGCGTGTAGGCGAGGGCGGCGTCAGAGAGTTCGAAGAAGCTGGGGATCCCTGTGTACTGGGACCATTCATTGGTGCTGGCCCAAGCACTGGCCCGTGGATTGACGCGGCGCGACTGGCCAAACAGATCACGGTTGCCGTTGTCGGCGTCGCCGTTTTTGTGAGCTTGTTGAGAGCCGTTGCCGAGTACTTCCTCGCCGCGCAGCACGCATTGCTGGCGTTTGTTGCGACGGTGGCTCCAGTAGGACGCGGTGTCGATGGCTTTCCACTCGTCCAGGCCGATCAGGTTGGTACCGCCTGCCCGTTCTACCCGGTTGAAGCGCACCCCGTTGATGCCGATGCAGTTGGGGAGTATGGCGGTATCCGTCCAGCGTCGACTAGGGACGAAGGTGTCGACATTGGCCGACGCTACCGATACATCAGCCATGCGTTGGCGTTGGACGCCGCTGCGCTCGCGCAGCAGCGGGCCACCTTCGAAAGCGAAGAACTGGTCTTCCAGCGGGACCAGATCGACATCGACGGTGCCATTGCCGCGGAAATTGGCATTGGCCACATCCTGCATCACCTGGGTTCGCGCAACCGCCATGAGGGCCATGGTGGCGCGTTGCGATACCTGCAGAATCTGTTTGGCGACCTCGACGCCAGTCACGGCGATCGAAGCGGATTTTTCAACCCACTGGGCTGTGGGCGCGATGACTTCCTGGCTCCAGGCCAGGCCCATGCACAGTGGTGCGTATTTGGCCAATCCTTCGGCAGCGGGCCTGTTCCACCAGCTGTAGCAGTTCTGGCTCAGAGCGCCATTGGCGTGCTGCTCGATGTAGCCTGTCCATGAGGCCACGCTCACCATCTGTGCCACGGCGATCTCATTGGCGATCAGGGCGCGGTTGGCGTAGGCGGTGTAGTTCAAGGCCCTCGCGTGCATCACCCCCGCGCTGTAGGCGGTGGCATCTGCCGCGATGATGAGCTTGTCCTTGTCCTGCGTCAGCTGGCCGGCGTTGAAAAGGAAGAAAAGCGCAGCCAGGCCGCCGGCCAGGACGAAGAGTCCATAGACCATGGCTTGGCCACGCTGCTGCCGCCCTCCCAGGTACGGCGGCCAGCCCCGCGAAGGGCTGGCGGTTCTCACGCTCTTGTTTTTTGTTAGCGCGAGTTGTTGTTCTGATAGGCGTTCAGGCCCTTGCGGGTGGCGCCTTCAGTCTCTGCATCTGCGGCACGGCCCTGTGCTTCAGTGATCGCTGCCGTAGCGTCCTGACCGGCGACTTCGCGGGCAATACCGGCCGTCTGGCTGCGGACAGTCTGGCCAAAGAACTGATAGGTGGCAATGGCGGCAACGGCAATCAGGGCGACGATGACGATGTACTCGGTCATGCCCTGGCCACGCTGAAGCTTGGCTTTCATCTGAAATTCCCTAGTGAGTTTAAGTTTGGTTTAACGCCGCGATGCATTTGCTCACGACGCCAAAAAAGTATAGATGTCCGGATCCCTGTGGTCTCCCCCCCTTCAGGGGTGCTCAGAAGCGAATCTGAAACGAATCGTGACGGAGGCTTGGACAAACAACCAGCCCAAAGCCACAGCCAGGAACGGCAGGTCGCCCAGCGCGGCATAGGGTGTTCTACCCTGCATGGGTTGCACCATGCCGCTTAATGCGGTGAGACGGCGCTCAGGGGCCGCGGCCTTCACCTCGCCTGTGTGATCGATGTGCGCAGTGACGCCAGTGTTGGCAGACCGCAGGATGGGACGGCCAATCTCCAGGGCCCTGACCCTGACGATCTGCAGCCGCTGGGCGATCGCTGCGCTTTCGTCGAACCAAGCCAGGTTGCTCGGGTTAAGAATCACACCTGCCTGGGCTGCCGCACGTCGGGCGTCCTCGCCCATGAGTTCTTCCTGGCACATCAGTACGCCGATGCCTTGATGGGCAGGCCCCTGGAACGAAGCTTGGTCGAGCGAGCCCGGTACCAAATCTTTGAGGGGAAGGGCCAAGTCACGGGTGGTCCATTCAAGGCCTTTGGGCGTGTACTCACCGAATGGCATGAGCCGGACCTTGTGGTACGCCGCCAAAGCCTGTGTATCCGGGCTGAGGTGGAGCATGGCGTTGTGCGCCCTGCCGGCCTCGTCCAGCATGGGCATGCCCACGAACAAGTGGCTGTTGCCGGTGGCGCTGCGGGCCTGCCAACGCTCGGTCATTCCCGCAGGCAACTGCGTGAAGAACAGTGGCACTGCGGTTTCAGGCGTCAGGATGATGTCGGCGCGCTCGGATTCCAAATGGCGCGTGAGCGCTTCGAGTTGCTGTGTGATGTGGTTCGGGTCGAACTTGAGGTCTTGCGCTACGTTGGGTTGCAGCAGGCGGTAGCTCAGAGGGAGGCCCGATGCCTGCACCCAGTTGATCTCTGTCAATCCTGCGCCGCCGGCCACGACGCCAATGGCGATGATCAAGGCCAGCGCTTGCTGCCTGCGTGATGCCATCCACGGGATTTGGCATGCCAGGGCCGTGGTCAACAGCACCGCAAAGCTCGCGCACCACACCCCGCCGATGGGCATGTAGCCGCGCATCCAGGTGTCTGTGAACGCGTAACCGACCGACAGCGAGGAGAAGCCTCCGAAGGCCACCGAGCGGGCCCACTCCGCGAGAGTGATGAGCACGGCGAACGAGACGGCTGACAAGGCCAATCCCCCTGGGTTCCCGTCCTGTCCGTGCTTTCGGTGCAGTGCCTTCCAGACCAGGGCGGCTAAGCCTGTGCTCAACCCGAGGTACAGGGCCAAGACGCAGAACTGCAGGGTGGCACCCAGGGAGTCCATGCCGGCTTTGGTGGTCATGGCGGTGTACATCCACCGATGCCCGACCAACTGGGAGGCGGTGCCAAAGGTCCAGCCCAACCACCAGGCGGCCCAGGGGCTTCGTGTGCACGAGAGGGCGTATAGGAGGACGCTGAAAGCCATGGGGATCAGCAGCCACCAACCCCGAGGTGCCCAGCCCCATGTGCTTGCCGTAGCCGCGGCCATGACCGCCGCCACCATCCATCCCTGGCCTGTCTTGTTCATGCGTTCGATTGTTCGCCGGCCTTGCTCGACCTGCGGTGGTCATTGGAAAATCTTGCGCACGTCAGCGGCCCGGAAATGGCGAGATCACGCCTCCGATATCCACCATCAAACGGCCTTGTGTGTCTGCGAAGACTCGGCCCACCTGCGGGCCCGCAGACTGCAGGACCACTTCGCCAGCATGTGTCTGTGTGGCCTCATTCGTTGATCCTGAGCGTGTGGATGTCAAACTGCCCGTGGCATAAAAGGCAGAGCCAGATGACGTCAGCGACAAGTTGTCGTATGACTGAGATTCACGGAGCGTGGTGACACCTTCTTGCTGCGTAAACCGGGCATCTTCTGATATGAGCACGCGTCCTCCCGTGAAGACAAGCACTGCGCTGTTGTTCGGGAGGCGGACGCTAAAACCAGGCTGTGGTTCGATGGTCTTCGATGTGAGGTGGCTGTTTTGGGTTGTCGTGCTGTCGGTGTCGACATCGATGCGGCCATTGAACAATGCACCACCCAAGCCGACCGAGAAATTGCTGAACGTTGAATGCAAGGAGGTGCGCCTGCCGGTGCTCAGAAGTTCACTGATGCGCTGGACCAAGGAAATGCTGCCGTTGTAGAGCTCCTCATCGTCGAGCCCACATTGGTTGAAGCTCATGATCAGCGCATGAGTGGTATCAGGCCGAAGCGCGCGCATTTGAATCACGGGCGTTCCGTCCAATGACCAAGCTCCTGAACCGCGGGTGCAGATGTCCTGTGGGGATGGGACCAAATTGATGGTGCCATCGCTGTCAGCCAAGCCTGCTGTGGCGAAGTAGGCCAGTTCTCGGGCGTTCAGCAACTGGCTCAATACATCGCGCACCAGCTCTGATGTTGGTGCGTTGCCCGAGCCCTCCGAGCCTGAGGCCTGGAGCGAGACGGTCCACGGATCGCTTTCAACGGAACCTGCTCGGTTGCTCACCACCACGTGGTATTCGCCCTGGTTGTGTGCGGTGAATCCATGGATGCTGAGCGAAGGTCCCGTCGCGCCAGCGATCGCTTGACCGCTGAAGCTCCACTGATAGGTCAGGCTCCCGGAGCCGCGGGCATCGACCGACAGTGACAGCAGTTCGCCTGCTTTCACATAGACCCAGCGTGCCGTGCCCAGCACGACGGGCGGCGACTCGGCGGCGATGTGCAGTACCGCTTCACGGCTGATCACCTCATTCAGCCCTTGCCGCACGACCACCCGGAACTTGTCGCCGTCAGCGGCGTCCACGGCCCACATGGTCAATGTAGGGCCAGTTGCAGGAGGGATGTCCACGCCGTTGCGTTGCCATTGGTACTTGAAGGGCCCAGCGCCTGCTGGCTTCACGACAAACCTGGCCATGCCATTGACGCTCGTGGCATCTTCGGGCTGGTGTACCAGTGTCAGGTTATTGGGCGCTGGGTTCAGCCTGTAGCAGGCTTCGATGGCGGCATCGCTGGCATGTGGGCCCAGCACGGCATCGATGTAGTTGTTACCTTGCACGGACAGCATGGCGCGCGAACCTCGGCGCAGGGGCAGCCTGAAGCGTCCCTGGCTGTCGGTAGTGACAGTCCCGATGCCCGTGTAGTCCAGGCCCTCGCTGTACAGGACTTGTTGCGCCACGGGTTGCCCATTGCCGTCGACCAGGCAGCTGGAGACATACACGGTATCCAGTGTGATGTCTGCGTTCCAGTATGTGAAGTGCGATACCGAACCTTCGTAGTACCACGCTGGCGCTCTACCCTTGAGCTCGGCCTCTCCCTCGAAGCTCCAGATGCCAGTGGCTTCATCCAGATGCAACAAGGGGATGGTCGCAGGAGGCATGGCCGATCGGCTGGTGACGGGAATGCGGATCACGGCTTTTTTGCCAGGCGCCATATCCAGACGGCGACCTTGTGCGTCGGTCAGGCTGACATGGAGGGCTCCGTAGCTCTCAATGGGCACCACCTCGCCGTCGGCAGACCGGACCAGGTAAGAGCCAGGCATGGCCCCGGGGCTGGTGGCGGGGTCGATGCTCGTGAGGGTGACGGTGACATTGCCGGATGCTGCCTGCTTGCTTCCATGGAGAACCATTCCGTCGGCGGGCAGATGGACACGCGCGCCAGAGCTTGTGTCCACGACATCACCGCCTGTGGCTGCGTTCAAGGTCTGCTGGACACCATGTGGTGTCAGCACTACCACCACATGGTCGGCTGCCGATCCGGCCAGCTTGTGCACGCCTGGTGCGTGGCCTGCATGCGTGACTTGCAGGGCATCGTCAGTGGAGCCTGCCGCGTCGAACTGGAAGTGTCCTTGGGCGTCTGTGGTAACGGTCTGATTGCGCCAGCGCACCTGAGCACCCGGCACCGGCGCGTTGGCCGTCGTCAGCACGGTGCCACGCAGGGCCTGGCTGACGGTGAGCAGGCCTTCGCCTTGGCTGGTGTTTGTTGAAGGCGTGTTCGAGCCGCCGCCACACGCTTGCAGCAGGCTGGCCATCGCGAGCGCCCCCATCCATTTCTTGAACCACGTTGCCATGGTGTCCTCCCGAGTGATTTATTTACGGGGGATTCTGACGGCAGGTATGCGGTGGCGGGGCCCTCTGATTGGGGTACTGGTGGCTTGCGTTCTTGGAGAAGGACCTCCCTGGCAGGCCTGTGCCATGGACGGAGATCCGCGCGGCAAGGGGTTGACGTCTTCGTGTCCGCCATATCGATCATGCCTTCTATGTCGCGATAGACGCGGTCACTATCCTGACCTCCGACAATCGACCAGATGCGTTCGTGCCGAAGTAGATGTTGTCCGCCAGCCTGAGATAACGTGTCGAAGCTGGTCCATCGATACGGAACGAAAACTCCGACGCCACCGAAACGAACGCGACCATCACATTGGTCTCCAACACCGCAATGCCGTTGTTGTCGAACAAGGTGTCGAAGGCGATGTCCACCGGCCCTTGTGCATTGACGATAGAGGGCAATGCCAGCGCGTGCCACGATGCACGGGGCCCCACCCTGATCTCCAGCGATGTGAGCAGGCCTTGCCTGTCCAGCAGCAGGTCCAGATCGCCCACCATCAGCCGGCGTTCGGGCTGGGCCTGGATGAGCGCGCTGTTGATGTGGCCCGCCAAGTTGGCTGGCTCTACTGGCTCGCGCAGAACCCTGGCGGAAACCACATGTGAATCCTGGTCCCAGCTGACCAGGCAGCGCGGCGTCTGGCCCATGGGGGTGGCGATCAGCATGGGCAGGTGCTGGCGTGTCATGGCTTCATTGGTACATGGGGCAGGCGGGCAGCAGTGTTGAACCAGTTCAACCTTTTGCAGAAGGTGCCCATGGCGGTACTTTGCTGCAGATGCATGGGGCATGCTGAATAATCCTTGGCTCAACAGCCAGGAGACACCGTGTCAGACCAGACGATCCGCTTCGAAGACGGGGCCAGTTATGAACAGATGATGGGCCGCTGGAGCCTGCTGGTCGGCGAACGGTTCCTGGACTGGATCAACGCCCCCAAGCAATCCAGCTGGCTGGATGTGGGATGCGGCAACGGCGCCTTCACCGAACTGATCGTGCAGCGCTGCGCGCCTTCTGCCGTGCAGGCCATCGACCCCTCTGAAGCGCAACTTGCCTATGCACGCCAGCGCCTGCAGGCTGGTGCACCGGTCACGTGGTCCAAGGGTGATGCCCTGCACGCACCCGTGCCTGATGCCAGCTGCGATGTCGCCGTGATGGCCCTGGTGCTGTTCTTCGTGCCCGATGCGCCGGCAGGCGTGGCCGAGATGTGCCGCGCCGTCCGCCCCGGCGGCATCGTGGCCGCCTACCACTGGGACATGCTCAACAAGGGCTTCCCGCTGTCGGCCATTGGGGCAGAGATGCTCAAAATCGGGCTCACGCCCAGCATGCCGCCCAGTGTGGAGGCATCCACCATCGAGGCATCCCAGGCCTTGTGGCAGCAGGCCGGCCTGCACGATGTGCGCACCACCCAGATCACCGTGGAGCGTGGCTTCAGCAGCTTCGATGAATACTGGAACAGCGCCGCCGGCAGCAACATGATCCGCTCGATGATCGATGATTTGCCAGCCGAGCAGCGGGCCGCGTTGAGGGACAACGTGCGGCGCCGCCTGGGTGCTGGCGATGGGCCGTTCACGGTGAGCGCGCGGGCCAACGCGGTGGTTGGTATCAAGTGATGTTGATGGGGTGGCTTCAGCCCCGCTCGGGCTGAGGCTCACCATCCACGATGAAGCGCCGAGTGAATCCTATGCGGCGGCTGACACCTCTGGGCTCTGACACCCATGGCAGGCGGAACTGATCCTTGCTCAACAACTGCACCGTCCAGGTGGTGTCACCGATGAAGCGAAAGCTCACGGTGTCAGGTGGCAGCAGGGCCAAGTCGGTGAACGATCCGGTGGAATACGCCGCGCCCAGCTGTGCTGCATCCACGGTGTGCAGACTGGCATCGATCAGCACGATGCGCAGTGCTTCTTCATACGGCACGTCGTCGGTGATGAACAGCAGGTGCTGACCACGCCATTGCACGGCGGCTTCCAGCACGGCACCGGGCAGGACACGGCCACTGGGCTGGCCATCCACCAGCAGTTCGCTGCGGGGCTCTTCGGCCTGAGCCTGCTGCGGCAAGCGGGCCAGTGAAAGGTGGTGGGTGATGCGCATGCGCATGTGGCCGTGGTGACTTCAGCGATCCATCACGCCGCGCAAGCGCCGCACTTCTTCAGCCGATTTGGCGCACACCGCCCTGAATGCTTCGCTGATGCGCACATCGCGGCTGGCGGTGTCCCAGAACGCTTCAGCGGCCGTGGCCGCCAAGCGGGCATGCCCGAACGCGGCTGGCAAGGGCAAGCGCACTTCGTATGGGCGCACGGGCAGCTCTACACCGCGCACGGGCGCGTGGTGCATGGGCAGCATGTCGTAGGCTGGCGCCACCTGCAACTGCCCGTTCACAGGCACGAACGACAGATTGCCGGCGTGCATGTCGGTGTTCTGGATGAACTTGCCGAAGTGCCACATCAGGGCCAGCGCGTCGAGTGTTTGGGTATCGCTGCGGGCGATCAGGCCCCGTTGCCGCAGCCTGGTGCCGGCATCAGGCCACGTGCCGCTGATGTCGCCCAGGAATGTGTTGCCGATGACCTGCCAGGAGCACATGGGCGATCGGCCGAAGGCGCCATGGCGATCGAACCGATCGAGCTCCAGGAAAGTGCGGCCACCAGCCTGCAGGATGCGGGATGCTGCTGTGCGCAGGCCCAGCCCGGCCAGGGCTTGCAGGGCCAGGTGCTCACACACCAGCAGGTCTGCCCAGCGGCGTGAGCCGGGTGAATCATCCGAGCCGGAGAACTTGACCAGCACGTGCTGGACCTCGGGCAGGCCTTGCGGCCCTGTGCCCGTGCGGTGGATGACGGCCGGAAACTTTGGGAACTCGCCCGCAGCCGATGACCCTGCGGTGCCGTCCGTCATGGCAGCTTCGGCCAGCTTCAAGTAGGCCTGAGGCCGGTCGTGCTCAGCGATCGTGGTGCTGTCGTTGCCCAGCCTGCGCTGAGCCCAGCGCTGGTAGGCGGCTTCGCCGACGATCAGATCGCCCACCGTGTCCGAGCCCAGCAGAGACAGGGCATGCAGGGTGTCGTCATCAGACCAATCGCGCGGGTCTTCACTGACCTGTAGCAGCGGTGCATGGGCACGGGCGAAAGATCGGCCCAGGAAACCTTCGGGCCGCATGTCTTGCAATGGGTAGGGCAGGCCTTCGAACCAGCCATCGCGCATGGCGCTGTCGCTGGCATCCAGGGGCCACCCTGGGAAGGCGCCTTCGAACCAGCAGCCGTGGCCATGCGCCAGGTGCAACTGCCCGATCTGGTGGGGTTCGCCGTCCGGGGTGATCTGGAACACTGGCAGGGGCACCATGCTGCCCCGCAGCGGGCGGCGGGCGGCATAAGCGCGCCTGCGTGTCTGGCCCATGGCGATGACGGCGGGGCCTGCGGCCTGCACCGTGCGCATGAGGGTGGGCCGGCTGATACCCAGCCCGTCGACCAGTTGGGCGGCGGGCACACGCGCTGATCCACCGTTCACGCCGGCTTGCCTGCGCAGGAACTGGATCAATTGTTCAACGCTCATGGATGGTAGAGATGAAACGAATTGAATGTTGAATGATGAATTGATTTTTGCCGTATGACAGGGCAATTCCACAGGCATTCTTGCCTGAATGGCTTGATGGTACTCAATTATCTCAATGCACGTATGAAACAAATAATGAAACGAATTTGGGATTCTTTGCATGCAAGCGCTGTCGCGAAATCTTCCCTCACTTGTCGCCATAACCTCTCACGCCTTTGACCGCAAACCTCTACAGTCACCCTCACTGACGGAGGAGTAAAGCCCATGAGCAAGCACGCACCCGATGCGCCCGTGATCGTTCCGCGCGAGAAGCTGGATTTCGACCTGGAAGGCGACATCCCCCAATACTG
Source organism: Aquabacterium soli (assembly GCF_003933735.1). Taxonomy (GTDB): domain Bacteria; phylum Pseudomonadota; class Gammaproteobacteria; order Burkholderiales; family Burkholderiaceae_C; genus Aquabacterium; species Aquabacterium soli. Next base: position 114,735 of record NZ_RSED01000010.1, on the reverse strand, counting down.
GTTCGGCGGCGACGCGTTCAAATCGCGCTACTTCGACGCCATGTCCACCATCTTCCCGGAGGGTGAGCGCTACTTCATCAGCTGCGTGCGTGATTTCCGTGACCGCATCACCGATCCGCAGCTGCTGGGCGATGTGAAGCAGTTCATGCGGCAGGAGGGGCAGCACGGCATCGTGCACAGCCAGTACAACGACCGCCTGCGCCGCCAGGGCATCGATGTGGACAAGCTGGAGGCCTTTCAGCGGCACATGATGTTCAACATCGCGCGCAAGCACTTTCCGGCCGCGGTGACGCTGGCCGACACCGCTGCCGCCGAGCATCTCACGGCCACGATGGCCGAGGCGCTGTGCGAGGACTCGACCGTGCTGGCCCAGGCCGACCACCGCATGCGCGCCATGTACGCCTGGCACGCCATGGAAGAGATGGAGCACAAGGCCGTGGCCTTCGATGTGCTGCAGAAGGTGGCCAAGGTGGGCTACCTGCGCCGCACGCTGGCCCTGGTGTTCGTGACGCTGGGCTTCAACCTGAACGTGCTGCTGACCACCAGCTACATGCTCAAGGTGGATGGCTTCAGCCGCGGCCAGCGCTGGAAGATGATGAGCAAGGGCCTGTGGTGGCTGTTCGGCTGGGGCGGGCTGTATACGCGCCTCACGGGCAAGTACCTGCGCTACTTCAAGCCGGGCTTCCACCCGTGGGACACGGGCGTGATCAAGAGCTACCAGGTCTGGGTGGACACCTACAACCGCACGGGTGATCCGATCCAGGCGGGCGAGGCCCTGCAGGCGCTGCACGCCTGATCAGCGGCAAGGCCGATCAGGCCACCAGGCGGCGCCAGCCGTCGAACACCTGGCTGGCCGGGGCCACGGTGCCGCAGGCGTCCAGGCGGTAGCCCTCCAGGGCCTGGAAGGCGGCCTGGCACGCATCGCCCTGCAGCAGCTCGATCAGGCGCTGCATGCCCTTGGTGCCCAGCACGGCCTGGGGCACCAGCAGGCCGTAACGCTCGGTCTGCACGGGGATGAACTCCAGCCCGAAGCGGCGGGCCGAGGTCTCCACCCCAAAGCCCACATCGGCCATGTCGCTGGCCACGTAAGCGGCCACGGCCGAATGGGTGTGCTCGCCGGTGGACCGGTTGGCCAGCGGGGTGGGATCCAGCCCGTCGCGGCGCAGCAGGGTCTCCAGCAGCAGGCGCGTGCCCGAGCCATGGTTGCGCGCCACGAAGCGCACATCGGCGCGCAGCAGATCGGCCACGCCGTCGATGAGCAGCGGGTTGCCGGGCTTGACCATCAGGCCCTGGCGCCGCGTGACCATGTGCACGTAGTGCCAATCGGGGCGCAGCCAGCGGGCGCACTGGCGCAGCACCTCGGCCTGCGCGGGGCCCTGCGGCAGGTGCAGGCTGGCCACGTCGGCCTGGCCGGCGTGCAGGGCGGCCAGGGCCTGGGTGCTGTCGGTGTAGCGCCAATCGAGCGGCTCGCCGGCCTCGCCCAGCAGGCGCTGCAGCACCTCGATCGCGAAGCCGTGGCTGGCGCTCACGCGCAGGGGACGGTCGGCGTCGCTCAGCACCCGGTGCAGCTCGGTCTGCAGCTCGAAGGCCAGGCTGTCGAGCTGGGGGCGCAGGCGGGCCTCGAAGCGGCGCTGGGCCCACACCAGGGCCTCGCCCAGCGGGGTGAGCTGCGAGCCCTTGCCCCGCGCCATGGTGACCAGCGGGGTGCCCATGGCGGCTTCGGCCTCATGCACGAGCTTCCAGGTGTGGCGGTACGAGGCGCCGGTGGCTTTGCATGCGCTGGACAGGCTGCCGTGCGCCTGGATGGCCACCAGCCAGCCCAGCACCTTGGGCGGCAGGGCCAGGCCGCCGGGGCCGGTGACCTGCCAGGCCGGATCGATGTGGGCGTGGAGCGCTTTCATATGCTGTCAGCAGCATAACTTATCGGCTGTGGGGCGCTTATTGCCAGGGCGGCATGGCCGGCCTACAGTGCATGCCAGGTGTGTGGGTGCGGTTCGATGCGGCTGTGCGGCGCACATGTTCATCAAGACATAAGCGCAGTTGCCCCGAACGCCATGAGCGAAGCCAAGATCCAGTTCTACAAGGGCCCTGCCGGGGGCTGGGGCGCGCTGCGCAGCGTGGCCCGCCAGCTGCTGCAGCACCGCATCGCGGCCAAGGGCTCGCGCACCTTGCTGTCGGCCAACCAGCCCGATGGCTTTGATTGCCCGGGCTGCGCCTGGCCGGATCGGCAGCACACCTCCAGCTTCGAGTTCTGCGAGAACGGCGTGAAGGCGGTGGCGGCCGAGGCCACAGCCGACCGGGCCACGCCGCAAGTGATCGGGCAGCACACGGTGAGCGAGCTGCGCGGCTGGAGCGACCATGCGCTGGAGGCCATGGGCCGCCTGACCGAGCCCATGGCCTATGACCCGGTGGCAGACCGCTACCGCGCCATCGGGTGGGACGAGGCCTTTGCCACCATCGCGCGGCACCTGCAGGCCCTGCCATCGCCCGATGAAGCCATCTTCTACACCTCGGGGCGCACCAGCAACGAGGCGGCGTTTCTGTACCAGCTGTTCGTGCGCGAGTTCGGCACCAACAACTTCCCGGATTGCTCGAACATGTGCCATGAGCCCAGCGGCCTGGGGCTCAAGGGCAGCGTGGGCGTGGGCAAGGGCACGGTCACGCTCGATGATTTCGAACAGGCCGACTGCATCCTGATCTTCGGGCAGAACCCGGGCACCAACCACCCGCGCATGCTGGGCGAGCTGCGGGCAGCGGCCCGGCGTGGCGCGCGCATCCTGAGCTTCAACCCGCTGCGTGAGCGCGGGCTGGAGCGCTTTGCCGATCCGCAAAGCCCGGTGGAGATGCTCAGCGGCGGATCCACCACCATCACGTCGGATTACTTCCAGCTGAAGGTGGGTGGTGACATCGCCTTGCTCAAGGGCGTGATCAAGCACCTGCTGGTGCTGGATGCGCAGGCCGTGGCCCAGGGCCTGCCGCGCGTGCTGGACACGGATTTCATATCCGGGCACACGCAGGGCTTCGAGGCGCTGCGCGCCGACATCGAGGCCGAGGACTGGGCGCTGATCGAGCGTGAATCGGGCCTGTGGCGCGAGCAGTTGCTGCATGCGGCCGAGGTGATCGCCAGGTCGGACAAGGTGATCGCCTGCTGGGGCATGGGCATCACGCAGCACCGCCATGGCGTGGCTGCGGTGCAGATGATCGCCAACCTGCTGCTGCTGCGCGGCATGATCGGCAAGCCGGGTGCGGGCCTGTGTCCGGTGCGCGGCCACAGCAATGTGCAGGGCGACCGCACCATGGGCATCTACGAGAAGCCGGCACCGGCCTTCCTGGACCGGCTGCAGGCGGTGTATGGCTTCGAGCCGCCGCGCCATGAGGGGCACGACACCATCGGTGCCATCGAGGCCATGCGCGATGGGCGTGCCTCGGTGTTCTTTGCGATGGGCGGCAATTTCGCGGCGGCCACGCCCGACACGCCCACCACCTGGGCAGCGCTGCAGCGCTGTGCGCTCACGGTGCACGTGGCCACCAAGTTCAACCGCAGCCACACGGTGCTGGGGCGCGAGGCGCTGGTGCTGCCCTGCCTGGGCCGCACCGAGATCGACCAGCAGGCCGCCGGGCCGCAGCACGTGAGCGTGGAAGATTCGATGAGCATGGTGCACCTGTCGGCGGGCATCAATGAGCCCGCATCAGATCACCTGCTGTCGGAGCCGATGATCGTGGCGCGCCTGGCCGTGGCCACCCTGCCCGACAGCCGCGTGCCCTGGCTGTGGCTGGTGGAGGATTACGACCGCATCCGTGAGCACATCGAGCAGGTGTTCGACGAGTTCAAGGGCTTCAACCAGAAGGTGCACCACCCGGGGGGCTTCCGCCTGCGCAACACGGCGGGTGAGCGCGTGTGGGTGACGCCTTCTGGGAAGGCGCAGCTGTTCGCCCACCCGATCCCGACGGACACGGCGGTGCACCAGGCCCAGGCGGCTGCCCATGCGGGCGCAGAGGGCCGTGTGGGCGGGCCGGTGTTCACGCTGACCACGGTGCGATCGCACGACCAGTACAACACCACCGTCTATGGCCTGGACGACCGCTACCGTGGCGTGTTCGGGCAGCGGCGCGTGCTGTTCATCCACGCGGATGACCGCGCCATGCTGGGCCTGCCGGCAGGCGCCTGGGTGGACCTGGTGGGGGCCGCCCTGGACGACGCGGTGGTGCGCGAGGCCAAGGGCTTCCTGCTGGTCGACTACGACATCCCGCGGGGCTGCGTGGCGGGCTACTACCCCGAGACCAATGTGCTGGTGCCGCTGGCCAACCACGCGGTGGGCGCGCGCACGCCGGCCTCCAAGGCCATCCCGGTGCGCCTGCGGCCTGCCGCCGCGCCGGCCGAGGCGGTGGCCGCATGAGCAGCGCGCCAGACAACGCCGTGGCCGAGCCGCCCGTGCAGGGCGTGGCCCGCGTGGCCGTGACGCGCCATGCCGGCCGCAGCACGCAGCACCAGGCCGACCGGGTGATCGACGAGCAGCCGGTGGCCCTGGTCTACAACGGCGTGTCGCACGTGGTGATGATGGCCACGCCGCTGGACCTGGAAGATTTTGCGATCGGCTTCTCGTTGTCTGAAGGGCTGCTGATGTCGCTGGACGAGGTGCGCGATGTGGAGGTGCAGGCCGGGCCGCTGGGCGTGTCGGTGCAGCTGCAGGTGTCGCCCCGGGCTTTCGATCGCTTCAAGGACCGGCGGCGCCAGCTGGCGGGGCGCACGGGCTGCGGGCTGTGCGGCATCGACAGCCTGGAGGCTTTCCATGACAGCCTGCCCGCGCCGACCACGCCGGTGCAGGTGCGCACGCCCTGGTCCACCGAGGCCATGGGCCGCGCCATGCGCGCCTTGCCCCCGTTGCAGGCCCTGCAGGCTCAGACAGGGGGCTGCCACGCGGCGGCGTGGGCCACGCAGGCAGGCGGCATCGCGCTGGTGCGCGAAGACGTGGGTCGGCACAACGCGCTCGACAAGTTGATTGGGGCCCTGGCCCGCCGTGGCGAGCTCACGCCGGATGGGCTGGCGCTGGTGTCCAGCCGGGCCAGCCACGAGATGGTCAGCAAGTGCGTGCGCGCGGGCATCGGCACCATGGCCGCGATTTCGGCGCCCACGGCCCTGGCCATCCAGCTGGCCGAGCGCAGCGGCTTGAGCCTGTTCGGCTTTTGCCGCGGCGACTCGGCCGTCGAGTACGCCTGAGCCCTGGGGCTCAGTTCACCGAGCGGGTGCCCTTGCGGCTGCTGGCGCTCGGATCCGGCGCGCGGGTGGCACGCATGATGTGCTGGTCGGTCATGCCGATGCCGCGCAGGAAATCCTCGCGCAGGCGCAGCACATCCTGGATGGTGTCGTCCGTGGCCTCGATAAGGTAGCCCTGGATGCGCTCCAGCTCTTCGATCTGCTGTTCGCTGAAAGTGGGCCTGGCCCAGGTGGGCAGCACGGGGCAGGGCACGAAGCCCCAGGCGGCCGGGCGGTGGTGCACATCCTTGTCCAGCAGGACTTGGGTGAGGTCTTCCAGATCGCTGAGATCCAGGTCTTCCGTCTGGCCGGGTTCGATCACCTGGGCGGCCACCACGCGGGGGGCGGCCAGGTCGATCACCAGGTGGCACAACACGGGGTCTGCATACGGGTGCAGCCGATGTCGCCAGTGCCCCTGCACCAGGCAGGCCGCCGCGATCGGTTGATCGCTGTCCGACGATACGTTGTTGAGCCAGTTCATGCGCCATCCTCCAGTGAAAAGGGTTCCAGGAAGGGGGCCTCTGCGGGTACAGCACAGGTCTCTGGTACCCATCATGCAGAAACTGGGCCGCTTGTGGTGTGAGAAATGCATGACCTTCCCCGGCTTCGGCGTTTCGACGCAACGTCGCACCGGATGTGCCAAGTTCGCCTATATTCTGGAAGGCTGTGCAGGACCCCTGCGCAGGCGGCCCTCAGCGCCGCGAGTTCCGGCGATGCGCCCACCCCAGCCCGGCCAGCCCCAGTCCCATCAGGGCATAGGTGGAAGGTTCGGGAACGCCAGGGACCACAGGCGGGGTGACCTCGGTGTATTGAATGCCGGCGGCCTGGTTGACCTGAGCGGCAGCCAGGAACAGCAGGTTGACATCCAGGTCGCGATCGGTCGTGTTGGTGTACGAGATCCTGAACGTGTCGTTGGCCTGCGAGGTCAGGTCGATCAAGCTGCAGTCGGCGCACAGGTCGTTGTTGACATAAAGCTGCTTTCCTGCATTGAACGAATTCACCGAGGGGTCTGCCAGGCTGCCCACATAGAGGTAGCCCGACACCCCCGCGGTGGCCGCTGCCGAATACGAGAGGTACTCTAGGTCGCGGGTGGGGTCCTTCTGGGCCAGCACGGCGTCCCGCAGATCGGCCACCTGTTGCTGCGACAGGCTCAGCGAGCTGGCATACGAGCCTTCGAACACGACCGACGTGCCCGCACCCAGGGTGATCTGGAACCTGTACTCTTCACCCAGCCCCGGTGTGCCGTAGGCGTCGTCGTAGCCCACGACGGCGACCGCCTGGGACGTGCCTGTGGCAAACGGTGCCGAGGGCGCGTACGAAGGGATGGTCAGGTCATGGCTGCTGCCCAGCGTGGCGGACGCCGAGCCGCCTGTTCCATTGAGGGCGGCTGAGCCCAGCGAGGTCGCGGCCGAGATTGATGGCAGCGGCAGGCCTGGAAGGCTGCCTAAATTGCCATCGCTTTCCTGATAGCCCACATCGGTGAAGGCGGCCACCGCCGTGTTCGTCGGCTTGAAGGTGAACGATGGGACGATGCTTGCGCCGGTGCTGTTGTCGAGGAAGGTGAGGCGCAGGTCGCTGAAGCTGACGCTGGCGCTGATGGCCGCTTGCGCGCTGGAGATGGCCAGGGTGCTGAGCAGGCAGGCCGTGATGATGGCAGAAGGCGTGGCTTTGAAAACCATTTGGAACTCCCTTGATTGGTGCGCAGGAGTTTCAATTGGTCTGCGCCACGGGTCAAGGGCGGTCACCATGGGTTTAACGCGGTAGCCACACCAAGGGGCCGGATTCCACCGGGTCGAGGGATCCCTGGTTGATCCGGGTAAGCTGGCAGGCCACCTCACCGCCGGACCATGCCCTTGCCCGTAGACCCCCGCCTGCACGAACTGGCGCGCATGAAGCGCGTCTCGCTGGCCTGCCTTGTGCTGGCCGTGGCGGGCCTGTTCACCAGTGTGACCATGGGCGGGCAAGGTGGCTGGGGCTGGTTCAAGGCCTTCTGCGAGGCCGCGGTGGTCGGTGGGCTGGCCGACTGGTTCGCCGTGGTGGCGCTGTTTCGCCGCCCCCTGGGCCTGCCCATCCCCCACACGGCCCTGATCCCACAGGGCAAAAACCGCATCGCCGACAGCCTGGCCGCCTTCGTGCGCGACAGCTTTTTGTCGCCCGAGGTGCTGCTGGCCAAGCTCAAGGTGTTCAACCCGGCCGAACGGCTGGGCGAATGGCTGCGCCAGCCCGAGCACCTGGAAACGGTGGCCGGCTCGGTGCGGTCGATGGCGCTGGAGGCGCTGTCTTTCCTGAACGAGCAGGCGGTGCGCCGCGCCATCGGCGAGTTCCTGGTGGCCCGGGCCCTGAAGTGGGATGCCGCAGCCACGGCGGGCAGCGTGCTGGGCGTGCTGACCCGGGGCGGGCGCCACCAGCAGGTGCTCGACGCTGCGCTGGAGCGCGTGAGCGACTACCTGGCCACCGAGGAGGTGCGCGAGCTGGTGGCCAGCCGCCTGGTGGGCTTTGCGCGGCGCGAGTGGCCCAAGATCACCAGCGTGGTCGACACCTTTGCCAGCGTGGACAAGATGGCCGTGAAGATGTCGGACAAGCTGTCGCTGGAGCTGGTGAATGAGGTGCAGAAGGCCTTGTCGCAGCCCGACCATGCGGTGCGGCAACGCTTCGACACCTGGATGGGCGAGTTCGTCGAGCGGCTGCAGCAAGATCCGGATTTCGCGCAGGAGGTCAACGCCATGAAGGACCGCGTGGTGCAGCGCGAGGATGTGCGCACCTACCTGGAAGATGTGTGGACCGAGGTGCGCAACACCATCGAGGCCGACATCCGCCGGGAGGATTCGGCGCTGCTGCAGCACCTGCGCTCGGCCCTGGGCGCGATGGGCCAGCGGCTGGGGCGTGACCCGAGCCTGGTGCAGGCCATCAACGAGCATGTGCTGTCGGCCAGCGGCGCCCTGGTGGAGCGCCTGCGCGACGGCGTGGCCGGGCACATCTCGGCCACCGTGCGTGGCTGGGACGACCACAGCCTGGTGCAGCAGATCGAGCTGGGCGTGGGCCGCGACCTGCAGTTCATCCGCCTGAACGGCACGCTGGTGGGCGGGCTGATCGGGCTGGTGCTGTACGGGGCCACCTGGTGGGTGGCCCACTGAGCCTTGTGCCGCCCGGGAGTCTCAGCGAGCGGCGTGTCGACGGCGTGCCCAACCCAGGCCCAGCAGGCCCAGGCCCATCAGGGCACAGGTGGAGGGCTCGGGGATGGCGGGTACCTCAGGGATCACGGGCGGCGTGGGCGTGTAGCTCAGGCCGGCGAGTTGCGCGACGGATGCGCCTGCGATGAACAGGAAATTGACGTCCAGGTCGCTGCCGGTCAGGTTCGAGTACGACATGCGGAAAGTGCCGCTGGTCTGTGAGGTCAGGTCGGTCAGTTCGCAGTTGGCGCACAGGTCGTTGAAGACCTCGAGCACGTCGTTGCGGAAGAACGAATCCTTGTAGGGATCGTAAGCCATCTGGCCGGAGTAGAAGTAACCGCTCACCGCGGCCGCGGCCGATCCCGTGTACCAGGCGTTGGCTATTTCGCGGCTGGGATCGGCCTGACCCCAGACGGAGTCGCGGAGGTCGGCCACCTGCTGGCGCGAGATGGTCATGGATGTCGAATAGCTGCCTTCGAACACGATGGTGGTGCCGGCGCTCAGGGTGATCTGGAAGGGATGGCCGTCTTCCATGCCTGCAGAGTTGAAGCCGATTTCGTTACCGACGACGATACTTGATTCGGAAGCGCCGTCTGCATAAGGCTCGCCCCGTGGCGGCGTCAATCGGTCCAGGTCGGTGCTGTTGCCCAGGGTGGCGGACACCGTGCCGCTTGTGCCGCCGATGCTGGCCAGACCGAACGGGGTCGCGGCCGATACCGATGTCAGCGGCAGGCCCGTGGCATCAGAGGCATGGCCGATGTTGTCCTGCTGGCCTGCGTTGGTGTAGCTGTTCGCCGTGGTGGTGGCCAGCTTGAAGGTGGCTGACGAGGTGATGCCGTCATCGGGGGTGTCGTCGATGACCGTGAAGTGCAGGTCGCTGAAGCTGAGGTTCGCGCTGATGGCCGCGTGCGCATTGGAACTGCTCAAGGTGGCGAGCAGGCAGGCCGTGATGACGGCGCAAGACGTGGTTTTGAAAACCATTCGGAACTCCCCTGGATTAGTGACAAGGAGTGTCCGATGGTCCAACCGCCGGGTCAATGGCCGCTGACCGGCGATTTGGTACCGGCGCGACATCCGGCCGTGCCGCCCCCTCAGCCAAGGGGGCGGCTCAGCTCGGGGTTTACCGGTGTTTCAGCGCTCGATGGCGATCAGTTCGACCGTGAAGGTCAGGTCGGCATTGGGCGGGATCACGCCACCGGCGCCCGAGGGGCCGTAGGCGGTCTTGGAGGGGCACTGCAGCGTGGCCTTGCCGCCCACCTTCAGCGTCTGCACGCCTTCGGTCCAGCAGGGGATGACGCGGCCCAGCGGGAAGGTGGCCGGCTCGCCGCGCTTGTACGAGCTGTCGAACACGGTGCCATCCTTCAACTTGCCTTCATAGTGCACCTTGACGGTGTTGCTGGCGGTGGGCTTGGCGCCTGTGCCTTCCTTGAGGTGGGTGACAACCACGCCGGAGGGCAGTTTGTCCACGGCAGGGGTCTGGGCGTGGGCCAGGGCGGTCAGGCCGGACAGGGCCACGGCGGCCAGGATGGTCTTGGTGTGCATCATGGGAAAGAGCCTCAGGTTTTGAATGGAAGCGCTGGCAGTGTAAGCCTGCAAAATCGGCCACGTTCAGCCTGTGGGCAGGGGCATCCCCGGTGGTTCAGCGGGGGGCGAGAGGCTTTGCTACGCTGCGTGGTTCGAGGCTTCACGTCCACCGCCTCAGGAGCACAAGGCATGTCCGATTCCACCACCTACACCCCGCCCGCCGTCTGGACCTGGAACAAGGCCAGCGGCGGCCAGTTCGCCAGCATCAACCGCCCGATCGCCGGCCCCACGCACGACAAGGAACTGCCCATCGGCAAGCACCCGCTACAGCTGTACTCGCTGGGCACGCCCAACGGCCAGAAGGTCACGGTGATGCTGGAAGAGTTGCTGGCCGCGGGCCACACCGGTGCCGAGTACGACGCCTGGCTGATCCGCATCAACGAGGGCGAGCAGTTCGGCTCGGGCTTCGTCGAGGTGAACCCCAATTCCAAGATCCCGGCCCTGGTGGACCGCAGCGGCCCCGAGCCCATCCGCGTGTTCGAATCCGGCGCGATCCTGATCCACCTGGCCGAGAAGTTCGGCGCTTTCCTGCCCACCGACCGGGCCAAGCGCGCCGAGTGCCTGTCGTGGCTGTTCTGGCAGATGGGCAGCGCGCCTTTCCTGGGCGGCGGCTTCGGCCACTTCTACGCCTATGCGCCCACCAAGATCGAATACGCGATCGACCGTTACGCCATGGAGGTGAAGCGCCAGATGGACGTGCTGGACCGCCACCTGGCCGAGCACCGCTTCCTGGGTGGTGACGAGTACACCATCGCCGACATGGCCACCTGGCCCTGGTACGGGGCGCTGTCGAAGGGGCAGTTGTACGGGGCTGGGGAATTCCTGCAGGCGCACACCTACGCCAACGTCGTACGCTGGGCGGACGAGATCGCGCAGCGACCGGGCGCACGGCGTGGCCGCATGGTCAACCGCACCTTCGGCGAGCCGTCGAGCCAGCTGCACGAGCGGCACGACGCCAGCGATTTCGACACGAAGACGCAAGACAAGCTCAAGCCTGCATGACCCGCCCCACATGACCATCACCCTGTACGACTGCGCCACCGCCCCCAGCCCCCGCCGTGCCCGCATCCTGCTGGCCGAGAAGGGCGTGCCCCACGACACCGTGCAGGTGGATTTGCGCAGCGGTGAGCAGATGGGCGAGGCCTTCCGGCTGGTGAACCCGGCGTGCACGGTGCCCGCCTTGCGCACCGAGGAAGGCGTGGTGCTGACGGACAACGCGGCCATCGCGGCCTATGTGGAGGCGCGCTTCCCGGAGCCGCCCCTGCTGGGCGCCACCCCGCTGGAAAAGGCCGAGGTGGCCAGCTGGTTCTGGCGCGTGGAGTTCGAAGGGCTGCTGGCCATCGCCGATGCCTTTCGCAACAGCAGCCCGGCCATGGTGAACCGCGCGCTGCCCGGCCCGGTGGACCACCCGCAGATCGCGGCGCTGGCCGAGCGGGGGCTGCGGCGCATCGGGCAGTTCTTCGACACGCTCGATGAGCGTTTGGCCGACCGCGAGTTCATTGCGACGCAGCGCTTCAGCATCGTCGACATCACGGCGGTGGTGGCGGTGGATTTTGCGCGGGTGGTGAAGGTGCGCGTGACCGAGGCGCACCCGCACCTGCTGCGCTGGCGCGAGGCCATGGGGCGGCGGCCGTCGATGTCTCTGTGAGGCCTGCCCAGGCGCTCAATCTGGCGCCTTGAACACCAGCACCTTCAGCGCACGATCGGGTGAGGCATCGGTGAAGGCGGCCGGGTTGGCCAGCCGCTCGACGAAGCTGATGCCTGATGCTTCTGCAGCGACCAGATCCTGCAGGAAGGCCGGGCCCAGCTTGGGCGAGTTCAGGCACAGCAGCGCATGGCCGCCGGGGGCCAGCAGATCGGGCAGGCGGCGCACCAGGCGGGCGTAGTCCTTCTCGGCCACGAAGCTGCCCTTCTGGTAGGTGGGCGGGTCCATGATCACCAGCTCGTACGGGCCGCTGCGCGTGATCTTGCCCCACGAGCTGAAGATGTCGTGCGGCAGGAAGCTGGCGCCCTGGGTGATGCCGTTGAGGTGGTGGTTCTGCTTGCCGATGGACAGCGCACCGCCGGCCATGTCCACATTGACCACCTGCCTGGCGCCGGCCTGCATGGCCACCACCGAGAAGGCGCAGGTGTAGGCGAACAGGTTGAGCACCTTGGCGCCGGGGCGGGCCGCCACGTGCGCGCGCACCCAGCGGCGGCCCTCGGCCATGTCCAGGAACAGGCCGTGGTTCATGCCGCGCAGCAGGTGCACCTTGTAGCGGGCGCCTTGCTCGGACACGTCGTGTGCATCGGGCACCTGGCCGGCCAGCAGGCGCGTCTCGGCACGAACCTCATCGCGGTGCTGGAAGACGAGGTTCAGGGGCTGGCCAGGGGCGATCTCTGCCCAGCGTGCCTGCAGCGCAGCCTGGATGGGCGCCAGCTCATCGTCGGTCACGGGCTGGAAGCTGGTGAGCAGCCACACCGGTGCGTAGAAATCCAGCGTCCATTGCTCGCAGCCGGGAAAGGCGCCGCCGCGGCCGTGGAACAGGCGCTGGGCGTCGGTGGGGACGTGGTCGATGCGGTGGATGGCATCGAGCAGGGCTTGGTAGGGCACGGGTGGCAACGGTTGTGTGGCGCGGGCCTGCATTGTCGGTGACGGCACCGGGTCTGGCGCTCAAGGCACACTGCCGGCATGTCGACGCCGTCCCCCGCTTCCCTTCGCACCATCCTGCCCCTGGCCGCCATCACCTGCGCGAGCATGCTCGCGATGGACCTGTACCTGCCTGCCGTGCCCGCCATGCAGCACGGCCTGGGCCTGACGGTGCCGCAGGGGCAGGCCACCATCGCCATCTTTCTGGCCGGTCTGGCCGCCTCGCAGCTGCTGTGGGGCGAGGCCCTGCCGCGCATCGGGCCCAGGGCCTGCGTGAAGTGGGGGCTGGTGCTGCTGGTGCTGGCCAGCCTGGGCTGCGCCGTGGCACAGGGCATCGACGTGCTGCTGCTGATGCGGCTGGTGCAGGGCATGGCGGCGGGCGCGGCCACGGTGGTGGCGCCTGCGGTGATCCGCGCCACCCTGCCGGCGCACGATGGGGTGCGGGGCCTGGCCGCCATCGCGATGATCGAGGCCATCATCCCGGCGGCCGGGCCGGTGCTCGGCACGGTGATGCTGATGGTGGTCGACTGGCGGTGGACCTTCGTGGTCGTGGCGGTGATGGCCTTGGCCGCGATGCCGATGGCGATGCGCGCCGCACCCCGCGTGCTGCCCAACCTGGATGTGACGGTGCGCACGGGCTATGTGGCCCTGCTGCGCAGCGGGCGCTTCGTGCGGCTGGCCGTGTCGCATGCGCTGTGCTTCGCGGCGCTGCTGACCTTCGTGACCAGCGCGCCGCAGATGCTGCGCCATGGCCTGCAGCTGGGCGGCGAGGCCTTTGCGCTGTCGCAGGTGTTCGGCGTGTCGGGCTTTGCCGCGATGGCGGCGCTGTCGGGCCGCATCAGCGCACGGTGGGGCCCGCATCGGGCCGTGCAGGCCGGTGCCTGGGCGCATGCCTTGTGGTGCACCGGCTTTGCGGCGCTGGCTGCGGCGGGCTGGGTGAACTACGCGGCGCTGATCGTGTTCTGGACGGGCTTTTGCGGCATCTTCGGCCTGCGCAGCCCGGCGGCCTTCAGCGACACGCTGTCGGTGCCGGTGGCGCAGATGGGCCGTGCCGCGGCGCTGCTGATGCTGGCGCTGCTGGTGGTGAGCGCGGTGTCGGCCCAGGCGGTGGCGCCCTTCCTGGCGCAGGCCAGCCTGCTGGCCGTGGGCAGTGCCATGGCGGCGCTGTGCATCGTCAGCGTGTGGCTGGTGGCGCGTTACCCCAGGTGATGGTGGCGCAGAGGCCGCCATCACCGTGGGGCCTGGCGGGCGCTCAGTTCTTCAGGCCGCGCAGCAAGGCGTCATGGAATTCCTTGGGCGATTCGACCTGCGGTGAATGGCCCAGCGCCGGGAACGCCACCAGCGTGGCGCCGGGGATGGCCTTGGCCGTGGCGCGCCCCAGGGCCGGGTAGTCGCCCAGTTTTTCAGCGATCGCTGCGGGGGCGCGCGCGGCACCGGGCGCTGTGCGGTCCTTGCCGCCGATCAGCAGCAGCGTGGGCGCCTTGATGCGCTTGAACTCATGCACCACGGGCTGGGTGAAGACCATGTCCGAGGTCTGTGCCTGGTTCCAGGCCACGGCCTCGCGGCCAGGCCCGGCATACAGGCCTGCCTGCATGTGCACCCAGCGGTCGTACTCGGGCTTCCACTGGCCGTTGTAGTAGAAGCGCAGCTGGTAGGCCTTGATGCTGTCGAACGTGGTCTTGAGCTCGCCCTGGTAGAGCTGGTCCACCGTGGCATAGGGCACCCCAGCGGCCTGCCAGTCTTCCAGGCCGATGGGGTTGACCAGCACCAGCTGCGACACGGCCTGCGGGTAGGCCAGCGTGAAGCGCGCGGCGAGCATACCGCCCATGGAGTGGCCGATCACCGTGGCCTGCTGGATGTTCAGCGATTGCAGCAGGGCCTGCGTGTTGGCCGCCAGCTGGCCGAAGCTGAACTGGTAGCCCCTGGGCTTGGACGAGGCGCAGAAGCCGATCTGGTCGGGCACGACCACGCGCCAGCCTTCGGCGCTCAGCACGCGGATGGTTTCTTCCCAGGTGGCGCCGCAGAAGTTCTTGCCATGCAGCAGCACGGCGGTGCGGCCATTGGCCTTGCCCTTGGGCGCGATGTCCATGTAGGCCATCTCCAGCGCCTGCTGCTGCGAGTTGAGCTTGAAGCGTTGGATGGGATGCGGGTAATCAAAGCCTTCGAGTTGCGCGCCATAGGTGGGCCCCGTGGGGGCGGCAGCGAGGGCTTGCGCAGTGGCGGCTGTGGCAGCCTGCGCGCAAGACAGGGCGGCCAGGGTCAGGCCGGCGATCATGGTTTTCATCAGCAACTCCGTGGTGGGGTGGGCAGCGGCCGGGCCATCGTGCGGCGCAGCCTGCTGGCGAGGTTCGTTCAGATCTGAACGGAAAAGTTCGCTGCCCTGGCTGCCCGGATCAACGGTGGGTGATGCGCAGCCACAGCAGCAGCACCACGGCCACGGCCAGGGCTGCACTGAGCACCTTCCAGAACACCACCGGGTGGCGTTCGATGAGGGGCGGGGCACGGCGCGGCTGGTACTGCAGCCCGGGATCGTGCAGGTCATGGATGAATTCGGACAGCGCCTCCTGCCGCTTGGGCGCCTGCGGGTGCAGGGCGCGGCGCAGCACGGCATCGAGCCAGGAGGGCAGTTCGGGGCGGTGCTCGCGCAGCGGGGTGTAGCGCAACCTGGCCACATCACGTTCGGTGCGTATGCGCGTGACCTGCAGGCCGTAGGGCAACTGGCCGGTCAGCATCTGGTACGCCAGCACAGCCAGCGAGAACAGGTCGGATGCGGCGCTGCCGCCCAGGCCCGTGAAGTACTCCGGCGCGGTGTACTGCAAGGTGCCCACCAGGGCCTCGGGCCGTGGTTCGCTGCTCCCTTCGGCCAGGCCCGCCACGTGCACCGAGCCGAAGTCGATGATCTTGACGGTGCCGGTGGCGTCGATCATCACGTTCTCGGGGCGCAGGTCCTGGTGCAGCATCTCCTTGCGGTGGAAGGCCTGCAGGCCGCGCGCCACCTGTTCGATGATGCGGCGCACGCTGTCCAGGCTGGGCGCGGGGTGGTCGGTCATCCACTGGGCCAGGGTCTGGCCGTCGACGTATTCGAGCGCCACGTACAGATGCTGGCGCGGGCGCTCGGTGGCGCAGGGCTTGAGCACGTGGGCGCTGTCCAGGCGGCGGGCCACCCACTCTTCCAGCATGAAGCGGTCGAGCCAGGCGGGCTGCGCGCGCAGGTCCACCGACGGGGTCTTGAGCACGACCTGCTGGCCGCTCTGATCATCCACCGCCAGGTGCACCTGGCTGCGGGCGCTGGCGTGCAGCTCGCGCACGATGGTGTAGCCCTCGAAGCGCATGCGCGCCTGAAGCGGCGGGGGCAGGGCCAGGCCTTCGCGTTGCACGGGCAGCTGGTGCGCCTCGGGCTCGGGCAGGGTGTCGATGCGCACCAGCTGCACGGTCAGGTTGT
The DNA here is from genome assembly GCF_003933735.1 of Aquabacterium soli. GTDB lineage: Bacteria > Pseudomonadota > Gammaproteobacteria > Burkholderiales > Burkholderiaceae_C > Aquabacterium > Aquabacterium soli. The sequence continues at coordinate 98,656 of NZ_RSED01000010.1, read as the reverse complement.
CCTGGCTGCCGCGGGCCAGGGCGTTGTCCGCCAGCAGGCTGGCCGCGGCATCGAAGTCATCGCCATGCGTGCCCAGGGCGCGGTGCACGGTGGCGGCATCGAGGTGCTCGTAGGCGCCGTCGCTGGCCAGCAGGTAGAGCTCGCCGGGCTCCAGCGGCCAGTGGCGGTAGTCGATCTCGACAGAGGGGCCCACGCCGAGCGCCCGGGCCAGGTAGGTCTGGCCGGGGGCGGCATGCAGGCGGTGGTCTTCGGTGAGCTGCTCCAGCGCCTGGGCATGCACGCGGTAGATGCGCGTGTCGCCGACGTGCAGCAGGTGGGCCTCGCGGCCTTTCAGGATCAAGGCGCTGAAGGTGCAGACATAGCCCCGGTCCGGATCGAAGCGGGCGTCGCTGCGGCGGGTCTGGGCGTGCAGCCAGGCGTTGGTGGCTTCCAGCACGCGCTGCGCTGCACGGCGCACCGTCCACGCTTCGGAAGTGTCGTAGTAGTCATCCAGGAAGCCGCGCACGGCGGCGGCGCTGGCCACCTGGCTGACCGCGCTGCTGCCGATGCCGTCGGCCAGCGCGATGGCGATGCCCTTGGTGGACAGCCGCGTGCCCGTGGGCACGGCCGCGCCATGGAAATCCTGGTTGACGGGCTTGCGCCCGGCCCGCGAATGCTGGCCGAGCGTGATGCGCAAGCCAGCGGCCATCAGGCCACGATGCGCTTGGGCGCGGTCTTGTAGTGCGTGGAGTACAGCGTGGCGCCCACGAAGGTCAGGCCGCCCACCAGGTTGCCGATCACGGTGGGGATCTCGTTCCAGATCAGGTAGTCCATGATCGTGAAGTTGCCGCCCAGCAGCAGGCCCGAGGGGAACAGGAACATGTTGACGATGCTGTGCTCGAAGCCCATGTAGAAGAAGATCATCACGGGCATCCACATGCCGATGGCCTTGCCCGACACGGACGTGGACATCATCGCGGCCACCACGCCGGTGGACACCATCCAGTTGCACATCACGCCGCGGATGAACAGGGTGAGCATGCCGGAGGCGCCATGCGCGGAGTAGCCTACCGTGCGGCCTTCGCCGATGTGGCCGATTTTCTGGCCGACGGCGTTGGGCACCTCTGAGAAGCCGAAGGTGAAGATGATGGCCATGAACACGGCCACCGTGAGCGCCCCGGCGAAGTTGCCGAAGAACACGAGCGTCCAGTTGCGCATCACGCCGCCCCAGGTGGCACCGGGGCGCTTGTCGAACACGGCCAGCGGGGCCAGGGTGAACACGCCGGTCAGCAGATCGAAGCCCAGCAGGTACAGCATGATGAAGCCCACCGGGAACAGCATGGCGCCGACCAGTGCATTGCCCGTGTTGACGGTGACAGTGACCGCGAAGGCCGCGGCCAGCGCCAGGATGGCACCGGCCATGTACGAGCGGATCAGCGTGTCGCGGGTGGACATCAGCAGCTTGGATTCGCCGGCGTCGACCATCTTGGTGACGAACTCGGCAGGGGCAAGGTAGGCCATCTGGGTTCCTTTGGGGCAATGAAGAACAACAGCGGTGAGGGCCTTGCCTGTGCCACGCAGGCATGAAAAAAGGCGCCCAAGACCGCGGTCTGCCGAAGCAGGGACGGGTAGGACGCCTTTATCCAGGGAGATGTGCACCAGCCTTGGGCGCGAAAGCACCGCAAAGGTGGATACCGGGCCGCCATTAGCCTGGTGCGCGCAAAGCAAGCAGGTGCCATGCCAGACGTGGCTGGGGGCGCACCGGGCGATCAGGCGCCCGACTTTTTCGGGAAGGCGAAATCCGGCAGCGACAGCGTGGCCTCGGCCACATCCAGCAGGCGGCGGTTCTGGTCCATCGAGGTCTTCTGCAGCGCGCGGAAGGCCGCTTCCTCGCTCAGGCCCATGCGCGACATCAGCACGCCCTTGGCGCGTTCGATCACCTTGCGTTCGTTGAGGGTGCGCCGCGCGGCCTCCAGCTCGGCCTCCATGCTGGCCAGGCGGGTGGATTGCGCCTGCAGCAGGTCGAGCAGCGAAGAAGCCTGTGTCTGGCTGGTGGCCGTGTCGATGCGCTTGGCCAGCCCCTCGGTCACGGCGGTGGGCAGGGGCACGCTGCCCGGCTGTGTGGCGGCATCGAAGAAGCGCTCGACCGCATGGGCGTGCGGTGGGGGGTTGTCGCGCAACTGGCGCAGCAGGCCTTCGGCGTCGAGCAGATCCTGCTGGGCGGCGCGCACCTGGGCTTCGCAGTGCTGGCGCAGGGCCTGTACCAGCAGCTGCTGAAGCTCCCACTGCGCGGTGATGTGGGCGCTGCTGGCCTCGAACCAGTCGTCGCTGAGCTGGGTGTCGAGCGCGGCGCCGGGGCGGGCGGTGTACAGGGTGCGGCGCAGGCGCTCCAGGCGGGCCACGTCGGGCGTGAGCAGGTGCTGCTGCCAGCGGGCGCGCAGTTCGGGCTCGGCGAACTCTTCGAACACACGCAGGCTGCTCTCTTGTGCGTCGATCAGGTGGAGCAGGCGCTGCTGCTGGGCTTCGTCGCCATGGCCCGAGGCGTAGAGCAGGGCGCCCACGGCGCGCTCCTGGCCGGCGGCCTCCTTGCTCTGCACCAGGTGCAGGAAGGCCACCAGCAGGCGCGAGATGCTGGGGTGCGCGGTGGCATCGGCCACGTGGAAGATCAGCTCGACCAGGCCGGCGATCAGGCGGCTGAAGGCGGCCACCGAGTCGTGTGCGCTCAAGGCCTGTTGGTCGATCTGCGCGCGCAGGCCATCGAGCACGTCCAGGCCCAGCAGGGCCCAGGCGGTCATCGACAGCATGCGGGCCGAAGCCCCCTGGCCCGGCTCGATCTGGGTGGCGAACAGGGTGCGGGTCTGGGCTTCCAGTGGCCGGGCGGCCTCCACCGCGGATTGGCGCACCTCGGCGAACTGCTGTCCGCCCGAGGCCAGGTAGATGCTGGTGGCGCCGCGCTCGCGCTGCAGGGCGTGGATCAGCTGGCCGATCACGTCGACCAGTTCGGCACGGGCGGCCAGGTGCTGGAGCGCGTCGATCTCCAGCTGCTTGGCGCGCAGGACGAGGTGCGAGACAGACACAGGCGCGGAAACGGAGGCGGTCAGGGGCATGGGGACAAGGGCAAAGGGCTTGCCCCGATTGTCCGCAACTTGTCCGTGTTTGTGGAGGCCGCGCGTTTTTTTAAAAGCTCAGAGGTGGAGTTGCCCCGCGGCCTCGGGCTGGTACTGGATGGCGGCCACCACGGCGTGGTGCGTGGCGCCGTCCAGCCCCGTCCAGGTCACCTGCTGCCCCACCCGCGCGCCGAGCAGGGCCGTGCCCAGCGGCGTGAGCACGGACAGGCCGCCGCTCACGTCGTCGTGCGGATAGCTCAGGGTCAGGCGGCGGGTGCTGCCGTGGGCCTGGCCCATCAGCACGACGCGGGAGCGCATGGTGACCACCTGGGCCGGCACGCCCTGTGGCGGGACCAGGTCGGCGAAATCGAGGATGTCCATCAGCGCATCGAGGGCGCCGGTGTCGGATGGTGCGGTGTCGTGGCGTTCGACCAGGGCGAACAGGCGCTGGTGATCGACGTTCGTCAGGACGCGGGGGGTGGGTTGGGGCGAATGCATGCGGTTCTCCGAAGGTGTCGCGCTGGGAGCGCCCGGAGACCAGAGATGCGCAGAAGGGATGAAGGGGGGTGGGTGGTCGCCGGGCTCAGGAATGTGCGGCGAGGCACCGGTGGGCCAGGCCACCTCCTGCCAGGGCGCGCACCGGCGCCACGGCGAACGCGAACGTGCCGTGGGCGGTGGGCTGCAGGGATGGCTGACGGATGACCATGCGGGCCATTGTAGGAAGGAAGGGGGCTCCGCGCAACGAGGCTGCCGCGGAGCCCCTGGTCAGGGCGCCAGGGCCACCACCACGCGGCCCTCGTCCACGCGCACGGCGTGGGCACGCACCGAGTGCTCGGGCGCCTCGATGCATTCGCCGTTGCGCAGGTCGAAGTGGTTCTTGTACAGCGGCGAGGCCACGACGATGCGATCGCCCAGGTTGCCGACCAGCCCGCGCGAGAGCACGCTGGCGCCGGATTTCGGATCCACGTTGTCGATGGCGTACAGCTGGTCGCCGCCCACGCGGAAGACCGCCACGTGGCGGCCGTCGACCAGGGCGGCCACGCCGGTGTTGGGGAGGATGTCGGTGGCCGCGCAGACGGGGGTCCAGGTCGGGGTGTCGGTGGTGGCTGTGGTCATGGGGGGTGTCCTCAACAGAGCGCGGTGATCAGGCGGTGGTGGTGTCGCTGGCCGAGGCCGTGGCGCGCTCTTCTTCACGGGCCGGGCGGATCTGGCCTCGCTCTTTGACGAACACGATGCGCTCGTCTTTCGCGTCGCTGTTGACGAAGGAGCGGAAGCGCTGGCGCACGGCCGGGTCGGTCACGGCGGTCTTCCATTCGCACTGGTAGGTGTCGACCACGTGCTGCATCTGCTGCTCCAGCTCGGCGTTGATGCCGAGGCTGTCCTTGATCAGCACGTCCTTGAGGTAGTCCAGGCCACCCTCCAGGTTCTCGCGCCAGGTGCTGGTGCGCTGCAGGCGGTCGGCGGTGCGCACGTAGAACATCAACACTCGGTCGATCAGCCTGATCAGATCGGCCTTGGTCAGGTCGGTGGCGAACAGCTCGGCGTGGCGGGGCTTCATGCCACCGTTGCCGCACACGTACAGGTTCCAGCCCTTCTCGGTGGCGATCACGCCGATGTCCTTGCCCTGGGCCTCGGCGCATTCACGCGTGCAGCCCGAGACGCCGAACTTGATCTTGTGCGGTGCGCGCAGGCCCTTGTAGCGGTTCTCCAGCATCACGGCCAGGCCCACGGAATCGTCGACCCCATAACGGCACCAGGTGCTGCCCACGCAGCTCTTGACGGTGCGCAGCGACTTGCCATACGCATGGCCGGATTCGAAGCCGGCGGCGATCAGCTCTTCCCAGATGGCGGGCAGTTGTTCAACCCGGGCGCCGAACATGTCGACGCGGGCGCCGCCCGTCACCTTGGTGTACAGGCCGTACTTCTTGGCGACCATGCCCACGGCGATCAGGCCATCGGGGGTGACCTCGCCACCGGGCATGCGGGGCACCACGGAATAGGTGCCATCTTTCTGGATGTTGCCCAGGAAGTAGTCGTTGCTGTCCTGCAGGGCTGCCAGGTCCTTCTTGAGCACGAACTCGTTCCACACCGAGGCGAACACGCTGGCGGCGGTGGGCTTGCAGATGTCGCAGCCCAGGCCCCTGCCGTGCTTGGCCAGCAGGTCGTCGAAGGTCTTGATCTGGCCGACGCGCACCAGGTGGTAGAGCTCCTGGCGCGAGTAGGGAAAGTGCTCGCACAGGTGGTTGTTGACGGCCATGCCGCGCTTGGCCATCTCCACCTTCATCACCTGGGTGACCAGGGGCACGCAGCCGCCACAGGTGGCACCGGCCTTGTTGCAGGCCTTCATGTCGGCGATGGTGCACACGCCGTCGCCCACGGCCGCGCAGATCTGGCCCTTGGTCACGCTGTTGCACGAGCAGATCGTGGCGCTGTCGGGCAGGGCATCGACGCCCAGGCCGGGCTTGGCCTTGCCGTCGCTGCTGGGCAGGATCAGGAACTCGGGGTCGGCCGGCAGGGTGATGCCGTTCAGGGCCATCTGCAGCAAGGTGCCGTATTCATCGGCATTGCCCACCAGCACGGCGCCCAGCAGCTGCTTGCCGTCCTGGCTGACCACGATCTTCTTGTAGATCTGCTTGATCTCGTCGACGTACTGGTAGGTGCGGGCGTGCGGCGTCTTGCCGTGGGCATCGCCGATGCTGGCCACGTCGACGCCCATCAGCTTGAGCTTGGTGCTCATGTCGGCGCCGACGAAAGCGGCCTCGGCATGGCCGGCGATCTGCTTGGCCACCACGCGGGCCATGTCGTAGCCGGGGGCGACGAGGCCGAAGGTCTGTTCGTTCCAGCTGGCGCATTCGCCGATGGCGTACACATCATGGTCGCTGGTGCGGCATTCGCTGTCGATGGCGATGCCACCGCGCGGGCCGACGGCCAGCAGGCACTGGCGGGCCAGCTCGTCGCGTGGGCGGATGCCGGCCGAGAACACGATCATGTCGGTCTCGAGGTAGCTGCCGTCCGCGAAGACCATGCGGTGACGGGCCGTGGCGCCGTCGACGATCTCGGTGGTGTTGCGGCTGGTGTGCACGTGCACGCCCAGCTCTTCGATCTTGCTGCGCAGGATGCGGCCGCCGCCGTCGTCGACCTGCACGGCCATCAGGCGGGGGGCGAACTCGACCACGTGGGTTTCCAGGCCCAGGTCACGCAGGGCCTTGGCGCATTCCAGGCCCAGCAGGCCGCCACCGACCACCACGCCCTTGCGCGACGTGGCCCCGGCGGCCGTCATGGCCTCCAGGTCTTCGATGGTGCGGTAGACGAAGCAGTGGGGGCGCTCGCGGCCGGGCACGGGCGGCACGAAGGCGTTGGAGCCGGTGGCCAGCACCAGCTTGTCGTAGGGCAGCACCTCGCCGTCGGCGGTGGTGACGGTCTTGTTGCGGCGCTCGATGGCAACGGCGCGGGAGGTCAGGCGCAGGCTGTAGCCGGTGCGGGCGAAGAAGCCGGGCTCGACCAGGGAGAGGTCGTCGGCCGTCTTGCCGGCGAAGAATTCGGAAAGGTGCACCCGGTCGTACGCTGCGCGGGGCTCTTCGCACAGGACGGTGACCTCGGCATCTGCCAGGCCTTGTTCGGCCAGGGATTCGAGGAACTTGTGGCCCACCATGCCATGGCCAACGACGACGATCTTCATGCTGCACTCCTGGAGAAGACGGGGTGCGCGGGTCAGCATAAAGACCGCGGCGCACCGGCGACCACGCGGCGCCGGGGCACCTCGGGGTCAAGGGTCAGAAGGGGCGGGCCTCAGTGAAGGGGGAAGGCCTGCTCCGACGGATCCGCCGTCGTTAGCGGAGTTGATTCAAAGGCACCTGCAGCGTCAGTACCGCGGATGCACGCCATCAGGCTTGCAAGGCCCATGCCTGGTTTTGCAGACATGGCCGCCAGGAGGAAGGGCCGCGGTAGAGGCGTGAGTTGGGGCGTGGCCAGCTCTGGTGTCGACACCAATGTGGTGCAACGACGCACCTCTGTGGGGATGACGAGCGTGCGTGTCGGAGCGCAACACCCGTCCGAAAGTACGTGGACGGCGGCGAAGGCGATGCCTAGACTGCCCTTTGCTCGATGACGTGGCTGGAGCGGGTACCTGGTGGCGGGTAGGCCGGTCGCGTCCGCGCGGAGGCCCCATGCCGTTCAACGCTCCATCGGATTTCGATTCTCCAGAAAAGTACGAGAAGTTGTTCAAGACCGAGCTGTCGAGGCTGGGCGGCGAGCCCGGCGAGTTCTATTTCGCGGAGGGATACCCCCTGGGCAAGCAGCCCAGTGATGTGCTCTTGATCGGCAACATCAAGAGCGCTGCCATCAAGGCGCTCAAGGAAAACGGCGCCAAGTTCGCCTGGGGCCAGGTGACGCCTGACAAGAAGAAGCTCCAGCTCCAGGTGATGAAGGGCAAGGTGGTGCCGTCCAAGCTGAAGAACCTCTTCAGCGGCACGGGGTTCACCTTCGAGATCGTGGACGGCATCGACGAGCCCGACAAGCCCACCCAGGAAGACGTGGCGCTGGAGCAGAAGACGGTCAAGGCCAAGCGGGCGCTGTTCTCCGTGTCCGAGACCTTCAAGGACATGGGGCACATCCTGGCCAGTTCCGTGCGCAGCGACCTGCGCAAGGAGCTGGACAAGGCCGAGAAGCTCATCGAGCAGAAGAAGCCTGACGAGGCCCAGAGCATCATCGACAAGGCCGCCAAGGACCTGGACGAGGAGAAGGCGGCCACCAAGCAGGAGTTCGCCACGCGCAAGGCGACCCTGGAGAAAGACCTGGACACCGAGCTCAAGGAGATTGCACGCCAGCTCGGGCCACTGACGCAGGAGCTTGAGAAAGAAGAGCGCAATGTCAAGCGGATCGTGGACACGATCGCGAACATGGAAGAGGCGCAGAAGAAGAAGGGCATCAAGCTCAAGGAATTCAACGAGCGCAAGCAACGCATCGACGCGCTGGCGCCGGATCTGGAAGAGGCCCGCAAGACGCTGAAGGAAGTTCAGGACAGGCTCACCCCGCAGATCGAAACGCTCAAGCAACTCAAGGACAAGGCACCGTCCAAGATGCTGGTGGTGGTGCAGAACATGCAGCAGCGCCTGAAGGCGGTGGAGGCGTCGTCCAAATCGGCGGCGCAGTCGCACAAGGAGCTGTCGGCGCTGGTGGGCAAGATGGCGCAGGCCACGGTCTGGCAGGAGGACAACGTCGACAAGACGGTGGACAAGGATGGCAAGAAGGTCGTCGATGACGACTACGTGATGGCCCAGACGGGCCACGGCACCGGCCGCCATGGTGCGCAGACGGGACTCGACCGCCAGGCCAAGCGGGCGGCCACGCAAGGCGTGACACCGGACAGCGCCGGCAACAAGCACGGGGTGACGCAGCACGAGGCCAAGTGGAACAAGGTGACCATCGAGTACGAAGAAAACGACAAGGGCGAGAAGGTCATCAAGAACAAGACATCGGTTGAGAAGCAGCTGATCGCGGCCGCGGAATCGATCGTCAAGAGCGACATCGGGTCGACCTGGGCCACGCCCGTGCTGGAGCGCGAGGCGGTGAAGAAGGCCATCGCGACGGCCAAGGCCCTGCAGGCCTACACCCACTACGACAAGGGCGGCACCTGGAAAGAGTTCAAGAGCCTGGCCATCACCCTGGGCAAGCCCGAAAAGTCGGTCGGCTGGGGCTATGCGGTGGAGCGTGCCGGCAACATCGTCGATCCGGCCGTGGCCAAGCAGCTGTTGACCGAGTTCGAGAAGGGCGAGAAAACGCAGGACGAGCTGTTCAAGGACCTCAACGTCAAGCTGCTGACCAAGGATGGTGGCGTGCAGATGACGCGCCATGCCGTGGTGGTCTTCAAGCGCGCGGTGGGTGGCGCTGCCTGGGAGTTGCTGACGCACTATCCCAACCACGAACTGACGGCCGCAGATGTGGGCTGGGAGTGCGAGCGCGACTGGCGTCCGGGCAAGGTCAAGTTCAAGGCGGCCACCGGTGTCCAGACCGAGGTCAGCAACAAGACGTTGGCTTGAGACCGCGCGGCGCCATGCAAGAATCTGCCGCACCGAGGGCGGCATGGCGCGGCCCCATCCTGGAATCCATCTGATGTTCTACGCAGTCAACAAGCTGGTCCTGCTGGCGCTCTACCTGTTCGTGCTGGCCAGCTTCGTCACGGCCCTGCCCGTGGCACCCGAGGTGCTTTACTGGGCCCGCATCGCGGCGGCCGTGCTGCTGGTGGCCCATGCCGCCGAGGTGCTGGTGTTCTTTGGCAAGGTCAAGCTGTACAGGGGCCCGGTGGGCGTGAGCGTGCTGCTGACCCTGCTGTTCGGTTTCCTGCACTGGAAGCCCCTGGCCGACGCCGCTGCCCGCGGGCGCTGAGCCATGCGCGGCGAGCGCGCGCGCCAACTGGTCCTGCTCGGCGGTCTGTATGCGGCGCAGGGGCTGCCCTTCGGCTTCTTTTCGCTGGCCTTGCCCGTGCTGCTGCGCGAGCAGGGCTGGACGCTCACGGCCATCAGCTTTCTGCAGTTCCTGGCGCTGCCCTGGGGCATCAAGTTCCTGTGGGCGCCGCTGGTGGATCGCCATGGCTCGCGCCGCGCCTGGCTGCTGAGCCTGCAGGGTGCGGCCATCGCCATGGCGCTGCTGCTGTCGGAGATGCACTTCTCGCTGGACAGCGTGATGCTGTTCGTGGCGGTGTTCCTGTTCAACCTGATCGCGGCCACGCAGGACGTGGTGACCGATGGGCTGGCCGTGCGCTTGCTCAACGCGCAGGAGCGCGGCCTGGCCAACGGCCTGCAGGTGGGCGCCTACCGGCTCGGCATGATCCTGGGTGGCGGGCTGCTGCTGTGGGTGTTTGCGCAGATGGGCTGGCGCGTGATGTTCCTGGGCATGGCGGGCATGCTGGTGCTGACGACGCTGCCGGTGCTGTGGCTGCGCGAGCCGCAGGTGCCGCACGATGAGCCCCCGGCGGTGGCGGCCACGCAGGCTGCATCACCGCGCTCCAGCGGCTGGCGCCTAGCCATTGCGTGGCTGCACCGCGCGCTCACGCCGGGCATGCTGGTGCTGGCCGGCCTGATCTTCTGCTACCGCTTCGGCGACCAGATGATGAGCTCGCTGCTGATCCCCTTCATCCGCGACCAGGGCATGGACAAGGAAACCATCGCGGTGATGAAGGGCACGGTGGGCTCGGCCACCAGCCTGCTGGGCGCGGCCTTGGGCGGCTGGCTCACGTTCAAGGCGGGGCGGCGACGAGCCCTGCTGTGGAGCGGGCTGGCGCAGGCGGCGGGCTTTGGCCTGTACATCGCGGCGGCCATGGGCCTGGGTGGTGTCGAGTTGCTGTGGGCGGCCACGGTGGTCGAGGGCGTGGTGGGCACCATGGCCTCGGTGGCGCTGTTCGCGCTGATGATGGATGCGTCGGATCCGGCCCACGCGGGCACGGATTACACCCTGCTGGCCAGCGTGGTGGTGGCCGTGAGCAGCCTGGGTGGGCTGGCGGGAGGCTTGCTGGGCGACCAGCTGGGCTACACGGCCACCTTCTGCATCGGCACGGCGCTGGCGGCTGCCGGGTGTGTGTTCCTGGTGTGGTGGCTGGACCGGCACCCGACGCACACGCGGGTGGCACAGGCCTGGCGGTGAGACACTCGCGGGGGCATCACCTCCCGCAGGCCAGCCATGACCCATTCCACCGACTCTCTGCAGCAACTCACCCAGGCGTTGGCGCACTTCGCCGCCGAGCGCCACTGGCAGCCCTTTCATTCACCCAAGAACCTGGCCTCGGCCCTGAGCGTGGAGGCGGCCGAGCTGCTGGAGCATTTCCAGTGGCTGACCGAGGATCAGAGCCGCGCGCTGCCGGCGGACAAGAAAGAAGCCGTGGCGTTCGAGATGGCCGATGTGCTGCTTTACCTGGTGCAGCTGTCGTCAGCCCTGGAGGTGGATCTGCTGGAGGCAGCCCGGCGCAAGATGGTGCTCAATGCCAAGAAGTACCCGGTGGACAGGGCCCGAGGCAGCAACGTCAAGTACGACGAACTGTGATGCCGGTGTCCTGAAAATCCCTGACGGCCCTTGACCTGGTTGCCACACCGACGTCTGAAAAGGTCTGTGAAGGGCCTTATTCCTTGTGTAAGCACAAGCCGGATGGGATAAATTAACGACTTACCCCTTCATTTGAGGGGATTCCCACGCCGCACATGCTTGCAAGAGCTTGAAAGAGGACCCTGCATGGATGCCACCGAACTGGTTCACGCGATCCAGACGCTGAACGCCGAGGATTCATTCCGACCTCGGCTGGACGCGCAGCAATGGCGCGTGTTCTGCCAGTACCTGACACGCCATGAACTGCGCTCGGGTGATCTGCTGATCAAGCAGGGCGACCATGACCGCACGGTCTACTTCCTGGGCCAGGGCTCGCTGCAGGTGTTCGTCACCGGCGCGGCGCCGGGGGCATCGCGCATCGCGATCCTGCGGGCCGGCTCGGTGCTGGGCGAGCCGGGGCTGTTCGCCGACGGCCCGCGCATGGCCAATGTGGAAGCGATGACACCCTGCGTGGTCTGGGCCTTGCGCCTGCCGCGTTTTGAAGAGCTGGCCGCCCGGGTGCCGCAGGTGGCCGTCGAGGTGGTGCGCGCGGCCGGGGCCCTGATGGCCCAGCGCATGCGCGCCAACATGCTGAGGCAGATTCCAAGCGCTTGAATACGGCGTAGCCTGAGGAGGTAGAAGGATGTCAGCAGGGGTGCACGAGATCCACCGGCCCACCATCCTGGTGGCCGACGATTCGCCGCAGAACATCGAGTTGCTGTCGCGCGTGCTGGGGCAGGACTACCGCATCAAGGTGGCCACCTCGGGCGAGAAGGCGCTCAAGATCGTCTACTCCGACGAGCCGCCCGAGCTGATCCTGCTCGACATCATGATGCCCGACGTGAGCGGCCACGAGGTGTGCCGCCGCATCAAGGCCAACCCCGACCGGCGCCGCATCCCCATCATCTTCGTCACGGCCATGAGCTCGATCGAGGATGAAAGCCTGGGCCTGGCCATCGGCGCGGTGGACTACATCACCAAGCCCATCAGCCCGCCGCTGGTGCAGGCCCGCGTGCGCACGCACCTGGCGCTGTACGACCAGGCCCGTGAGCTGGAGCGCATGGTGGCGCAGCGCACGGCCGAACTGGTGGCCACGCGCCAGCAGATCATCCGCCGCCTGGGCCGCGCAGCCGAGTTCCGTGACAACGAGACCGGCAACCACATCGTGCGCATGAGCCACATCTGCCGCCTGGTAGGTGTGCAGGCCGGCCTGGGCCCGGCTTCGCTGCAGCTGTTGTTCCAGACCGCGGCCCTGCATGACGTGGGCAAGATCGGCGTGCCGGACCACATCCTGCTCAAGCCCGGCCCATTGACCGATGAGGAATGGGTGGTGATGCGCCAGCACCCGCAGATCGGCGCCGACATCATCGGCAAGCACGACAACGAGGTGCTGGTGGCGGCACGCACCATTGCGCTCAGCCACCACGAGCGCTGGGATGGCAGCGGTTACCCGCTGGGCCTCAAGGGCGAGCAGATCCCGCTGTTCGGGCGCATTGTGGCCATTGCCGATGTGTTCGACGCCTTGATGAGCAAGCGCCCCTACAAGGATGCCTTCTCGGCGGCCAAGTCGCTGGAGATGATGGAGGCTGGCCGGGGCACGCATTTCGACCCGGTGCTGCTGGACGCCTTCTTCGCGCAGCAGCACGAGATCCTGCAGATCATGGCCCAGTACGCCGACGAGCGGGGCTCGCAGGTCGACTGAGCCGGCGCCGGCTCAAGCCCGCTGAGGCTGGGTGCCTGGTGCCGCGATGGTGTCTGCTGATGGGCTGCGCCCGGCGGTGGCGGCCTGGGCCGTACCGGTCTTGATGGCCTGGTCGCGCCATTCCGCCAGGGCCGGCCCCGCCTCGTCGAAGTCATAGCGCAGCAAGGCCTGGCGCAGGCGAGCCACGGCGTCCAGCGGGGCCAGGCCGGGGTGCTCGTCGAGCAGCTGACGCAGCAGGTCGGGGGCGCGCGCGTCCTGGTCGCGGATCAGGGTGTCGAGCTGGTCCCACCACGGCTGCAGTTCGGCCAGCGGCAGGGCGGGTGGGGCCTCCGGGCTCTCGGGCACCGCGGGCTTGACCAGGCTGTGGATGTCGCTCAGCACGGCCTGCAGGCAGTCCTGCGCGGCGCGGGCACGGGCCACGCTTTCATCGGGGTCGGCGCGCAGGCAGGCTTCTTCCAGCAGGGCGATGGCATGGCCCAGCTGGTGCGCTCCGATGTTGCCGGCCAGGCCTCGCACACCGTGGGCAACGCGCAGCACCTCGTCGTAGTCGTGGCAGGCCAGGGCCTGCTCGATCTGCTCTGCGGCGGGCCCCTGGGTTTTCTCGAAGCCCTTGAGCAGGCGGCGGTACAGGTCGATGTTGCCCATGCAGCGGGTCAGGCCGTCGCGCGTGTCCAGGGCCGGGCAGGCGGGCAGCGGGTCGCTCTGGGCCTGCCAGGGGCGCGTGGCGGCCGGACGCGCCGGCGTGATCCAGCGCGCCATGATGGCGAACATCTGCGGCAGCTCCAGCGGCTTGGTGATGTGGTCGTTCATGCCGCAGGCCAGCACGCGGTCGCGGTCGGAGGCCATGGCGCTGGCGGTCATCGCGATGATGGGCAGGTGCTGCCAGGCTGGGTTGGCGCGGATGCGCTCGGTGGCGGTGTAGCCGTCCATCACGGGCATCTGGCAGTCCATCAGCACGCCATCGAAGGGGCCGTCGTGGCGCAGCTTCTCGAGGGCATCCTCGCCATGGTCTGCGGTGACGACCTCCAGCCCGGCACGCATCAGCAGGTCGCAGGCCAGCTCCTGGTTCATGGGCTGGTCTTCGACCAGCAGCACGCGGGCGCCGGCCAGGTGGTGCTGGGCGTTCTCGAGCACCTTCACGGCGGGGCGCGGAGCGGGCGAGGCCGCCTCGGGCTCGTGGCCCAGGGCGTAGCTCAGGCTGTCGAGCAGGGTGGAGGGCGTGACCGGCTTGTTGAGCACGCCGGCCAGGCCCACGCCGGCGGCGGCGCGCAGGGCCTCGTCGCGGGCGAAGGCGGTGACCAGCAGCACGCAAGGACGGTGCTCGGGCGGCAGGGCCAGGGCGTGCTTGGCGAAGTCGATGCCGTCCATGCCGGGCATCTTCCAGTCGGTCAGCAGGATCTCGTGCGGGCGGCCGGCGGCCATGGCCTGCTGCATGCGGTCCAGCGCGGCCGGGCCGCTTTCGGCCAGGTCCACATCCAGGCCGATGCGCTGCACCATCTCGCCCAGGATGTCGCGGGCGGTGGGGTTGTCGTCGACCAGCAGCAGGCGGCGGCCACGCAGCTCGTGTGCCAGCAGGGCACGGCGCGCGGGCGATTGCTGGTTCTGCAGGCCCATGCGGACGGTGAAGTGCATGGTGGTGCCGGCGCCGGGCTGGCTGTCGGCCCAGATGCGCCCGTCCATCAGCGTGACCAGCTCGCGGCAGATGGCCAGGCCCAGGCCGGAGCCGCCGTACTGGCGGGTGGTGGAGGTGTCGGCCTGGGTGAACGGTTCGAACAGGCGGTCGACCTGCTCGCGCGTCATGCCGATGCCGGTGTCCTTCACCCAGAAGTGCAGCTGCACGGCCTGGGCATCGACCTGCTGCACCTCGCAGCCGATGATGACCTCGCCCTTCTCGGTGAACTTGATGGCATTGGTGCCCAGGTTGATCAGGATCTGGCCCAGGCGCATCGGGTCGCCCACCAGGGCGGTGGGGATGTCGGGCTCGGCCGTGAAGAGCAGCTCCAGGCGCTTTTCTTCGGCGCGCACGCCCAGCACCTCGGCCATGTGGCTGACCACGGTCTCGAGCTGGAACTCGGTGGTCTCGAGTTCGAGCTTGCCCGATTCGATCTTGCTGACATCGAGGATGTCGTTGAGGATCTGCAGCAGGTTGCCGGCGGCGCGGTGGGCCTTGTCGACGTAGTTGCGCACGCGGGCGGGCATGTCCTCCATCAGGGCCAGGTGGGTCATGCCCATCACGGCGTTCATGGGGGTGCGGATCTCGTGCGACATGTTGGCCAGGAAGCGTGACTTGGCCTGGGTGGCGGCCTCGGCAGCCTGCTGGGCAGCCTGGGTGAAGGCCTCGGCCTGCTTGCGCGAGGTGATGTCCTGGATGACGGCGCAGTAGACCTGGGCGCCGTCGTGCTCGAAGGGAATCAGCACCACTTCGGCGTCGAAGGCGCGGCCGTCCAGCGTGGTGTGGCGCCATTCGAAGCTGCGGGCCTGGCCGCTGGCGCGCACGCCGTCGATCAGGTCGCGGGCCAGGTCCTGGGCGGACAGGCCGTCGTGCTGCACGGCGGTGGACAAGGGGGGCAGCCAGGGCTTGAGGCCCAGCAGGGCGCGCTCGCTCTCGGCATGGAACATGGCCAGGGCCTGGGGATTGGCCCGCTGGATACCCAGTTCGCGGTTGAAGAACAGGAAGGCATTGGGTGCATTGAAGAACACGGCCTGCGAGCGTGTCATCTGCTCCTTTTGCGCCGTGATGTCCAGCCAGTAGCCGTTGTAGGTCACGCCCCCGTGGGCATCGGGCGTGGTGGTGCTGTGGCAGCGCACCCAGCGCGGCTTGCCCTGCACGGTGACGGCCAGCTCGGTGGGCTGTGTGGGCGGCAGTTGGTCGGGCAGGCCGGCCAGGCGCCAGGGCAATGCGGGGTCGTTGAGCACGGTGACGGCATCGAGCCCGATGACGCGCTCGACCGCCTGGCTCAGGAAGCCGAACTGCACCTGGCCGTTGGCGCGGCGGTGGTAGCGGAACAGGGCCAGCGGCAGGGTCTGGGCCATGTCGTGCAGTTCGCGGCGGGCCGCGGCCAGTGCGCCCAGGCGGCGGCTGCGCTGCAGCAGCATGGCCAGGGCGCCGTAGCCCAGCAGCAGCACCAGGGCCCAGGCCAGCACCCGGGCCGTGACCATGGTGGTTTCCCCTTCGAGCGGCGCCAGCACCCAGGCGTTGTAGGTGTCGGCCATGACGGTGCGCTGCACGGCCAGGTAACGCTGCGAGCCGATGGTCACCAGGTCGGCCGTGCGTGAACCGACGGGGATGCTGCTGACCTCCCAGGGCTGGGTGATCACGGCACGCCGGTAGAGCTTTTGCTGTGTGGCCTCGGACAGGGTGAGCTTGTCGCGGATGGGTGCGTGGGTGAGGGTCCAGCTGGGCTGGTTGCTCATCACGATCACGCCGTTGCGGTCGGTGACGAAGATCAGGCGCTGGTCGCCGTCGAACAGGCGGGCCATGCCCTCCGGGTCGCGCTTGATCACCAGCACGCCCACGGTCTGGCCTTCGCGCTCCACCCGGCCGGCGAAGTAGAAGCCCGGGGATTTGTTGACGCGGCCGACGACGAACTGGGAGCCGGTGCCGGCGTCGAGCGCTTCGGTGTAGTAGCTGCGCGTCTTGTAGTTGCCGCCGATGGGATTGGGCTGGGCGTCATAGCCGCTGTCGGCCAGCACGGTGCCGTAGCGGTCCATCAGGAAGATCTCGGAGAGCTTGAAGTCCTTGACCGTGTCCTTGAGCTGCTGGCTCATCTGGCGCACCGAGGGGCGTGCGAGCAGCAGGGCCTGGGTGCGGCGCTGATCGGCTTCGGTCAGGCCTGCCGACCCTTCGACCTGGGTGTCCAGCAAGAAGCGCTGCATGCCGTCTTCGCGGCCGAGGGCGCGGGGCAGGGCCACGAGCTGCTGGAAGCTGGAGTCGAGTGTCTCGCGCAGGCTGTCGAGCCGGTGGGCGGCGCCGGCGAGGTTCTTCTCGCGGCCGTCGTCGAGTTGGTGGTTGATGTTCCAGGCGGCACCGGCCAGCACCAGCAGGGTCCACACACCCGTGGCCCACGCGACCATGGTGGCGGTGCGCCGGCCGGGAAGCCGCGGCCGTGGCGCGGTGTCGGCGGGGCTGCTGTGCTCTGGGGTCATGCGTGCGCTCCTCGTGCCTGGTTGTTATGTACCGTGACGTACCGCAGGCCAGGCGCCCGCACGCGCGGGGCCTAGCCGTTGAGCAGGGTGTGCTCTGCGCGCGCCAGGGCCTGAGGCCGGCCTGACAGCACCAGCGTATCGCCCGCCTGCACGCGGACGGCAGGATCGGGCGCGACCACGGCGCCACCCGCGCGGCGCAGGGAGACCACCGCCACGGACTCCATCATGGGGTGCAATTCGCCGATGCTCAAGCCCGCGCAGGCCGCATCGGCCGCCAGCGTGACGGATTGCAGACGCTTGAGCTCGAGTTCGTCCACCGAATCGTCGTCCGCCCCGTGGAAATAGTCGCGCAGCAGGCCGTAGCGGGCCGAGCGCTGCTCGCGCACCAGCCGCAGCACCCGCCGCATCGGCACGCCCACCAGGGCCAGGGCCTGCGAACCCAGCATCAGCGAGCCCTCGATGGCCTCGGGCACGACGGCGGCGGCGCCGGCGGCCTGCAGGGCGTCCAGCCCGGTGTCGTCCAGCGTGCGGACCACGGTGGGCACGTGCGGAGCCTGCTCGTGCACCAGCGCCAGGATCTTGAGCGCCGCGGGCACGCTGGGCCAGGTGATCACCACCGCATTGGCGCGCGACAGGCCGGCGGCCATCAGGCTTTGCAGCCGCGTGGCATCGCCGAACACCACGTTCTGGCCGGCGGCGGCGGCCTGCTGCACCCGGTCGGGGTCGAGGTCGAGCGCGATGTAGGGGATCTTTTCAAGCTCCAGCAGGCGGGCCAGGTTCTGGCCGCTGCGCCCGTAGCCGCAGATCAGCACGTGCTGCTCGGTGTTGATGGCCTTGGAGGCGATCCTGGTCATGGCCAGCGACTGCATCATCCAGTCGGTGGACGAGAGCCGCGTGACGATGCGGTTGCTGTGCATGATGATGACCGGTGTGGCCAGCATGGACAGCACCATCGAGGCCAGCAGCGGGCTTTGGGCCTGC
The DNA here is from genome assembly GCF_003933735.1 of Aquabacterium soli. Lineage (GTDB taxonomy): Bacteria > Pseudomonadota > Gammaproteobacteria > Burkholderiales > Burkholderiaceae_C > Aquabacterium > Aquabacterium soli. The sequence goes on along the minus strand of NZ_RSED01000010.1, from coordinate 80,668 downwards.
GGTGAGACCAGGCCGTGTTCGCTGGCCAGGCTCAGCAGCACGAAGCCGAACTCCCCCGCCTGCGCCAGGTACAGGCCGGTGCGCAGGGCCACGCCTGACTGGGCGCCGAACCAGCGCGCCAGCGAGGCCACCAGGGCGAACTTGAACAGCACCGGCAGCGTGGTCAGCAAGGCCACCAGAGCCCAGTGGTCCACCACGTGGTGCCAGTCGAGCTTCATGCCGATGGTGATGAAGAACAGGCCCAGCAGCACGTCGTGGAAGGGGCGGATGTCGGTTTCCACCTGGTGCTTGTACTCGGTCTCGGCCACCAGCATGCCTGCCACGAAGGCGCCCAGGGCCAGCGACAGGCCGAAGTGTTCCGTGAGCCAGGCCAGGCCCAGGGTGACCAGAAGCAGGTTGAGCATGAAGAGCTCTTCGCTCTTGCGCCGGGCCACCAGGGTCAGCCACCAGTGCATCAGCTTCTGACCGCCCATCAGCAGCAGGCCCAGCAGCACGGCGGCCTTGAGCGTGGCCAGGAGCAGAGCGCGGGTCAGGTCGGCCGGGCTGGCGCTGAGCGTAGGGATCAGCACCAGCAGGGGCACCACGGCCAGATCCTGGAACAGCAGGATGCCCATCACCCGTTTGCCGTGCTCGGAATCGAGCTCCAGCCGCTCGGCCATCATCTTGACGACGATGGCGGTGGAGCTCATGGCCAGCGCGCCACCCAGGGCGATGCTGCTCTGCCAGTTCAGGCCCCAGCCGAGCAGGCCATCGGGGTGGGCGCTGTGGCTGTCGATCGAGCCGATCCAGCCCACCACACCCGCCAGTGCGAAATAGCCCGCCACCGTGGCCGCCATGGTCAGCAGCACCTGGCTGGAGCCCAGGCCGAACACCAGCGAACGCATGCTGCGCAGCTTGGGCAGGTTGAACTCCAGCCCGATCACGAACATCAGGAACACCACGCCGAACTCGGCCAGGTGTTCCACGCCGGAGGAATCCTGTGCCAGGGCCAGCGCGTTGGGCCCGATGACCACACCCACGACGAGGTAGCCCAGCATGGGCGGCAGGCGCAGCAGGCGGCACAGCACCACGCCGATCACCGCGGCAAAAAGGTAGAGCAGTGTCAGGTCGAGCGTGGTGGCCATGTTGTCCCTAGAATCCCTGGATCCTACTGTGTGGTTCCGTGTCCATGTCCCCAAGTTCTTCTTCTGGCGCACCCGCCTTGCTGGCCGACGAGGCTTTGGCAGCCCTGGCGCGCCAGGCCCTGCAGATCGAAGCCCAGGCCCTGCTGGATGTGCGCGCCCGGCTCGAAGGCCCGGCCGGCGCTGAGTTCGCGCGCGCCGTGGCCGTGGTGCTGGCCTGCCGGGGCCGGGTGGTGGTGATGGGCATGGGCAAGAGTGGCCATGTGGGACGCAAGATCGCGGCCACGCTGGCCTCCACCGGCACCCCCGCCATGTTCGTGCACCCGGCCGAGGCCCACCACGGCGATCTGGGCATGGTGACGCCCGGTGATGTGGTGCTGGCCATCTCCAACTCCGGCGAGAGCGAAGAGCTCACCGGCCTGCTGCCCGTGCTCAAGCGCCAGGGCATCCCCCTGATCGCCATGACGGGCAAGCCCGAATCGGCCTTGGCCCGCCATGCCGATGTGGTGCTCGACAGCGCCGTGGCGGTGGAAGCCTGCCCCCTGAACCTGGCCCCCACCGCCAGCACCACCGCCCAGATGGCCCTGGGCGACGCACTGGCCGTGACCTTGCTGGACGTGCGCGGCTTCAAGCCGGAAGACTTTGCCCGATCGCATCCCGGCGGCTCGCTGGGCCGGCGCCTGCTGACCCATGTGCGCGACGTGATGCGCTCGGGCGATGCCGTGCCCGCCGTGGGCGCCGACGCCGCCTTTGGCGAGCTGATGCGCGAGATGAGCGCCAAGGGCCTGGGCGCCGCGGCCATCGTCGATGCCGAACGCCGCGTGCTGGGCATCTTCACCGACGGCGACCTGCGCCGAAAGATCGAGGCCGGCACCGACCTGCGCGCCACCACCGCTGCCCAGGTCATGACGCCCGGCCCCCGCACCATCGGCGATGAGCTGCTGGCCGCCGAGGCCGTGGCCGTGATGGAAGAACGCCGCATCACCACCTTGCTGGTGGTCGACGCCGACCGCCGCCTGGTGGGCGCCCTCAACACCAACGACCTGATGCGCGCCAAGGTCATCTGACCGTCGTCGCCATCTTCACTGCTGCCTGCATGCGATCCCTCACCCCCTCCCTGCGATTCGACGACGCCCTGCTGGCCCGGGCCCGCGACATCCGCGCCTGCATTTTCGACGTCGATGGCGTGCTGACCGATGGCAGCCTCTACATCAGCGAGGCGGGTGAAACGCTCAAGGCCTTCCATGCGCTCGACGGCCATGGCCTGAAGCTGCTGGCGCAGGGCGGCATCACGCCCATCGTGATCACCGGCCGGGATTCACCCGCCGTGCGCCGCCGCCTGAAGGACCTGGGCCTGACCCACGCCGCGTTCGGCGCCCACGACAAGCTGGCCGCCGCCATGCCCCTGCTGGCTGCGCTGGGCCTGGACTGGCCGCAGGTGGCTGCCATGGGCGACGACTGGCCCGACCTGCCCTTGCTGTTGCGCGCCGGCTGGGCCTGCGCGCCGGCCAATGCACATGCCGAGGCGCGCGCGGTGGCCCACCATGTCACCACCGCGCAAGGCGGCCACGGTGCCGCGCGCGAGTGCTGCGACCTGCTGCTGCAGGCCAATGGCCGCTACGAGGCGCTGCTGCATGGCCACCTGACCACCCTGGACACCAACGTGCCGGAGGGCCGCGCGTGAACACCTCGCGCTCCCTGGCCTTGATCCTGGACCGCGCACGGGCGGCCTTTCCGATCGTGGTGCTGGCGGGCCTGGCGGCCTACACCTGGTGGCTGGTGCAGTCGGTTCCTTCGGAAGACGATGGCGACCGCGCGGCCATCCCGCCCAGCACCCCCGACTATGTGCTCGACGATGCCATGGTCGAGCGATTCGACCTGTCGGGCAAGCGCGTGTCCGTGCTGCGCGGCAGCACCATCACGCACTTTCCGCAGGGCGACCGCCTGGTCGTCAGCACGCTGCACATGGTGGCCGAAGATGCGCAGGGGCAGCACCTCACGGCGCGGGCCATCGAGGGCACCTACCAGGGCGATGACGCCATCGTCAACCTGAAGGGCGAGGCCCATGTGGTGGCCACCCCGCCGGCGCCCAACCAGGCCCGCGGCCCGGTGGTGTTCGACGGCGAGGAACTGATGATGCACACGGACACCCGTCGTGTGACCTCCCGGCAGCCGGTGCGCGTGACCAGCCCGGAAGGCGTGGTCAATGCCCGCAGCCTGGACTATGACGCGCGCACCGGCCAGACCCAGTTGGGTGGGCGCGTGTCGGGTCGCTTGCAACAGAACAAGGCCGCGCAGCCGTGAGCAGTTCCCGCCCGATGCCGCTGGTGTTCATCACCGGGGCCTCCAGCGGCATCGGCCAGGCATTGGCCAGACGCTACCTGACGCAGGGCGCCAGGCTGGCGCTGGTGGCGCGCCGCGTGGAGGCCTTGCAGGCCTGGGTGGCCACGCAAGGCGAGGCCGGCGCACGCGTGGCGCTGTACCAGGTCGACGTGCGTGACACCGAAGCCCTGCTGGCGGTGGCCGCGCGCTGCCTGGCCGATCATGGGGTGCCCGACACCGTGATTGCCAATGCCGGTGTCAGCATCGGCGTGGACCTGTCGCTGGCCGAAGACCTGCCCGTGCTGCGCGAGCTCTACGAAACCAATGTGCTGGGCATGGCCGCCACCTTCCAGCCCTTCATCGAGCCGATGGCCCGGCGCGGCAGCGGCACCCTGGTGGGCGTGGCCAGCGTGGCCGCGGCCCGCGGCCTGCCAGGCCATGCGGGGTACTGCGGCACCAAGGCTGCCGTGGTGCAGATGTGCGAGACCTTGAGGGGCGAACTGCGCGGCCGGGGCTTGAAGGTGGTCACCCTGACGCCGGGCTATGTCGCCACGCCCTTGACAGCACACAACGACTACCCGATGCCCTTCCTGATGGATGCGGATGACTTCGCAGCACATGCCCTGCCCGCCATCGAGCGGGGGGAACGGTTCAAGGTGATCCCCTGGCCAATGGGCGTGGTCTACGCTGTACTACGAGCCTTGCCGCGAGGCTTGTTCGACGCCCTGGTGGGCTCGCAAAAGCACCGCAAGAAGCGGCGGCGCCCCCAGGGACAGGCCTGAGCCTCAGTGCCCGTGACGGTCGTGACGATCATGCCTGTCGTGTCGGTCATGGCGTCCCCGGTGGTCGTGTCGGTCATGGCGATCATGGCGATCATGGCGGTCCCAGCGGCGGCCATGGTCATGGATCACCACGGGGCGGCGCGCATCCTGCACGAAGTACACCGGTTGGCCGCAGGCGCCGTAGCGACCGCAGTAGCTGGACCAGCGCTTGTAGTGGCCCGGAGGCACGTGCATGTAGATGGGCTGCTGGACCACGGCCACGGGTGAAGACTGGACGATCACGGGCTGCTGGTAGATCACCGCAGGGCGTTGCTCACCCACGATCACGCGCCCGTAGAAACCCGGTTGGTTCACGCCTACGCTGACGTTCACGCCGGCCTGCGCACCCTGCGCCAGGGCCAGCCCAGTGGCGGCGGCCAACAGGACGTGGCGGATGGTGTTCTTGAGGTGCTTCATGTTGTCGACTCCTTCGCCTGGAGGCAGGCGCTGTTGTGCCTGTTCAACGGATGGAGAGGCGGTGGCGACGACAGGTTTTGTGTAAGCAAATGACAAAGCTTCGGTTCAGCTTCGGGGCATTTGCAGCGATGCGCGATGAGGGGCCACCCGCCCGGGATGGCATTGCGGCAGGCAAAAAAAAGGGTGCCCTGAGGGCACCGCTTTTGTGTTTCTTGAGAAACCCGGATGGATCAGTAGCCACCGTCGCGGCGACCACCGCCGTAGCCACCACCGCCGCCGCCTTCGCGACGGCCACCGCCGCCGAAGCCGCCGCCACCGCCTTCGCGACGGCCACCGCCGCCGCCGCCGCCACCGAAGCCGCCTTCACTGCGACCACCGCCGCCGTAGGGGCTGCGGAAACCGCTGGGACGCTCTTCACGGGGACGGGCCACGTTGACGACGATCGAACGACCTGCCAGGGGCTGACCGTTCAGGCCGTTGATGGCGGCTTGCGCTTCGGCATCAGACGTCATTTCGACAAAACCGAAACCCTTGGAACGGCCGGTGTCACGGTCCATCATGACCTTGGCGGATTGCACCGCACCGTAGGCGCCAAAGGCATCCTGCAGATCCTGATCGCGGACGCTGTAGGCCAGATTGCCCACGTACAGCTTGTTGTTGCTCATGGAAAGGAGCTCCTTCTATCTAATCAACCATGTGGAGCTTTCAACCATCGGGACCCATTCCATCGAAGGCGCCGCTACCAGACACAGGACGCCATTATGTGGTCTTTATTTGATTTGGTATAGCACCTGCAACCCTTTTCAGGGGGTCAATTCGTTCGGAAATGTCAAGCACTCAGCTGAGGTGTTGCTTGCGCCCCTCAAATTCACCTAGGGCTAGCCCCTAAGATTTCCCAAAATAGCGAGCATGAATATCACGACTACAAATTCAAAAAGCGGCGCCTTCGCGCCCGATGGCGCGGCAGGCAGCGAGGTGTCTGGCCGCTTCGATTGGTGGCAGGCCGTGGTGCGCGTGCTGGGCAGCATCGAGGCGGTGCGCGATGGCCGCGCCATGTATGTGCTGCTGGCAGCTTTCGCCGCGGGCGGGCTGGCGTTCGCGATGGCCCAGGCCTCGCTGGGGCGCGATGAGGTGCCCTGGGCTGTGGGGCAGGGTGCAGCCGCCTTGTTCATCGTGTTCTACGGCTCCAATGCCGCGGGTCTGCTGCTGATGGACCGGGCGCTGGGCAGGCCCGCACGCGAAGTGACCGATGCCGTGCTGGATGCGCTGGGAGTGGGCCACCGTGTGCTCATCACCCTGGCCGTGGTCGGCCTGGCCGCGGCGGCCTTGCTTGGAGTCCTGGCCGGCCTGTTCTGGTTGTGCCGCTTGCCCACGGTCGGGCCTTGGCTCTATGCGTTGGTGGTGCCCCTGACCGTGGTGGTGCTCGGGCTGGCCATGCTGGCCGGGGGGGCGGTGGTGGGCCCGCTGACTGGGCCCACGGTCTGGGCGGGGGCTTCTTCGTGGCAGAGCGTGCGGCAGGTGAGACGCTTTCTTCGCCACCATGTGCTGCACGCGGCCGTGATGATGGTGGGCCTGAGCCTGGTCACCGGCCTGGTGGGGGCCGGCACGGGCTTTGTGGTGATGGCAGGTGGCCGGCTGATGGCCGAAGCCTCGGTGTGGCTCACGGGTGTGGACGTGCCACCCGAGGTGTTGATGGTGGGCTTGTTCGGCGGTGGCCTGAACAACATCAATGCGCGGGTGGTGCCTCCCCAGGCCATGGGCTATATCCATGCGGCCGCCATCGGTGGCGGGGTGGTGTTTTCGCTGGCGCTGGTGATGCCCACGCTGGTCTATCTGCGCGGCGTGTGCGAGATCTACCTGACCTTGCGCAGCCGGGATGCCGAACTTCAAGGCGCACAGAACGAGGTCTGAACATGCGCACGGCGCCGGGGCGAGATCGCCCGCATTGTTGACGCATCAGGCATCAGAAGTGGGCCAGGTAGCCGCCGTCCACCGCCAGCGTCTGGCCGGTGATGTAGCTGGCCGCGCCTGAGGCCAGGAACACCACGGCGCCAGCGACCTCTTGCGGCTGGCCCCAGCGGCCCAGCGAGGTGCGGCGGGCCAGCCAGTCGGCCACGTCCTGGTCGGCAGCCATGGCCGCGTTGGCCTCGGTGGCGAAATAGCCGGGGGCCACGGCGTTGACGGTGATGCCGCGCGGCCCGAACTCTGCCGCCAGGGCCCGGGTGGCCGCGTCCAGGCCGCCCTTGGCCACGGTGTAGGCAGCGTCGCCGGCGCGCGAGATCGGGCCCGCGATCGAGGTGATGTTGATGATCCGCCCACCCAGGGCAGGTGACTGGATGCCGTCGGGCATCAGCCGGGCGGCATCGCGGGCCAGCAGCAGTGGGGCGACCAGGTTGGTGTCAAGCAGGCGCAGGATGTCGGCTGGGCTGAAGGCCTGCAGCGGCCGGCGGTCGCGCTGGCCAACGTTGTTGACCAGGATGTGCAGGGCCCCATGCGTCGCCTCGATGTGGGCAAGGGCCTGTGCGCGGGCGGCCTCGTCGGCGATGTCGAAGGGCAGGGCCCGTGGTGCCGGGCTGGCTTGGGGCAGGTTCTGAGCCACCGCCAGGGCAGCGGCTTGCGCGGCGTGGGCATCGCGGCCATTGATCCACACCGTGGCGCCGGCCTGCGCCAGCGCGTGGGCCATGCTCAGGCCCAGTCCGCGCGCGCCGCCCGTGACCAGGGCCACACGCCCATCGAGCCGGAACGGGCTCTGCGGGCTGCTCATCGGGGCAGGGGGTGTCATGCCATGATTGTGCCTGTCCGACGGCGGGTGGCTGCATGAGCGCACCGGCCTTTGCCACCTCACATTTCTTCAAGAGCCTTCGATGAGCGCGTCCCGCCGCCCCTTGCTGGAACCATGTCCCTGCGGCCTGCCCACGGCCTATGCCGATTGCTGCGGCCGCTACCACCCGGGCGGCGTGCTGCCCATGCAGGCGCCCACACCCGAGGCCTTGATGCGCTCCCGGTACACGGCGTTCGTGAAGGACATCCGCCCCTACTTGATGGAGACCTGGCACCCGACGACACGGCCTGTGGCGATCGACCCCCCCGAGCCAGGCCTGAAGTGGCTGGGCCTGACGATCAAGTCGGCGCTGCCGCCCTCCGAGACCCGCGGCCGGGTGGCCTTCGTGGCCCGTTTCAAGACCGGAGGGCGTGCCCAGCGCCTGGAAGAGATCAGCGATTTCGTGCGCGAGCAGGAGCAGTGGTACTACCTGTCGGCTGTCGAGCCCGGAGGCTGAGCCTGGGCTTTGGCGTCCTGGCGCAGGGGTGAGGTCGTTGCGTTTCCTCAAGACTCCGTGCGTTATGCATGCAACGGGGGCCCTCGATCAGGGGGTGAATGCACCGCGCAAAGGGCTTCCCCGGGAGACAGGCAAGGGGGAAATCCTTATGGTGACGAACAGGCGAAGTACCTTCTGACCACCCCCGTGTGGCCTCACCATGCTCGACACGATCTTCCAATCCCTGACGACCTTCTGGCAGAACCTGGATGCCACCCGGATGCTGATGCTGGTGCTGGGCGGCCTGGCCGTGAGCATCACCGCGCTGGAAGGCGTGGCCATCGCACGCCGTCTCAAGAACCGCGAGGCCTATGACTGGGGCGCCTTCTGGACCACGGTGCGCATCAACGGCTGGCGTCTGGTGGTCGAGGCCATCCCGATGGGGGCCGTGCTGGGCGCCTCGCTGCCGCTGGGCGCGTGGATGTACGAGCACCGTGTCTGGACGGTGCCGATGGACGCCTGGTGGGGTTGGGTGGCCATGTTCTTCACCACCGAATTCTTCTACTACTGGATGCACCGCGCCGGCCACCGCATCCGCTGGTACTGGGCGTCGCACCAGGTGCACCATTCGGGCAACCAGTACAACCTGGCCGCGGCCTTCCGCCAGTCCATCACGGGCAAGATCACGGGCGGCTTCGTGTTCTTCGCGCCGCAGTGCCTGCTGGGCTTCCCGCCCGAGGTGGTGCTGTTCTCGTACGCGATGAACCTGGTCTACCAGTTCTGGATCCACACCGACCTGGTGCCCAAGCTGGGCTGGCTGGAAGGCATCCTGAACACACCGTCGGCGCACCGTGTGCACCATGCCGCCAACGTCGAGTACCTGGATGCCAACTACGGCGGCACCATCCTGCTGTTTGACCGGCTGTTCGGCACCTACGTGCCCGAGAAAGACAACGTGACCATCCGCTACGGCCTGGTCAAGCAGGTGACCACGTACAACGCGCTCAAGATCTGCCTGCACGAGTGGGGCAGCATCGCGCGTGACGTGCTGCGCGCCCGCAGCCTGAAGGATGCCTTGGGTTATATGTTCATGCCGCCAGGATGGGCACCCGATGGCAAGGGTTTGACCACAGAGCAACTGCGCGCGCACATGAAGGTGCTGACAGGTTCAGCGTCTGGGGTGCCGCCCGAGGCCTTGCTGGATGGCAAGATGCCGTTGCCGGCCATGGCCCAGAACCAGGCCGACGGCGTCAGCCCGTCGCACGTTCCAGCTCGCTGAGCCAGTGCATGGCGTGGGCCCGGTCAGGCCCGCACATGTCGGCTGCGGGCTTCAGCGAGCCGCACACCGTGGGCCGCTCTGGCCTGCCGAACAGGCCACAGCGCAGGGCTTCATCCAGATGAGGGCAGGGCACCCCGGCCGGCTTGCCGTGAGGCAGGCCAGGCAAGGGTGAGCTGATGGACGGGGCGGTGCAGCAGGCACCGCAGCCGGGTCGGCAATGCATGGCGGTATTGTGCCGCGATGCACCTCTGGCCTGTTGAGACTGTGCCGATCCTTTGCCGATGCATCCGTGGGCATCGAGTGGATCTTGTTTCACGTGAAACTTGATGGCAGCCTTCTTTCCGTCATCCCCCACACGGATGCCAGGGAAACGTGCGATCTCCTCTGGCGATCGGACAGCCCCTCCGGGATAATCGAGGCCTTGCGCGGCCCTGTGGCCGCGTCGTCGCTTGTTGCTGGTGTTGTGATGATCTACCCCAAAGAATTCGATGTGATCGTGGTCGGTGGTGGCCACGCGGGCACGGAGGCCGCCTTGGCTGCCGCGCGCATGGGCTGCGCCACCTTGCTGCTGACCCACAACATCGAGACCTTGGGGCAGATGAGTTGCAACCCGTCCATCGGTGGCATCGGCAAGGGGCACCTGGTCAAGGAAGTGGATGCGCTGGGCGGTGCCATGGCCGCCGCCACCGACGAGGGCGGCATCCAGTTCCGCATTCTCAACTCCAGCAAAGGTCCGGCAGTGCGCGCCACGCGCGCCCAGGCCGACCGCATCCTGTACAAGGCGGCCATCCGCCATCGGCTGGAGAACCAGGCCAATCTGTGGATCTTCCAGCAGGCTGTGGACGACCTGATGGTGGAGGGCGATCGGGTGGTGGGGGCGGTTACGCAGGTGGGCGTGCGCTTCCGGGCCCGCACGGTGGTACTGACGGCCGGGACTTTCCTGGACGGCAAGATCCACGTGGGACTGCAGAACTACAGTGCGGGCCGCGCCGGTGATCCACCCGCCGTGAGCCTGTCAGGCCGATTGAAGGAGCTCAAGCTGCCGCAAGGGCGTCTGAAGACAGGCACGCCTCCCCGACTTGACGGCCGCAGCATCGACTTCAGCAAACTGTCCGAGCAGCCTGGCGATGGTGTGGGACTGGTGGGGCAGTGGGGCGAATCCGCACCATCTGGCCCCGAGGTGCCGGTGTTCAGCTTCCTCGGCACCCCGGCGCAGCACCCCCGCCAGCTACCGTGCTGGATCACTCACACCAACGAGCGCACGCACGAGATCATTCGCTCTGGCTTCGACCGCAGCCCGATGTTCACCGGAGTGATCGAAGGGGTAGGGCCGCGTTATTGCCCAAGCATCGAAGACAAGGTGAACCGCTTTGCCGACAAGGATTCGCACCAGATCTTTCTGGAGCCCGAGGGGCTGACCACCAACGAGTTCTATCCCAACGGAATCAGTACCTCGCTGCCCTTCGACATCCAACTGGCAGCCCTGCAGTCCATGCCCGGCCTGGAAGAGGTCTATGTGCTGCGGCCCGGCTATGCCATCGAATACGACTATTTCGATCCACGTGAACTGAAGTCCACGTTCGAAACACGGGCCATCCAGGGTCTGTTCTTCGCAGGGCAGATCAACGGCACGACAGGGTATGAAGAGGCAGCGGCCCAGGGGCTGTATGCAGGCGTGAATGCCGGCTTGCAGGCTCAGGGACGCGAGCCGTTCACCTTGCGCCGGGACCAAGCCTACCTGGGCGTGCTGGTGGACGACCTCATCACCAAGGGTGTGACCGAGCCCTACCGCATGTTCACCAGCCGGGCAGAGTTCCGCCTGCAGCTGCGCGAAGACAACGCCGATCTTCGCTTGACTGAATTGGGTCGTCAGCTGGGGTTGGTAGACGATGTTCGCTGGGATGTCTTCAACCGCAAGCGCGATGCTGTTTCACGTGAAACAGAGCGACTTCGCGCCACGTGGGTGCGTCCCGCCACCTTGCCCGCCGCTGAAGCGGAGCGGATGGTGGGCAAGGCCTTGGAACATGAGTACAGTCTGGCCGATCTGCTGCGTCGCCCGGGTGTTTCATTTGACACGGTGGCAGAGGTGGCTGGCATTGCCAGAGCCCGACCGAACACGAAGCTCTCCCGGTCCGGCACGGACGAGCAGGGTGAGGTTTCACGTGAAACCACCGATGCCGCGCCTTCTCGAGCCCTGTTGCGGGAAGACCTTGGCGTAGGGCTGGCCGACGCGGTGATTGAGCAGGTGGAGATCAGCATCAAGTATGCAGGCTACATCGACAAGCAAAACGAGGAAGTTCAGCGTGCCACCCACTATGAGAACCTGAAGCTGCCGGAGGAGTTGGATTACGCCCAGGTGTCCGCGCTGAGCCATGAGGTACGGCAGAAGCTGCAGCGTCATCGCCCCGAAACCCTTGGCCAGGCCTCGCGCATCTCCGGCGTTACCCCCGCGGCCATCTCCTTGTTGCTGATCCACCTGAAGAAGGGGCGCTTCAAAGGTTTCGATGGGCGTGTTGCGAACAGCGAGACAGCCGACACCGCCAGAGGAGCCGCAGCATGAAGCCGCCCATGTCACGGGAGGGCTCAGGGCGGGGCGCGGGCAGCGTGGCGCACAAACCAGTGGCACATGAGATGTGGACGGCGGAGGCCTGGGGACAGCGGATTCCGGCGGTGCTGGACGGTGTCGCGCTGTCTGCCACCGAGGGACAGACCCTGTCCCTGGCCCGCTACATGGCGCTGCTGCAACGTTGGAACACCACCTACAACCTGACCGCACTGCGCAGCCCTGAGGACATGCTGACCCACCATCTGGCAGATTGCCTGGTGGTGGTCAAACCGCTGCTTGCGCACCTTGGCTTGAGTGCCGAGCAGGCTCAACAGGCACCTGGACGATTCAAGCTGTTGGACGTGGGCAGTGGTGGCGGCCTGCCAGGCGTGGTGCTGGCCATCCTGTGTCCTGCGATCGCGGTGACCTGCGTGGACACGGTGGGGAAGAAAGCCGCGTTCATCCGGCAGGTGGGGGCCGAGTTGGGCCTGGGCAACCTGCGTGCTGAACATGCCCGGGTGGAGCAGCTGGGGGGGCAGTTTGACGTGGTGGCCTCGCGCGCCTTCGCCTCGCTGGTGGACTTCACCACCTGGACGCGGCAGCGGCTGAGCCCGTCCGCGGGGGTCTGGATGGCGATGAAAGGCCGCGACCCCCAGGACGAACTGCAAGCCTTGCCCGCATTCGTTCAGGTACAGAACGTGCAGCCGCTGGTGGTGCCAGGGCTGGAGGCCGAACGCTGCATTGTCTGGATGCGCGCGCTCCCTTGAATCAGGGGTAATGGGCCAGGGTTAACGGTAGTTGATGGGCAGGGGCCCTCGCTGCTAACCTGGAATCCAGCCGCGCGCGTGACGCGAGGCGGCATGATTCCCACATCCAAGTACCGACCAACTGAGGAGAGCCCACATGAAATTCAATGTCAAAACGCTGGTGGCAGCGTCCGTGCTGGCTGCCGCTGGTCTGGCGCAGGCCGCGACGATCGTCGCGCACCCCGGCGAAACACACCAGGGCCTGACCTTGGTGGGCGGCAATGCCGTGCTGTCGTTCAGCTCGTCGCTGGTCACGGCCCTCAACGTGGGCAAGGTGGTGTTCTCTTCGGTGGCGCCCGCCGCAGTGAACGAGGTGTTCACGCCCCGCCCGCCGTTCGGCTCGGTGCGAACGGGTGTCACGGCCAACGCCCCGCTGAGCTTTGTGACGGTGAATGGTGACACCGGCGACGTGCTGAGCGCTGGTTCGCTGGGCGGTGCAACCCTGACCCTGGCCCCACTGGCTGGTGTTTCCACCGGGGGGTGGGTCACGGTGGCCAACCTGAGCGTCAACCTCAATGAAAAGCGTGTGTACGCTGACCTGACCGGCAACTTCTCCGGCGTGTCCGGCGCACAAGCCACCACCTTGTCGCATTTCCACCTGTGGAACTTCGCCTCGCTGACCGGCCCGACCAATGTGCAGGTCGGGGCGGGCAGCTACACCAACGTGATTTCCGGCTTGTCGATCACCCAGGACGGGTTCAACAACTTTGCGGCCGCCCTGGGACTCGTGGAACTCGGTCTGAGCACGCTGCAAAACGTCAGCGACTACGGGAGCATCACTTCCACCATCGTGGCCGAAGGCAAGCTGGTGATGCCACCTCAGGTGCCTGAGCCTGGCACCTGGGCGTTGATGGGGCTGGGTCTGGTCGGCATCACGCTGGCTGCCCGCCGTCGTCACGCTGGCTGAACAGACGCTGCGCCGGACACGGTTGTCACGGCGCTGCAACGAAGCCGCCTCCGGGGCCCCGCGGGCGGCTTTTTTGTGTCCGCTTGCGGCACACAGGGCCGCTGTCGTCTGTTGGCCGGCGGGCCCTGCCGCCATAATCCAGGCATGCCGCACATCTTCTGCATTGCCAACCAAAAGGGCGGGGTCGGCAAGACCACCACCACCGTCAACCTGGCCGCTGGCCTGGCCCAGATCGGGCAGCGGGTGCTGATCGTTGACCTGGATCCGCAGGGCAATGCGACGATGGGCTCGGGGGTGGACAAGCGCACCCTGGAGCACACGGTCTACGACGTGCTGCTGGAGGACGTGACCATCGCGGAGGCACGCCGGCCCAGCCCCAAGGGCGGCTACGACGTGCTGGGCGCCAACCGCGAACTGGCCGGTGCCGAGATCGAGCTGGTCAACCTGGAGCGCCGCGACCGGCGCCTCAAAACCGCCATCGAGGCGGCCGCGGCCGACTACGACTTCGTGCTGATCGATTGTCCGCCGTCACTGAGCCTGCTCACCTTGAACGGCCTGACCTGCGCGCATGGCGTGATCGTGCCCATGCAGTGCGAGTACTTCGCGCTTGAAGGCCTCACCGACCTGGTCAACACCGTCAAGCAGGTTCATGCCAACCTCAACCGCGAACTGCAGTTGATCGGGCTGCTGCGCGTGATGTTCGACCCTCGCATCACCTTGCAGCAGCAGGTCAGCGACCAGCTCAAGAGCCACTTCGGCGACAAGGTGTTCAACACGGTGATCCCGCGCAACGTGCGCCTGGCCGAAGCGCCCAGCCATGGCATGCCCGGGGTGGTGTTCGACCGCAGCAGCAAGGGTGCGCAGGCCTTCATCGAATTCGCGCAGGAGCTGGTGGAGCGCGTCAGGGGCGGCCAGGTGCGCTGAGCCTTGTGACCGGGGCCCGGCGCCAGGCCTGGCTCAGCCGCCCAGGCGGCGCATGTGCTCGTCCAGGCAATCCAGCAGGTTGCTCACATCCAGCGGCTTGGTCAGATAGGCCTCGAAGCCGCGGGCCTTGGCTGCATGGATCTGGTCGGGCATGGCATCGGCCGACAGGGCCACGCGCGGGATGCGCGACAGGCGGTCGTCCTTGTCCAGCTCATTGACCACCTCGAAGCCTGTCATGTCGCCCAGGTGCATGTCCAGCAGCAGCAGGTCGGGATGGGTTTCATGCGCCAGCGCCAGGGCCTGCCGGCCACTCACGGCCACCAGCAGGGTCCATTCCGGGCGCAAGGCGAGGATCTGCTCGACCAGCATCACGTTGACGTCGTTGTCCTCGGCGTAAAGCAGGGTGCCGGTGCGCAGGGGCGCGGCCGCGGGTTCGTCTTCAGAGGCGCGTGCGGCGGGCAGGTCGGGCGCGGCGGGCAGGGCGCTGGCCAGGCTGATGCACACCGTGGTGCCCCGGCCCTTGTGACTGGTGACCTTGATGCCGCCCTCCATCAGCTCCAGCAGCTTGCGCACGATGACCAGGCCAATGCCGGTGCCGTCGACGCCGCTGGACTCTACGCCCAGGCGGTTGAAGGGCTCGAACAGATGCTGCTGCTGCTCCTCGCTCATGCCGATGCCGTTGTCGGTCACGTCGAGGTGCACTTCGCTGCCCTGGGCGCGGGCCTTGATCTGCACCGTGCCGCCCTGGCGGTTGTACTTGATGGCGTTGCTGAGCAGGTTGACCAGCACCTGACGCAGGCGCACGCGGTCGCCGCGCACGTAGAGGTCGGCGGCCACCTCGAGCGGGAGCAGGCGCACGGCGGCGGCGTGCGCGCTTTCCTCCACCATGTTCAGGGCTTCGTCGGTCAGGGCACGCAGGTTGAGCGATTCGATGGACAGCGGCAGGCTGCCGACCTCGATGCGCGACAGGTCGAGCACGTCGTTGATCACGGCCTGCAAGTGAGCGCCCGCTTCTTCGATAAGGCCCACGCGGCGGCGCTGTTCTTCGTCGAGCGCGCGTTGCGTGTCCATGCGCAGCAGCTGTGCAAAGCCGATCACGGCGTTCAGCGGTGTGCGCAGCTCATGGCTCATGCGCGACAGGAAATCGCTCTTGGCCTGGTTGGCGCGATCGGCGGCCTGGGCGTTGACCAGCGCCTCCTGGTAGAGCTTCTGCTCGGTGATGTCGGTCATCACCCCGTACCACTGCGTGCTGCCATCGGGCATGCGGTGAGGCATGCTCCGGGCAGCCACCCAGCGCAGCCCGCGCGAGGGCAGCAGCACGCGGTACTCCTGCTGGATCGGCTCCAGCGTGCGGTGGCTCTCGTCGGCCTCGGCGCCCAGGCGGTGCACGTCGTCGGGATGGATGCGCTGGGCCAGCAGGGTGGCGTCCTGGCGCAGGGTGGGCAGGTCCAGCTCGAACATGGTGCTCATGCTCTCGCTGAGGTAGGGCAGGCTGCGGTGGCCTTGCTGGTCCACCTTGTAGATGAACAGCGCGCTGGGCATGTGGGCGCTCAGGCCCGCCAGCACGTCGTTGCGCTCGCGCAGTTCGGCCTCGATGCGCTTGCGTTCGGAGATGTCGTTGATCACGGCCAGCAGGGCGGTGGGCCGGCCCGCGGTGTCGCGGATCACAGCGACGTGGATGGCGCACCACACCGCCGTGCCGTCGGCGCGGATGTAGCGCTTGTCCAGGCGCAGGCTGGGCAGCAGCCCGATCCGCAATTGTTCGAGCAGCGCCGTGTTGGTGGCGAGGTCGTCGGGATGGGTGATTTCGCTGAAGTGCCGGCCCAGAAGTGCTTCGCGGCGGTGGCCCAGGATGGCGCAGCCGCGGTCGTTGACCAGGGTCATGCGGCCGTCGAGCGTGGACAAGACCTGGCCGGAGGCGCTCAGCTCGAAGCTGGCGCGGTAGCGGTCGGCCTCGGCGCGGGCAGCCTCGAGTTCGGCGCGCAACGTGGCGATGTCGTCTGCCGTGGGGGGCTGCGGTGAACCTGCGGTACTGGACATGGCCTGACTTTATCGGACGAGGCCGGGTCCGTGGGAAACAGGGGGGCAGGTGGGGCGCTTCAAAGCGGCTTTTTGTTGTGTTTCAAACGCGGCCATAGGCAATTGCAAGACGCTCGATGGAACGTACCACGCCATCAAACACCACCCGGCCTGCGGCGTCAAGCCAGGCTTGTCCGTGACGGTGTCTGGCGACAGGCCAGCGGCGCTCGGCCAGTGCTGCGCCGCCTGGACAGGGCGGGGTCAGGCCAGGGCGTCCGCATGGGCCGGACGCAGCCGCAAGGTCAGTGGCGAGGGGCCCATCGCGAAGGCCATGGTTTCGACCGCCTCGCCGCCATCGGCGGTCCGCACATCGTCGATTTCAAACGCCGACAGCACCAGCGCCATGGCCATCTTGATCTCCACCAGCGCCAGGTAGCGCCCAGGGCAGATGCGCGGGCCGCTGCCGAAGGGCATGGACAGGCCCTTCGCGGGGTTGGCGTCCGCCAGCCAGCGTTCGGGGCGGAACTCGGCCGCGTGCGCCATGTGCTGGTCGGAGACGCTGTCGTGGCGCATCACGTTCCAGATCAGCGTGCCTTCGGGCACGGCGATGTCGCCGACCACGGTGTCGCGCAGGGCCTCGACGGGCATGAAGGGGGCCACGGGCTTGAGGCGCATGGTCTCGTGGGCGCAGGCCTCCAGGTAGTCCAGCGAGTCGATCAGTTCGGGCGTGAAATCGGCGATGCCACGGGGGGCGGCCCGGCGAACCTCGTCGCGCGCGCGGGCCCGCACGCCGGGATGCCGGTGCAGCAGCCAGATCATCCAGGCCAGGGTATTGGCGGTGGTGTCCTCACCGGCCAGCAGCATGGTCAGCACGTTGCCGGCCACGTCGTCGTCGGTCACGCCGCTGCCCTCCTGCTCGGCGGCCACCAGGAAGGCCTCCAGCAGGTTGGGCGGGGCCTCACGCCGGGCCGGATCCTGCTGCAGGCGCTGGCGGGCCAGGGCCATGAAGCCGGCGATGGCACGGTGCACCTCGGCCACGCTGCGTTCCATCGCGTGGTCGGACGGCAGCTTGAAGGCGCGCCAGTAGGGCACCAGGGCGAACAGGCGGTTGAACAGGGCCGGGAAGATCACGTCCAGGTGGCGCTGGATCACGTCGCCCTCGGCCTCCAGGGTGTTGACCTCCTGCCCGAAGGCCAGGCCGGTGATTGTGTCGACCGTGTAGCGCATCAGGTCGCCCTGCAGGTCGATGGCGCTGCCCTGGGCGGCGGCGCGCTGCCAGCGGGTCTGCAGGTGGTGCAGCACCTTGAGCATCACCGGGAAGTAGGCGCGCACACGCTGCGGCGTGAAGCCGGCCATCACCATGCGGCGCTGGCGGTGCCAGACCTCGCCCTCGGCGTTGAACAGGCCGGGCGTGAGGCGCATGTCGCGCATCTCGCGCGCCAGGCGCCGCGAGCGGCTGAAATCGTGCGGGCGGGCGCGCAGGATCTGCTGCGACAGGCTGTGGTCGGCCACCACCAGGATGGGCGTGGCCATGAAGCGCACCAGGAAGCAGGGGCCGTGCTGCTCGGCCAGCGCCTCCATGTCGCGGTGCACCTGCGGGCGGTCGAACTGCAGGGCATTGCCCACCAGCGGCCAGCCCTTCGGGCCGGGCAGCTCGTCCAGGCGCCTCAGGCGGGCTGTCAGGGTGGGGTTGCGTTCGTCCATGTGCGTCTCCTGCTCAACGTGGTGTGCATCTTGTTCTGAAACTGAATATTATTCAGGTATTGACGCCGTGGCAACTCGCTTGCGGCTCGGCAACTGCTCAGTTTTTGATCGACACCATGGCCCGACCCCGACAGACCACCCCCGCCCAGGAGAAAACCATGCGCAAGGCCCCCGTGCAGGGCCGGGCGCAGCACACCGTGCGGATGATCTTCAAAGCCACTGCTCAGATCATTGAACAGGAGGGGCTGGCCGGCCTGAGCACCAACAAGATCGCCCGTACCGCTGGTTTCTCGGTGGGCACGCTCTACCAGTACTTCCCGAGCAAGGAGGCGGTGCTGCACGCGATGATCGTGGACGAGCGCGAGCGCGTGATGGCCGAGATGCAGGCCGTGCTGGTGGAGGTGATGGCCGGCCGCGAGGAGCCCCTGGAAGGCCTGCGCCTGCGCATCCGCGCGCTGGTGCAGGCCTTCGGGCTGGGCAATTCGCTCAACCGGGCCATCGTGAAGCTGGCCTGGCAGATGGACCATGTGGACACGGTGGCGCAGGCGCAGCGCGAGGGCGCCGAGCACATCGCCATCGCCTGGGCCCAGGTGCAGGCGCGCGAGCCCGGGTTGCGCCCGCCCACGCCAGCCCTGCTGTTCGTGGCCACTCGCGCGGTGATCGGCACCATCCGCGCGGCCTCGCTGGAGAACTCGCCGCTGCTGGGCACCCAGGCCTTCGAGGACGAACTGGTGCGCATGGTGTGGGAGCTGATCCGCGAACATTGAGTCGGCCCGGAAATGCCGATCAGCAAAGGGGTTTGCTACCATCGGCGATTGCGCCTGTGCACCGTCTTGCACGCTGCGCCACCTCTTCCCGACACACCAACCCATGGCCACCAAGAAAACCAAGGGCCTCGGCCTCGGCCTCGAGGCCTTGCTGGGCCCCAAGGTCAGCGACACGCCCGCCGCCGAGTCCCTGCCTGGCGCGCCCACCACCCTGCGCCTGGACCTGATGCAGGCCGGCAAGTACCAGCCCCGCACGCGCATGGACGAGGGCTCGCTGTACGAGCTGGCCGAGAGCATCCGCTCGCAGGGCATCATGCAGCCCATCCTGGTGCGGCCCATCGGCAGTGGGCGCTACGAGATCATCGCCGGTGAGCGCCGCTCGCGCGCGGCCAAGCTGGCCGGCCTGACCGAGGTGCCGGTGCTGGTCAAGGAGGTGCCCGACGAGGCCGCCGCCGTGATGGCGCTGATCGAGAACATCCAGCGCGAAGACCTGAACCCGCTGGAAGAAGCGCAAGGCCTGCAACGCCTGACGCAGGAGTTCGGCCTCACGCACGAGCAGGCTGCGCAGGCCGTGGGCCGCTCCCGCAGCGCCGCCAGCAACCTGCTGCGCCTGCTGAACCTGGCCGATCCGGTGCAATCGATGCTGATGGCCGGCGACATCGACATGGGCCATGCCCGTGCGCTGCTGCCGTTGGACAAGGCTGTGCAGATCACCACCGCGCACGAGATCGCGGGCAAGAAGCTCAACGTGCGCGATGCCGAAAAGCTGGTCGCCAAACTGAGCGGGGCAGGGCGCCAGACGCCGCTGCTGCGCGTCAAGCAGGACAAGTCGCGCGATGTGCTGCGCCTGGAGGAAGAGCTCTCCGACCTGCTGACCGCGCAGGTGGAGATCAACGTCAAGCGGCGCACCAAGCGCGGCGAGCAAGGCGACATCACCATCCAGTTCGGCTCGCTCGACGAGCTCAACGGCCTGATCGACAAGCTGCGCGGGCCGCAAGGCTGAGCCCATGCGCATGGCTGCGCTTGACCGACTGCTGAACCGCAGCTGGCCCTTGCCGGCCTTGCTGACCTGGGTGCTGGCCTGGGCCTTGTGCAAGGCGCTGGACAGTGCCGGCGCGCCGGCCTGGGCCGTGCTGGCGCTGCCCGCGGCGCTGGGCGTGGTGCTGGCGCAATGGCCTGCGGTGGCTGCCACACGCTGGCGGGCGATCTTCGTGGCGGCGGGCTTCCCGGTGTCGGCGGTGGTGACAGGACTGGAGCAGGCGGGCGTGGCCGGCATGGTGGCTCCAGGGTCCTGGACATGGTTGCTGCCGCTGGGCCTGCTGCTGCTGGCCTACCCGGTGCGGGCCTGGCGTGATGCGCCCCTGTTCCCCACGCCCGTCGGTGCACTGGCCGGGCTGGCGCAGCATGCGCCCCTGCCTGCCGGCGCGCAGGTGCTGGACGCCGGCTGCGGCCTGGGCGATGGCCTGCGCGAGCTGCGCCGCGCCTACCCGCAGGCCGTGTTGCACGGCACCGAGTGGAG
This sequence comes from Aquabacterium soli, assembly GCF_003933735.1. Lineage (GTDB taxonomy): Bacteria > Pseudomonadota > Gammaproteobacteria > Burkholderiales > Burkholderiaceae_C > Aquabacterium > Aquabacterium soli. Next base: position 60,260 of record NZ_RSED01000010.1, on the reverse strand, counting down.
CTGGCCTTTGACGCTGGCCTGCCGCCTGCGCTGCCCATGGGCGCGCGTGCGGCGGGGCGACATGTGGGCGCAGCCCTGGGGCGATTTCGACCTGGTCTATGTGTTCCAGCGGCCCGAATCCATGCCACAGGCGATCGACAAGGCCCGCCGCGAACTGAAGGCCGGCGCCTGGCTGGTGAGCCTGGAGTTCGAGGCCGTGGGCCTGCAAGCGGTGGCCCGCATCGCCTTGACCCCAACGCGGAGTGTGTGGGTGTACCGGCTACACTGAGGGCGTATGTCAGCCTTTTCCACCGAGGATTTCCGCGCCGCGCTGGGCCAATTCACCACCGGCGTCACCATCGTGACCACGGTGGACGATGAGGGCCGCAAGGTTGGCCTGACGGCCAATTCCTTCAACTCCGTGTCGCTGGCGCCGCCCTTGGTGCTGTGGAGCCTGTCGCGCACGTCGGGCTCCTTGCCCGCCATGAGTGCGTCCAGGCGCTACGCCATCAATGTGCTGGCGGCCGATCAGCGGGTGCTGGCCGAGCGCTTCGCGCGCAAGGGCATCGACCGCTTCGAGGGGGTGTCGTGGCGGCCTGGGTTGAGCGGTGCGCCGCTGATCGATGGGGCCGTGGCGAGCTTCGAATGCGACAACCGGAGTCAGCATGAGGCGGGGGACCACATCATCTTCGTGGGTGAGGTGACGCATTGCCGCCGGCGTGTGGGGGCGGTGCCGCTGGTGTTCCACGGTGGGCGGTTCTTCAGCGGGTTGGCGCTTTAACGCTTCCTTGGCCTGCGTTTGTTCTGGCGCTTTGGCGTGAGAGCGCGGGGCGGGGTCTGAGGGGGACTCTGGCCGGGCTTCAATGTTGGCGGTCCCGCCTGCGGCGTGACTGCTCTGCGGTGCTCGTACGGGACAGGTGGCTGCGCAACTCGGCCCTGCGGGCCTCAAACATGCTCGCCATCCCCTCGCTTCGCGAGGGGCAGACCTGTCCCTCCCTGCGCGCCTGCGACGCCAACAAGGCGCCCGTCCAGAGTCCCCCTCAGCCCTTTGATGCCCCGCTCGCCGCATGCANGCCAACAAGGCGCCCGTCCAGAGTCCCCCTCAGCCCTTTGATGCCCCGCTCGCCGCATGCAGAGGGGGTTGTCCTTTGCCTTGCTCGGGCTGGCGTCTGCCCAAAGTGCTTTGCCACGGGCCTGATGTTTCGCGCCCACAGTGCACTGGCACCGGCCTTCTTCGCACGCGACCAGCGGGGCACAAAAGGGATGTGGGGGCCGACGGCCGGGCGCCTTGTTGGCGCCGAGCAGCGCAACGGCAAGGTGGGCATGTGCGCAGCACATGCTTCGTTGACTGACTGGCCGCAGCTGTTTGAGCGAAAGGCCCACGGGGCCTGTAGCGAGTTCTGCGGCCCCACCTTGCCGTGAGCAGCACAGGGCAGTTTCGCCGAGGGCGAAACCGCCAACAATGAAGCCCGGACGGCTGCCCCCACATCCCGTGCCCCGCGCTGCCACGACAAAGCGCACTGCCCGTCGAAGCACGAAGCACTACCCCGCCTCAGCCTCCTGCGGACTGAACGAATCCAGCAGCTTCAGCAGCCGAGCCACATCCAGCGGCTTGGTCAGGTAGTCAAGGAACCCTCGCTCCTTCGCCGCCCGCAACTGATCCGGCATCACATCCGCCGACAGCGCCACCTTGGGCAACCCCATCGTGTGTGCATGCTGCGCCAGCGTGTCGGCCACATCCAGTCCCGTCATGTCACCCAGGTGCATGTCCAGCAGCAGCAGATCCGGCGGCGATGCCATCGCCATCTCGATCGCCTCGGCGCCGCACAGCGCCACATCCAGGTGCCAGTTGGGCCGCATGCGCATCACCTGGCGCACCAGCTCCACATTGACCACGTTGTCCTCGGCATAGAGCACGGTCAGGTGCTCATCGGCATCAACGCCCAGGCCTGCCAGTTCACCAAAACCGCTGCGCGTGCCGGTGCGGTCATCGGCCCGCACCGGGCTGGCCGCCCAGGGCAGGGCCACGCGGAACACCGAACCCTGGCCCAGCACGCTGCTGACCTCGATGCGGCCATGCATCAGCGCCGCCAGGCGCTGCACGATCACCAGGCCGATGCCCGTGCCCTCCACGCCCGAGCGCTCGGCGCCCAGGCGGTTGAAGGGCTCGAACAGGTGGGCCTGCTGCTCGGGACTCAGGCCCAGGCCGGTGTCGTGCACGGAGATCAGCACGTGCGGCTTGAGCACCTGCACCTCGACGCGCACCTGGCCTTCGGGCCGGTTGTACTTGACGGCGTTGCTCAGCAGGTTGACCAGGATCTGGCGCAGGCGCAGCGGGTCGGCGCGCACGTGCAGATGGGCATCGATCGGTGTCTGCATCAGCTGCACACCCTGCTGTTGCGCCTGCGTGCCAACCATGGTGGCGGCCTCGCGCACCACCTCGGCCACCGGCAGCGCCTCAAGCGACAGCGGCAGCGCACCGGCCTCGATGCGGGACAGATCGAGCACGTCGGTCAGCATGGCCAGCAGGTGGGCGCCGGCCTGCTCGATGTGGCGCACCTTCTGCTTCTGCGGATCATTGAGCGGGTGGCGCGGATCGACGCGCAGCAGCTGCGCGAAGCCCAGCATGGCGTTGAGCGGCGTGCGCAGCTCGTGGCTCATGCGCGAGAGGAACTCGGTCTTGGCCTTGCTGGCGCGCTCGGCGGTCTGGGCGCTGAGGATGGCCTCCTGGTAGCGGCGGCGCTCGGAAATGTCCTCGATGACAGAGACGAAATGGCTGGGGCGCCCGGCCTCGTCGCGTGTCAGCACCGCATTGAGCTGCACCCACACGTGGCCGCCGCTGGGGCACAGGTAGCGCTTTTCCATGGTGTAGCGGTCCTGGTGGCCCTGCAAGGTGGCCTCCAGCAGCGCGGTGTGCACGGTCAGGTCGTCGGCGTGGGTGAAATCCTGCACGCTCAGGCCGAGCAGCTCGTGGCGGGTGCGCTGGCAGATGTCGGCAAAGCGCTGGTTCACATCGAGCAGCTGGCCATCGATGGCCACGCGGGCGATGCCCACGCCGGCGGTCTCGAAGATCTGCTGGTAGTAGGCCTCGTTGCGCTTGAGGGTGTCCTGCGCGGCGGTCTGGGCCTGCAGGGCCTCACGCTGGCCGCGCTCGAGTTCGATGGCGCCCACGATGCTGGCCAGCATGTCCACGGCCGGCTGCAGGGCCTGGGCCAGGGCCTGGTCGAAGCCGCCCTGGCGGTTGGCCAGGCCCAGCATGCCGACCAGCTTGCCGCCATGGCGCAGCGGAAGGCCCAGGAAGTTCTGGATGGTGGGATAGCCGGGCGGGGTGTGGCTGCAGCCGGGCGGATCCGCCGGGGGCTGGTTGTCGATCAGGGTCTGGCCGGTGCTGAGGACCTGGCCGAACAGGGTGTCCACATCGCGGAACACCAGGCGGGCGGGCTCGACCGCACGGATCATGGAAGCCGATGCGCTGGCCTGCCAGTCGATGCTCTGCAAGGTGAAGACCTGCACATGGCGGCCCGGAGCGGCCGCACTGGCGGGCAGGCCGATGAATCCGAGTGCGCTGCCGGTGTAGGCCAGCAGGTCGGGCAGCAGGGTCTCGAAGAGGTCTGCGGAGGACGCCCCACGCACGTACCCGGCACTGAGCTGCTGGACCAACTCGGAAAGGGACGGGGACGGCGGTACTGCGGGAGGGGAACTCGGCATCTCTGATCAGACCAAGCAGCCCACCCGTTTCACGCGTTGATTGTTGTGGCGCGTGCCTCTCCTCGCGGCTGCAGGACGGGGTGGTGCGTCCTCAGCGGTTTTCTACTGTGGCACAAGTCGGTAGGTCACAACAAGCTGTTCACCATCTGTTTCATGTGCATTTAAGAAGGATTTCAGGCCACGGCGGCGGGCTGTCCGCTCTCGTGGTGCTGGTGTCCGCTTACGCTGCCATCGACGGCCACGGTGCGGTCGCGGCCACCATGCTTGGCGGCGTACAAGGCGCGGTCGGCACGCTCGATGCAGGCGTGCAGAGGTTCGCTCAGGGCGTAGTCGGTCAGGCCGGCCGAGAAGGTAGGGCGAAGCTCGGGCAGGCGTTCGACCAGCAGGGTCTTCTGCAGGTGCTCGCGCAGGCGCTCCAGGCCGATGGCGGCGGCGCCCGTCTGCGTGTCGTTGAGCAGCACCAGGAACTCTTCGCCACCCCAGCGGGCCACCACGTCGGTCTCGCGCATCACGCTGGCGGCGGCCTGGGCGAAGTTGCGCAGCACCTCGTCGCCCACGTTGTGGCCGTAGGTGTCGTTGATGCGCTTGAAGAAGTCGATGTCCAGGATGGCCAGGCAGAAGCGGTGGTGGCCGGAGCGGTTCAGGCGCTTCTGGTGCTGGTTGAGCACGTCCATCATGTGGCGGCGGTTGTACAGGCCGGTGAGTTCGTCGCGTGTGGCCAGCACCTGGATGCGGTTGAGCGCCTGCGTCAGCTCTTCCTTCTGGTTCTGCAGCTTGGCGCGCAGGTTGGACAACTGGGCCGCCAGTGAAGAGATGGTCGGCACGATGGCGGCCACCAGCACGAAGTGCGCGATCTCCAGGTGGATGGGGTAGTAGACGGGCTCGGACACCGACTTGATCAGCATGGTCAGGCCCATCAGCAGCACGGTGTAGATGCCGGCCAGCTTGGCGTCGGGCGCCTTCATGTTGAAGATGCCGAACACCAGCACCAGCGCCAGCAGCATCAGGGTGGAGCCATGCACCGGGCCGGTCACGGCATAGGCGCCCGCGATCACCGTGAGCGCCGACAGGATCTGCGGCAGGGTGAGGGCCGGATCGGCGAAGCGCACGTTGACGCCCGAGCGCAGCACGCCGTACCAGAACAGCACGTTCAGTGCGATCAGGCCCGACAGCAGGGCGGCATCGCCCCAGTGCATGAAGCCGATGACGCAGGCATAGCCCTGCAAGGCGACGCAGATCAGGTAGACACTGGCGGCCATCAGCGAGCGGTAGATCCGCAGCCGCTGCTTGGGCTCGGTGCCCAGCAACAGGTCGCCGGTGCGCGTGAAGAACGAAGATTTCATGGGGACCTTCCTGTGGGGAATGGCGCGGCGATGGCGCACGTCATCGGCCGCTGTTCGGGATTTCGGCACAATGGGTCCAGGCTGTAGCCCTGTGCATGCTTCAAATCCATTGAACAGACCCGACAAGGCCATGCAACCTTGGCGAATGGTTTTTCACTAACCTTGCAGACATCGAGCCTCGCAAAGGAAATCCCCATGAGCCTGCCATCCTCCAAGCGCTACACGCGCACAGCCATGTTGCTGCATTGGGTGCTGGCCGTGGCCATCCTCGGCACCTTCGCCGTGGGCCTTTATGTGGGAGATTTGCCGTTTTCGCTGCGCAAGTTGCAACTGATCAATTGGCACAAATGGGCTGGCGTGACCATCCTGGTGCTGTCGGTGGCGCGCCTGCTGTGGCGCGTGACGCACCGGCCTCCGGGTTTGCCCGCGGCCATCGACCTGGCCATGCCGGGCTGGCAGAAGGCGGCCTACCACGCCACCCACCACCTGCTGTACCTGCTGTTCTTTATCGTGCCGGTGGCGGGCTGGACCTACAGCTCGGCCAAGGGCTTCCCGGTGGTGTGGTTCGGCGTGCTGCGCCTGCCGGACCTGGTGGCCAAAGATGATGGCCTGGCCAAGCTGCTGTGGACCGTGCATGAGTGGTCTGCCTACGCCCTGATCGCCCTGGTGGCCCTGCACGTGGCCGCCGCGCTGAAACACCATGTCATTGACCGGGACGGCCTGCTCGAACGCATGCTGCCCGGCCGTGGTTGAACGATGATGCCCCGCAACAAGGAGAACTTCGTGATCCGTACCCCAGTTCAAAAGGCCCGCGCCCTGCGCCTGCAAGAAGCCTCTTCCTCCAAGCGCACGCTGCGCATCGGCCTGGCCGCCCTGGCCCTCGCCGGCGGTGCCCTGTTCGCCCTGAGCCTGCAGCCGGCCCATGCGGCCACGCCGGTGGCCAAGACGGCGCCCGCCGCCGCGCCGGCCGCTGCCAAGCTGGTGCCCGCGGGCAGTGAAGTCACCTTCACCGCCACGCAGATCGGCGTGCCACTGCAGGGCAGCTTCAAGCGTTTCGATGCGCAGATCGCACTGGACCCGAAGCAGCCGCAGGCCGGCAAGGTGGCCTTCGGCATCGAGCTGGGCAGCGTGTCCATCAACGCCGAGACCGATGGCGAACTGGCCAAGGCCCCGTGGTTCAACACGGCCAAGTTCCCCAAGGCCACCTTCACGTCCACGGCCATCAAGGGCCTGGGTGGCGGGCGCTTCGAGGTGGCCGGCACCTTGAGCATCAAGGGCCAGGCCAAGCCGGTGGTGGTGCCCGTCACGCTCACGCAGGCCGGCGCCAACACCACGGCCACGGGCACGCTCACCCTCAAGCGGCTTGATTTCAAGATCGGCGAAGGCGAATGGACCGACACCTCGGTCGTGGCCAACGACGTGCAGGTGCGCTTCAAGCTGCAGCTGCAGGGCCTGGGCCCGCTTTGATGCTTCGTTGATTTTCCGGCGGCCACGTGCCGCCAACCTGTTCCCTTCCGTGGCGCCGTTGCGGCCAGCCCGATCCTTCCCCTCACCCCGTCCTTTTCACCAGGAGCCTCACAATGACACGCACCCCGATCCTGTCTGCCTTGACCGCCGCCGTGCTGGCCGCTGCTTTCGGCGCCGCCCAGGCCGCCCCCGCGACCTACAAGATCGACCCCACCCACACCTTCGTGACCTTCGAGGCCAAGCACTTCGGCACCTCGACCAACCGCGGCCGCTTCGACAAAAAGGCCGGCACCGTGACGCTGGACAAGGCCGCCAAGACCGGCAAGGCCGAGATCACCATCGAGACCGGCTCCATCAACACCGGCACCGGCCCCTTCGACGGCCACCTCAAGGGCAAGGATTTCCTGAGCGCCGAGGCCTTCCCGACCGCCACCTTCGTGAGCGACCAGTTCAAGTTCGATGGCGACAAGGTCACCGAAGTGGTCGGCAAGCTCACCCTGCTGGGCAAGACCCAGCCCGTCACGCTCAAGGCCACCAGCTTCAACTGCTACGACAACCCCATGCTCAAGCGTGAGGTGTGCGGCGGCGACTTCGAGACCACGATCAAGCGCAGCGAATACGGCATCACCTACGGCCTGCCGGGCATCCCCGACGAGATCAAGCTGGACATCCAGATCGAAGCCGTCAAGCAGTGACGCTCTGGCGGGGGTGCAGGTGTCGAACCAGCACCGCCCGCAGCTCTTCCTGCCGGAAGGGCTTGGCCAGGTGATCGTCCATGCCGGCCGCGGCGCAACGCCGGCGGTCCTGCGGCATGGCATTGGCCGTGAGGGCGATCACCGGCACATTGGGACTGCCGATCGAATCCTCGTGGGCACGCAGGCGCCGCGTGGTCTCCACGCCGTCGAGCACGGGCATCTGGCAGTCCATCAGGACCAGGTCGAACTCATGCGGCCCGGGCACGAGCAGGCTCAGCGCCTGCTGCCCGTCGGTCACCAGCGTCACGTCCAGGCCCAGCTGGCTCATGCCGGCTTGCGCCACCAGGGCGTTGACGGGGTTGTCTTCCACCAGCAGCACGCGCCCTTGCAGTGACAGGGGCGGCAGCGGGCCTTGCGGCGCGTCGTCCAGGCCCCCCGGCCGGGTGATCGGCGGCGCCTGGCGGGTGTCCACTGTCGTGGCCTGGGCGGGCTGCGTGTCCAGGTCGTCGTGGGCCGTGGGGCCGGCGGTCCAGGTGGGCAGCACCTCGGCCCTGGCATCGCCAGCGGCCTGGGGCAGGGGCACGCCCAGCGTGAACACCGAGCCCTTGCCGGGCGCGCTCTGGCAGGTGATGTCGCCGCCCATGGCCCGGGCGATCTCGCGCGAGATGGTCAGGCCCAGGCCGGTGCCCTGGTGGCGGCGGCCGAAGCTGTTGTCCAGCTGCTGGAAGGCCTCGAAGATGCGGTCGATCTGGTCGGGCGGGATGCCCACGCCGGTGTCGGCGATCTCGAAGCCGATGCGGATCTGCGTGGGATCATCACCCGCAGGGCCGGGCACGGGCAGCCCGCTGCCCATGTCGATGCCGACGCGCCGGGCCACCGTCAGGCGCACCTCGCCGGTCTCCGTGAACTTGATGGCGTTGCCCAGCAGGTTGTAGAGCACCTGGCGCAGCCGGGCCGGGTCGCCCTCGACCAGGCAGGGGCGGGGCAGGCGCACGTCCTCGATCAGCGGCAGCCCGCGGCCGGCGGCCGTGACGCGCGACAGGCCCAGCACGTCGTCGAGCACCTGGCGCAGGTCGAACACGCTGCGGTCGATGGCCAGCTTGCCGGCCTCGATGCGGGAAAAATCGAGCACGTCGCTGATCAGCGAGAGCAGGTGTTCGCCCGAGCGCTGGATCAGGGCCGCGTGCTGGCGCGCATCGCCGAGCACGCCGGGGCGCGGCGGCAGGCGCTGCTGGATCAGTTGCGACAGGCCCAGGATGCCGTGCAGCGGCGTGCGCATCTCGTGGCTCATGGTGGCTAGGAACTGGTCCTTCACGGCGCTGTGGCGCTGGGCCAGCTTGAGCGCGTCGGCGCGCTCCTGCGCGATGCGGTCGGTGGTGAAGCGCAGCCACAGCAGCTCGCTGATGCGCCGCTCGGCGCGCCGACTTTCGCTGAGCATCACCACCACCAGGCTGATGATGCCGACGGCGCCGAACAGGCCGTAGGTGTCCATGCGCGTGAGCAGCATCAGCGCGGCCGGCAGCATCAGAGGCACGTTCATCGCCAGGTTGGGCGCCACGTGGGCCTGCAGGGCGAAGGTGGATATGGAGCCTGCACCGATCAGCGTGGCCACGACCACGGCCACGGTGACCATGTCCTGCACCGGCATCAGGATCACGCCGGCCAGGCCCCAGCAGGCCCCATGCAGTGCCACGGCCATCACGAAGGTGCGCAGCCAGCGCGGATCGTCCCGGTCTTCGGCGCGGCGGTAGGCGCGGTCGTTGAACAGACGCACGCCACCGGCGGCCAGGCACAGCACGGCCCAGAGCATGGCCGTGGGCCAGCCGACGGAGGGCCCCATGATCATGGCAAGGGCCAGCGAGAACGCCGAACTCATGCCCACCATCAGCACGGTCGGGGCGTAAAGCATCCGCACCCGCTCGGCATTGATCTGGCGGACCAGTTGGGGATCGTCGGGGGACAGCCGGGAAGAGGGATGGAATAGGGACATGAAGCGGTGAGCGGCGGCCTCTCGGGCCGTCGCTCAGGTATCGGCGAAAACGCGTACCGCTTGAATCCGGAGAGTCCCCAGGCCGTGTCCGGAAAGACGATTTGACCTGGGGATGAGGGGGGATCAGGCCCCCTGGCGGCGTCGGGCCAGGGCGACACCGGCCAGGCCCAGACCCATCAGGGCCCATGTGCCGGGTTCGGGCACGGGCACGGTGAAGGTGCCTTGCATCATGGCTACTGCGATGGAGCTGGTGCTCAGGGTGAAACCGACGGTGGTGCCGGTGGTGCCCAGGTTCCAGTAGTCCACCAGGAAATCCTGGGTGCGGCTTTGCCCCGATGTGGGTGACGCGAAGCCGCCCGGCCCGACCTCTTCGGACAGCGAGCTGCCAAGTGAGAAGGAGGTGGCGTGGGAGGTGACCCCGCCGTTGTTCCCGAGCGTCGTGTTCTGCAATTCGATGTTGATGCTGGCACTACCGGCCAGGTAGCCGTAGCTGTTGATCGGAGGCAGTGCGGAGGTGCCGATCTCGGCGTGGACCCCTGCGATGAAGGCGTCATAGGCTTGCAGGTCCAGCAGCACGTTCGTGCTGGCCGTGCCTTCGAAGACGATGCCCGTGTTCGCGCCGAGTTCTATGGTGAAGGTGGGATCGGTGCCGACCCAGCCGGGAGCGCCCAGCTGCACCTCGCCGGAGCGGCTCACGAGCTCCTGGTAGACATACAGGTCATAGTCGGTGCCCATGCTGCCGCCGGGAAACTGGTTGACCAGCACGGGGCCGTTGCCGACGGCGGTGTTGGCCATGGTCGTGATGGTGTCGCCAGCGATGCCGGCGCCATAGCCCACGCCGGACTGGTTGGCAATGGGCAAGGGCAGGCCCAGGCCGCTCAGCGGTGTGTTGATGTCCACGTCCGGAGGGCCGTCGGCGAAGCTGCTGGTCACGTGGACAAGGCCTGCGCCCTGGAGGGTGGCGGAGGGCGCGATGCCGTCGGTGGGATCCAGGTCGATCAGCCGGTAGCGCAGGTTGGTGATGGATGCGCTGGCGCTGCTGTAGGTGTCCGCGATGGCGATGGCAGGGGCCATGCCCAGCAAGGCGATCAGTGATGCGGCCAGCGTCAGGCGCGGTTGTGCGGCGATGCGCATGGGTTCCTCCGTGATGTGTTGAATGCGTCACGAAGTGTCACCAGATGTCCATGCGCGGTCAACCGCCTTTTTGGTGACGCCGCCACGAAATCCGGCCAGGATCCCCGCGAGAAAGGGGGATCCGGTTGCGCCTGCCTCACGGCATGTTCAGCCGCTCGCAGACCCGCGTGGTGGCCAGCTGGAAGGCCTCGAAATGCAGGCCGACCTGCCCGGCCACGGGCTCGAGCTCGGCCCAGACGGCCTTGGGGTCGGCTGCGCGGGCCGGGTCGAGCAGCAGGGCGTCGATGGCGGCGCCGATGGTGAGCAACTGGCGCACGGTGGGGCGTTCGTAGGTCCACTGGCTGGGGGCCTGGGTGCGGCTGCGCACCCCATCGGCCACCTCGCGTGACAGGCCCCAGGCCTTGCACAGCGCAGCGCCGAAAGCGGCATGACTCACACCGAAGGTTTCGATCTCCAGGGCGCCGAGCTGCGATTCGTCGGGGGGCGACTTGATGTGCGCGGCATAGACGGACGAGTCGTAGGCGATCAGCACCGCGCGGCCGGTCTCGGCGAACAGGCCCATGGTGTGGGCCAGCCAGGGGTCGACATCGAGCTGGCGGGCGACGCGGCCCATGGCCAGGCCGCGGATGCCGGCGCGGTCCCACAGTTGTTGCAGCAGGGGCGTGGGCGGGAAGGCACCGCGCAGGCCGATCTCATACGTGAGGCCGGCGACCTGCGCCATGCCCAGGTAGCGGATGGCCTCGTGCACGGTTTCGACGCGCTTGAGCAGGCCGAACAGGGCCGAGTTGACGGTGCGCACCACGGCCGAGGCCAGCGCCATGTCGGTCTCGATCAGGGCGGCGATCTGGGCCATGGAGCTGTCATCGTCGGCCATCATCAGCGACAGCTTGACCAGCGTGGCGGGGCACGCGGGCAGGTCGATGTTCAGCTCCCGGAGTTTGGGGTCGATGCTCATGAGGGCAGTCTAGAGTGTTCTGCCCTGTTTTCAAATACAAAAAAAGGCGGGACTTGCCCGCCTTGATGTGTGCAATCTGCACGGTTGTCAGGCCGCGTCGGCCTCTGCGTCGTTGCTGCTGGCGGCCTCGTGGCCGGGCGGCGTGATCACCAGGGTGCGGAAGGCCGAAGCCCGCGTGGCCGAGGTGCGCAGGCCCTGCTGGCGGCGGTACTCGCTGGGCGGCACGCCCTTCCAGCGGCGGAAGGCCTCAATGAAGGTGGTGACGTCGGCATAGCCCAGGCGCTGGGCGATCTCGGCGTGTGTCAGGCGCGCATTGGCCATCAGCTCGGTGGCCAGGGTGCTGCGCACTTCTTCGAGCAGGGCGCGGAAGGTGGCGCCTTCGGCCGTCAGGTGGCGGCGCAGCGTGCGCGAGGTCATGTGCATCTCGGAGGAGATCTCTTCCATGTCCGGGATGTGGCCTGGGGTGCGCAGCAGGCGGTCGCGCACAGCGGCGGCCACGCCGGTGCGGCTGCTGCGGGCCTCGACCAGCTTGCGGCACATCTCTTCGCACAGGCGGGCCGTGTGAGGCTCGGCCTGGGGCAGGGGCTCGCTCATCAGGGCGACCGGGAAGATGCTGCGGTGCTGCTGGCAGCCGAAGATGGGGCGGATGCCGACCCAGTCGGTGTAGCGCGCGGCCATGCCGGGCTCGGGCTCCGAGTGCTTCATCTCGAAGGCGGTGTAGCTCAGCGGGCGGCCCAGGATCTCGCGCTGCAGCACGGTGATGGCGGCGCGGTCACGGTCGATGATGAACTGGCGCACGTCGGGCGGCAGGTGCTCGTCCATGTGCGTGATGATGATCTGGTCACCCTCTTGCACGGCCACGTTGCGCGTGAGCGAGAAGGTCTGGTTGAGCATGCGGCGCGTCAGGTGGATGGCGTCGCCCAGGGTGGGGCTGCTCAGCACCGCGTAGCCCCACAGGCCGTAGGTGGTCAGGCGGTAGCGTTGTCCGGCTTCCAGGCCCAGTTCGGGCGGGTGGCCCAGGGTGGAAAGCAGGTTGCGGATGAGCTGGATTTCCTGCGTGGCCTCGATCTCGGCCTTCGGGTCGTCGAGCATCTGGCGGGTGATGCCGGTCTGCTGCAGGAGGGCATCGAGTCCGGCGCCTTTGTCCAGGCCAAGTTGAACGAGGACGCGGGCAGTGGCGATGCCGCGGCGGAAATCCCACGGGGGCAGCTTGTGACTGGTGGACATGTACTTCCTTGGGCTGGCCGAGGGGGTGACTGGTTTGGTGGTTCCCCGGCTCAGGTCCAATTCATTATGTCCGTAAACAAAAAATGGGTGTCCGCAAACGCGTCCTAAACCGGCAGGATTTGTAGGACTTTCTGCCGATGCTTGTAATTTTTGTGCAAACGTATTGATGGGTGGAATGGGGGTTCTGCGGTGCGGGATGTTTGTCTGACTTTGCTGCTGTTTGAGCGCTTTTTCGAGGCACCGCGGGGCGGGGTCTGAGTGGGCCTGTGTCCGGGCTTCTTTGTTGTCGGTCACGCCTTCGGCGTGACTGCCTTGCGCTGCTCAGCGCCAACAAGGCGCCCGGCCGCAGGCCCACTCAGCCCTTGATGCCCCGCTGGTGGCATGCGCAGGTTGCTGCGTGCCGAGGCCGGCGCGAACGCCTATCTGTCCGCATGCGGGGGGCCTATGCATGCTTGAGCAAGGCGAAAAGGGGCTGGGGCGGTGGCTGGCTGGGCGCCTTGTTGGCGTCGGAGGCGCGCAGGGAAGGGCAGGTTTGCCCCTGGCCGCAGGCCAGGGGATGGCGAGCATGTTTGAGCCCTGAAAGGGCGAGTTGCGCAGCCACCTGTCCTGGACGAGCACCGCAGAGCAGTCACGCCGAAGGCGGGACCGCCAACATTGAAGCCCGGCCAGACATCGACCCAGCCCCCGCCTTGCGTTCTCACGCCAAGACGATCAACGCACCGCATCGCATCGCATCGCATCGCATCGCATCGCATCGCATCGCATCGCATCGCATCGCATCGCATCGCATCGCATCGCATCGCATCGCATCGCATCGCATCTCATTGGCATTGCAATGCAGTTCAACGCCGAACGATCGCCAGCCCCTTGAGGTATTCACCCTCCGGGTAATAGAGCGTGGTCGGATGATCCGGCGAAGCCTCCAGCCGCTTGACCAGGTAGCCATCCACCTGCGCATCCATGCCCGCCCCCGCCACGATCTTCTGGAACAGCTCTGCCCCGATCCCGCCAGAGCACGAGTAGGTCATCAACAAACCTCCGGGGTTCAAGAGCTTGAGCGCCAACCGGTTGATGTCCTTGTACGCCCGGGACGCCCGGTCCGCATGCGCGGCGCTGGGCGCGAACTTCGGCGGGTCCAGCACGATGGCGTCGAAGCGGCGGTCTTCGGCCAGGAACTGGCGCAGCGCGCCATTCACGTCGGCATCGAGCGCCGTGTGGCGATCAGCCTCGAAACCGTTGAGCGTGACGTGCGCGCTGGCACGGGCCAGCGCCGGCGCGGACGAGTCCACGCTGGTCACATGCTCGGCCCCGCCGGCGAGCGCCGCCACGCTGAAGCCGCCCGTGTAGCTGTAGCAGTTCAGCGCGGTCTTCAGGCCCATCTGGCGGACCAGGTCGGCGAACAGCTTGCGGTTGTCGCGCTGGTCCAGGTAGTAGCCGGTCTTGTGGCCCTCGGCCACGTCCAGCGTCAGGCGCCAGCCGTGCTCACGGATGGTCACCTCGGTGGCCGGTGCGCCGCTGGCGGGGGTGCGCAGCCAGCCGGTCACCTGCTCCAGGCCCTCCATCTGGCGCACGGCCGCATCGGAGCGTTCGTACAGGGCCTGGCAGCCGGTGGCGGCCAGCAGCGCATCGGCGATGACCTGCTTGAAACGGTCGATGCCGGCGCTCAGGAACTGGGCGCTGAGCAGGTCGCCATAGCGGTCGACGACCAGGCCGGGCAGGCCGTCGGCCTCGCCGTGGATCAGGCGCACGCCATCGCTGTCAATGCCCAGGCGGCCGCGCAGGGCCAGGGCCGCCTCGATGCGGCGCGTAAAAAGGGCCGCGTCGATGCGCTCGGCCTCGTCGAATGACCAGGCCCGCACGCGCAGTTGCGAGTTGGGGCTGTAGGCGCCCCAAGCCAGGAAGCGGCCGTCGTGCGACTCGACGCGGACGGTTTCGCCGAGATCGGCCTTGCCTTTGGCCACGGAGCCCTGGAAGACCCAGGGATGGCGGCGCAGCAGGGAGCGTTCCTTGCCGTCGCGCACGGTGATGGTTTTCATGGGCGTGATTGTCGCCGCTGACGTGCGGCTTGTCGGCGGCCCCCCACACTGCAATCGGCGTTCGTCCACTGGCCGTGAAGGGGCGCAGGCCTTACCTTGCGGCAAGGTCGGCGATGATGCTGCACTGCGTCAAGGCTCAGTGCAGGGAGATCGACCCAGGAAGGGCTTGTGATCGCCCCCCGGGCGGACAGGAGACGGACATGTTCCCACGAACGACGCGTTGGTTGCCAGCCATGGTGATGCTGGCCGGTGGCTTGAGTGCCTGTGACCGGCATGCGCCGCAGCGGGTTGCCGCGCACGAGGACGGCGCCCCCCCGGCCCTGGACCTGGCCATCGCGCGGGCGGACGAGGCCGGCCTGCGCCTGACCGATGGCCGGCGTCAGGACGCGGCCGAGATGCAGGCGTCCATGCAGGACGCGGCCATCACCGCACGGGTGAACGCGGCCCTGATGTCCGACAGCCAGTTGAGCGGCCTGCGCATCGAGGTGCAGACCCAGAACGGCACCGTCACCCTGCGTGGCAGCGCGCCGGATGCCCTGGTGATTGCACGCGCCACCGAGCTGGCCAGCGCCGTGGAAGGCGTGAGCAGCGTGGTCAACGAGATCAAGGTGTCGACCACCTGATGTGAGTGCTTACTTGCGACGTGCGCGCGGGTGAGCCGCGTCGTAGGCCTTGGCCAGGTGCTGGAAATCCAGCCGTGTGTAGACCTGGGTGGTGGTGATGTGGGCGTGGCCCAGCAGCTCCTGCACCCCCCGCAGGTCACTGCTCGATTGCAGCAGGTGGCTGGCAAAACTGTGGCGCAGCATGTGCGGGTGCACATGGGTGGGCAGGCCGGCGCGCACCGTCAGTTGCTTGAGCCGGTTGCGCAACTGGGCCGCCGTGAGGCGGGCGCCCAGGCGACCGATGAACAGCGCGGTTTCGTCCGCCGCAGCCACGGTGCCACGCACGGCCAGCCAGGCGGCCAGGGCCTGCAGCGCGGGCGTGCCCACGGGCACCTGGCGCCATTTGCGGCCCTTGCCCAGCACATGGGCTTCGCCGGAGGCGGCGTCCACCCAGCCTTGGGCGTGCGGGTGCGCCTGCACATCCAGCCCCAGCAGTTCGGCGCTGCGCAGGCCGCTGCCGTAGAGCAGTTCGACCATGCAGTGGTCGCGCGCGGCCAGCCAGGGGGCCTCGCGCTGGTCTCGTGGCGAGGTCGAATCAGGCACCGGCGGTGGGCTGGCGCTGGTTTGGGCCAGCGCCACGGCGTCGTCCACCGACAGGGCCTTGGGCAAGGGGCGCGCGGCCTTGGGGGCCTTGAGCCCGTCGACCGGGTTGAGCGCCACCAGGCCTTCACGGCCCAGCCAGCGGTACAGGCCGCGCCAGGCAGAGAGCATCAGGGCCAGGCTGCGCGGGCCCAGGCCCCCGGCATGCAGGCGGGCGGCCCAGCCGCGCACGTGGTGCGGCTGCACCGCGGTCAGGGCGAGCCTGTCGCGGGCCAAGGCCTCGCGCAGGCGGTTGAAGGCCTCGCCGTAGAGCTCGAGCGTGCGTTCGGCCAGGTGCTTCTGCACGGCCAGATAGCTCAGGTGCCGCTCGATCAGGGCGTCATCGGCCGAGGAGACCGCAGCCCCCGGGGCCAAAGCAGGGCCAGGGCGCGCGGACGGGGCCTGGCCCATGCAGTGTCGCCGGCTCAGGCCAGCAGGCGGGCCAGGGCGGCGCTGGCCACCTCGCCCAGCTCGGTCAGGAACTCCAGGCCCATGTCGGCCGTGTAGCGGGTGGGGTCGGGCGATCCCAGCACCAGCAGGCCGAAGACCTCGCCGTCGCGCACCAGCGGCAGCAGCGCCAGCGAGGACACGGTGTTGGCATCTTCCAGCCAGCGCGCGGCCTCGAAGCCGGCGTTGATGCCGCAGTAGGGCAGGCTCAGGCTGCGCGCGAAGCTGCGGGCGTCGTCGCTGATGTCCTGTGCGAACGGCAGGCCGGCCAGCTCGGGCTTGAGCGGGTGGTCGGCGGTGCCCCACAGGCGCAGGCCCACCTGCGGGATCAGGAATTCGTGCTGCAGCTCGGCCGTGAGCACGGTGGGCAGCGCGGTGTCGTCGTGCGCCAGCATCACGGCGCGGATCCAGCGGTGCAGGCGCTGCGCGATGGCCTCGTTCTCCTGGCTGTGGCGGATCATCTCCATGATGCGCCGCTCCAGACCCTTGATCTTGTCGCGCAGCATTTCCATCTGGCGCTCCTGCAGCGAGACGGCGCGCTGGCCGTGCGGGCTGGTGAGCTGGATGGCGGCCAGCAGCGGCGCGTGCCGCTCGAAGAAGCCGGGCGTGTGGATCAGGTAGTTGGCGATGTCGTCTTCGGTGATGCCTTGGAGCGGGGTCGTCATGGGGTTCTTCAGAGTTCGGGGATGTCGATCTCACCGGTGAACACGGTCTGGGCCGGGCCGGTCATCAGCACGGGCTGGCCGGGGCCGGCCCACTGGATGGTCAGGCGGCCGCCGCGCGTGTCCACATCGACCGTGCTGTCCAGCCAGCCCAGGCGGATGCCGGCCACCACGGCGGCGCAGGCGCCCGAGCCGCAGGCCAGGGTTTCGCCAGCACCGCGCTCGTACACGCGCAGGCGGATGTGGGTGCGTGACACCACTTCCATGAAGCCGGCGTTGACGCGGCGCGGGAAGCGCTCATGGCCTTCGACCTGCGGACCGACCTCGTCGACCGGGGCATGCTCGCAGCTGTCCACGCGCTGCACGGCGTGCGGGTTACCCATGGAGACCACGGCCACCTCGACCGGGTAGTTGGCCAGGGCCAGCGGCCACAGTTCGGTGCCATTGACCAAGCGTGGCGTGAGGCCGGTGCCGTCGAAAGGCACGCGGGCCGGCTCCAGCACGGGCGCGCCCATGTCCACGGTGACGCGGCCGTCGGCTTGCAGGCGCGGCTCGATGATGCCGCCCAGGGTCTGCACGCGGATGGTCTGCTTGCCTGTGAGGCCGGTGTCGTGCACGAAGCGTGCGAAGCAGCGCGCGCCGTTGCCGCACTGCTCGACCTCGCTGCCGTCGGCGTTGACGATGCGGTAGGTGAAGTCGGTGCCGGCATCCACCGAGCCGGGCTCGACGATGAGGATCTGGTCGGCGCCGACACCGAAGCGGCGGTCGGCCAGGTAGCGGTACTGGGCCTCGCTGAGGGCCAGCGGGCCGGCGGTGGCATCCAGCACGACGAAGTCGTTGCCGGCGCCGTGCATCTTGGTGAAACGCAGCTTCATGAGCGGATTATCCGCCCTACTTGCCACCCCCAAGTTTCCTGACCCCTCGGGGGGCGGGGCGGACTGTTCATTGCGCTGTGCGGCTTCTGGCGCGGCGCGGCGCCAGCCAGCGGTCCAGGCCGGCCAAAAACTCCGGCAGCTTGATCGGCTTGGTCCAGAACTCGTCGAAGCCGGCCTCGAGCGCGCGGTTGCGCTCGTTCAGCATGGCCGCGGCCGTGAGCGCAATGCAGGGGCTGGGCCTGCCGCGGTACTCGCGCAGGCGTTTGAGCACGGCATAGCCGTCGCCATCTGGCAGCTGCAGGTCCAGCAGGACCAGGTCGAAGCGCTCGGCCGCGATGGCGGCCAGGCCCTCCTGCACATTGGCCGCCACGGCCAGTTCCACCGCCGGACGCAGGGTGAGGCATTCGCGCACCAGCAGCACGTTGCTGGGGTTGTCTTCCACGTAGAGGATGCGGCCCTTGAGTCCGATGTCCACCGTGAGCTGGGGCGGGCGAGGCGCCAGGGGCGTGTCGGAATCCAGGTCCAGCGGCGGCTGGGGCTGCGGCGCGTGCGGCAGGCTGACCACGAAGGTGGTGCCCTGGCCCGCATCGCCTTCCAGCGCCTGCAGGCGGCCGCCCATGGCCTGCAGCGATTGCCGGGCAATGGCCAGGCGCATGCCTGAACCGCCCTGCAGGTTGGTCAGCGCTTCGGGCAGCGGGTTGAACAACTGCTCTCGCTGCGCTGGTGGCAGCGCGGGGCCCTGGCCATGCAGGCGCAAGGTGACGTCGGCGCCGGCCGGCTCGATCGACAGGGTGACGCGGGTGCCCGACGGGCTGGTGTGCACCGCGTGTCCGCACAGGTAGACCAGGGCCTGCTTGAGCAGGCGGCGGTCGGCCACCACGGTGGGCCAGGGGCCGGCGGTGACGGCCTCAAAGCGCACCTGCCGCGTGGCGGCCTGCTGATCGACCAGGGGTTGCAGCTCGCCGACCAGGTCGCGCAGCGGCACGGTCTGGGCCTCGACCTTCTGGGCGCCCGACTGGATGCGTGTGAGGTCCATCGCGTCGTTGACCAGCTCCATCAGGTGCCAGCCCGCCTTTTCGATCTCCTGCAGGTAGTCCTCCTGCTGGCCGGTGCCCGGCGCCTGGGCGTTGCCACGCAGCAACTGCACGAAGCCCAGCAAGGCGTTGAGCGGCGAGCGCAGTTCGCTGCCGATGCGCGCGGCCAGCGGCTCGGCGCCGGAGAGCTCTGGCGTGCGCGCCTCGGGGTTGGCCAGGCTGTCGCCGCGCCCCGGGCCCTGGATGAGCGGGCGGGGCGGGGGCGGCGCCTGCAGTTCGTGGCGTGCGGCCTCGGCCTTCTGCTGCATGGTCACGTCGATGCACAGGCCCTCGCCGCGGATCACGGTGCGGCGGGCGTCGCGGTCGACCGTGCCCATCCACACCACGTGGCGCGACAGGCCGTCCAGGCCCTGCCACTGCAGCGACACCTCCAGCTGGTCGTCGGCGGTGATCAGCGCCAGCTCCAGTGCCTCGCGCTGGCTGGCCGGCAGGCACATCTCCATCAACCAGGCGGCGGCCGGGTAGGGCTGCACCGTGGCGCCCAGCAGGCGGTACATGGCGTCGTCGAAGGTGAAGCCTTCGCGCAGGTCGTAGCGCCAATGGCCCACGCCGGTGGCCCCGGCCATCAGGGCCAGGCGCTGGTGGGTCTGGGCCATGCGGGCCTCGTCGCGGCGGCGCTCGGTCACGTCCACCTGGGTGCCTACCAACTGCTTGACGCGGCCGGTGGCGTCGAGCTGGCTGGCCCAGTTGATCAGCACGCGGCGCAGGCGCCCATCGGGCGGGGTGATGGCGCATTCGAGCTGGCCGACGGTGGGCTCGGCCTGGCTGGCCTTGAGGCGGGCGGCCATTTCCTGGCGCTGCCCGGGGTGGATCCAGCTGAGCCAGGCGCCCAGGCTGATGCTGCCCTGCGTGGGCTCCAGCCCGTGGATCTGCGCGCTGCGGTTGTCCAGCAGCAGGGTCTGTTCGTCCAGGTCGAGCTCCCACAGACCCAGGCCGGTGGCCTGCGTGGCCAGGTGCAGCTTGGCGTCCAGGTCGTGCAGGCGCTGGGCGCTCAGGGCCAGGTCGCTGACATCCTGCGTGGCGCCGAGCACCCCGACGATGTTGCCCGTGTTCTTCTCATCGCGCAGCGCGGACATGTGCAGCCGCAGACGGCGCTGGCGGCCATCGGGCGGGGTCGTGCGGAAGGTGATGTCGGCCGGCTGCCCCAGCGTGATCACACCGACCGTGGCCTGGTCCACGGCAGCGGCGTCATCCGGGTGCACCCAGCTTTGCAGGGTGGCGGCGGGCAGGGCGTGGGTGTGCGAGGGCAGGCCGTGCTGGGTCACGCTGCGCTCGTCCATGGCGATGACGCCGCGTGCCAGGTCCCATTCCCAGATGCCGACCTCGCCGGATTCGGTGGCCAGGCTCAGGCGCTGGGAGGTGAGCAACTGCTGGCGCAGGTGGATCTCGCGCTGGCGGCGCTCGGAGGCCAGGCGCTGGCGCGAGCGCAGCAGCTCGATGCCCAGCGAGAGCTCATCGGCCATGCGCTGCAGCAGCACCACGCGCGAGGGGGCGATGCGGTCCAGGCCATCGCAGGCCATCAGCAGCACGGCCATCACGTCGTCGTCGGCGCGCAGGGGCAGGGCGATCAGGGCTTGGGCATTGTGGGTGGGGCGGGCCTGGCGCCACGGTGATGGATCATCCTGCCCATGGCGCTTGTGCACCACGCAGATGCCGGCCTCGGCCGCGCGGGCCACGGGGTGGCTTTCCCACACGGGGTCGTCCAGGCGGAAGGCGCCGGGCAGGGACAGTTCATCGCGGTCACCCGCCAGGCTGAGCGGCACACCGGCCTGGTGGCGATCGGCCTCGATGGGCACCACGGCCGCGGCCAGGTAGCCGCCCTGCACCACCAGGGTGCTGCACAGGCGTTCGAGCAGGGTGGCCTCGTCTTCGCAACGCATCAGCAGGCCGAGGATGTCGGCCAGCAGGTCCAGCGCCTCGTTCAGGCGCATCACCTCGAAACCCGGGTCGGCGCTGCCAGGGCCATCCACGGCGGCCACGTCGAGCACGCCCAGCACCTCGCCACGCGGGCCGCGCAGGCCCAGCTTGACCTGTGGCGTGCGTTCGGTGCCGCCATCGGCGGTGGGCACGGGCTCGGACCACAGCACCAGGGGCCCGGCACTGCCCAGGGCCTGGCGGTCTTCTTCGCGCACGCGCTGGCCTGCTTCATCGCCCAGCAGGTCGGCGTCGGTCACCTGGCCGCTGAGCGAGGAGGGCAGCAGGCACCGCACCTGGCCCGCCAGGTTGACGTACTTGTAGCGCAGGTCGGGGCCCTTGACGGCCACGTGCACCGACAGGTGGTCGGCGATGGTTTCGAAATCCACGCCGATGCTGCGGCCCTCGCGGTAGAGGTGCCCCAGTTGTGCGGCCAGGTCCGTCAAGCGTTTCACGGTGCCATCCCTTGTCGTGCTGTTCTTATGTGCCGGACACCCCGGCCCTCTTCGGGGCCACTCCCATCGCCGGCCGGCTGGCTGTGAACCATTGTGAATCAAGCCCTGCGATTTGTCTCGTCAGGGTTGACACCTGTCGCAAAGCGGGTTCAGGCCAATGCTGGTGCACCTTGCAGCTTGAACCGGGCCACCGTCTGCGACAGGCCCTGGGCCTGCTGGCGCAGGCTGTCGGCTGCGGCGGCGGATTGCTCCACCAGCGCGGCGTTCTGCTGTGTCATCTGATCGAGGTCATTGACAGAGGTGGTGACCTGCGAGATGCCCTGGGCCTGCTGGCGCGTGGTGTCGGCGATCTCGCCCATGGCCACCGTCACGCTCTGGATGGCGCGCACGATCTCTTCCATCACCGAGCCGGCATCCTTCACGCGCTTGGCGCCCACCTCGACGCGGTCCACGGACTGGCCGATGAGGGTCTTGATCTCCTTGGCGGCCTCGGCGCTGCGCTGGGCCAGCGAGCGCACCTCGCCCGCCACCACGGCAAAGCCGCGGCCTTGTTCACCGGCACGGGCCGCTTCCACCGCAGCGTTCAGTGCCAGGATGTTGGTCTGGAAGGCGATGCCGTCGATCACGCCGATGATGTCGGCGATCTGACGCGAAGCCTGGCTGATCTCGTCCATCTGCTGCACCACACTGCCCACCACCTCGCCGCCATGCACGGCGCGGTGGCTGGCGGTGTCGGCCAGGCGGTTGGCCTCGGTGGCCGACAGGGCGGATTTGTCCACCGTGTCGCTCAGCTCGCCCATGGACGAGGCGGTCTGCTGCAGGCTCGAGGCCGTGTGCTCCGTGCGGCTGGACAGGTCCTGGTTGCCCACGGCGATCTCGGTGCTGGCCGTGAGCATGGATTCGGATGATTCGCGCACGGCCGCCACCATGGCCCGCAGGCCCTGCTGCATGCTCTGCATCGACAGCATCACGCGGGCGATCTCGTCCTTGCCCTTGGGGCTGATGTCGTAGGTCAGGTCGCCGTGGGCGATGGCCTGGGTGATGCTCTCGGCGCGCTTGAGCGGAATGGTGATGGAGGCGATGGTCAGGCCCATCAGCGGCAGGAACACCAGGCCGGGTGCCAGCAGCATCACCCACAGGGCCACGATCGACTGGCGCACGGTCTGGCTGGTCTGGTCACGGCGGGCCTGGGCGCTTTTCTCGACGTCGGTGGTGAGCTTGGCCATGGCGGTTTCCACGGCATCGGCTTCGGCCCGTGCCGGCGCGCTGGATTGGAAGGCTTCGGCCGACGAGCTGACGGCCGAGGCATTGATCAGCTCCAGCGTGGGGGTCAGGCTGGTGGCATAGGCCTTGAGGCGGGCGCCGATGGCCTGGACCTGCTCATCCACGGAAGGGTCGGGCATGGCCTGCGCGATCTGTGCCAGCGAAGCCTGGGCCTTGGCGAGGTTGTCCTTCCACGCCTTGAAATGCCCTTCGGTGGTCACCGAGTCACCGGTGTTGATGATGGCGGCCTGCTCGTGGCTGCGCACCTGGCCCAGCAGGCGCGTGAGCTCGCCCACGCGCTGCGTGCCGGCGAACTCCTGCTCGGCGAAATCGTCCACATTGCCCTGCAGCTGCAGCAGCTGCCAGCTGGTGCCCGTGCCCACCAGGGTGCCGATGGCCACGACCAGGGCCATGCAGGCCAGCAGGCGGGACCGGATGGAGAATCCCCGCAGCCAGGTGATCCATGTGGTCATCATAGAAGTGCGCTCCTCGGTGTCTCGGTGCATTGCCAAGAGGGCCGTCGTCACACACAGGGGCGGCGCGCGACGGACCAGTACTGCCTGGATATCGGCAGATGAGGGGCTGGTTTG
Source organism: Aquabacterium soli (assembly GCF_003933735.1). Lineage (GTDB taxonomy): Bacteria > Pseudomonadota > Gammaproteobacteria > Burkholderiales > Burkholderiaceae_C > Aquabacterium > Aquabacterium soli. The sequence goes on along the minus strand of NZ_RSED01000010.1, from coordinate 37,185 downwards.
AGTGGCCGGGCCCGCTCCCGGCCGAGGGTTTGCCCGCAGCTGGCGCTGCGCGCAGGCCCCAAGCGGTCTTAATACACGCCGGGCTCGCCGGGCGGGCGCGTCTTGAAGCGCTTGTGCACCCACAGGTACTGGGGCAGCCGCAGGCGGATCTGGTCTTCGATGAAGGTGTTCAGGCGCGCGGTGTCGGCCACGGCGTCGGCCGTGGGGAAATTCTCCAGCGCGGGCAGGAAGTGCACCTTGTAGCCCTGGCCGCCCGGCAGCAGCTCGGCGATCACCGGCTGCACGACCATGTTGAGCATCTTCGCCATGCGCGAAGGCGCCAGCAAGGTGGCCGCCGGCACGCCGAAGAAGGGCACGAAGGCCGCATCCTGCAGGCCGAAATCCATGTCCGGCAGGTTGAAGAAGCCGCGCCCGGCCTTGATGGCGCGCAGCAGCGGCTTGACCGAATCCTGCCGGGGGAAGATCTCGGCATCGCCGAAGCGCAGGCGGCCGCGCTTCATGGCGGCATCGATCACCGCGTTGCTCTGCGTCTGGTAGATGGACGCGCCGGGGCGCGGCTGGCACAGCAGGATGGCGGCGCCGGCCACATCCAGGCCCACGAAGTGCGGGCACAGCCACATGGTGGAGCGGCCCGTGGCGTGGAATTCGCGCTCGGCCAGGTCGATGTCGCCCTCGACCTGGATCAGGCGTTTGAGCCGCCAGGCCGGGCCGTACCAGAACATGGCGCGCTCGAACAGGCTGCGCAGCAGCCAGCCGAAGTGCTCGCGCACGATGGCCTGGCGCTCGGCCAGGGGCATCTGCGGAAAGCACAGCTCCAGGTTGCGCAGCGCGATGCGGCGGCGTGAGCCTGCCACACGGTACAGCAGGTGGCCCAGGCCACTGCCCAGCCGGGCCAGGATCGGCAGCGGCAACCATTGCAGCATCCACAGGATGCCCAGGGCCAGACGGATCAAGGCACTCTTGATCATCGGGCGCTCTTGTCCTTGCCTGCCGCCTGGGCAGACGTCAGGATCTCGGCGCGCGGGCCCTTGTAGCGGTTGTAGCCCCACAGGTACTGCTCGGGGCTTTGCATGATCATGTGTTCCATCAGGCGGTTGATCGCGGCGCTGGATTGTGCCGGATCGTCGGCGCCGGCCAGCAGGGCCTCCACCTCGGGCGCGACGCGCTCGGCGTGCACCACATAGTCGGCGCCCAGGCGGCGGCGCTGGCGCCAGCCCAGGCGCTCACCCCGCACCATCACTGCGGCGGCGCCGGTCTGGGCCACCAGCTTGGCGGCCATCGTCATGGTGTAGGCCGGGCGCCCGAAGAAAGGCGCCCAGGCGCCCATGCCCTCGGGGGGCACCTGATCGGGCAGCAGGCCCACGGTCTCGCCCTTCTTGAGGGCGCGCAGCATCTGGCGCACACCGGCCAGGGTGGCCGGGCTGGCCTGCATGCCGGGGCGGTTGCGCGAATGCACCATCAGTTCGGCCAGCCAGGCCTGCTTGGACGGGCGGTAGAGCGCGGTGATGGGCTTGTGGGCGCCGTAGCGCTCGGCATAGCCCTGCGCCACCATCTCGAAACAGCCCAGGTGGGGCGTGAGGATCAGCATGCCCTTGCCTTCGGCCAGGGCCTGGTCGATGTGTTCGGCGCCTGTCCAGCGCACCCGGTCACCCATCAGCTGATCATGCGGGCGGCCCCACAGGCGGGGCACCTCGGCCACCATCTTGCCGGCGTGGCCCACGGCCTGCCAGCGCTGTCGGCGGTTGAGACCGGCGGCGCTGGCGTGGGCGGCCAGCCGGCGCCGGTAGCTGGGCGACAGGGCATAGGCCAGCCAGCCCATCAGGGCGCCCAGCGGGTGGAGCACACCCAGGGGCCAGCGCGACAGCAGAGAGAACAGACGGGACATGGACGAGGCGGGCGGTCTCGGTGATCAGGCCAAGGCCTTCGCTCGCCCTCATGGGGCGCTCGGGGCCGGGCCTGATTGTAGAGACGCCAGCTCACCCGCGTACCGGTGAGGCCGGCAATGGCGTGTCAATGGCGGTCGTACCAGCCATCGAAGTTCAGGTAGAAGGCCGGGTCATCGCTGTCGGAGAGCCTCAGGCCGGCACTGGCGATCGGGCTCTTCACGTTGTCCACACCCTGGTTGGATTGGGCCCTGCTCAGCGTCACCTTCACCACCCAGCCGTAGGGCTCCTTCTTGATGCCGGCCTGTCCGGTGCTGGTGGACGGGATGATCCCGTTGCTCATGGCCTCGGCGTAGAGCTTGCTGTAATTGCTGTCGCTTGTCACGCTGTGGTCCAGGCGGGCGTAGACGGGTTTGCCCTGCAGTGGGGCGCCCACCAGCATGTAGTCGGTCTCGTCATCGAAGTGGGTGGGGTCTTGTGCGACCTCTTTGGGACCGACCCCGTCCTGCTCCCGCTGGGACTCGGCTTTTTCGACGTCTGCCTTCAATTGCTCCCGTTGTTCCTGGATCAGCTTGGCGACCTCGGTCTGCCGCAGATCGGCCGTCTTGGCGTTCTTGCTCTTCTTCTCTTCGATCGACACGCGGTCATCGATGATCTTGCGCAGCTTCTCGTGGTCTTCGCTCAAGGGCACAGGCTTGCCCTTGCTTCCCTTGGACACCTCCTTGAAGTACTCCTTGATGGTGGTCTCAGTGTTCTTCAACGACTGCGTGTGGTCCTGCTGGCGCGTGGCCAGCAGGTTGTAGACAGTCTTGGACACCAGCGCGTAGTAATCTTTCCAGGCCTTCTTGCTGTCGTTCAGCAGGCCTTCGGCCTGGGAGGTCAGCGCGTCCCAGGCGACGGCGGTGCCAGCCTGCCATGCTTCCCGAGCCTTTTCCAATGCAGCTCTGGCCTTGTCCAGCCGGTCTGACAGATCCTGCCTGCCCGGCTCTGCCGGCAGATCCTCCTGCGCGGGCTTGGGCAGGGTCTTGGGCCAGCTCTTCCAGGCCGATGGCACGAAGTCAATGGGATTGGCGGTCTTGTCCTGGTAGTCCTCGCTGCGAAGGAGTGTCTTGGTGATCAGGGACATCGCCGCCCGATCATCTTCCAGGGCCGATGCCAATGCTTCGGCGGCGGTGTTCAGACCGGCGACCATGGCGTCGTATTTCTGCGCGAATTCATCGGCTGCGACGCGCGTGACCGTGCCCTTCTGGCTGGCTTGGATGGTGGTTTGCTCATCCTTGGTGCCCTTGGCTGCCGGGTGGCTCCCCAGCAGCTTCCTGGCGGTCGCTTCGGGCAAGAAGGGATCGCCCTTGAGGAGGCTGGCGGCGAGCTCACCCACCAGCTTCACCAGTTTCGAGGCGAGGCTCTTGGCGTTGGCCTTGGTGTCATGGATGGCCTTCCTGACCGCCGCGACCTCGTTGGTCAGCCTGGTTGCGGCTTGATCGGCCTGCGTGAACCGGTCTTCCTTCAGGTGGCCATGGATGTCCTCGCGCGTCTGCTGGAGTTGATCACGCTCACCGTCGTTGGCTTCGTCCGGATCCTGCTGCTCCTGCAGCGTCTTCTTGACCTTGGCCACCAGTGCCAGCTCGTTGATCAGGACTTTCTGCAGGGCCTCGCGGTCCTGCAGCGTCTTTTCCGCGTCAGCGGGGCGTTCCTCGGCTTCTGCCTGCTGGTAGGCCTCGTCGGACTGATCCCGGCGTTTTTGCTGGCCTGCCGACAGCTCCGCCAGGGCGGGCAACTTGGTGTGGCGGCCCTGACGGGCCAGGCGCTCCTTGATCTCCTGGCGCAGTGCTTCGTACAGGCTTTGGGCGGCCTTCAAGTCTGATTCGGCCTGCGTCAGGTCCTCCTTGCGCACGGCTTGGCGGACGGTGAGGATGGCCTGGCCCAATCGCTGCTCCTGCCGGGGCATGACTCCCTGAAGCGGAGTCAGCTGTTCGATCCCGCCCAGGATCTTTCGGGCCCGTTCGGCCACGGCTTTGTTGCTCTTGGCGATCTCGGTGGCCTTGTCGAGCTTCTCATCGACGCCGGAGCCGCCAAGGTCCAGACGCTTGACACGGTCCTTGGCTTCACTCATCTCCTGGAGCAGGGTCTTGTAAAGGATCACTGCCTTCTTCAGCGCCGATTCGGCTTGCGGTTCGTTCTCCTGGCGCACGGCCTGGCGAACGGCGTCCGTGGCCTGGTCCAGCCGTTGCTGCTGTTGGGGCGCGAGCCCCTCGATCGGTTTGAGTTGTGCCAGCCCGGCCATGATCTTGCGGGCCCACTCCGCCACCACCTGATGGGTCTTGGCGATCTCGGTGGCATTGTCTAGCTTCTTGTCGGCACCGGGGCCGCCAAGGTCCAGGTGCGTGAGCAGCCACAAACGGGCTAGCTTGTCCATCATTTCCAGGTTGGTGCTCATGGCGTGTCTCCGGAAGGTTGAAAGGCCATGGCGCTCAGGCCAGGCTCTTGTCCAGCGCCTGCAGCGAGGCCAGCAGAAACTCGCGGGTCTTCAAGGGCACGAAGGGGTTCTGATCGACACCTGCCAGCAAGGGATCGCTCTTGACGAAGCGGATGTAGCGCGCCAGCACCGCACGAGACTCTTCATGCAGGTCCAGCCGCTTCTGGTCGGTCTGGGCGTTCAGCGCCTTGTCCAGGATGTCCATCAGCGATTCGTCGAGCTCAACCAGGATGGTGTCGAGCTTGCGCACCTTGGCGGTCGCGGGGCCCGCCAGATCCGGTTGGCCCTTGCAGTAGCCGAGTACCGCGCTTTCCAGTGACTTCAGGTCGGCCTGCAGCTTCTGCCGCACCTTCTCCCAGGCCAGGCGGCTCTTGGCGTGGTTCACGAAGCGGCCTTTGTCCACGGTGGCCTGCTGGCTGGTGGTGGATGTCGCCTGAGGCTTGTCCTTGGCCCCAACAGCTTCCTCGTCGTCGTCGTCTTCGTCGATGTCACCGTCCGGGCCCCGCACCCGCACGGGCACGCGCAGGCCCGTCTGCTTGAGCAGGGCGGCGCTGATCTTCTTGGCCAGCCCGGAAGCGGGGTTGTCCAGCACGAAGGTGATGAACTTGTTGTCCAGCACGCAGGTGCCGTCGATGACCTTGACACTGCCCTTTTGCTCGAGCTGTTCGACCATCAGTGTTCGGCGTGCCGGCGAGATGGGTTTGCGCGACAGCAGAACCACGACCTCCTTGCCTGACAGCACCAGCTTGGTGTGGGCCGGCGTGCCCGCGCGCACCTGGCGCAGCAGGGGCACCATGCGGGTGGTCAGGATGTCCGGTGTGTCATCGCCCTCGTCCTCGTCAGGGGCGGCAGCCTTGGCCTTGGCCGTACTGGTGGCCAGGTCGCGGATCTGTTGTTCCACGGCCTTGCGGCTGCGCTCCACCCCGCCGCTCATGTCCGACAGCCCGGCCTGCAGGGCCTTGTCGGCCTTGGCGGTCTTCGCATTGGCCTTCTCGAAGGTGGCCAGCGCCTTGTCCACGGCAGCCAGCGCATCGCGCTGCTGCGCCAGCCCGGTAGCGTCCGGTTTGAGCTTGTCGGCGCGGGCCAGCAGGGCCAGGGCCTTGAGCACGTCGGCGTCGGCGGTCACGGCCTTGCCTTTGGTCAACGATTTCCAGGCGGCTTCGGTCAGGGTCTTGTCGGCCATGGGTGGTCCCTTTCTCTGTTGACGAGCCGGGGCCTCCGTTCGAGTGCGAACGCCAGTGCACCGGGAGCAGGAGCCCAGCGGGGCATTGTGCAGTGCGCAAAACCAATGGCAACACACCTATTCAGTGAGGTGGGCCGCAAGTTCTTGGGGGTAGGGGTGTCCGGTTCGCACCCAGGCGATATCCGCTACACTTCGGCCATCGCCGAGTTAAAGGAACAACTTGCGGGGCGATTCACAAATGCCGCTAAAGCGTTCGCCGCTGCCCAGAGTGACGACAAGGATCTCTCCCCAGCCCCGGCGACGCCGAGGTTCAGTCCGTCAACTTTGCTATGGAGCACACACACGTGGCCAGCGATTTCCTCTTCACCTCCGAATCCGTCTCCGAAGGCCATCCCGACAAGGTGGCTGACCAGATCTCGGACGCCATCCTCGACGCCATCTTCGAGCAGGATCCCGTCTCGCGCGTGGCCGCCGAGACCCTGTGCAACACGGGCCTGGTGGTCCTGGCTGGCGAGATCACGACCAACGCCCATGTGGATTACATCCAGGTGGCGCGCGACACGATCAAGCGCATCGGCTACGACAACACCGAGTACGGCATCGACTACAAGGGCTGCGCGGTGCTGGTGGCCTATGACAAGCAATCGAACGACATCGCCCAGGGCGTGGACCGCGCCAGCGACGACTACCTGAACATCGGTGCGGGCGACCAGGGCCTGATGTTCGGCTACGCCTGTGACGAGACGCCTGAGCTGATGCCCGCGCCGATCTACTACGCGCACCGCCTGGTCGAGCGCCAGGCCCAGCTGCGCAAGGACGGCCGCCTGCCTTTCCTGCGCCCCGATGCCAAGAGCCAGGTCACGATGCGCTACGTGGACGGCAAGCCGCACAGCATCGACACGGTGGTTCTGTCCACCCAGCACGCCCCCGAGTGGAGCCTGGGCGACAAGATGAAGCCCGAGTTCAACGAGGCCGTCATCGAAGAGATCATCAAGCCCGTGCTGCCCAAGGAATGGCTGCAGAACACGCGCTACCTGGTCAACCCGACCGGCCGTTTCGTGGTCGGTGGCCCGCAGGGTGATTGCGGCCTGACCGGCCGCAAGATCATCGTCGACACCTACGGCGGCGCCTGTCCGCACGGTGGTGGCGCCTTCTCCGGCAAGGATCCCACCAAGGTGGACCGCTCGGCCGCCTACGCTGCCCGCTACGTGGCCAAGAACGTGGTGGCCGCCGGCCTGGCCAAGCAGTGCCAGGTGCAGGTGGCCTACGCCATCGGCGTGGCCAAGCCCATGAACGTGACCATCTACACCGAAGGCACGGGCGTGATCCCCGACGAGAAGATCGCTGCGCTGGTGAACGAGCACTTCGACCTGCGTCCCAAGGGCATCATCCAGATGCTGGACCTGCTGCGTCCGATCTATGCCAAGACGGCGGCCTACGGCCACTTCGGCCGTGAAGAGCCGGAGTTCACGTGGGAGCGCACAGACCAGGCGGCTGCGCTGCGCGCCGCTGCTGGCCTGTAAGACCAGCATCCGCTGCAGGCGGATCAGCCGGCAGGCGGCGAGGTGGCATCGCGTCAGCGATGTCACCGCAGCCACAAGGCCTGGCAGGCCTCAGGAGGCAAAGGTACACTGCCAAACATGAGCCAATCGCATCAACTTCTAGGTACAGGTCTGTACCCTTTGAGCAAGGCCGCTCGCCTTGTAGGAGAAGATGTGCGTACCGTTCGGCGATGGCTCAAAGGCTATTCCTGGAAACATCCGGACGGTCGGAGATCGTCAGAGCCATTGTGGTCTCTGCAATATGCCGAAGACGATGATTTGGCGAATGAGCTGGTTCTCGGATTCAAGGACTTGCTTGAGCTGCGGACCGTGGCTCGGTTTGTCCAGTGTGGGGTCTCGCTGCGTGTTGTGCGCGAAACCGTCAACATCGCCCGCCAGTACCTGGGTGACTATCCCTTGCATTCCCGGCGCTTTGTGACTGATGGTCGCAAGATCTTCCTGGAGGCCGTGGAGCGCGCTGGTGAAGAGGCAAGGATGCTTGATGTCCGAGATCGCCAGTTCGCGATTGAATCGGTCATCAGGCCCAGTCTTATCGAAGGCATCGAATATGGCGCAAATGCTCAGGCCCTTCGCTGGTACCCCGAGCCCAAGCGCAAATTGATCGTGCTGGATCCAGCTCTTCAGTTTGGTGAACCGATCATTGCCGATGCCGGTGTTCCTACGGACACACTGTCGGCTGCATTCAAGGCTGAGCAAGGTGATGCGCAGAGGGTTGCGCGTCTGTACAGGGTTACGTCGCAAGCAGTCAGGGCGGCAGTGGCTTTTGAGCAAAAACTGGCTGCGTGAATTTCCTGTTCGACAACAACCTTCCTCCGGATCTGGCTCATGCTGTACGAGAGTTATGCGCCAGCGAGCCCGACGTGGAGCAGGTCTGTCATCTGACAGACCTTTTTGTGCCAAGCACACCTGACCTCGATTGGATCGCGGGATTAGGCAAGGGCTGGTACGTTGTCAGCATCGACAAGTTCGCCAAGAGTCGCGGAGCAGAGCGAGAGGCGCTGCGAAGGGCGGGGCATACCGTGTATGTGCTTGATCCTCAATGGTCAAGTCACCCTTTCTGGATCAAGTCCTCTCGGCTGATCTTGTGGTGGCCCCAGGTGCTTGAGCACGCACGGTTGATTGAAGGTGGTATCCACCGCATACCGTGGAAACACACGTCTGGTAAGAAATTCTTAAGCCTTTGATTGCCTTACCGCCGGTCCACCCCCGGCGGTCTGCCGAACCAGCGCTTGTAGGCCCGGATGAACGCCGCCGCCTCGCTGTAGCCCAGCGCGGTGGCGATGTCGTCCAGCCGGGCGCCTTCCCGCCGCAACCATTGCGCGGCGCGCCCAGATCGCTCGGCATCCGACAGTGCCTGCAAAGCCTGGCCTTCATCGGCCAGATGGCGGCGCAGCGTGCGCTCGCTGCAGCGCAGGCGCCGCGACACCTCCGATGAATCCGGCCAGGACCCAGGCGCCCACTGAGCCCCATGCTCCCCTTGCACGCCGTGCTGGCGGAACACCTCTCGCACCCGATGCGCCCAGCTCACCGGCTGGGCATCGAGCACCTGTGCCGCCCGCGCCTCGCACTGAGGCTGCAGCAAGCGCACCATCAAGGCGTTCGCATCGGGCATGGGCTCGTCCAGCCGTGAGGGGTCCATCGATACCTGCGTGACGGGTGCCCCGAACTGCACCGGGATGCCCAGCACCGCTTCGTAGTGCGCCAGGTCCGCCGGTGGCACCTTCTCGTCGAACTGCACCTGCAGCGGCGGCGCCTCGCCGTCCTTGAAGAAGGCGCGCAGCAGACCCACGGTGAAGGCCACGTCGCGGTCCAGGTAGAAGCGCCGCAGAGGCCCCAGGTGTTCGCCGCCGCGCAGCCGCAGGCGCCCGGTGTCCAGGTCGGCCTCCGGGATGAAATGCGTGTAGCTCAGGTTGATGAAGCGCAGGAACAGCGCCACGGCCTCGCGCCGCGTGGCGGCGTGCGGCATCAGCAGCCCCAGGTGGCCGAAGTGCATCAGGCGGTAGCGCTGGCCCACGGCCAGCCCGCAGTCGGCACGGCCGGCCTGCGCCACCCAGTGGCCGAAGAACAGCTGCTCCTGCAGCGGCGTGATCAGCGCCTCGGGGTCGCTCAGCTCAGCCTCGGTGATGTCGGTGCCGGCCAGCAGCGGCGCCGTGTCATGCCCAAGGCTGCGCCGCCAGGCGACCAGGTCGGCCACGGCCAGGATGGACAGCGCGCGTTGCGGGGCGATGGAGGGCCACATGGCCTGCCAGCATAGTCTTTTGAACTGGCCGCGGGATCGGGGTTGGCCGCAATGGTCAATGGATTGCCGCAACCGTCATGGCCAGAGGTGAGACGCTTGCCTAGCATCCGCCGCATGGACACCGCCGATGACACCACCCGCCTGGACGAAGCCGAGGCGCGCGCCTGGCTGCAGGCCGTACAGCGCTATGCCGTGGAGCGCATCGCGCCACAGGTGCAGCGGCCCGAGCTGCCCTGTCCGGCCGACACCGCGCGCACCTTGATCGATGGCCTGGCCGACATCGGCGTGCTCAACCACGGCGATGCGCCCGCCGCCGGGCTGTGGGATGACGACGAAGACCCGGTGCAGCGCGGCCTGTCGCTGGACGTGCTGCGCGTGGTCGCCACGCACAACGCCGGTCTGGCGATGCAACTGCACCTGCAGGCCCTGGGCGCCCGACTGCAACGCGAGGCCGGCCTGTCTGCCGGGCAGCCCACGCTGGTGTCCCTGCAGGGGCGGCATGGCCTGGGGCGTGGCGCCGTGTGGCCTGCTTGCGAAGGGCGGCCGCTCACGCCGGAGCAGGCCCTGCTGATGTCGGACAACTGGGCCTGCCCCACGCAGGCCACCCCCCGCTGCCTGCATGCCCTGCCCGATTGGCACGCCCTGTGGCTGCCGGTGTGGCAACCGTCGCAGGGCTGGTGCTGGCACCGCCTGCCCCGTGGCGAGGTGCAGGTCAGCGTGCTGCCGCACAGCCATGGCCTCGATGAGCTGAGCACCCAGGCCATCGCGTGTCCATCGCCCGCCGCCCCGGTGATCGAGGGCGAGCAGGCCACGCGATGGTGGACCCGCCTGCAGGCCCTGCACAGCCTGGGCCTGCAGGCCATCAGCGAGGCGGTGGTGCACCGCGCCTGGCGCCAGGCTCTCGAGCACGCCCGGTTACGCCGCCAGGGCGGCCAGACCATCCTGGGGCATGCGGCTGTCCAGCAGTTGCTGCAGCAGGCGCATGAGGCCGTGCAGGCCAGCGCGCAGGCCCTGGCCTCGGCTGCCCACCCACGATCACCCTGGCCGGACCTGCCCGCGCGCTGGCGTGACCGGGCCCGTTGCCAGGTGGCGCTGGCCCAGGGCGCCAGCGCGGCCCTGCAGGTGTTCGGCGGACAAGGCTACATGCGCGACAGCGGCCTGGAAAAAGCCGTGCGTGACGAGAACCACCTGCGTCTGCTGGGCGGCTCGCCATCCGAGCTGCGCACCTGCGTGGCCGCGTGGGAAGCCGGCCATGCCGGCCCGACGGGCCTGCAGGCCATGCACACAGGAATGGCCGCATGAGCGCGCCCTGGCCCGCCGGCCTCCCGCCGTTACCACAGCCCATCGCAGGCCACCTGCCGCCCGAGCACCCCTTGTCGCCCCGCCGGGCCCTGCAGGCGCTCGATCCCAAGGTGCGGCTGCTGCTGGCCTACGCGCCCCAGAGCGCCTGGGACACCGACACGGCCAGCCTGCCCCGCCGCCTGCAGCGCTACCGCCGCCAGGCCCGAGCTTTCGCCCAGACCCACCTGGCCCCCGCAGCCCTGGCCATTGACGCAGGGCCGCACCTGCCCGCAGGGCAAATGGCCCCCGAGGCGCTCGCCATCCTGCGCGAGGCCGGCCGCCAGGGCTGGCTGAGCGATCTGTTGCCTGCGCCCCTGGGCAGCTGCCCCTGGCTGGACGCGCCTTACCCGATGGTGTGGCGCACCTGCCTGAAGGTGGAAGAGTTCGCGCGGGCCTGCGGCGGCCTGATGCTGCTGCTGTGCGCGCATTTCCTCGGCATGGGGCCGATCCTCGTGTCCGGCCAGCTGCCCCTGATGTGGCGCACCCTGCGCCCGGCCACCCGGGCCAACCTGCGGGGTGACCCGCACCTGTTCGCCTTCGCCATCACCGAACCCGGTGCCGGCTCCGACGCGGAAGACGGCCACGGCGCCGCCACCAACCAGCCTGGCCTGGTCGCGCGCCGGCAGGGCGATGGCTGGTGCCTCAACGGCCAGAAGGTGTTCATCAGCGGCGGCGACATCGCCCGCCAGATCACCGTGTTCGCCGCGCTCGAAGGCGAGGGCTTCGACTCCTGGACCTGCTTCCTGGTGGACAGCCGCAGCCCGGGCTTTCGGGCCGCGCGCACCGAACTGAAGATGGGCATGCGTGCGTCCAGCGCGGCCCACCTGGTCTTCGACAACGTGTGGGTGAGCGATGCCTGCGTGGTCGGCGGGCTGCGCAGCGGCTGGTCGCTCAACCGCGCCACGCTCAACCTGTCGCGCCTGCCGGTGGGCGCCATGGCGGTGGGCCTGGCGCAGGCCGCGGTCGACATCGCCGTGCACCATGCCTGTACCCAGCGTCTGGGGGGCCGCCCGCTGATCGACTTCCAGGATGTGCAGCTGGCGCTGGCCGACATGATGGCTGCCACCAGCGCCGCCCGCACCCTGGTGTGGCAGGGCGCGCGCACGTGGACGCCACGCCAAGCCGTGGCCTCGATGGCCAAGTTCCACAACACCGACACCGCCCTGCGCGTGATCGAGCAGGCCATGGACCTGCTGGGCGAGCACGCCGTGCTGCACCGAAACCGGCTGGAGAAGCTCTACCGCGACGCCCGCGTCACGCAGATCTTCGAGGGCACCAACCAGATCAACCGGCTGGCCGTGATCGAGGACCACCAGGAGGCGCTGGCCGCCCTGGTGGCCTCCAAGCCAGCCTGACGGAGACACCCATGCGCCACACCCTGAGCTTCGCCCCTCACGACGATTCGTTCTTTGACGTGCCCCACACCGTGGTGAGCACCAGCCAGGGGGCCGTGCAACTGCCCATCCTGTACCGGCGCACGCGCAACCTCAACGCCTTCTTCATGCTGCCCACCGGGCGGGTGCAGGCCGCGCTGGCCCAAGCGGGGGCCGCAGCGCTGTCACCGGGATGCCAGTGGCGTGGCCGGTCGCTGGTGGCGCTGGCCTGCTACGACTACCTGGACACCAGCATCGGCCCTTACCGCGAGATCGGGCTGGCCGTGCCGGTGGTGCCGCCAGGTGTGCGGGCAGGGTTGCGCCATTGGCTGCAGAGCCTGGCCGATGTCGACAAGCCGTCGAGGCAGCTGGGCTACCACGTGCTGCACCTGCCGGTGGACACGGAGGCGGCCTGTGCGGCGGGACGCGAGATCTGGGGCCTGCCCAAGTTCGTGGCACCCATCACCTACGAAGCCCCACGCCACGGTGCGTGCAGCGATGTCGACATCGTGCTGCACGCGCCTGATGCCACTGGGCAGCGCCCGCAGACCATCTTGCGGCTTGACGGTTCTTTGGGCGCAGGCCTGCCCGGCCCCTCGGTCAGCCCGCTGCTGTATTCGCAGCACGAGGGCCGGTGGCTGCGCACACCGGTGCGCGTGCGCGGTGGGGGCCAGGCCCATGTGCGACCTGCCTTGCAACTGCGCGTCGGTGCCAGCGAGCACCCCATGGCTCAACAGCTGCGGCAGCTGGGGCTCGATGGCGCCCGGCCCTGGCTGGCCATGGCGACCGACCGCTTCCAGTCCCGCCTGCCGGCGGGCCAGCCGATGGCTTGATCAGGCCGCCAGCCTGAACACGTTCACAGCCCCCGACAAACGCCGGGCCTGCTCGCGCAGGCTCTCTGCCGCCGCCGCCGACTGCTCCACCAGCGCCGCGTTCTGCTGCGTCATCTGGTCCAGGTGCGTCACCGCCTGGTTCACCTGCACGATGCCATCGCTCTGCTCCGCGGCCGAGGTGCTGATGTCGCGCATCATGTCCGTCACGCGCTGGATGGCCGAGACGATCTCGCCCATCGCCGTGCCCGCATCGCCCACCAGCCTGGCGCCTGAATCCACGCGCTCGTTCGAGGCCACGATCAGGCTCTTGATCTCGCGCGCAGCCTGGGCCGAACGCTGGGCCAGCGTGCGCACCTCGCCCGCCACCACCGCGAAGCCGCGGCCCTGCTCGCCTGCACGGGCCGCTTCCACCGCCGCGTTCAGCGCCAGGATGTTGGTCTGGAAGGCGATGCCGTCGATCACGCCGATGATGTCGGCGATCTTGCGCGACGAGTTGGCGATGTCCTGCATGGTGTCGACCACCTGGTTCACCACCGCGCCCCCGCGCTGGGCCGCCTCGCTGGCCGTGCCGGCGAGCTGGTTGGCCTGCTGGGCCGATTGGGCCGAGTGCTGCACCGTGCCCGTCAGCTGCTCCATCGACGAGGCCGTCTGCTGCAGGCTGGAGGCCGTGAGCTCCGTGCGGCTGGACAGGTCCTGGTTGCCGGTGGCGATCTCGCTGGAGGCGGTGGCGATGCCGTCGGTGCTGTGGCGCACCTCGTGCACCAGCCGCGCCAGCGAGCCCGTCATGCCTTGCAGGGCCTGCATCAACTGGCCGAACTCGTCGGTGCGCTGCGTGTCCACCGGCGTGCTCAGGTCACCTTCGGCAATGCGCGAGGCGATGTGGATGGCCTCGCTCAGCGGCTGCTTGATCGCGCGGATCAGGAAGTAGGCCCCCACCACGGTGCCGCCCAGCACGGCCAGCACCATCGCGCCAGCGATCAGCACGGTCGAGCGGCGGCCTTCGGCGATGCTGGTGCGCACGGCTTCGGCATCGCGCTGCTGCAGCGCTGCGAACTCGCGCAACGAGGCCAGGTAGGTGGCCGAGGCGGGCAGGAAGTTGGCCTTGACCGCGGCGCGGGCTTCATCGAGCTGCCCTTGCTCCTTGAGCTTCTTGATCTGATCGCTGGTGTCCAGCACCACCTTGCGGTTGGCGGCGATCTTGTCGAGCTGGGCCTGGTCGGCGGCGCTCAGCGGCAGCGCCTTGACCTGCTTCTGCAGCTCGGTGATGCGGGCGATCGCATCGGCGATGGGCTGCTTGAAGGCCAGGGCCACGGTGGTGTCCGCGCTCAGGTTCGAGGCCACGCTGCGCACCTGGGCCACCTCGCTCATCGAGGCCCACTGGCTGGCGGTCTGCAGCTTGAGATCGCTGATCTTGAGCTGTGCCTCGGCCTGCGCCTGCTGGCTGCCGGCACGCCAGGCGGCCAGCCCCACGATGCCCAGCATCGCGACGATCAACGTGCCCACGGCCAGCCACAGCTTGCCGCCGATTCCCAGGTTCTTGCCCATGTCGGGTCCTTGTTCGATGGAGCGCTGGCCTTGCCGCGCCGGCCCCGCCAACCACATCACGGCCCGGTGTCGGGGCGACCACCGTGCCGGGCGAGACCGCCCGATCCCGGGCCATCGACGCGACTACAGAAGGGCATATCGGCGTTCTGGCGTCGATCTGAAGCCGCGTGATGGTCTGCGATCGATCAAAAAGCGTGCGCAAAGCAGCAGGACTTCCCCCACGCACCGGCCCGAAATCGCTAGCATGGTCAGGCAGGTTCCACGCGGCAGGCGGCTTCGTCCTGCTGCGCAGGCCATTTCGCCATGCTGAAAAAAATACCCACCCACCAGTTGCGCCTGGGCATGTTCGTGCACGAGCTGTGCGGCTCGTGGATGGACCATCCCTTCTGGCGCAAGGCCTTCATGCTGGCCGAGCAGCGCCAGCTCGACCAGCTGCTGGACAGCCCTGTGCGCGAGGTGTTGATCGACACCAGCAAGGGCCTGGACGTGCCCCGTGCCTCGCCCACCACGCTGATCGACGACATCGACCTGCCCGATGATGGCGACCCGCCTGATGGCGCCTTCCCGCCCACGGTCCATGCGGAGCTGCTCGACCTGACCCCGGTGGAGCAGCAGGTCAGCCTTCAGGACGAGGTGGCCCGTGCGTCGCGCATCGTGGCCCAGGCCCGCGGCGCCATGAAGACCATGTTCCAGGATGTGCGCATGGGCAAGGCCGTCGACGCCGAGCACTGCCTGCCGCTGGTGGACGACATCACGCGATCCGTGTCACGCAACCCCGGTGCCATCGTCAGCCTGGCGCGCCTGAAGACCAGCGACGACTACACCTACATGCACTCGGTGGCCGTGTGCGCGCTGATGGTGTCGCTGGCCAAGCAGCTCAAGCTGAGCGAAGCTGACACCCGCGAGGCCGGGCTGGCCGGCCTGGTGCACGACCTGGGCAAGGCCATGATGCCGCTGGAGGTGCTGAACAAGCCGGGCAAGCTCACCGAGGCCGAGTTCGACATCATGCGCGGCCATCCGCAGGCTGGCCACCAGATGCTGGTGGAAGGGCGCGGCGTGGGCCCGATCCCGCTGGACGTGTGCCTTCACCACCACGAGAAGATCAATGGCACCGGCTACCCGCACCGCCTGAAAGGCGATCAGATCAGCCTGTTCGCCAGCATGGGCGCGGTGTGCGACGTGTACGACGCCATCACCTCCAACCGGCCCTATAAGGCCGGCTGGGACCCGGCCGAATCGGTGCAGAAGATGGCACAGTGGACCAAGGATGGCCACTTCAGCGAGCCGGTGTTCCAGGCCTTCGTCAAGAGCATCGGCATCTACCCGACCGGTTCGCTGGTCAAGCTCAAGTCAGGCCGCCTGGGCGTGGTGGTGGACCAGGGCGCGGGCTCGTTGCTGGCGCCGCTGGTCAAGGTGTTCTTCTCGACGAAGTCCAACGAGCGGCTGGTGCCCGAGTTGCTGGACCTGGGGGCGCGAGGGTGCAGCGACCAGATCGTGTCGCGCGAATCGCCTACGGCCTGGGGGTTCAAGAATCTGGATGATTATTGGCGGGATGCGGCGGGCAACCGGTTTTGACACCGGCATTCACGACGTACTGGCACCACCACCAGCAGCAGGCAGGGCATCTCCGGACCGCCAGACTTGTCCAAAGTGCTGGTCGGCAAGTTCCACAACCTTGCGCAAGGTGTCGTCTTCCCAGGCGGGATCAATAGCGTGAAGTTGCGCGGTCAGGGGGTTGTTGATCCAAGGGTGATCGATATCCAGGGCCGGCTTGATCCCAAGATACCGCTCGGCCAAGGCTTGGAAAGCGAACAGTTCAACAGGAAACACGGCCCAGTCTTCCGCACCGAGCACGCCGCCCCAGTGCATCTTCCGCGTACCTACGCCGATATCCTGAAAGCCGTTGTACCGTGCCATGCGGAAGTCCAGCACATGCATCAGCGCGGATGAGAATGCCTCGGGGTTCTCGACGGTTTCGAACAGTGTTCGGTAGCGGCCCATGTCCGTGGGCAGTTCAGCCAGGGAGGGCCAGGCATCCTGTTCCGTGATGTGCGCCAAGGTGCGCAACATGAGGCGGATCTCGGGGTTGAAGAACTCGTCCGTGAAGCAAGTCTCCCCGTTGCGATGGAAGTTCATCAGATAGCGGCCCAGCCAACGTGCCTGATCCCAGGAGCCCCGGGCTGTGAGGACGCAATGGGCATGATGGTTCACACTGCATTCTTGCCCAACGTCTGACGTGTAAGTAAAGCCAGGGTCCAGGGTACTCAGGCGTGCAGCAGCATACTGGTAGCTTGTGATCCGCGAAAACGTATCCGCCAGACGCTCGAATTCATTCGATGAAGCAGCGAGGTTCACATCGAGAAGCAAACCGTCGCGTGCTAAGCGCTCCAGTGACACGGTCACAAGGGGGAATTTTTCCGCTGCCAAGTATGTTTCCAAGTGCTTGGTTTCTGTTTCTATGGCTGTCGTCCACCATTCACGTCTGTCGTGGATGTTGACGAGCAATTGTGTAAAAGCACGAAGTCGACCTTCCGAATCAGCCTTGCAGTTGACTTGCTTCCATTTGCTCTTGGCTAAATGATCCGCACGCTGAATTTCCTCAGCAATGGATTTTGCAAAGAAATTCAGGAAATCTTTGGTGTAATTTTTAACGTGCGAAGTCATGTTATCTGGGTTTCAGAAATCTCGGATTGCCTGTCATGCTATTCCATGCCTGGATTTCAGTTGCTGGGTTCGGTGTGTTGATATAGCCGTTGAGAATGGCATACGCCGCATAGGTTTTTCCCTTCTGGCGATACCCGCTGCCCTCACAATTTTATTGCCAGAATCCTTGAACATTTTCGTCACGATGTCCATCGACTTATTGGCAACCTTGAAGCCTACCTCAATCACTTCAGCAAGCATATTGCGCATCGACACATCATCCATGTGAGGTATTTTTTTGATCAGTGCGTCGGAGCCCTTGGCGGAGGCGTATTCGGAAAGCCGCTTTGCAATAGTATCTTCCAGGCTCTGCAGTTTCTGTTTTACTTCCGGAATCTGGCCGGCTATTTGAAGCAGGGCACCCAAGCCTGCCACTGCCGTGCCGAGCGGCGCATGAACGAATGCGATTTTATTTCCAGCATCTGTGATTGACTCACCGAAAGCGCCGAGCATGCTCGAATTGCTTGCCTTGCCTAGCGAGGCCGTCGTCGGCATCTGGGTATCGAAAAAGCTGCCACTCCCGATCAAGGCCATGCGTCCCGAAGCGCTCAGCCCCATTGTGTCCCCATCAATCAGTGCAGCGATGTCGCCGCGTCCTACGCCCAGCGCTTCGTATGACGAGTCCGGCAACGTGTCTCCAGCCCCGCTTACGTCCATCAGCGCTGCGACCAAGCCGAAATTCATGGCGGCTCGCTCTTCAAGACGGGTTGCGACACCGTCGAGCATCGCCGTTCGTCCACCGAAAGCAGAACCAACTTGGATCGATAGAAACTCCTGATGGCCTCCTGGCAATGCGCCAAGCAGCGAGGCCAGGCTTTCGTCATTGAGATTCGGTGTCTGACGAATGTGGTTGGCTACCGTGCCTTGGGAGAGAGCGTTGACGGTTAGCGATTGCGCCAGAGTAGCGCCTCGCCGGTTCAGTCAAAACCGGACGATGCTGAAAGGCCTGTGTTGCTGTTGTGTTGCTGCCTTGTTGCTGGCCCGTGACCGGCGCGCAGGCGCGGCCACGGTTGCCAACTAAGTCGCGCCGATCACTGGCTCGACAGGCTCAACCCCGCATGCTCGCGCAGCGGGTGGAAGTGCACCTGCGGATGCCGCTCCGACGTCAGGCGCAGGTCATACGCCGAGGTCATCATGTAGGCCAGCGTGTCTGCCGCATCCAGCGCCAGCTTGGACGCGTTCTCGTCGGTGAACTTCTTGAGCGCCTCGGGCGTGTCGGCCGTGATCCAGCGTGCGCCGGTGAAGCGGCAGGGCATCAGGCGGATGTCCACGCTGTACTCGGCCTTCAGGCGGTGCTGCACCACCTCGAACTGCAGCTGGCCCACGGCGCCCAGCAGCATCGAGCCGCCAGCCTCGGGCCTGAAGACCTGGATCGCGCCTTCTTCGCCCAGCTGCATCAACCCGGCCTGCAGCTGCTTGCTCTTCATCGGGTTGGCCAGCTCCACCGTCTGGAACAGCTCCGGCGCGAAGAAGGGCAGGCCGGTGTACTGCAGGGTGATGCCATCGGTGATGGTGTCGCCCAGCTGCACGCCGCCGTGCGTGGTGAAGCCGATGATGTCGCCTGCAAAGGCTTCATCGACCGCCTCGCGCCGCTGCGACAGGAAGGTGACCACGCTGGTGGGCCGCAGCTCCTTGCCCGAGCGCTGCACCTTGAGCTTCATGCCCGGCACGTACTGGCCCGAGCACACGCGCACGAAGGCGATGCGGTCGCGGTGCGACGGGTCCATGTTGGCCTGCACCTTGAACACCACGCCGGAGAAGTTCTCCATGCCCGGGTCGATCTCGCGCTTGGAGCCGTCCTTCTCGGTGCTCAGGCGCGGATGGGGCGCGGGGGCCAGGTCGACCAGCGCGTCCAGGATCTCCTGCACGCCGAAGTTGTTCACGGCCGAGCCGAAGAACACCGGCGTCTGCTTGGCGGCCAGGAACAGGTCCAGGTCGAACGCAGGCGCGGCACCTTGCATCAGCTCCATGTTCTGCTCGGCCAGCTCCCAGTCGTGGCCGAAGCGGGCGAGCAGCTTGTCGCGCTCGCTCAAAGGCACGACTTCATCGTCCTCGCCGCGCTTGTCGGCCCCGGCGCTGAACAGCCGCATGCTCTGCGTGCGCAGGTTCACGATGCCGCCGAACGCCTTGCCCTGGCCCACCGGCCAGGTCATCGGCACGCAGGGCATGCCCAGCTCGCGCTCGACCTCGTCCAGCAGCTCGACCGGGTCGCGGCCTTCGCGGTCCATCTTGTTGACGAAGGTGATGATGGGTGTGTCGCGCTGGCGGCAGACCTCGATCAGGCGCTTGGTCTGCGCTTCCACGCCGTTGGCCGCGTCGATCACCATCAGGGCAGAATCCACGGCCGTGAGCACGCGGTACGTGTCTTCAGAGAAATCCTTGTGGCCGGGCGTGTCGAGCAGGTTCACCACATGCGCGCGGTAGAGCATCTGCATCACGCTCGATGCCACCGAGATGCCGCGCTGCTTTTCGATCTCCATCCAGTCGGACGTGGCATGGCGGCTGGCCTTGCGGCCCTTGACGGCACCGGCGATGTGGATCGCGCCGGAGAACAGCAGCAGCTTTTCCGTCAGCGTGGTCTTGCCGGCGTCAGGGTGGGAGATGATGGCAAACGTGCGGCGCCGCTTTACCTCGTCTTGGATTGCGCTTGGGGCCATGGCAATGAGATCTCTGATATGTACGCAGTTGTGCGCGCACGCCGGCGAAACCCTGGGCCCCGCCGGGCGGACAACCTCGTATTGTCGTCGATTGCCTGGGCGATGCAATCTTCCGTGGAGATCAACCTGCTCAGGCCCTGTGTCAGCGTCCAGGCATGGTCAATCGTAGAGGAAGGCCACCACACGCGCCGGCGCCGCCGAGGCGTTGCGCAATCGCAGGGGGAACACGGCCACGTCGAAGCCATGCGCCGGCAACTGATCCAGGCCGCACAGCTGTTCCATCTGCCAGTAAGGGCGCCGGCGGCCCACCAGATGGCCCTGCCAGAACGATGAGCCGTCTCTGTTTAGACGGGCCTTGGCGATCTGCGTGTGGAAGGGAAGGTCCCAGCCCCACTGGTCGATGCCCATCACCTGCACGCCGCGCTCGATCAGCCACTCGGTGGCCGCACCGCTCATGCCGGTTCCCATCTTCCAGTACTGCCGGGTGCCCTGGTAACGGTCACGCCCGGTCCTGATCAGGGCGATGCTGCCGGGCTGGAGCTGGGCGCCGCTGACCGCGAGAGATCGCTCCATGTCTTCCACGTGGATCTCTTCGCCCTGCACCTTGTGGGTCATGTCGAACACCACGCCCGGGCCGAAGCACAGCGCCAGGGGCATCTCGTGAATGGCCGGCAGGCGCCGCCCTCTGGCATCGGTCGGCCCGTAGTGCCAGGGCGCGTCCACGTGTGTCGTCGAATGAACGCCCATGCGCGTGATGGTGTCGTCCGCCCACCCTGCGAAATCCGAAGGAAACAGCTTGAAGGGCAGACCCAGCAGGCGGATCAGCCAGCGCGCCCTCGCATGGGCATGGTGCCTGATGCGCACGCGCATGAAGAAGGGATCTTCACGGTTGTCGAAGATCTCTTTGGACAGGTCCAGGATCCGGCTGGGTGCGATGTGCGACATGCTCACGCGTCCATCAGGCGATGCGGTGCTGGATTTCACCGATCCGGTCGATCCGCAATTGCAGCAGATCGCCCGGCTTGAGCCAGTGCCCGTTCTCCATGCCGCAGCCGCCGGGCAGCGTGCCTGTGCCGAACAGTTCTCCGGGGTGGAGCAGTTCATCCACGCAGGCGTGGGCCAGCGCTTCGCCGATCGAATGGTGCATGCCTGCGGTGGAGGTGGCGCAGACCTCGCGGCCGTTGATGCACACACTGGCCTTGAGCGCGTTCACATCGTCCAGCAACTCGTCGGCCGTGACCACGACATCGGACATCGAACTGAGGAAGTGCTTGGATTTCTGAGGCCCGAAACCGCTGGCCATCTCGGCCCGTTGCACGTCCCTGGCGCTGAAGTCGTTCAACACCACGAAGGCGGCGATGGCCTCGAGCGCTTCGTCAGGTGTGGAGTTGAACAGCGGCTTGCCCAACACCACGCCCAGCTCGAGCTCGTAGTCCAGGGCCCTGCTGTACGAAGGGCTGGACACGGTGGTGCCGCTGGGCACGAACGAGAGGTGATTGCCGAAATAGTAGATCGGCTGGCGGTACCACAGAGGGCTGGGCTTGAAGGCTGGGAAGGGCCGGCGGGTCACGGCTTCGACCAGGCTGGTGAATCGGTGTGCTGCGGGCATGAAACGTCGCGCGTAGCCGCGCGATGCATCGATGCAGTGCCGCTCGTAGAGCATGAAGTCGCGGAAAGAGCGTGGATGGAATGGCAGCACGGCGTGTCCCGTGCCTGCATCCAGGGCCGGTAAATCGTTCCACGCGGCGCCGAAGGGCTCAGGCGGATGGCTCAGGTCTTCCCAGCGCTGGTTCTCGAGGATCTGCATCACGGGCAGCGTCGAGCCTGCGGAATATGCGCGTCGCAACTTCATGGTCAGCTCCGGTTTGGAACATTTGTTCCGGCTTAGAATATCACAGCCGGAACAAATGTTCCGATCCTTCCGAGGGGGCCTCATGTCACACGCAGAGTCGATCGAAAAGCCGCTGGCACCGCCCAGCGTCCGCGAGCGTTTGCTCGATGCGGCCGAAGCCTTGTTCGCGGAGCATGGCTTTCATGGCGCCCCCATGCGGGACATCACCGCCATGGCGTCCACCCGGCTGGCCAACATCAACGAGCAATTCGGCAGCAAGGAAGCCTTCTTCCAGGAGGTGATCGCGCGGCGGGCGCCGCTCATCAACGCCGACCGGCTGGCCCTGCTGAACGCTGTGAAGGCGTCGAGGAGCAGGTCGGCACAGATCCGCGCCGTGGTGGAGGCCTTTGCCCGCCCCTTGCTGGTGCGAAGCCAGGAGAGCGAAGGGTGGCGCAATTACCTGCGGCTCCTGGCGCAACTCACCAACAGCCGCTCGGTGGTGCTGCTGCTGATCGCGGAGCACTTCAGCCCGATGGCCAAGGTGTTCAGCGACAGGATCGGCACGATCCTGCCCCAGCTCACACCGCGGCAGCAGATGAACGCCTATCAGTTGATGGTGTCGGCGGCCATGGCTGTCTTCTCCGACAACCGGCGCATCGATGTGATGTCCGCAGGCGCCGAATCGTCGACCGATTTCGCCTCGCATTACGAGGACATGGTGGCCTTCACGACCGGTGGCATCCTGCAGTTGGCCGATGCCCGTCCGAGCCGTTGACAGCAAGGAAGCATCGCCTGGGCCTGCCACACAGGCAAGGGTTTTCACCTCGACGCTTGGCCGTGGAGGTGCCCCTTCATGTCCGCCTGGGCACCTCGCGGCGAAGGGCATTCTTTTACGCTCGTGTCATGAAGCATCACTGATCCGACAAGGAGCGGCCATGGCGACAGTCCTCGTGGTGGATGACCACCAACCCAGTCTGGAACTGCTGGCACTGGTCGTGAAAGATGCGGGGCACGATGTCCTCGAGGCCTCCGACGGGTCCATGGCCTTGGCACTGGCAACGCGTTGGCGGCCGTCCGTCATCCTGCTGGACATGAACCTGGGCGTTGGCGGCCCCGATGGCTGGGCGGTGGCCCGGCAACTGAAGAGCGATCCCGTCACCGCCATGATCAGGATCGTGGCGGTGAGTGCACTGGTCATGCCGGGAGATGAGCAAGGGATGCTGGACGCGGGCTGCGATGCCTATGTGAGCAAACCGATTCACTGCGACTATCTGCTGTGGATTCTTGAGGCGGCGGTGGCCGCATCATGCGCTCCGCGACGTTTGTCGCCTGAGCCGCTGTTCCATCACGGCTGAAGATGGTCTGGTGGCTGGCGGGTCATGTATCAGCGAGCGCCCCGGTTCGGTGTGCTCCGTGTCTGGAACAGTGTGGCGGCTGCCGAAGCTCCTCCCACCCATGGGATCAGTTAATCTGGCGGTTGCGGCGAAGCCCTCCCACTGATCAGACGTCTTCAATGAGCGATTTCCTGTCTTCTGACGATGAAGCCCGGCGACTCGCCGCCCTGAGGGATCTGGTGGTGCTCGACAGCCCGCCCGAACCCTTGTTCGACACCATCACGCGGATGGCCTCCGAGATCTGTGGCACGCCCATCGCCCTGATCAGCCTCATCGATGAAGAGCGCCAGTGGTTCAAGGCGAATGTGGGCCTGGAAGCAGTCAGCGAAACGCCACGCGACGTGGCCTTCTGCGCCCACGCCATCCACGAGGATTCCGTGATGGAAGTCCCGGATGCCCTGCAGGACCCTCGCTTTGCAGACAACCCCCTGGTCACCGGCGCACCGCACATCCGGTTCTACGCGGGCGCGCCACTCGTGCTGCCCTCGGGCGACAAGGCCGGAACGCTCTGCGTGATCGATCGGTCAAGCAGGCAGCTCGATGATTTCCAGACCCGCAGCCTGAGCAGGCTGGCGGAGATGGTGAGCCAGGCCCTGGCCATGCGCCGCGACCTGATCCACCGCTCCTTGACGATCAGGAAGGCATCCGAGGACGCCTT
Source organism: Aquabacterium soli (assembly GCF_003933735.1). Taxonomy (GTDB): domain Bacteria; phylum Pseudomonadota; class Gammaproteobacteria; order Burkholderiales; family Burkholderiaceae_C; genus Aquabacterium; species Aquabacterium soli. Next base: position 13,507 of record NZ_RSED01000010.1, on the reverse strand, counting down.
GCGAGAAAGCAAGGCCTTGCTGGACCGCACCGGGCGGATGGCCCGCGTGGGCGGCTGGATCGCGGACATCGGCTCGCGGCTGATCCACTGTTCGCATCAGACCGCCAGCCTGCTCGACCTGCAGCCAGACACGCCCCTCAGCGCGGACCAGGCATCGCGCATGCTCACGAAAGATGCGCAGGAAAAGATCCGCCATGTGCTGGGCGTGCTCGTCCACGACGGCGGGGCCATGGACATCGAGGTCTGCATGACCACCGCGTCGGGCCGCTTTCTCTGGGCTCGGCTGGTGGCCGAGGCGGAGTTTGAAGAGGGGCGCGCGGTGCGCCTGGTCGGGGCATTGCAGGACATCACGGAGCGCCGGCAACACAAGGCCGAACTGCAGCGCGAACACGCGCTGCGCCTGCAGGTGGAGCAGCACGCCAGTGAACTGGACGAGCTGCTGCGCGAGCGAGAGGAAATGCTCGACGTGCTTGCCCACGAGGTTCGCCAACCCTTGAACAATGCCTCCGCCGCCTTGCAAAGCGCCAGCTCGGTGCTGTTGAACATGGCGGACAAGGCCGCCTTGAACCGGCTGGGCCGGGCCCAGGGCGTGATGAGCCAGGTGCTGACCAACATCGACAACACCCTGGCTGCCGCGGCGCTGCTGGCCAACAAGGAGGCCATCGAACTGGTCGACACGGATGTGGACACGCTGGTGGCGGTCGCCATGGCCGATGTGCCGTCCGACGCCAGACAGCGCATCACCGTGGAACGCATCGCGACCACGCGGACCATCCTGGCGGACATGAGCCTCATGCGCCTGGCCTTGCGCAACCTGCTGTTCAATGCGCTGAAGTACAGCCCGCCAGACAGCCCGGTCGTGGTTCGTCTGCTGGATTGGGACGAGCCGCTGGCCACGGTGATCGAGGTGGAGGACAAGGGGCCAGGCTTCGATGCCGAACTGAGCCCCAGGCTGTTCCAGCGGGGGGCCCGGGGTGCGCGGACCGCCGTGGGCGCGGGCCATGGGCTGGGCCTGTACATCGTGCGTCGCGTCATGGAACTGCACGGCGCTCGCGTGGTGCTGGCGCGAAACAGTCCTCAGGGCAGTGTTCTCCAGCTGATCCTGGAGCCCGCTCACTGAGCTTTCAGCTGCGCCCGGAAAATGTAGCCCACGCCTGATTTCGACTGCAGCGGCACCAGCATGGGCGTCGCTTTTTCGATGCGTCGGCGCAAACGGTAGATCGTGGCGTTCAGGCCGTCCGATTCCCCATCGCCCTGCTTGCCCAGCTTGCGCAAAATCGCGTCCCGCGGGACGACTTCTCCCGCCGCTTCCAGGAAGCACTCCATGAGCGCCGTGTCGGTGCCGCTCAACTCGATCTGCACGCCGTCAGGGGCGATCAGCCGTTGTGTCCGCCGGTCCAGCTTCCAGACGATGTTCGGTCCCCCGGCCGCACCCAGCCGACGCTGGACGGCGATGATGGCCAGTTCCACCTGGTCGAACTGGACGGGTTTGGCCAGGTACATGTCGGCGCCTGCGGTCATCACCTGCTTGAAGACGTCGGGCGCCAGTTTTCCGGACACGACCACCACGCCAGACTCGGTGCGGCGACGCAGCACCTTGATCAGGTCCACCCCGTCGATGCCGGGCAAGGACAGGTCGACCACATAGAAGCCGTACTCGTAGGCATCTGGGTCCGCCAACAGATCGGTGCTGTCTCCGAAGACGTGGACGGCAACACCGCGCTCTCTCAGATATTGAGACAGGAACTCGGTGTATTCGGCATCGTCATCGACCAGGGCCAAAGATTTGGGAAGCATGGCGCAGTGTAGGCCCGCGTTACAAAGAAGTTGGTTACAGACCCATAAAATTGCCCTGGAAAGCACAAATAATCACAAACGTCATAAATGATCTTATGAGATGATTTCTGTCACCAAGCAGTTCTGGAGTCGACATGAAACACCTCTCGGTCAAGGTGCAACTGGCCATCGCGTTCGGCGTTCTGACGCTTCTCGTGCTGGTGGTCAGCATCTTTGGTGCCTACAGCCTGGGAGATGCGAACGATGGCTTCACGACTTATGTCAACGGTGAATCCAGGCGCACCAACCTGGCATCAGACATCCGCACGGCGGCCACGCTCAGGGCGGTGGCGGTCAGAGACATGGTTCTCGTGGACACCGCCCCAGAGCATGCAGCCCAGAAAAAGCAAGCCGTCGACTCGCACCAGCAGCTGCAGAGCAGCCTGCGCAGCCTGAAGGAGGCCGTGACCAGCGACCCGGATGTCACTCCGCGCGACCGATCCCTGGTGGAGGCCATCGACCACGTCGAAGCACGTTATGCGCCGGTGGCCCTCGACATCGTCCGCCTGTCGGATGAGGGCCAGCGCGCAGAAGCCATCCAGAAGATCAATGTGGACTGCAGGCCCTTGCTCAACCAGTTGATCGCGGCCGCCAAGGATTACGCGGACTACTCCCGGCAGCAGGCCCGGCTCAAGAGCGAGGCCGCCGCGGCGGCCTTGTCGACCCAACGCCGCGTGATGCTGGCCCTCAGCGCGCTGGCCACGGCCACGGCCTTTGTGCTGGGGTGGCTGATCATCCGTCGCCTGGTGGCTGCGCTCGGTGCGGAGCCGGCCGATCTCTCGCAGCTGGCCCGGCAAGTGGCTCAGGGCGATATCTCGGAGGTGCGTGGTGCCTCCACGGCGCCTGCAGGCAGCGTGCTGTCGTCGATGGGCTCGATGCAGAGGCAGCTGCTCGCCCTGATCAGCCAGGTTCGCCATACCGCCGAGAGCATCGCCTCGGCCAGCTCGGAGATTGCCCAAGGCAACAACGATCTCTCAAGCCGCACGGAGCAGCAGGCCAGTGCCCTGGAAGAAACCGCGGCCTCGATGGAGCAGCTGGGCTCCACCGTCAAGGAAAACGCAGCCCACGCGAAGCAGGCCAGCGAGCTGGCGAGTGATGCCAGCGCCGTCGCCGTGCAGGGTGGCGCCGCCGCCGAGCAGGTGGTCTCCACGATGCGCGGCATCAACGACAGCAGCCGCAAGATCTCGGACATCATCGCCGTGATCGACGGCATCGCCTTCCAGACCAACATCCTGGCGCTCAACGCCGCGGTCGAGGCCGCCCGGGCGGGTGAGCAGGGACGAGGCTTCGCGGTGGTGGCCGGCGAGGTGCGGACGCTGGCCAGCCGTTCATCCCAGGCCGCGCGCGAAATCAAGGCGCTGATCCAGGACAGTGTCGCCCGCGTGACGCAGGGCAGCCTCCTGGTTGACCAGGCGGGCGCCACCATGCAGCAGGTCGTCACCGTCGTCAAGCGTGTGTCGGACATCGTGGCAGAGATCAGCAACGCCAGCACCGAGCAGAGCGTTGGCGTGGCCCAGGTGTGCGAAGCCGTCACCCAGATGGATGCCGCCACGCAGCAGAACGCGGCCCTGGTAGAGGAGAGTGCCGCGGCCGCCGAGAGCCTGAAGATCCAGGCGCAGCAACTGGTGCGCGCCGTCGCCGTCTTCAAGCTGGACGGTGGCCATGCCGCCCCCCTGGCATTGAGCAGGGGGTTCCCATGAGCGCCCTGTCACGGCACAACGTGCGACAGGCGGGGCACGGCCGGCCACTCTTGTTCTCACATGGCTATGGCTGCAGCCAGGACGTCTGGCGGTTCGTGGCCCCCGCCTTCGAAGCGACCCACCGCGTGGTCCTGATGGATGTGGCGGGATGCAGCCCGGCCTCTCATGAGGCTTACGACATGGCGCGTCACGCCACCTTGCACGGCCACGCGCAGGACATCATCTCGGTCTGCGAGGCTGCCCAGCTGAAAGGCACGGTGCTGGTGGCGCATTCCGTCAGCACGATGAGTGCCGTGCTGGCCGCCAGGAAAAGGCCGGACCTGTTCTCTGCCCTGGTGCTTCTGGCCCCATCGCCCTCCTACCTGAACGACGGGGTCTACCGGGGCGGCTTCGAGCGGCACGACATCGACGATCTGCTCCATGTGCTGGAAGCCAACCACTTCAAGTGGGCGCGGATGATGGCGCCCGTGGTGATGGGTGAAGAGAACAGCCAGGCCCTGACGGACGAGCTGGCCGACAGTTTCTGCAACATGGACGAGGCGGTCGCCAAGCACTTCGCCCAGGTCACCTTCCTGTCTGACCACAGGCTGGATCTGGAGGGCCTGTCCATTCCGGCCTTGATGATGCAGTGCACCCGCGACGCCTTGGCCCCGCCGTTCATCGGGCACTACATGCAATCGTGCTGGCCACAGCTGCAGGTGACCCAGCTGCAGGCCACAGGCCACTGCCCCCACATGAGCGCGCCGCAGGAAACGATCGAGGTGTTGCGGACTTTCCTGGCCCATCGCCTGTCGAGCGAGTCGATTGAGGCTTCTCATGGCTGCTGATGCACCGTTCGGCCTGGTCATGCTGTCTGATGCCGGTGTCATCCAGCAGGCGAGTCCCTCGTTCTCGGCATGGGTGCAGATGAGCGATGCCAGCCTGGTCGGTACCCACTTCGAAGACCTGCTGTCTCCCGCCAGCCAGATCGTGCATGCCACGCACGTGATGCCCTTGCTGGAGATCACGGGGGTTGCCAAAGAGGTCCTGCTCGAGGTCGTTCGCGCCGATGGGCAGCGCTTCTCGATCATGGTGTTTGCGGTTCGCAAACCTGTGGGAGGCGGCCCCGGCCATGTGACCACACTGTCCGTGTTCGATGCCACCGAGATCCGACGACACGAACGAGAGCTCCGGCATGCCAAGCAACAGGCTGAATCGGCAGCGCAGGCCCTGAGAGCGGCCAACAGCCAGCTGTCGAGTCAGTCCGAGGCCTTGCGCATCACATTGCGCTCGATCGCCGATGGTGTGATCACCATCGACAGGGAGGGCTTGATCACCTCGATCAACCCGGCTGCGCAGTGTCTCTTCGGCATCGATGAAAGCCAAGCCATCGACAGGTCGCTCGAATGCCTGGGTGCCTTGCGCACGCCAGGCAGCAGACGCCTGCTGAAAACGCCTGATCCATTGAGCAAGGCCGGGCAATTCGAAGCCCTGTTCCTGACCCAGCTGGGTACCGAGCGCCATCTCTCTGCCAGCGTGGCGCACCTGCAGGGCGAGGCCGGTTGCGTGGTGGGCGCGGTGATCGTCATCCGCGATGTCACAGATGAGCGGGCCATGCTGCACAAGCTGGCTCACGAGGCCAGCCATGACCACCTGACCGGCTCGAACAACCGCCGTGAGTTCGAGCGTCGCCTGAGCACCTTGGTGGGCAAAGCCAACTCAAGCTGCCACCATGTGTTTTATGTCGACGTTGACCAGTTCAAGGTGGTGAACGACATCGGCGGCCATGCAGCGGGCGATCAACTGCTCGTGCGCATCGCCGGCATCCTGAAGGCTGGCGTGCGTCAAGGCGACACCGTGGCCAGATTGGGTGGAGACGAGTTCGGCCTGATCCTTCCTCATTGTTCACAAGACAGCGCCTTGCGCATGGCGCAGCATCTGCGCACGCAGATCGCGACACTCAGCTTGCCGTGGAAGGGCAGGAACTTCAGCGTCACCGTGAGCATCGGCATGTACTCCTTCGGCATGCACGCCACGTCCGAGGCTTCCGTGATGGCGGGGGCCGACATGGCGTGCAATCTGGCCAAGGAGCAGGGCCGCAACCGCATCCAGGCCTTCACCGATGGCGATGTGCGCATGCAGGCCAGACGTGGCGAGATGACCTGGGCCGCAGAAATACGGCGCGCCCTGGACGAAGGACGCCTGAGGCTTCATTTTCAACCCATCGCTGCGCTCAAGCCGAGGCCAGGCAGCTTCCAGCACGGTGAGATGCTGCTGCGCATCGTCGATAACGAGGGCAAGCTCCTGCCCCCGGCGTCCTTCATCTCGGCGGCAGAGCGCTACAACCAGATCCAGTCCGTCGACCGCTGGGTGATCGAGACAGCCTTCAGGTGGCTCAGCGAGCACCCGGACCATGAGGCATCGATCAACCTGTCGGGTCAGTCCATCGGTGATGCCCAGCTTCTGCCCTTTGTGCTTCGGCAGTTCCAGGTCAGCGGCCTGTCGCCGCACAGGGTGTGTTTCGAGATCACCGAAACAGCCGCCATTGGTGATCTGCCTTCGGCGTTGACGTTCATGAACGCGCTGCGCGCCGTGGGCGTGAAGTTCGCGCTCGATGACTTCGGCATCGGCATGTCGTCGTTCAGCTACCTCAAGACACTGCCGGTGGATTTCGTCAAGATCGATGGCAGCTTCACGAAGACCTTGCTGACCGACCCGGTGAACAAGGGGATCGTGGAGGCCATCGTTCAGATCGCCAAACTGTGCGGTCTTCAAACGATCGCGGAATGGGTCGAAACCGAAGAGATCAAGGAAGTGCTGGTGGCCATCGGCGTCGACCATGCACAAGGGTGGTTGATCGGCAAACCGATGCCTCTGCTTCTTGAGGCCCACGCGTCCCAAGGCCTTCTGAGCGATGTTTGACATTCCACTTCCCGATCAGTCTGCCGCGGCCGAGTTCCGCGTCAACCCGCTCATCGTGCGCTGGACGCTGGCGGAATTCCAATCGCGCGGAGGAGACCTCGCCGCCCTGTGTGGGGCCCTGGATTTCACGTTCGCCGATCTGGAGCATCCGGGCTTCCACCTCTCCTACGATCAAGCCAGCAAGGCCATCAGGCAGGTCATCCACGCCCTGCAGGATCCCACCTTGGGCTTGCGCATCGGCATGCAGCACCATGTGGTGTCCTTCGGGCTCGTGGGCTTCGGGGCCATGGCGGCCTCGACCCTCCATGATGCAGGCGCACTCGGGATACGGTTCCAGAAGGAAGCGGGGTCTCTGCTGGTGCTGCGCGCCGAAACCCAGGCCGACCACGTCGTCGTGCTCGCCAGTCCCCGGTTCTCCGATGTGGCGATCGAGGCCGCGCTGGTCGATGGCACCTATGCGGCGCTCGTTTGCGCTGCGCGCCAGATCCTGGATCCAGGCTTCAGGCCCCGCGCAGTGGAACTGGTGGCACGGCAACCGCCGGAAACAGGCCTCTACCAGGAGGTGTTTCAGTGCCCCGTGCGCTTTGGCTGTGCACGCAACCGGCTGCTGATCGAAAACCAGTGGGTTCACAGCAAGCTGGCCGGTGGTGATCCCATGTCACTGGGGCGCATCACGTCTCTCCTGGAGTCCGGCGCCAGACACCGACCCAAGGCACCGACGCTGGAGGCCACCATCGAAAGCAGGTTGCGCGACAACATTGCCAACCCACCGTCCCTGGCAGAGCTGGCGGATTCGCTGGGCATGAGCGAGCGCAGCCTGCGGCGCAAGTTGGGCGAGGCCGGCCGTTCCTATGGAGGCTTGCTGGACCAGTTGCGCAAGACACGTGCGCTGGAAATGCTGGCCCATACCCGTTACACCACGCGCGAGATCGCCGAAGAGCTGGGTTTCAACGATCCACGCAGCCTCAGGCGCGCCTTCAAGCGCTGGACGGGCAAGACGCTGGCCAGCGCGATGGCGGGCGTGTTGACCGGGCGGCCTTCCAGCCATTGATGCCGAGGTGGTCGGCACACGCGATAAGATCCAGGCGGTTGCAGTCCCCTGGCTTTCCGATCTGGCCTTGTCCAGCTGATCATCCCTATGCCGCTCAATTTCGCCCGACGGCTCACCGGCAGCAGACGTGACAGCGCGGCCGACTTTCAGCTGGGCGTGCTGCTGGCATTCATCGCTGGCGCCGCGAACGCCGGAGGCTTTGTCGCCATTGGTCAGTACACATCGCACATGACAGGGATCGTGTCGGCGATCGCGGACCACCTGGTGCTCGGAGGGCAGGCAGTGGTCCTGGGCGGGGTGGCCGCGTTGCTGTCGTTCCTGGCTGGCGCCATGATGACCGCCATCCTCGTCAACTGGGCACGACAGCGGGGTTTCAGCAGTCTGTACGCAGGGCCGTTGCTGCTGGAGGCCGCGCTGCTGCTCGTGTTCGGTGTCGTGGGGGCACGCCTGCAGCACATATCGGGCCTGGTCGTGCCCGCCACCGTGATGCTGCTGTGCTTCATCATGGGCTTGCAGAACGCGGTGATCTCGAAAGTGTCGCGGGCCACGATCCGCACGACCCATGTCACAGGCATCGTGACCGACCTGGGCATTGAACTTGGCAAGGCCGTGTACTGGAACGGGCGAGCGCAGCCTGCAGAGTCGCGGGTGATGGCTGACAACGGCCGCCTCAAGGTGCTCGGCGGCTTGCTGGGCAGCTTCTTCGCGGGCGCGGTACTGGGCGCGGTGGCCTTCGGCTCCATGGGGTATGTCGCCACGGTCCCGCTGGCCGCGGCGCTGATGCTGGTGGCCGGCGTGCCGGCCTTTGATGATGTCTGGTCCCGCTTCAGGAACCCGACGAACGGAACACCCTGACGGGGCGGACGCTGAGGCTTCCTGGGTCAGAAGGGTGCTTGTGTTGATTCCAGGAGGGCAGACGCAGGGTCTCAGGCGTGGCCGATGGCACGAGGCGTCTCAGAGCGCCGGAGCAGCGCTGCCAGGACCAACGCTTGGCCCAGCACACGTTGCACGTGCACGCAATCGAACGGTTTGCTCACATAGGCATCGCAACCGGCATCGAACATGCGTTGCTGTTCCTCGGGCATCACCAGTGCACTCACCGCCACGATCACGATCATGCTGGTGGACGGGTCACGCTTGAGCTGACGCGCCACCTCCAGCCCTCCAGGCCTGCCAAAGCCCAGGTCGATGTCCAGCAGGATGACGTCAGGCTTCCATGTCCTGGCGATGGCCAGCGCGGTGAGCCCGTCGGAAGCCTCCAGGACCGCGTGCCCCGCGTCCCTCACGAGCAGCCGGAGCAACTCCAGGCAGGAGGGGTAGTCGTCCACGACGAGAACGGTGGCCATGTCGAATGTCTTTAGCGCGTCGGTGATCTGCTGCATCACTTAGCGTAGAAGAGCTCGCCCCCCGGTGCGCTACCCGGGCGGCCAGAAAACAGCCTTTCCATGGCCAAGTGCCGGTGCGTGCCTCAACTCAACTGCGCGAGGATCTCCCGGGGCACCTCGCTCAGCGGCACGGTCCGCTCCACCGCACCGCGCCGGATGGCCTCCTTGGGCATGCCGAACACCACGCACGAGCGTTCGTCCTGGGCCACGGTGCGCGCGCCGGCCTGGCGCATCTCCAGCAGCCCCGCGGCGCCGTCGTCGCCCATGCCGGTCATGATGATGCCGAGGGCGTTGGCCCCGGCGCTTTTCGCCAGCGATCGGAACAACACGTCCACGGAGGGCCGGTGCCGGTTCACCAGAGGCCCGTCGAGCACTTCGACGAAGTATTGCGCGCCACTGCGCTTGAGCAGCATGTGCTTGCCGCCCGGCGCGATCAGGGCCTGACCGGGCACCACCCGGTCATTGTGGGAGGCCTCGCGAACCGAGATCTGGCACAGCCCATCGAGGCGGGCCGCGAAAGCCGCGGTGAACTTCTCAGGCATGTGCTGAACGATGACCATGCCCGGGCACACGCGGGGCAGGGCCGTCAGCACCTCTTCCAGGGCCTGCGTGCCGCCGGTCGAGGTGCCGATGGCAACCACCCGCTCGGTGGTGCGGCTCATCGCCACCGTGCCGCCCTTTGACAGCATCGCGTCGGCCGTGAGCTTGGGGGCCACCGGCACGGGCTCCGTGGCCGGCCTGTGCGCCAGTTGCCTGACCCGTGCCCCAGCCGCGGCGCGCACGGTGTTCACCAGTTCGCCCTTTGATTCCAGCAGGAAGTCCTTCAGGCCCAGCTTGGGCTTGGTGACGATGGCCACCGCCCCGGCCGCCAGGGCATCCAGCGTTGTGCGCGCCCCTTTCTCGGTCAGGGTGGAGCAGATCACCACGGGCGTGGGCCGCTCGTGCATCAGCTTGCGCAGGAAGGTGATGCCGTCCATGCGCGGCATCTCCACGTCCAGCACGATCACATCGGGCCATTGCTGCTTGAGCTTCTCCATCGCGATGAGCGGATCGGCCGCGGCCGCCACCACCTCGATGCCCGGTGACTCTTCCAGCAGTTGCGAGATCACCTGCCGCACCACGGCGGAATCGTCCACCACCATCACTTTGATCCGGTTCATAGGGTTCCGTGCTGGCAAGCCGTTCAAGCCGGCTTGCAGTAGACAGAAGGGGCGACCTGCTTCACCGTGCTCGAGACCTGGTGCAGGCTCTCCGAATGCCCGATGAAGAAGTACCCACCTGGTTTGAGCGCGGACAGCACGCGTTCGACCACCTTGCACTTCGTCTCGTGGTTGAAGTAGATGAGCACGTTGCGCAGGAAGATCACATCGAATCGGCCCATGTTGGGCAGGGGCTCATTGAGGTTCACCTGGGAGAAGCGCACCTGTTGCCGCAATGCGCGCGAGACCAGCAAGGTGCCCTCCTGCTCGTCCACGCCTTTGAGGCAGAAGCGCTTGAGGTATGGCGCCGGGATGTGCTGTGTCCGCTCCAGCGGGTAATGCCCGGTGCGGGCCCTGGCCAGCACCCGGGTGCTGATGTCGGAACCGAGCACTTCCCATGGCCTTGATTCGCGGCCATCGGCCAGGGTCATCGCCAGGCTGTAGGGTTCTTCGCCCGTGGAGCACGCCGCACTCCACACGCGAAAGGGTTGCGTGCCATCGGCGCGCTGAATGACCTGTCGCAGGATGTCGAAGTGCTTGGCCTCGCGGAAGAAGTAGGTCTCGTTGGTCGTCAGAAGGTCCACGGCCGTCTGGAGTTCCTGCGGATCCTGGCCGCTGGACAGCAGCTTGAAGTAGGCATCGAAACTGGCCAGGTGACGCGCGTGGACGCGCTTTGACAGGCGTCCGCTCACCAGTTGCTTCTTGGTGGTGGACAGGGTGATGCCAGCCGAGTCGTAGATGAAACGCTGAAAGCAGCTGAATTCGCGGTCGCTGATGCTGATCATGAATGGGGGTACTCGCAGTGGTTCAGGACAGTGCAGCCTGTTTCAGGCTGCTGTTCGCGCCCGTCTGCCAGGCCTGCAGCCAGCCGGGCACTTCGGCGCCGGGCATGGGCTTGGCGATGAGGTAGCCCTGCCCGATCGCGCAGCCCATGGCGCGCAGGGTCTCCCAATCCTCCATGGATTCGATGCCTTCTCCCACGGTGCTCAGTTCCAGCTGCCGCGCCATGTCGATGGCCGACTTGAGGATGACGCGCAGATTCGGGCGCTCATGCGCGCCACACACGAAAGAACGATCGATCTTGAGCTCGGTGAACGGGCACTGCGCCAGTTGCTGCATGGACGAAAATCCGGTGCCGTAGTCGTCGATCGACAGACCGAAGCCCTTCAAACGCAAGCGTGCCAGCGTGGCCAGGGCCGTGGCCATGTTGGGCGCCAGTGATCCTTCGGTGATTTCGAGGATGATCTGGCCGGATTGAAGGCCGTGCTGTTGAACCAGTGATCCGATCTCATCGACCAGGCCGTGGTCGCCCAGCAGCAGGGGCGACAGGTTGATCGCCATCTTCGGGTCCGCATGCATGGCGCTGGAGCGCCGCCAGTAAGCCGATTCCTCGAAGCAGCTTGCAATCAAGGCCAGGGTCAGTTCGCGAATGAGGCCTTCGCGCTCGGCCAGGGGGATGAAGACGCCGGGAGGCACCATGCCCAGATCAGGGTGCGGCCAGCGAGCAAGTGCTTCGAAGCCGTGCACGGTGCCCGTCTGCAGGCTCACCTTGGGCTGGTAGTGCATCACCACGAGCCTGTCCTGCAGGGCTCGCCGCAAATCCTGCGCATCGAGCCCCGAGGCGCCGGAGGCACAGGATGGCTGCGCCGCTGTGCGTCGGCGCGGGTTCAAGATGCGGTCTCGGTGGTCCAGCAGCCTCTTGACGGGCTCAAGCCGCAAGGGCTTCTTGATGCTGCCTAGAATGGGCATGCCGATGGATTTGGCCATGGCCTCCACGGTGTGGATCAACAGCAGATCCCGGCCTGAGGCCACGATGATCGGCACCATGAGGCCCAGCTCGCGCATGCGCTGGATGACCTGCACGCCATCCGTGCCCGGCATCTCCAGATCGATGATGGCGACCTCGGGCAGTTCGTCGTGTGCCATCGATGCGAGCAGGGTCAGGGCCTGCTCGCCGCCGCCCACATCCATCACCTGGTCAATGCCGATTTGTCGCAGCAGATCGATGGCATGGTTGCGCTGAACCGCGCTGTCGTCGATGATCAAGGCCGATCTGAGCTTGTGCTTGGTGTCCATTCGAGTGCTTTCTTGATCACGCGTGGTGACCGTCGGGGTCGATGGACGTTGGGGTGCCCTTGTCGACCAGCCTGGTGCCCTGCAGCAAATCGGTGGCCCTGTGGATGCAGGCCATCATGTCGTCGAGCAGCACGCCGGCACGGTCGGCGAGTTCTCCACTGAAGCAGGCCAGGTTGCCAATCTCCAGTGCGGCCACTTCGCTGCGCTCAGCCAGGCGACGCACTTCGAGCATGACCGCGGCTTGCGATCCCTTCCGAGGGGTGCTTGACGCTTCGATGGCTGCAATGAAGGCTGCCGCGCCATCCCGCGACGCGATCTGGTCGATGAGCTTGATCTTCTGGGCGATCCCGTTGATGGTGGCCACGGTGGTCTGGATGGCCTCGCCGGCCTCTTCAAGGCACATCTCTGCCTCGATGGCGAGCTGTGACGATGGGCTGTTGGTTAGGCTCAAGTCTGTTCTCCTTCGTTTATGAGGTATCCGAAATGACTTTTCAGTGAGGCACTGCGAGCGCCTGCTGTTCTTGTGACGCCTGTGTCAGCGTTTCGAGCTCTTCGGTCGACAAGGCCCGGTCGAGGTCGAGCAGGATGACGAAGCGACCCTTGACCTTGCCCATGCCCTGGATGAAGTCGGCCCGGATGCGTGCCCCGAAGGCGGGCGGCGGTTCGAGATCGGCCGCCGCGATGTCCAGCACCTCGTTGACAGCATCGACGACCACCCCGGCCACCTGCCGTTGCTCGCCTGTGTTGATCTCGACGATGACGATGCAGGTGCGTTTGCCCACCTCGGTGGAGGGCTTGCCGAAGCGTGCCTGCAGGTCCATCACCGGCACCACCGCGCCGCGCAGGTTGATCACGCCGCGCACGGACGGCGGCATCATCGGGACCGTGGTCGGGACGCCGTACTCGATGATTTCCTTGATGCCCAGGATGCCGATGGCGAACATCTCGCCACCGAGCTGGAAGGTCAGGTACTGGCCAGGCTCGGCCGTGGCGGAGTGGCCGTGGGGTGGTACCGCCACGGACCGGTTCTGGGTGGGCATGACGCTGTTCATGGTGTCTCCTGGTTGATCAGTAGCTGGCGAAGTGCGCTTCGTCCAGTTCGCCGGCATGGGCCAGGGCCGTGTCCAGCATGGCGGGCTTGCGGGCCACCGGCTTGGCCTTGCGGGCGGAAGACACCTTGCGGGCTTCGCCTGCCGGGCGGGCCTGGCCCTGGTTGGCCAGTTTGAAGAAGCTCATGGTCTGCTGCAGTTGCTCGGCCTGGCTGCTCATCTCCTCGGCGGTGGCGGCCAGCTCTTCGGAGCTCGAGGCGTTCTGCTGTGTGGTCTGGCTGAGCTGGGTCACCGCGGCGTTGATCTGGCT
>NZ_RSED01000001.1 GCF_003933735.1 Aquabacterium soli | reverse complement strand
AGTAATTCTGCAGCTTCAACGATTCCCGTATCATCGGCCGCGTCCTTCGTGAGCAAGCGGGCCCGGAAGCCGACCAAGCAATCAATGCCCTGCGCCAGTACCAGCAGACAGGCAGCGCCATTCCTGGCTACAAGCCCACGGCGGCGGAGGTGGCCCGCGTTCCCAGCCTGGCGGCGATGCAGCGCACGGCCACGGCGGTCAACCCGGTAGCGATGAATCGTCAGGCCACGATCAGCGCCAGCAACCAGGACGCGATCCTGCAGGAACTGGACGACCTTGCAGGCCGTGGTGGTGAGCGTGCCTTTACTGAAAGCACGCGCGAGGAAACTGCCCAGCGCCTCTATGACAAGGCGTTCAGTGCACCCATCGATCCGCAGCGCATCACGCCTGCCCTTCAGGGCCAGATTACTAAGCTGACGAACAAGCCTGCCATGCAGGCCGCAATGCAGCGCGCGCGTGAACTGGCGAAGAATGAGGGTCTGGACATCGCTGATCCTGCTGGATCACTCCGAGGCCTTCACTACAGCCTCCAGGAAATCGGCGGCATGGTGGGCGATGCCAAGACGCGCAACGAGAAGCGCATCTTGATGGGCGTGAAGAACGAGCTTGCCCGCATCTTGGACAAGATCAGCCCCGCCTATGCCAACGCTCGCGCGGAGTATGAGGCCCTGTCCAAGCCGGTGAATCAGTTTGAGTTGCTGGACACCATCGCCCAGCGCTCGACCACCGGTAAGGGCAACGCCACTTTGAGCAAGTTCGGCACGGCTGCGACGGACAAGACGGCTCAAGCCTTCTCGACCAAGCGCAATGCCACCCTAGCCGACATCCTGAACACCCAACAGTTGAACCGCCTGGGCAACGTGCGCGGCGCCCTGGAGGGCATCGACTTCTTGCAGAACGCCGGGCGCGGATCTGGCAGCGACACTGTGTCGAAACTCGCCACCTCCGCCCGCCTGCCTGGCGCTAGCTGGATGTCTCGTGTCCCCGTGGTGGGCGGGCCTGTCACTGGCCTTCTCAATCGCGGCCTTGACGCGGTCTACGCCAATGCAAACCGCCGCCTAGAGGAAAAGCTATCCATGGGTCTGCTAGACCCCGCCGACGCATTGCAACTACTGGAGGCCGCCCCTGTGGCTTCCGCCAAGGGGCCTGGGTTGCTCGGCGCCGGTGGGCGGAAGGTTTTGCCACTGGCTTTCAAGGCCGCCCCTTTGCTGCTGGCTCAGTGATCCAGCCCCGGGCGAGAGAGCCCGGACAGCGCAATCATTGAAGGAACACCATGACCATGCGCCGCGCCTTCCATGGCACCCCTGTGAATCGACTGATCGTTAGCGTTCCTCTGCCTGATGTGGAAGCGGTGGATAGCCTCCTGAGTACCCGAGGTGGCAAGCATCCTGCCAATGGCTGCCGAGCAGAGTTCATCAGGCTCGCTATCGCCGAGAAGCTTTCCCGCGATCTGATGATTAAAGCAGTCCCCAAAAGGGGGCCGTGAGCAAGTTCGGGGGCGGCGCAGATCAGCAGCAAAGGTCTAGTGATTGTTTTCCGACGCTCATGCGCGCGAGAGGTTCGATATGAACAGCCTGCCCGACTACACCACGGCCTGCCTGGAAACTGGCTACCGCCCCAACGATGCCGCCGCCCCTGCTGTTTTCGCTGAAATGGCGTGCATCCTGCGAAGCGCTGCGAGCCTCAGAACAGAGATGGAACAGGCCGTTCAGTCCATCCTGAGCATGAGCCCAAAGGGGCGGCGTGTGAAACGACTAGACAAGGCTCCAAAGCCCTATCAAGCGCTTGGGCTGGCGCTGGCAGCGTGACGCCCCTTCAGGGCTCGCTGCTGATGTGGAGCGTTCCGCGCGCGCACGCGAAGCAAGATCGTTGGCAAGCCGCGTTTTTCCATTTGATTTAGGAAAGGGAGGCCAGCCATGCCCCGCCCGATGACCCGCCTAAAGGTGGAGAGCTGCCGAAGCCTCGACGTTCGTAGACTGGCCCGAGAAGGCCTGCTAGATCCCAACGTCATGGGCTCGGCTGAATGGGTGTGGCGGGACGACTATGGCAATCAGACGGCTAGCGTGGGGATCGCGGCCAGCAGTGGCACGCTTCGCCTACGTTATGCAATAGGCGGCCTCGATGCGTCCCAGGTCGTCAGCGTCGAACGCACAGCCTGCGCGCTAGGTGGTGATCGCCCGTGGTTCAAATGCCCAGCCTGTGGCCATCGTTGTGCGCTGCTGCATCTGCGCCGTGGGCGCTTCGCCTGCCGCAAGTGCCAGGGGCTTGCCTACCTTTCGCAAGCCATAGATCCAGTGCAACGCATCTGGCGCAAGCAGGCCAAGCTGGAGCGACTTCTAGGCGAGGTCGGAGACAAGCCCAAGGGCATGCACTGGACAACGTATGACGCGATTGTTGAAAGCATCAACGCATGTGAGGATCGGCGGAGTGTGTTGCTGTTCGCCATGCTCAACCGCCTAGGTTTCACCATGGATGATCCTTTTGGTTGAGGCCTAGTCGTGATTTGACATTCATGGCATCTAGGACCAAGCCCGCCAGGCAAACCGTGAATTGGAACACTTTGGCCCAGTTAAGTCACCCCCTAAAAAATTCTCTGCATGGTAAAGGCAAATTCTATATATTGCCAAAAAATATGTGAGAGAAAGGGCGGGAGTCATGACTGATGAACTCTTGACTGAAGCTGTGCTCGAAACAGCCCGGGGCGACAACCTGACCACAGGAGCCTCAAAATCTTTTTCCATTCCGGATGTGATATATAGAAAAAACGACGGAACGATCACGAATAAAATTAGCGAAATCCAAATAACCATTTTATCCAATGGCCAAGCTTATATATCCTTCAACACTCATGGCTATGGCTACAGAACATCAAATAGCTACACACTCCCAGTTGAATTGAGTGTCTCGAACACACCAGTATTTAGATTGGATTACCAATTTTCAATTACGTGCGATGACAAACATCTGACCATAATGAAGTCGTTCGACTCCAGCATTTTTGATGCCGTCAACGAAGCTCAGATTAAGCCCCACAATCAGAAAATTAAACATTGCTAGCTACCGGGAGGGATCCGCATGCAAATACAGATCGAAGACATCATTTCGCCTCGTGACGGACGAGCATTTGATGTAAAAAAATATGATTTGATAGTTTTTTCGGGCCGCATCGGTATGGTTATTGGAAACTCTGCCCTAGAAAATGTATTTGGCCTCATCAACATTGAATGCAAGCCAAATGGCAGTTTCAAAAAAGGGGCCGGCTTAACAATTGGCTTTTTAGATCCGAGCGCGGATTTCCCCCCTGGCTCAGTAACTAGTGAACCGGACAGAATGGAGGCCACTATGTTCTTGAGTCACCACCAGATGAGCACGGTATCAACCTTGTTGCGAAGTGGCGGCGCGCGAGTAAGCATAAATACAGGTGGAGCAGATGCCTGCGCAATAATTTTCAATTCATAAATCAACACGACAAGGCAGGGGTTTCAGATGCGCAATCTTTCTTACTTTATCGGCGTCTACCTCTTGGCTGCAGCGAGCCAAGCTGATGCGCAAAACCTTCAATGTCCGGACATAGCCAAGACATTGAAAGAATATTCCATTGACTCTTCATCCAGCAGCTACCTCGGCGCAGTTTTTACACAGCACTGCCAAAGTGATGGTAGTCGCAAAAGCAGTGGTGGCGGCGTTGGGTTGGACGCAGTCGTAAAAGCCATCCCTTTAAAATTCACCGGTTCTTACACTACGAGCGACGAAGGGTTCTCGAATTTTTGCAAATCGTACGCGTCCCATGTCAGCACATCCAACGCCAGCGATAGCTACAAGGAAACAATTTCAAGAAAGGCGCTTGAAACTATTCAGCAATGCTTGACACTCCAGGCAAGCGGGGTGATCGTCACGCACGAAGTCAGCAATGTTGAATCAGCAAATTTTTATCTTCGAAACTCGGTAACTCAAAAACTAATGCTTGAAGGAATCTCTATTGCGGGAGATGTAAGCTGTACAGGCCAAGTTAATGGATCACGGAAGCAGTTCGACTCAAACATATCTGTTGACGTCAAATCAACCGTTAGTTTTGCATGTAAACGCGCGGGCCAAGCAAATGCGGTTAGCAGTGCAAAATCGTTCGGAGAGGCGATTGTTACGGTGCTGACAAATCAGGGCAACTACTCCCTTTTCTGGCCTCGCGACGAGCGACAAAGCGAAAGCATGGCGACAGCCATTGATAAACGAATCACGGCAGCTGAAGGAGATATCGCAATAACGAAGGCAAATGTCGCGCCTCTTGTTTTAGCCACGTCGATGCCCATTTACAAATGTCCTACTGGTGCTTTGGCTCATTACGATGCCCCGTGGATGTACGTCGGCTGCAACGGGCAAATATCATCCGAAAAGCAGTGCATTAACTACTGGTACCGGGACCGACAAGAATCTAGAGAATGTGTGCCTATCGGAAATATGCGTTTGTTTAAATAGCCGTACGTCAATACTATCAGGGTCGGACGAGCCGCACGGCTCGCCCCCTCCCATTGAACTGATCAGCACGCATAAGGTAGCGCCGGGCAGCCCAATAGCAGCCGCTAGAAGCGATCCGCCAGAGAGACGGCCCCGTTGTGTTGTTCACGTAGACCGCATCAGAACGGACTGCGTACTCCTTGCCGATCTTCTTGGGCCTCGGAATGATCTTGCCTTGGCGGGCCCAGCGGCGAAGCGTTTCATCTGACTTCGGGGCGCAGGAGCCGAATTGCTCATCGGCCCATTCACGTAGTTTCTGAAACTTCGCCATAGCCATCTCTAATTGCTCCTGAGAGGTTTTATCTTGGGGCGTCATGCTTGTCCGCCCGCCTAGGGCGGCGGCGGAGAGTCAAAGACTGCCCTAATCGACGCGCAGCGGCTAGCTCCCACCCTGCCCAGCCACTTGCTCAAGCTCGCGCTAACTTTGTGCCAAAGCATAGTGCCAAGGAGGCGCTAGAAGTGCCGCTAACCCGATATGGAAAACTGAATGGCGTACTCAGCGTAGATCGCTTCGGCATCAGCAAAAAACCTGGGAACTATGCAGATTGATCCCTCTGCCCCATCCTTTGAGCAAGGATAACGTCCCATCCATACAGCAGCCTCAGTGAAGTAGCCCAAAGCCAACTCGTGCTTCGTCACCAGATCGGTGCTGATCATGCCGGCGAGCTTTACCAAATCATGGGTTCCCAACTTCTTGGGGAAAGTCGCAGCCGGTGTCCACTCCTCTGCATTGGGATCACCGAAGTCTGCAAGCACGATGACGGCCTTGAAAAGGCACTCCAAGCCAAAGCCATAGAGCATTGACGTGACGCGATCCAGGTCTGCGCGATCTCGCATATCAACCGTGCTTGGGAACCGGTCACGACTGGCACGAGCGGCCGCAAATAGCGCACGTGAGTTGCGAAACCAAGATGCTGGGTTACTCACCCGTTGGGCAAACATGTGCTCGATAACATCGCGCGAACTCATTTCCATCGAAGGCCTCTACTTGTTTATGCTCATTTGTCCACGCATGGTTGAGCGGATCGTCGTCACCGCCTGATCTTGGTGAACCACCGATTGGGGTGCCATGCAGGCACGTCCTTTGGCGCTCTTGGGTCGGGAATCACGATAGGACTACGTGCGGGGAATGGGCGCTCTGTTGGCGCTGGCGCGACGTCTTCTGAGAAGGAGCGAAGACGAGTTGATGAGGGGTCTATGGCATCAGCGCTTGCAAGGGCCCAGGTCTTCCAGTCTTCATATCCATCGGGGATTTCTTCAGCCTCGCCCACCTGCCTATCGAGCTGGGCGACATAGCGACGCACGGCATCAGCGCGATGCCAAAGCAGGGCCTCCCGGCTTAAATCCGTTTGTCGGCGCCGCTCTTCCGCCCTCACACGTCGCAGTTCGGCTTGCTGTGCCTCGTAAGCGTTTCGCCTTTGAAGCTCGATAGCCTGAAGACGCGATTCTTCCTGCCAGCGAGCGGCGCTTTCCGTCTGAGCTTGATGCTTTCTCAGAATGGCCTTCAGGACAAGATCCATCTTGCCCTCAAGCTTCTCTTCTGCACCATCGCTCAGCGCCGGAGGCGGAGCCTGGGTGTCATCGAGGTGAAGGCGCAGGGCTCCGGTAGGGTGTCGCGTCTTCCGAGGATCTGTACCGCCATATGGGCTGATCCTTAGTCCTTCGACCTGCTCGAACTTCTCCGTCACGCGCACGTGCACTGTTTGGTCCGTGAGGGAGAAACACAACCGCTCGAACTCCTTTTCAATCGACACCTTGAACCCAGCAGACTCAACCTGGCGGCATAGCTGACTGAGGAGCAACAAGGCTCGGCGATATTGGAAGATCGAGATGCGAACGGCAAAGCGTTGGAGCGTGACCTTGAATAGATAGCCGTCATCAACCAGGCCGGCCCAGTTCTGGAAGCTGAAATCCCAATCGGGTTCGCTTGTGGGTCGTCTTGGCGGCTTGGGGTTCTCGTGCTTACGCTTTAGCTTCGCCACCTCCGCAAGCGCTCCGTTGAGCTTCTTTCCTAAAGGTTTCAACTTGGGGTGAAGGTCGTCCGGCCACTGAATCGGCAGCAGCCACTCGTCTATGCTCTCCGGAACTGATGGCTTCAGTTTTGGGCGAGGTTCGCGCTTGGTTCGCACGTCAGTGAACGGCGGGAGTGGGGGCGTTGACACCTCATGCCCAGCAGCAATCTTCGCCCAGTGGCCAGCCTTTGGGAGCGGCACCTGAAGCTTGACGCAAGCCTTCCGCAACCCTTGATCTGAGACCCCGTACTGCTTTGCCAGTGTGAGCATCGGCGTTTGCCAAACCTCCCGATAGAGCGTCTCCCGGTCATATGGTCTGCTTGCCGACATCTGTGCCCCGCTGCTAACGCAAGTTTTTGTCCGTCGATGCTATCCAAACTTCCAAATCTTGCCTAAGCCATCGGCGATTCTTCTGAGACATGTTTTGCCGTGGCCGCGGGAAGTCTGGGTGCTTAGTGATCACATCGGTGACGTAGCGGCGCTTGTAGCCAAGCAATGCGGCGATGTCAGCAGTGTTCAAGTAAACGCCGAAAGCCTGCGCGGGCGCAGGCACTGGAGACGCGTCCGGGAGGTTGGCTTTGCGCGATGGCAAGAGAGCCCTACTGCCGAGTTGAGCGCGGATCTTTTCGAGGTGGGCAGTCGCTTGAGCCCGTTGCTCATCAATCCAGTTCGACACGTCTTCCACATGGGCAAACCACTGGTTGCAGTCCTTCCACACGGGAATGCCTAGCGAACCGTCATAGACCTTGTTCTGCGCAGTTCGGAAGTCCATGCCCCGTAGATCGGCGATCTCCTGCAGGGTCATGCATGGCCGACCATCGAGCAACAGCAGCAAGGCAAAGAGTGTCTTCACGCTTCGGCCTCAAAAGGATTGACATGACCAAGTCCAGCCAGGGTGGGCTGCTGAACTAGCGGCCTGCTTCGGCCAATTTCTTCGGCGGGGCCCGCCTGCAAGAAGTCAGTGACGCGCTAGGGTAGCGAATCGGTGGGCATCATGTGAGTTGCTATCCTTTATCGGGACATGTTTCCTCCATAGAGCGACGGAAGTTCGCCCAACGGAACACCCGATAGACGGCATCAAGCCGCCGCCAGCACCGGCATGTAGACGCACCCGCTGATATAGACGCCCACCGTGACAGATGGCCGCCCATCCATCGCCCGTTTGGCAGATTGCCCATCCTCAGCACGGCTTATCTCTATTGAAAGTGCCGATAACGAAACCGGGTCAAAATTGCGTGAAAAAGCCGCCCGATGGCGGCCAGTGCTTCAGCGCCTTTGCATGAGAAATCATGCCTGAGGTCTTAACAAGCGATTGCTGAACCTTTTTCTTTCACCCACTCATCGACAATGTAGGCAAAGTCGCGCCATTTATCCAATGACGCCAGCTCGTCAGCGGTGATCTTCACAATTGCCAAGAGCCTGGGCAGATCTGCCTGGAACGCCTGATAAGCTTTTTGGACCTCGGCCTCGCCGCACAACGGCCGGCCTAGCCCGCTATGGCTATTGAGAAAACGTCGCACATTCGCAATCACCTTATTAGGATTGTTTTCGTGGATTTCGATGTCAACGCCGTTGATGTCACTCATTGTCTTTAAGTATTGAAACGGCACAGCATCCAAGATCAAAGCCTTTTTCTCTTTGTGCTTACGCGACCCTAATTTAATCGCGCCAAAGCACAAACCACATTCAAATGGCATGTTGAACCTCGGCAAACCACCTGCGGCAGCACTTGGTTCGACGCGACTAATATCATGAATGGATAGCCGCGATTCCGATATTATGCGAACTATCTTTTGCAATCGAAGTTCACCGCAATCTTGCACTTCCAACGCAGTGCGCGGCACAAAACCTAGAAACTGGACCGCGAAAGTTATGGCATGAAGCAGTGGCGCATACTCTACGTCAAAAGGACAATTTATGAAAACATTCCCGTCGTAATTTATTGTCATAAAAAAAGCTCTGTAAAAACAGAGCCTATTAAGTAAAGATATTTTTAAGCGGCCACTAGCTTCACCGCTGCCCTGATTTCTTCCACAGTCAATGTGTTCGGTTTGAAAGGCAAAGCCACAGCTCGTCGGGCCTTCTTAGCCCGATCTTTCGTGGCAATTTGGACTTTGATCTTCCTAAATGCAACTTTGTGAGCCTGAGAGCGTTTCGTCATAAGATTCCTCACTAGTTGTGGGATGAAGTCAGTGTGACATCGCAACAACAATAGCGTCAATCGAATAACCCCCCCTAAGTCAGTTACTTTGTGATAAAGCAACGCTCAAGTGAGGGGGCAACCCTCGACAGCAACGATCGGATCAAGTAGAGCAATGTGTATGCCCGCGACCCGTTCGCCAATCACTCATCTTTAAGATGGGCCGTAAGGTGGGAGCACACTTCGCAAAATAAAAAAGCCTAAGTGAATCAATCACTTAGGCTTCTTAATGGCGGAGAGGGTGGGATTCGAACCCACGGTACGTTGTTCACGTACGCCTGATTTCGAGTCAGGTACATTCGACCACTCTGCCACCTCTCCAATTCGGTGCACCGTGGTCTACGGCGTAGCCCGCCAGTATAGCAATGTTTTCAGGCTTTCCGATCAAGCCTTGAGCAACTCGGCGCCACCCAGATAGGGGCGCAGCGCCACCGGCACCTTGATGCTGCCGTCAGCCTGCTGGTGGTTCTCCAGCACGGCCACCAGCGCGCGGCCCACCGCCAGGCCAGAGCCGTTGAGCGTGTGCACCAGCTCGTTCTTGCCTTGCGCCGTCTTGAACCGGGCCTGCATGCGGCGGGCCTGGAAAGCCTCGCAGTTCGATACGGAGCTGATCTCACGGTAGGTGTCCTGCGCGGGCAGCCACACTTCCAGGTCATAGGTCTTGGCTGCGCCAAAGCCCATGTCACCCGTGCACAGGGAGACCACGCGGTAAGGCAGCTCGAGCTTTTGCAGCACGGCCTCGGCGTGGCCCACCATCTCTTCGAGCGCGGCGTTGCTCTGCTCGGGCGTGGTGATCTGCACCATCTCGACCTTGTCGAACTGGTGCTGGCGGATCATCCCGCGCGTGTCGCGGCCAGCGCTGCCCGCCTCGCTGCGGAAGCACGGCGTGTGGCCGGTGAGCTTGAGCGGCAGCTGTTCCAGCGGCACGATGGTGTCGGCCACGGTGTTGGTGAGCGTCACCTCCGACGTGGGGATCAGGTACCACTTGCTGCCCGAGGTCTCGCTGTCGCCCGAGGTGACATGGAAGAGATCCTGCTCGAACTTGGGCAACTGGCCGGTGCCCTGCAGCGCCGGGGCCTGCACCAGGTAGGGCGTGTAGCACTCGGTGTAGCCGTGCTCCTGCGTCTGCACATCGAGCATGAACTGCGCGAGCGCGCGGTGCAGCCGGGCGATGGGGCCCTTGAGGAAGCTGAAGCGCGAACCCGACAGCTTGGCGCCCATCTCGAAATCCAGGCCCAGCGGCTCGCCCAGGTCCACGTGGTCCTTGACGGTGAAGGCGTAGGTGCCAGGCGTGCCCCAGCGGCGCACCTCGACGTTGCCGGATTCATCGCTGCCCACGGGCACCGATTCCTGCGGCAGGTTGGGCACGGCCAGCAGCAGGGCCTGGATGTCGGCCTGGATGGCCTCGAGCCGCTCGGCGCTGGACTTGAGCTCGTCGCCGATGCCCGCCACCTGCGCCATCAGGGCATTCACCTCGGCCGTGGTGTCCTCACCCTTGGCTGCCCTGCCCTTGAGCTGGCCGATCTGCTTGGACAGGCTGTTGCGCTGCGATTGCAGCTCTTCCGTGCGGGTCTGGATCTGCTTGCGCTCGGCCTCGAGCGCACGGTAGCGGGCCTCGTCCAGGTAGGGCTGGGGGTTCTTGCGCAGGGCCAGGCGGGCGAGCACGCTGTCCAGGTCTTTGCGCAGCAGGGCGATGTCGAGCATGGTGTGTTTCTCTGGGATTCGAGCAGCGATTGTAGGGAATGGGCCGCGCGGCAAGGCATCGCCTGCGCGGCCCGTGCTCATCGGCTTGCGCGCGCGATGAGCCGATCGGGCCGTGTCAGGGTGCGGATCGCTCGGTGGGCAGCGGGCGGTCAAGCCCGGTGCCGCCCAGGCCCTTGGGCAGCGGGAAGCGCACGTGCTCTTCCACGCCCTGCATGCGGCGCACCGACAGCGCGCCCAGCTGCTTGAGCTGCTGGATGACCTGCTGCACCAGCACATCGGGCGCAGAGGCCCCTGCCGTGAGGCCCACGCGGGGGCGGCCTTCGAACCACGATTCGCGCAGGTCTTCGGGGCAATCGACCATGTAGGCGGGCGTACCCAGGCGCTCGGCCAGCTCGCGCAGGCGGTTGCTGTTGGAACTGGTGGGGCTGCCCACCACGATGACCACGTCCACCTGCGGCGCCATCACCTTGATGGCGTCCTGCCGGTTCTGCGTGGCGTAGCAGATGTCCTGCTGCTTGGGCTGGCGGATCTGCGGGAAGCGCGCCTTGATGGCGGCCATGATCGCAGCGGCATCGTCCACCGACAGCGTGGTCTGCGTGACCACGGCCAGCTTGGTGGGATCGCTCACCTGCACGCGCTGCACATCGGCCTCGTCCTCGACCAGGTAGATGCCTTCGGAGAGCTGCCCCATGGTGCCTTCGACCTCGGGGTGGCCCTTGTGGCCGATCATGATGAACTCGAAGCCCTCGCGGCGCAGCTTGGCCACCTCGATGTGCACCTTGGTGACCAGCGGGCAGGTGGCGTCGTAGACCTGAAAGCCCCGGCGGTCGGCCTCGCGGCGCACCTCCTGGCTCACGCCATGCGCGCTGAAGATCAGCGTGGCGCCGGGTGGTACATCGGCCAGCTCTTCGATGAAGATCGCGCCCTTGGCCTTGAGGTCGTTGACGACATAGGTGTTGTGGACGATCTCGTGGCGCACGTAGATCGGCGCACCGAACTGCGCCAACGCGCGCTCGACGATCTCGATGGCGCGATCAACGCCGGCGCAGAAGCCGCGCGGCTCGGCCAGCAGCACGTCCTGCACCTGGTGCGGCACGGGGGCGGGCGTGGTCGGTGGGGTCATGGTGGTGGTCACAGCACGCCGATCAGCTGCACCTCGAAGGTGACGCCCTGCCCGGCCAGCGGATGGTTGAAGTCGAACAGGGCCCAGGCGCCGGCCGGATCGAGCTCGCGCAGCACGCCGGCGAACTGGCCCTGGCCGTCGGGCGTGGGGAACTGCACCACATCGCCCACGTGCCAGGTTTCATCGGGATCGCCCAGTTCGCGCATCAGGCCCATGCCCACGCGCTGCAGCAGCTCGGGGTTGCGCGGGCCGAAGGCCTCGCCGGGCGCCAGCTCGATGGTGGTGCGCGTGCCTTCGGCCAGGCCGATCAGGCGGGACTCCAGATCGGGCGAGAGCTCACCCGATCCCAGCGACAGCGTGGCCGGCTTGTCGTTGAAGGTGTTGACCAGGTCCGCGCCGTCGGGGCCGGCCAGACGGTAGTGCAGGGTCAGGAAGGATCCGGGCTGAACGGTGGGAGCGGCAGTGGTCATGAGGACACGCCCACCCCCTTAGGGAGGATGGGCCGATTGGAGAAGCGAAAGCACAATTTTAGGTTTACATGACGACTCAGGGATGCCACTTCATGAAAGACCTGCCCGCCGCGATGCGGCCACGCGAAAAATTGCTGGCCATGGGGGCCTCTGCCCTCGCCGACGCCGAGCTGCTGGCCCTGCTGCTGCGCACCGGCCTGAAAGGCCGTGGCGTGCTGCAGATGGCGCAAGGCATGCTCGATGAGCTGGGCGGCATGGCCGGGTTGCTGCACGCCCCGCCCGCCAGCCTGATCCGCATCAGGGGCCTGGGGCCGGCCAAGCGGGCCGAACTGCTGGCGGTGGCCGAGATGGCCCGTCGCGGGCTCAACGGCCGCCTGCGCGAATCCCCCGTGTTCGACTCGCCCCAGACGGTGCGTGACTACCTGCAGATACGCATCGGCAGCCTGCCGCATGAAGTTTTTTCCGTGCTTTTTCTGGATGCGCAACACCGGCTGGTGGCCGATGAGGAAATGTTCAGGGGCACGCTGAATCAAACGAGCGTTTACCCACGAGAAGTCGTCAAGCGCGCACTGGCACACAACGCGGCCGCTGTGATCCTGGCGCACAACCACCCCTCGGGCGTGCTGGAGCCTTCACGCGCCGACGAACTGCTCACACAGACGCTCAAGAGCAGCCTGTCGCTGGTGGATGTGCGTGTACTGGATCACTTCGTGGTGGGACACACCGGCGTTGTGTCGTTCGCCGAGCGCGGATTGCTCTGAAGGTGTTGTAGGCTTGCGGACGTGAGCCCACCCCGTTCCAAGCCCGCCGCACCGACCACGCTCAACGACTTTGCCGACTTGAAGAAGGCATTGCGATCGGCCGCGCGTGAAGCCGCCGCCAGGGCCGAGGCTGAGAAAGCCGCCCGCGCGGAACGAGAAAAGGCCCAGCAGCAACGGGCCAACGAGAAGGTGCTGTTCCAGCAATCCGTCGGCCCGGTGCACCGCCTGCCCGACAAGAACCTGGCCCAGGCCCGCCGCACACCGCCCGAACCCCTGCCCCAGCACCGCCAGAAGGATGAGCAGGCCGTGCTGGTGGAATCGCTCTCTGACGAGTTCGATGTCGAGACGCTGCTGGAAACCGACGAATCCCTGGCCTTTCGCCGGCCTGAGCTCGGGCCAGATGTGCTGCGCAAGCTGCGTCGCGGCGTGTGGGCGCTGCAGGGCCAGGTGGATCTGCACGGCCTGCGCAGCGAAGAAGCCCGCCTGGCATTGGGCCGCTTCCTGCGCGATGCGCAGGTGCGCGGCTGGCGCTGCGTGCGCGTGGTGCATGGCAAGGGGCTGGGATCGCCGGGCCGCGTGCCGGTCATCAAGGACAAGGTCAAGCGCTGGCTGGTGCAGAGCGACCGGGTGCTGGCCTTCGTGCAGGCCCGGGGCGATGAAGGCGGTGCCGGCGCGCTGGTCGTGCTGCTGCAGTCGACCAGCACGTCGACGCAGGCGCAGGAAGCCTGAAAGGCCGCGGGCGTTTAGACGCCCTTGTTGCGCATCCAGTCTGCCGTCTGGAAGAAGGCCTTTTGCAGGCGCTCCTGCAGCACCGGATCCAGCGCCAGCTCCTGCATGGCCTGGGCCATGCACGCCAGCCACTGGTCACGCTCGAGGATGCCGATGGAGAAGGGCATGTGCCGCGCCCGCAGGCGCGGGTGGCCGAAGCGCTCGATGTAGTGGCTCGGCCCGCCCAGCCAGCCGCTGAGGAACCAGTAGAGCTTGTCGCGCGCCGATGAGAGATCGGGCGGGTGTGCGGCCCGCAGCGCGGCGTAGCCGGGCTCCAGGTCCATCAGGTCGTAGAAGCGGTCGACCAGGGCGCGCACGGCGGCATCGCCGCCCACCCAGTCATAGGCCGTGGCCGGCTGGCTGCCGTCGGCGGCCGGGGTATCGTCGTCAGGGGAAGTCATGGCCGGCACTGTAGCCGCAAGCAAGCCACCCGGCCGCCCACGGGCAGCCTGGGATGGCCGTCAGTTGCGGCTGTTGAGCTTGGTGGCGATCTGCACCACGCCCTGGGAGGCCGGGCAGCCCGGGTGCAGCTCCAGCAGCAGCGCACGACGTTGCACGGCACCACGCACATTCACGTCGAGCGGGATGTCGCCGAGGTAGCTGAGTTTGGGCGAGGTGCCCGCAGGCGTCAGCACGAAACGCTCGACCACCTGCTGCAATTGCTGGCAGATCACGCGGCCTTCGCCCGTGCGGTTCACCTGGTTGATCACCATGTGCAATTGCTCGCGGCCCTGTTGCGCTGCCAGCACCTTGATGGTGGCATAGGCATCGGTCATGGAGGTGGGCTCGGGCGTGGCCACGACAATCACCTCATGGGCCAGCGACAGGGCGAACAGCACGACATCGGAGATGCCGGCACCAGTGTCGAGCAGCAGCACGTCGAAGCGCGGCGACACCTTGGCGATGATGTCCATCAACTGCTCGCGCACCTCGGAGGTCAGGCGGGAGTACTCCACCAGGCCGGAGCCGGCCAGCAGCACGGAGAAGCCGCCGGGTGCCGGCAGGATGGCTTCTTCCAACTGCGCCTTGCCAGTGAAGACGTCGTGCAGCGTGATCTTGGGATAGAGGTTCAAGACCACGTCCAGATTGGCCAGGCCCAGGTCGGCGTCCAGCACCAGCACCTTCAGGCCCTGTCGGCTCAAGGCCGCTGCCAGGTTGGCGCTGAAGAAGGTCTTGCCTACGCCGCCTTTGCCGCTGGTCACGGCCAACGTGCGTGCCAGTCGCACGGTGGGCGGGGCGGAGGTCAGCTCGGGTTCGGTCATGATCGCGGTCATGGATAGGTCATCGGCAGTTAGTCGACCGAACCTAAGCCCTCTTCGACACCAGAGAGTGCGTCAGATTGCCCAAACGCGCCGAACAGCAAGCCTTTTTCTTCGGCGCTGACGACGGTGAGCGGGGGCATTTCCAGACAGGTGAGGTTGCGCCCTTCGGCCTTGGCGCGGTAGAGTTGCTGGTCGGCCCGTTCGCTCCACAGGGCCGCGGACGAGCGGACCCACTGTGGCGCAAACGCGCCGCCCACGCTGACGGTGATGTTCAAAGCCTGACCACCGATCAGGGCGACCGGCTGGGACGCGACCTTCTTGCGGATGCGCTCGGCCACCGCCTGGCCAAAGGCCGGAGGGCAGTTGGGCAGGATGATGGCGAACTCTTCGCCGCCGATGCGGGCGACGGTGTCCATCGGGCGCACGCACTCCTGCAAGGTGGCGGCCACGCTCTGGATGACGACATCACCGGCGGCATGGCCGTGGCTGTCGTTGACCCTCTTGAAATGGTCGATGTCCAGCACCAGCAGCAGGGCCGGCTCGCCGGCACGGGCGACACGGTCGACCTCGCGGGCAATGGCCACCTCGAACTGGCGGCGGTTGACCAGGCCCGTCAGGGCGTCGCGGCTGGAGACCTCGCACAGGCCATCGATGATGGCCTGCAACCATTCCTGCGAATCGGGAGCCAGATCGTCAGGGAGCACCCATCCCGCCTGCTGAAGCAGGTTGAGGGCCAGATCCAGCCTCAGACCACCATCCTGGGCAACAGCCCGATCGAGGTCGACTTCTGGACAGGGAACAGCAGGCAGCATGGTGGAGGCGATGGCACACGCTCCGGGATTGGGCGGAGATGGGGGAAAGTCTAACAGTGCCCGAAAAACTCGACGCGGGAATTAGCGGGATAAACCCCCATTGTTGATGCAATGTCACCACCATGGCACGCGGCGCTCAAGCGTGCGTCCTATTTGTCGATATGAACCGGAGCACAGGAATCTCCCTGTCCCGCCCCTCGCCGAGCCTGCCCTGCAAGAATGATGAACGCCCAGCCCCGTGACCCCATCGGCACCGCCCAGGACCGCGAGTTCAATTTCAGCACGCGCGATTTCGACCGCGTGCGGGCCCTGATCTACCAGCGCGCCGGCATCCATCTGCACGAAGGCAAGCAGGCGATGGTCTACAGCCGGCTGTCGCGCCGCCTGCGCGACACCCAGCACCAGTCCTTCGACAGCTACCTGCAATGGCTGGAGCAGACCTCGGGCGACACGGCCCAGCGCGAGTGGCAGGAGTTCGTCAACTGCCTGACCACCAACCTGACAGCCTTTTTCCGGGAAGACCACCATTTCCACACCTTCGCCGAGTGGCTCAAGGCGCATGGCACCGGCAAGAGCATCCGAATCTGGTGCTGCGCGGCCTCCACCGGCGAAGAGCCCTATTCCATTGCGATGACGGTGGCCGAGACCCTGGGCCTGCACGCCAGCGTGAAAATCATGGCCAGCGACATCGACACCAATGTGCTGCAGACCGCCTCGCGCGGGGTGTACAACGTCGACTCACGCGGTCTGTCGCCGGCGCGCCTGCGCATGTTCTTCCTCAAGGGCAAGGGCGGCAACGAAGGTCAGATCCGCGTCAAGCCCGAGCTGGCACGCATGATCGAGTTCAAGCCCTTCAACCTGATGCAGACGCACTGGTCGATGGGCGAGCCCTTCGACGTGATCTTCTGCCGCAACGTGATGATCTATTTCGACCATGCGACACAACGCAAGGTCCTCGAGCGCATGCACGGCGTGATGCGCCCCCACGGGCTGTTGTTCGTGGGCCATTCTGAAAACTTCACCGATGCGCGCGACTTGTTCAAGCTGCGCGGCAAGACGGTGTATGACAAGGTCTAACCCCGCCGGGAGCACAAGCGCATCATGATCAGCCCCTACTCCAGCAGTTCAGCCCGCCTTGGCGGACAAGGGCTGCATCCTGGCGCATCCACGGTGGGTAATGCCATCGCCGCGCACAAACGCGACCGGCTGGCCCGCCTGAAGGCCCGCACGCCCAAGCCGGGCGAGGCCTCGTTCTTCTTCTACGAGGCGCATTTCCAGTCCGATGCGGTGAAGATCCTGCCCGGCGAGTACTTCGTGCATGACGAAGACCTGCTGATCATGACGACCCTGGGCTCGTGCATCGCCGTGTGCCTGTGGGACCGCCAGGCCCACGTCGGTGGCATGAACCACTTCATGCTGCCCGACAGCGGCGGCAACGGCAACGATTCCGGCCGCTACGGTTCGTACGCCATGGAACTGCTGATCAACGAGTTGATGAAGATGGGCGCCAGCCGCATGACGATGGAGGCGAAGGTCTTCGGCGGTGGCGCGGTGCTTTCGGGCATGAACAGCCTGAACGTGGGCGAGCGCAACACCGCCTTCGTGATGGACTACCTCAAGACGGAGCGCATCCCCATCGTGTCCAAGGACGTGATGGACGTGTACCCCCGCAAGGTGTGCTTCTTCCCGCACAGCGGCAAGGCCATGGTCAAGCGACTGGCCCCCAGCAACCCGGAAGCCCTGGTGGCCCAGGAACGCGCGGCCCTGCAGAAGGCCGCCACGCCCGCCTCGAGCGGCGGCGGTTCCGTGGACCTGTTCTGAACCTGACAAGACGATTCGAGAGGCCGACCATGGCAAAGACACGAGTGGTGGTGGTGGACGATTCAGCGCTGGTGCGAAGCCTGCTGGCCGAGATCATCAACCGCCAGCCGGACATGGAGTGCATCGGTGCCGCAGCCGATCCGCTCGTGGCACGCGAAATGATCCGCAACCTCAACCCCGACGTGATCACGCTGGACGTGGAGATGCCCAAGATGGACGGCATCGACTTCCTGTCCAAGCTGATGCGGCTGCGGCCCATGCCGGTGGTGATGGTGTCAACGCTGACCGAGCGCGGCGCGGACGTGACGCTCAAGGCGCTGGAGCTGGGCGCGATCGACTTCGTGGCCAAGCCCAAGATCGGCGTGGCCGACGGCCTGCGCCAACTGTCGCACGACATCACCGACAAGATCCGCGTGGCCTCGAAGGCGCGCATCCATCGCCCACCGCCTGCACCGGCCTCGATGATGAGCACCGGGGCGCATGCGGTGCCGACCGCGCATGGATCGTCCGGCAGCGGCGCACACCACCCGGCCCCCCGCCCACCGGCCGCACCCCGTGTGACGCTGGCCTCGCTGGGCCGGCTGTCCACCGAAAAAATCTTCTTCATCGGCGCCTCCACCGGCGGCACCGAGGCCACCAAGGAGGTGCTGACCGCGCTGCCGGCCGACTGCCCGGCCGTGGTCATCACCCAGCACATGCCGCCCGGCTTCACGCGCAACTACGCCGCCCGCCTGGACGGCCTGTGCAAGATCCGCGTGAAAGAGGCCGAGGATGGCGAGCGCATCCTGCCAGGCCATGCCTACATCGCGCCCGGTGGCCTGCACCTGAGCGTCGAGAAATCCGGCGCCAACTACGTGGCCCGCGTACGCGACGGCGACCCGGTCAACCGCCACAAGCCCAGCGTGGAGGTGCTGTTCAAATCAGCCGCCGCCTGCGTGGGCCCGAACGCCATCGCCGTCATGCTGACCGGCATGGGCGCGGACGGCGCCACGGCCATGCGCGAGATGCGCGATGCCGGCGCCTACTGCGTGGCCCAGGACGAAGCCACCTGCGTGGTGTTCGGCATGCCGCGCGAGGCCATCGCGGCCGGCGCCATCAACGAAGTGCTGCCTCTGCCCAAGATCGCCGCGCACATCATGGACCACCTGCGCAGCACGGCCG
Organism: Aquabacterium soli; assembly: GCF_003933735.1. GTDB lineage: Bacteria > Pseudomonadota > Gammaproteobacteria > Burkholderiales > Burkholderiaceae_C > Aquabacterium > Aquabacterium soli. The sequence continues at coordinate 480,223 of NZ_RSED01000001.1, read as the reverse complement.
GCTCGATGCTCAGCCGCGTCTGATCAAGGGCGGCCCACGAAGATCATCAGCACGGGCCGCACGCCTTGTGCGGCACCGATGGCCGCGAACACCGGGCCCAGCGAGGTGTCTGCCCCCAGGTACAGGCTCATGCCGTGGCGCCAGCGGCCTTCTTCGGACTCGCTCCATCGCTGCCAGGCATTGCCGGCCTCCAGGCTGCCGCCCAGGTACACGCCGCGCGTCAGCGGGGCCGTGGCCAGGCGCACGGCGTAGCCGGCACGCACCAGCGCCACCTGCTGGCCACTGAGCTGGTCGGCCGCGTAGCCCGACAGCTGCTGAAAGCCGCCCAAGCCGTAACGCGGCAGATCGGGCAATGCACCGGTGGCCCCGGCCACGCGCGCAGCCACCTGGAAGATGTGGGGGCCGACACTGGCCGCCGCCTGGGCGTTGAGGTCCCAGCGGCTCATGTGTCCCTTGGCGGCCTGCGACAGGTCACTGCCATTGCGCTCACCGTTGACATACAGCCCCTCGACGCGCCAGCCCTGGGTCGGGAAGTAGGCACTGTCGAGCTGGTCGAACACGCCGCGCAGGCGAAAGCCTTTTTCCGTCCAGCGCTGCGTGGTCTGCACGCCCTGCCAACGCGCAGAGATCAGCTCGGGCTCGTCGCGACCCCATTGGTTGGACCAGCCCAGACGCACCTCGCCCAGCTCGCGCCAGGTCAGGCCCACGTCCGCACCCAACGAGCGTGACACCGTGGACAAGGCCAGCACGGGCTTGTCGACCGGGTCGGTGTAGACGTCCGTGCTGCGGCGCTGCAGGCCACCGTTGACGGCCACGAAAGCCCGCAGGCCATCGGGCATCTGCCAGCCCATCGGCCGGTACCACTCGGTCAGGATCGACGGGGTCGAGCCCAGGCGGACGAAGTTGCGCCACTCGGCGCCGCTGTCATCGAGCCAGTGGCGGTTGTGCACCAGCTTGAGGTTGAAGGCACTGCGACCTTCGGTGTCGGCCGAGAAATCCAGGCCCAGCTGGATGTAGTCCGGCCCCCAGGGCTTGTCCTGCAGGTCGAAGACCAGGCCTTCGCCCTCGGGCATGCGCTCCAGGCGGTAGTCGGTGCGCAGGTAATCGCCCGTGGCGGCCAGGCGACGCAGGTCACGCTCGGCACGGCCCACGTCGAACTCTTCGCCAGCGCGCGTTTCCAGCGTGTCGGAGATGGTTTCGGGATGGGTGCTTTGTGATCCGTTGAAACGCACCTCACGCAGCGGGCCGGCCTTGGGCAGGGGGCGGGCCTTGCGCTGGGCCTGCCAGCGGGCGTACTCGGCCTCGCTGACCTTCATGTCCTGCATGCGCAGCACCAACGCCTCCGCCTGGATCTCGCCCTGGACCATGAAATCGCGGGCGCGGTTGAAATCGCCCGCCGTCAAGCCATCGAGCGTGGGCGCGATCAGCACATCCCGCGGCGTGAGCGTGGCCAGGTTGCGCTGCACGTTCTGCTCGGTGAGGATGTTGATCATCTGCGCCGTCACGCCGGTGAACGAGGACAGCGTGTCCCGCTTGGACAGCGGCGTGCCGATGTTGACGACGATCAGGCGCTCGGCGCCCATGGCGCGGGCCACATCCACCGGTGTGTTGTTGACCAGGCCGCCATCTCCGAGGATGCGGCCCTTGACTTCCACCGGCGCGAACACGCCGGGCACCGACATGCTGCTGCGCAGGGCCGTGGCCAGGTCGCCGTCCTTCAGGATGACGGGCTGGCCGGTTTCCATGTCGGTGGCCACGGCCCGGAAGGGCGTGGGCATCTGGTCGAAATCGGTGTACTGACGCGCCGGCAGGGTCAGGCGGCGCAGGTGGGCTTCCAGGCCATGGCTGGAGACCGGTCCCAGCGGGGCGCGCACGCCATCCGCCCCGACGCCCAGTTCGAACAGCGGCGCCACCTCGAAATCCTGCTCCTTGCGCCGCTGCGACAGCTCGCGTCTCTCCACGCGGGACGCAAAGACATTGTCCCAGTCCAGGCGCAGCACCTCTTTCTCCACCTCGCCCGCGGTCATGCCCGCGGCGTAGAGACCGCCCACGATGGCCCCCATGGAGGTTCCGGCAATCACGTCGACCGGGATCCGCTCGCGTTCGAGCACCTTGAGAACGCCCACATGGCTGAGGCCGCGCGCGCCGCCACCAGACAAGACCAGGCCGATGCGCGGACGAGCCGGCTCCTCATGCGCCAGGGCGTGAAGGGGCAACACCGAGGCGGTCAGGACCACCGTGATCAAAGCCACCAGGAAAAACGGCCCGGTGCGAGAGAACAGAACTTTCATGGCAGGGGATTGTGCAGGGTCGGGTGCGGCAGACGCCACGCGGGGCTCGCCAGTTCATGAAAAAGGCCGCCCAAAAGGCGGCCCTCTGCATGGGTGGTGATTGCGAGCCCGTCAATGCCCGTGCCCGACCTTCTCGCCTGCCTTGAGCTTGTAGACCGTCCCGCAGTAGGCACAACGGGCCTCGCCCGTCGTCGCCACATCCAGATAGACCTTGGGATGGTTGCTCCACAGCGTCTGCTTGGGGTTGGGGCAGAACACCACGCCGGGGCCCTGCAGATCGGCGGCCGTCACTTCGACCACGGCCTTGGGGGTTTGCACGTTCGCGCTCATCGTGAACTCCTGTTGACGCTCGGAAAGATCAGACCTTGGTCAGCCACTCGGCGTACTTCGGGTTGCGTCCGTTGACGATGTCGAAGAACGCGGCCTGGATCTTCTCGGTGATGGGGCCACGCGAGCCCTGGCCGATCTCGATGCGGTCCAGTTCGCGGATGGGCGTGACCTCCGCGGCCGTGCCCGTGAAGAAGGCCTCGTCGCTGATGTAGACCTCGTCGCGGGTGATGCGCTTTTCCTTGAGCTCCAGGCCCAGGTCCTTGCAGATCGCGAAGATGGTGTTGCGGGTGATGCCGTTGAGGGCGCCGGCCGACAGGTCGGGCGTGTACAGCACGCCGTCCTTGATGATGAACAGGTTCTCGCCCGCGCCTTCGGAGACGAAGCCGGTGCTGTCCAGCAGCAGGGCCTCGTCGTAGCCGTCTTCGGTGGCTTCGAGGTTGGCCAGGATGGAGTTGCTGTAGTTGCTGACGGCCTTGGCCTGCGTCATGGTGATGTTGACGTGGTGGCGCGTGTAGCTGGAGGTCTTGACGCGGATGCCGCGCTTGAGGCCTTCTTCGCCCAGGTAGGCGCCCCAGGGCCAGCCGGCCACCATCAGGTGCACCTTGGCGCCCTTGGGGCTCACGCCCATCTTCTCGGAGCCCAGCCACACCAGGGGACGCAGGTAGCCACTTTCCAGGTTGTTGGCCTTGACCACGTCGATCTGCGCCTGCATCACCTGGTCGAAGGTGTAGGGGATCGTCATGCGCAGGATCTTGGCGCTGTTGAACAGGCGCTTGGTGTGTTCCTGCAGACGGAAGATGGCCGTGCCCTGCGCGGTCTTGTAGGCGCGCACGCCTTCGAAGGCGCCGCAGCCATAGTGCAGCGTGTGGGTCAGCACGTGGATCTTGGCGTCGCGCCACTCCACCAGCTCGCCGTCCATCCAGATCTTGCCGTCGCGGTCGTCCATCGACATGGGGTATTCCTTTCGGGGACTGCCCGGATGCACCGAGGTACCGGGCCGCCCGCCACGACAAGGGCGAGAGGAACCATGCGGCCGGGGCGGTGGGCGGGCGTCAGACTGTCGATTCTAACGCCGCCAGCGCTCGCGGGCTGCCTGGGGATCTTCCCGCGCAGCCCAAGCGCGGGGAAGGTGCACGCATTCAGCCTGGGTGATGCGCCCCTGCCAGGGCGTCCAGGAAGGCCCTCACCGGCCGGGAAGGCTCGGGCGAACGCCGCGTGATCGCCACGAAACGCACGCCGTACATGCACTCCGGGTGCGCCACGCGCTCGATCAGCCCATCGCGCACGAAGGCCTCTGCATAGTGGTCGGGCAGGAAGCCCACGTAGCGACCCGACAGGATCAGCAGGGCGATGGCCTCCTGGTCGCTGGCCGTGGCCTGGCGGCGCAGGCTGAAGCGGTGGGTGGCCTCCATGTTGGGCGAGTGGAAGGCCAGGGCCGCGTGGTCGCAGGCCTGCAGCTGGTCCCACGCCAGCCGCGCATGGTCGCGGCCGAACAGCGGGTGCTGCCGGCCGCAATACAGGTACATGGTCTCGTCGAACAGCTCCAGGTAGTCCAGGCTGTCCGAGCGGCGGTGGTCCGGCACGATGCCCAGATGCAGCCGCCCGTCGATCACGCCAGATTCGATCTCGTTGAGCGAGGCCACGGTGAAATCGAGTGCCACGCTGGGCGCCGTGCCCCGGAAATCCCGGATGGCCAGGTCGATGTGCGCCTGCGGGTTGGTGATGGTCTTGTCGAACAGGCCGATGGACAAGGTGCCGACCAGCTCGGCATGCATCTCGCTCACGTCATTGCGAAAGCCATCCATGGCGTCGAGCAGGCGCTGGGCACCGTCATAGACGCGCTGGCCATCGGGCGTGAGCGCGAAGCCGGCCCGCCCGCGCCGGCACAGCACCAGGCCCAGCCGCGTTTCCAGATCCTTCAGGTGCCGGCTGACGGTCGAGCGGCCGATGTTGAGTTCCAGTTCGGCCGCGGACAGGCCACCGCACTCCACCACCACCTTGAAGATGCGAAGCAGCCGGATCTCCGAATCACTGACTTGGCCGAGCAGGGCCTTCTTGACCATGAAAGTTTCAATCCTATGCAAGCAAGCGGCGATAGATGCCTGTTTATTAGAACAGACAGGCTGGTCACAATGGCCTGAATTCTTCACCTGGCGCCCACCTCTGCGCCCAACAGACCGCACACCGCCATGGACCTGAGCGACCTGCCCTCCCCTGCCCCCGTGCCTCTGAGCGCCGCCCAGCTCGACGCGCACTGGATGCCCTTCACCGCCAACCGGCAGTTCAAGCAGGATCCGCGTCTGCTCGTGAGCGCCCGTGGCTGCCACTACCGCGACGCCGATGGCCGCGAGATCTTCGACGGCCTGTCGGGCCTGTGGACCTGCGGCCTGGGCCATGGCCGCGACGAGATCGCCCAGGCCGTCGCCCGCCAGGTCAGCACGCTGGACTATGCGCCGGCCTTCCAGTTCGGGCACCCGCTGTCCTTCCAGCTGGCCGAGCGCATCGTGGGCCACATGCCCGAGGGCCTGGACCACGTGTTCTTCACCGGCTCGGGCTCTGAAGCGGCAGATACCTCGCTCAAGATCGCGCGGGCCTACTGGCGCCTGAAAGGGCAGGCCAGCAAGACGCGCCTGATCGGCCGGCTCAAGGGCTACCACGGCGTCAACTACGGCGGCATCAGCGTGGGCGGCATCGGCGGCAACCGCAAGCTCTATGGCGAAGGCTTGCAGGCGGACCACCTGCCCCACACCCTGCTGCCGGGCAATGCCTTCACGCGCGGCCTGCCGGACGACGGCGCGCACTTGGCCGACGAGCTGCTGGAACTGATTGCCCTGCACGATGCCTCGAACATCGCCGCCGTGATCGTCGAGCCCTTCTCCGGCTCGGCCGGCGTGATCGNGCCCTGCACGATGCCTCGAACATCGCCGCCGTGATCGTCGAGCCCTTCTCCGGCTCGGCCGGCGTGATCGTGCCGCCCAAGGGCTACCTGCAGCGCCTGCGCGAGATCTGCACGTCCCACCACATCCTGCTGATCTTCGACGAGGTGATCACCGGCTTCGGCCGCACGGGCGCCTGGACAGGCGCCGAGGCCTTCGGCGTCACGCCCGATATCCTCAACTTCGCCAAGCAGATCACCAACGGCGTGATCCCGATGGGCGGCGTCGTCGTCAAGGGAGAGATCCACGACGCCTTCATGGCCGCCGGGGGCGCAGAGCACCTGGTGGAGTTCCCGCACGGCTACACCTACTCGGCGCACCCCGTGGCCTGCGCCGCGGCCCTGGCCACGCTGGACGTGCTGGAACAAGCCGACGGCCCCGGCCTGGTACGCACCTTGGCACCGCATTTCGAGAACGCCGTGCACGGCCTCAAGGGCCGGCGCCACATCAAGGACATCCGCAACATCGGCCTGGCCGCCGGCTTCACGATCGATTCGTTGCCAGGCGACCCGGCACGCCGCCCCTTCGAGATCGCGATGCGTTGCTGGCAGCAGGGCTACTACGTGCGCTTCGGCGGCGACACCATCCAGCTGGCGCCGCCCTTCATCTCTACCCCGGATCAGATCGATGCGCTGGTGGCGGTGCTGGGCGATGCCCTTGACCAGCAGGCCTGAGCCCTTCCGCGACAATCCTTCCAACACACGCCCAAGACAAGTCCCAAGACAAGAACAGCACCGAACAACAATGAGCAGCACCACCATGCAGACCGTCGGACACCTCATCAACGGCCAGACTGTTTCTGACACAGCACGCACACAAGAGGTTTACGACCCCGCCCAAGGCCGCGTCACCAAGCGCGTGGCCCTGGCCTCCAAGACCACGGTCGAGCAGGCCATCAACAGCGCCCATGCAGCCTTCCCCGCCTGGCGCGACACCCCCCCGGCCAAGCGCGCCCGCGTGATGTACCGCTTCAAGCAACTGCTCGAAGAACGATCCGACCAGATCTGCGCGCTCATCACTTCCGAGCACGGCAAGGTGCTGAGCGACGCGCTGGGTGAGTTGCAGCGGGGCATCGAGAACGTGGAGTTCGCGTGTGGCGCGCCCGAGTTGCTCAAGGGCGAGCACACCAAGAACGTCGGCCCGGCCATCGACTCATGGAGCGAGTTCCAGCCGCTCGGCGTGGTCGCCGGCATCACGCCCTTCAACTTCCCGGCCATGGTGCCGCTGTGGATGTGGCCGCTGGCCGTCGTCTGCGGCAACACCTTTGTGCTCAAGCCGTCGGAGAAGACGCCCTCCTCCACCCTGCTGCTGGCGCAACTGGCGCTGGAAGCCGGCCTGCCGCCGGGCGTGCTCAACGTGGTCAATGGCGACAAGGAGGCCGTGGACACGCTGCTCGACAGCCCGATCGTGCAGGCCGTGAGCTTCGTCGGCTCCACCCCCATCGCCGAATCCATCTACACCCGCGGCTGTGCCAGCGGCAAGCGCGTGCAGGCCCTGGGCGGTGCCAAGAACCATGCAGTGGTCATGCCCGACGCGGATCTGGACAACGCCGTGTCGGCGCTGATGGGCGCGGCTTATGGATCCTGCGGCGAACGCTGCATGGCCATCCCCGTGGTGGTCGCCGTGGGTGACGCGATCGGTGATGCGCTGGCCGACCGCCTGGCCACCGCCCTCAGCCAGATGAAGGTGGGCCCCGGCACCGTGGAAGGCAACGACATGGGCCCGCTGGTCACGCGCGCCCACTTCGACAAGGTGCGTGGCTATGTGGACGCCGGAGTGCACGAAGGCGCACAGCTGGTGGTCGATGGCCGGCAGGTACAGGTCAAGGACGCGGGCGACGGCTACTTCCTGGGCGGCTGCCTTTTCGACCGTGTCAAGCCCGAGATGAGCATCTACCGCGACGAGATCTTCGGCCCGGTACTCAGCCTCGTGCGCGTGCCCTCGCTCGACGAGGCCATGGCCCTGATCGATGCGCACGAGTATGGCAACGGCACCTGCATCTTCACGCGCGACGGCGAGGCCGCACGCTACTTCACCGACCGCATCAAGGTCGGCATGGTGGGTGTGAACGTGCCGCTGCCCGTGCCCGTGGCCTTCCACAGCTTCGGCGGCTGGAAACGCTCGCTGTTCGGTGACCTGAGCGCCTACGGCCCGGATGGCGTGCGCTTCTACACGCGCCGCAAGACCATCACGCAGCGCTGGCCTTCGTCCGGCGTGCGTGAGAAGGCGGTGTTCAACTTCCCGAGCAGCCAGTGAGCTGAAAACGCCCTGGTGCCACGCATGCAGGCCGCCCCATGAAGATCATTGTTCTGGGCAGCGGCGTCATCGGCACCACCACGGCCTACTACCTGGCGCGGGCCGGCCACGAGGTCAGCGTGGTCGACCGGCAGCCCGGCCCCGCGCAAGAAACCAGCTTCGCCAATGCCGGGCAGATATCTCCGGGCTATGCCTCGCCCTGGGCCGCACCCGGCGTGCCGCTCAAGGCCCTGAAGTGGATGCTGCAGGCCCACGCGCCCCTGGCCATCGGCCTGGATGGCAGCCTGGCGCAATGGCGCTGGATGTGGCAGCTGCTGCGCCAGTGCACGCCCGAGCACTACGCCATCAACAAGGCGCGCATGGTGCGCCTGGCCGAATACAGCCGCGATTGCCTGCGCACCTTGCGGGAGGACACGGGCATCGCGTATGAAGGCCGCCAGCAAGGCACGCTGCAGGTCTTTCGCACACCGGAGCAACTGGCCAACACCGCCAAGGACGTCGCCGTGCTGAAAAGCGCCGGCGTGCCTCACGAGCTGCTGGACAACGCTTTGGCCTTGCGCCGTGTCGAGCCCGCCCTGAACACCGACATCCTGGTCGGTGGCCTGCGCCTGCCAGGCGATGAAACAGGCGATTGTCAGCTCTTCACCACGCGCCTGGCCGATCTGTCACGCGCACTGGGCGTGAACTTTCACTTCGGCGCGACCATCCATGCCCTCGAAGCGGATCACCAGCAGATCACTGGCGTCCGCATGGACGGGCAGACCTGGCGCGCCGATGCCTATGTGCTCGCGCTGGGAGCCTTCTCCACGGGCCTGCTGCAATCCCTGGTGGACATCCCCGTCTACCCTGTCAAGGGCTACTCGCTCACCGTGCCCATCGTGGACCCGGCGCGCGCGCCTCAGTCAACGGTGCTCGACGAGAGCCACAAGGTCGCGATCACACGACTTGATCAACGCATCCGCGTGGGAGGGATGGCCGAACTGCGTGGCTTCGACCTGAGCCTTCGTGCCCATCGCCGCATGACACTGGAGATGTGCCTCGACGGCCTTTTCCCGGACGCAGGCCATCTTCCCAAGGCCTCCTTCTGGGCCGGCCTGCGCCCCATGACCCCCGATGGCACGCCCATCGTAGGCGCCACCCCGCTGCGCAACCTGTACCTGAACACCGGGCACGGCACGCTGGGATGGACCATGGCCTGCGGTTCGGGCCGCTTGCTGGCCGATCTGATGTCCGGCCGCGTGCCGGAGATCCAGGCTGACGACCTAGGTCTGGCCCGCTACGACAGGCGAGTGAACCCAAGCCCTGTTCCGGTTCCTTGACTCGCATCCATGGGCCATGGAGTCTCACCCACGCAGCGCCTCGAAGGAGTACCATGGCCAATGAACCTCATCGCCATCGGCTTCGCCGGCTTCCTCGCACTGGTCGTTCTCGGCCTGCTGCTTTCCAAATTCACGGGCTTCAAACCGATATGGGTATCGGCGGAAGCCAAGCAGCGGGCGGCTGAATCGAAACGCAGGGATCAAATCCTCAAGGGCTGAGCCTGCAAAGGAGCCGACACTCATGGTGACCTTTTTTGGGTGCTGATCTCCTGCTTTGAGGATCCTTCGTGCTTGCATGGAGGTTGCTGCCCCAAGCCGAAGAACGGCTCCAACTGATCGTCGAGGCCATGGGGGTGTGGGGTGTGAAGCATGTCGGTCACCATGACCACAGCACCGATGGACGATGCCAGGAAGAACGTTCTGGTGGTGTAATTCGCCCATGAGCACCACCATCACCGTCGACATCCCCGGAGCGTCGCCCGACCAACACACCAAGGCCGCGGCCTGGTTGGTCGAATACTTCCAGAAGCTTGGCATCTCGCCCGAGGACGCGGCCACATCCAGCTTCAACAGAGAGCTCTTCAACGATGCGGGCGTGGAAGTGCCCTTCGAAGTGGCCGAGGCTGACGCCTGGGATGGAGCGGAAACAGCGGTATGCAAGGCCCTTGGATTGAAATCCTGCTCCATCACCCTGGATGAATGACTGATTGGTCATTCATGATCACGTCGGCGCAAGCAGAGCACCAGCCGGCGCCAACTTCATTGCATGTCCCCGGATCAAGGCAATCCGATCGGGCTGCGGCACTTCCTCACGCGGCGCAGCAGAGCACAGCTTTGCAGGGATGAAGGAAGCCCCTCGATCAAGGGAAACAAATCCACCCGAAATGTTGGAATAGATGCGGGCGGGCCCTTTAGCCGTATAAGGTCCAGACGGGGCCTACGCGGCCTCACTAAAAAGGGACCAGGCCATGTCGAACTCCGTCTTACACGCTATTCGGTACGCGGCCCTCGCCGCCAGCATGGCATTGTCAGCCGGCGCTTTCGCTGCGCCCGTCACCTACGAGTTCACCACCGTGGATGGCCACTACGGAAGCTTCAGCTACAACGATGCGCAGCCCACACCGCAGCCCTCTAGCACGCAGGTTGTGCGCTACGACTTGTTGTCGTTCTCGTTAGATGGCGTCTCACTGGCCAACCCGATCCTGCAATTGTCGAACAACAGCTTCTGGGAGTTGGCCGACTTCGTCCAGATCAATGCGCTGGGTTCTGGCGTTGAGCTCTACTTCCGCGCCGACCTGAGCCTGTTCAGCAGCTATGCCCTGGCAGAGTTCAACGGCCGGACCTTGTCTGACTTCATCGGCACGCGTTTCAGCACGAGCTCATCGTCCAGTTCGCTGGCGACTCTGACTCAGGTTGCCAGCATCCCGGAGCCAGGCACGAGCGCGTTGATGGTGCTGGGCTTGGTTGCCGTGTTGGCTGCGCGTCGAGCGAGGTCATCTGACAAAGCGTCAACCAAGATCTGAGCCGGCTCCCTCGTACAAGGCACAGCAAGAGGCATCCAACATCCTCGCGGCGATCAAGGCCGGCATCTTCACGACGACCACTGATGAAGCGCTACTGGCCGCAGAGGCTCGGCAAGCCGAGGCCAAGGCCGAACTGGAGGCCATAGAGCAGGTTGAACCGTCGCAAATCCTGCCAAGGGCGAAAGACATCTACCAGCAACTGGTCAACAGCTTGGAGCAGATCGACAACGTGGCTGAAGCCCGTGAGGCCTTGCGCGCCCTGCTGGGTGAGGTGCGCATCGCGTGCGTGAAGGTGAAACTTACGCAGAAAGCACAAACGCCGGACTGGCCGGCGTTTGTTCACTAAAAGTGGTTGCGGGGGCAGGATTTGAACCTACGACCTTTGGGTTATGAGCCCAACGAGCTACCAGACTGCTCCACCCCGCGGCAGAGAAGTAAACTATAGCATGCTTTTGCTGATTTGCACAAGGTTGCGCAGAAAACTTATCTGAAAGCGCCAATAAAAAAAACCGGCATCACTGCCGGCTTCTTCAATGGACGACGGCTTGCACCACCGTTCAAAGTGTCTGCTTATTCAGCAGCAGCTTCAGGGGCCTCAGCCTCTTCCGTGCGCTCAACCAGCTCCATGTAGGCCATCGGAGCGTTGTCGCCCACGCGGAAGCCCATCTTCAGGATGCGGGTGTAGCCACCAGGGCGCTTGGCGAAACGAGGGCCCAGCACGTCGAACAGCTTGACCACGTTGTCGCGGTTGCGCAGGCGGTCGAACGCCAGACGGCGATTGGCCACTGTCGGCTCCTTGGCCAGGGTGATCAAAGGCTCGACAACGCGGCGCAGTTCCTTGGCCTTGGGGACCGTGGTCTTGATGGCTTCGTGCTCGATGAGCGAGTTGGCCATGTTGCGCAGCATCGCCAGGCGATGCGACGAGGTGCGGTTGAGTTTACGGAGTCCGTTTCCGTGACGCATGGTGCTTTCCTTTCCTTATAAAACCGACGGCCGTTTCAAGGTACCGCCGGGTGCACCGGATGGCTCTGTGAGCCACCCACTTTCAAAATATCAACGCTTGTCCAGACCTTGAGGCGGCCAGGCTTCCAGGCGCGAGCCCAGGGCCAGACCACGCGACGCCAGCACTTCCTTGATTTCGTTGAGCGACTTGCGACCCAGGTTCGGGGTCTTGAGCAGCTCGGTCTCGGTGCGCTGGATCAGGTCGCCGATGTAGTAAATGTTCTCGGCCTTCAGGCAGTTGGCCGAACGCACGGTCAGTTCCAGCTCGTCCACAGGACGCAGCAGGATCGGATCGAAGTTCTGCGCAGCCTTGGCAGGCGCATCGATGAAGCCGCCCAGCTCGCTGCCTTCCAGCTGTGCGAACACGGCCAGTTGCTCCACCAGGATCTTGGCCGACGCACGGATCGCTTCCTCGGGCGAGATGGCGCCGTTGGTTTCGATTTCCATGACCAGCTTGTCCAGGTCGGTACGCTGCTCCACACGGGCGCTTTCGACCGTGTAGCTCACGCGCTTGACGGGAGAGAAAGACGCGTCCAGCACGATGCGGCCGATGGCCTTGGTCTCTTCGCCGTAGCGGCGCAGGGTACCGGGCACATAGCCACGGCCCTTCTCGACCTTGATCTGCATGTCCAGCTTGCCGCCTTGCGACAGGTGGCAGATGACATGGTTGGGGTTCACGATCTCGACGTCGTGGGGGGTCTGGATGTCGGCGGCCGTGACCGGGCCTTCGCCATCCTTGCGCAGCACCAGGGTGACTTCGTCACGGTTGTGCAGACGGAACACCACGCCCTTGAGGTTCAGCATGATGTGCACGACGTCTTCCTGCACGCCGTCCAGCGTGGAGTATTCGTGCAGCACACCGGCGATGGTGACTTCCGTCGGCGCAAAACCCACCATCGACGACAGCAGCACGCGCCGCAGCGCGTTGCCGAGCGTGTGGCCATAGCCGCGCTCGAAAGGCTCGAGTGTGACTTTGGCGCGGTGGCCGCCCAGCGGCTCCACCTGGATGGCTTTGGGTTTCAGCAACGTGGTTTGCATGAGGCCTTCCTGTCAATACCCTCGGCTCGTTACACCGATAAGGCTGATGGACGAGCCGGTCTTGCGACCGGCGACTTTTGAAAAAATGACCACAGGGCCACCGGGCAGGGCCAAGGTGGCCCATGCCCGAAGGCCCTGAAAAATCAACGCGAGTACAGTTCGACGATCAGCGATTCGTTGATGTCGGCACCGAACTCATCACGGTCGGGGGCCTTCTTGAAGACGCCTTCCAGCTTGGTGGCGTCGACCTGAACCCAGCCCGGCAGACCGATGGAATCGGCCAGCTTCACGGCTTCCAGCACGCGGGTCTGCTTCTTGGCCTTGTCGCGCACGCCGACGATGTCGCCGGACTTGACGCTGTACGAAGGGATGTTCACGACCTGGCCGTTCACCGTCACGCCCTTGTGGCCCACCAGTTGGCGAGCTTCAGCGCGCGTAGAGCCGAAGCCCATGCGGTAGACGACGTTGTCCAGACGCGATTCCAGCAGCGACAGCAGGTTCGAGCCGGTGTTGCCCTTGCGACGCTCGGCTTCGGCGAAGTAGCGGCGGAATTGCTTTTCCAGCACGCCATACATGCGCTTGACCTTCTGCTTTTCACGCAGTTGCAGGCCGAAGTCGGAAGTGCGCGAACCAGAGGTACGGCCATGCTGACCAGGCTTGGAATCGAACTTGGCCTTGTCGCTGATGGGACGACGGGCGCTCTTCAGGAACAGGTCGGTGCCTTCGCGGCGGGCCAGTTTGGCCTTGGGTCCGAGATAACGTGCCACTTGAGTATCCTCTCAAATCAATCTGACGTCAGCGGCGGCATGGGCCGTCCGACGCGAGTTCGGCGGATGTTGTTGTGCGCTCGAACGGTGGTCTTGAAATGGCGTCAGCCGCTTCAAAAGCGGCAGGCGCGCGAAAAACCTGTGATTATAGCCACAGGCAACCCTTGTCGGATGGATACCAGACAGATCCGAATGGATTTGTCAATGACCACCGTGCTCGCGGGTCTTGCGAGTGGTGCGGCTCCTGCAGCGCAAGAACACATCACCAAAAGGCAACGCCTCGCCGACGGACAAGCCGCAGGCGAGGCGCGCAGAGCCGTATCAGATGCGGCGACGCTTCTGAGGGCGGCAACCGTTGTGCGGCACCGGGGTCACGTCCGAGATCGAGTTGATCCGGATGCCCAGCGACGCCAGGGCGCGAACCGACGACTCACGACCAGGACCGGGGCCCTTGATCTCGACGTCCAGGTTCTTGATGCCTTGCTCTTGGGCGGCGCGGCCAGCCACTTCAGCGGCCACCTGGGCTGCGAAAGGTGTGGACTTGCGCGAGCCCTTGAAGCCCTGACCACCACTCGAGGCCCACGACAGGGCATTGCCCTGGCGGTCCGTGATGGTGATGATGGTGTTGTTGAACGAGGCGTGCACGTGAGCGATGCCGTCCGCAATGTTCTTGCGGATCTTCTTGCTCACGCGGCGGGCCGCGCTGTTGGCAGGTGCTTTAGCCATAAAAACCTTCTCTCTCGACGCGCCCCGGCCGAGACCGGGGACAGTATCTCATTGAATGGCGAAGATCACTTCTTGCCGGCGATTGCCTTGCGCGGACCCTTGCGAGTACGGGCATTCGTGCGGGTGCGCTGGCCACGGCAAGGCAGACCACGGCGGTGACGGAAACCGCGGTAGCAGCCGATGTCCATGAGGCGCTTGATGTTCATGGACAGCTCGCGACGCAGGTCACCTTCGATGGTGAGCTTGCCCACTTCGTCCCGGATCTTTTCCAGGTCGCCGTCGGTCAATTCCTTGATCTTCTTGTTGAAGGGAATACCGGCGTTCGAGCAGATCTTCTGCGCGGTGGTGCGGCCAATGCCGTAGATGTGCGTCAAGCCAATTTCAGTGTGCTTGTGCGGCGGGATGTTGATGCCAGCAATACGTGCCATAGCTGTCCTCTGATACCGTGATAGTTCGCCTGCCGGGGATCAACCCTGGCGCTGCTTGTGACGTGGGTCGGTGCAGATCACGCGAACCACGCCCTTGCGGCGGATGACTTTGCAATTGCGGCACATTTTCTTGACAGATGCCGAGACTTTCATGGTTTTCTCCTGGTCCACTGATTGCTCAGCGGGGATTCACGCTTCGTAAACCGGGTCTATGAATTCGCTCACTTCGCCCGGAATACGAACGCGAGCACGGGTCAATTTTCAACCGTAGGGTGTGCGGCGGATTTGGTGCATCCCGCCGTGTGCCTTGCACACACCCGCCGGGGTCAACTGGTTTTGAAATTCGCTTTCTTCAGCAGCGATTCGTACTGCTGGGACATCACATAAGACTGCACCTGGGCCCAGAAGTCCATCGTGACGACCACGATGATCAGCAGGGACGTTCCACCGAAGTAGAAAGGCACGTTGTACTTGAGCACCAGGAACTCGGGCAGCAGACACACCAGGGTGATGTATGCCGCGCCAGCCAGTGTCAAACGCGCCAGGATCTTGTCGATGTACTTGGCCGTGTTGTCACCAGGGCGGATGCCCGGGATGAACGCGCCGCTCTTCTTCAGGTTGTCTGCCGTCTCACGGCTGTTGAACACCAGCGCCGTGTAGAAGAAGCAGAAGAACACGATGGCCGCGGTGTACAGGATCACGTAGATCGGCTGACCAGGCGACAACATGCCGGCCAGGTCCTTCAACCAACGCATGCTGTCGCTGGTGGCGAACCACCCCACCGCCGTTGCGGGCAACAGGATGATCGACGAGGCGAAGATCGGAGGAATCACGCCGGCCATGTTGACCTTCAAGGGCAGGTGCGACGACTGGCCGCCATAGACCTTGTTGCCGACCTGACGCTTGGCGTAGTTCACCAGGATCTTGCGCTGGCCACGCTCAACGTACACCACACCGAAGGTAACCAGGATCACGATGCCGATGATGAACACGGCTGCCGGGATGCTCATGGCACCGGTGCGGATCAGCTCGAACAGACCGCCGATGGCGCTGGGCAGGCCCGCGGCGATACCGGCGAAGATCAGGATCGAGATGCCGTTGCCCAGACCACGCTCGGTGATCTGTTCACCCAGCCACATCAGGAACATCGTGCCCGCCGTCAGGCTCACCACCACGGTGAACATGAAAGGCAAACCCGGGTTCAAGGCATAGGCAGCCACACCTTGCGCTGCGAAGAACGATTGCACGATGGCAATCCCGACCGTCAGGTAACGCGTGTACTGGGTAATCTTGCGACGACCCGCCTCGCCTTCCTTCTTGAGGGCTTCGAGCGTGGGGATCACGTAGCCCATCATCTGCATGATGATGGACGCCGAGATGTACGGCATGATCCCCAGTGCGAACACCGTGAACTTGGACAGCGCGCCGCCCGAGAACATGTTGAACAGGTTCAGGATGCCACCTTGCTGCCCCTTGAAGAACTGGAGCAGCTGCGCATTGTCGATACCAGGCACGGGGATGTGTGCCCCGATGCGGTAGACGACGAGCGCCAGCAGCAGGAACGTCAGCCGACGACGCAGGTCGCCGAACTTGCCGCTCTGAGCCAGTTGGGTAGGAGAGGTTGCCATGAGTCCTGTTCAGTCTCGTGTGATGTCGATGCCCGGGGCTTATTCGCCCAGCGAACCGCCAGCGGCTTCGATCGCGGCCTTGGCGCCTGCGGTCGCACCGATCCCCTTGAGGGAGATCTTCTTGCTCAGTTCACCCGACTTGATCACCTTGACCACCTTGGCGATCTGGGGGATCAGGCCGATCTGCTTGAGCACCAGCACGTCCACATCGGTGACGTCCAGGGCCTGCAGTTCACCCAGGGTGATCTCGGCGTTGTACTTCAGCAGGTGCGACTTGAAACCGCGCTTGGGCAGGCGGCGTTGCAGAGGCATTTGACCGCCTTCGAAGCCCACCTTGTGGTAGCCACCCGAACGCGACTTCTGACCCTTGTGACCGCGACCAGCGGTCTTGCCCAGGCCCGAGCCGATGCCGCGGCCGACGCGGCGCTTGGCGTGCTTGGAACCCTTGGCGGGCTTGATGGTATTGAGTTGCATGGTATTTCCCAACGCTGCGGCGCTTTACAGCACCACAACCATGTAGCGGATCTTGTTGATCATGCCGCGCACAGAAGGCGTGTCTTCCAGGGTGCTGGTGCCGTTCAGGCGACGCAGGCCCAGGCCACGCACGGTGGCGCGGTGATCGGATTTGGTACCGATCGGGCTGCGGACCAGCTTGACGGTCAGGGTTTTCTTTTCGCTCATGTCAGCTCTCCTGCGATCAGTTGAAGATCTCTTCAACCGACTTGCCGCGCTTGGCCGCGACTTCCGACGGGGTGGTCGAACGGCTCAGGGCGTCGAACGTGGCGCGAACCAGGTTGTAGGGGTTGGTCGAACCGAAGCTCTTGGCCACGATGTCGGTCACCCCCATGACTTCGAACACAGCGCGCATCGGGCCGCCGGCGATGATGCCGGTACCAGCCGGCGCGGGCGCCAGCATGACCTTGGATGCGCCGTGCTCGCCGATCACGTTGTGATGGACGGAGCCGTTCTTCAGCGAGACCTTCAGCATGTTGCGACGGGCCTGGTCCATGGCCTTGGACACGGCCAGCGGCACTTCACGCGCCTTGCCCTTGCCCATGCCGATGCGACCGTCGCCATCACCGACCACGGTGAGGGCTGCGAAGCCCATGATCCGACCGCCCTTGACCACTTTGGTCACGCGGTTCACTTGGATCATTTTCTCGCGCAAACCGTCGTCGCGACCTTCGTCAGCCACTTTGGGTTGAAACTTAGCCATTTGTATTCCTTACGATGCCGGGCGCTTAGAACTGCAGGCCGGCTTCACGCGCGGCTTCAGCCAGGGCCTTGATGCGACCGTGGTAGGCAGAGCCCGAACGGTCGAACGCAACCTTCTCGACGCCAGCAGCCTTCGCCTTTTCGGCGATGCGCTTGCCGATCACGGTGGCGGCGCTCACGTTGCCACCCTTGCCAGCAGCACCCAGCTGCTCGCGGACTTCCTTCTCGGCGGTCGAGGCGGAAGCCAGCACCTTGGAGCCGTCGCCGGTGACGACGGTGGCGTAGATGTGCAGGTTGGTACGGATGACCGTCAGGCGCACGGCGCCTTGCAGGGCGATGCGAGCGCGCGTTTGACGCGAGCGGCGCAGGCGCTGTTCCTTCTTGTTGATAGACATGAATCAGCTCCTTACTTCTTCTTGGTCTCTTTCAAGACCACGCGCTCGTCGGCATAGCGGATGCCCTTGCCCTTGTAGGGCTCGGGCGGACGGAAGGCGCGCACTTCGGCGGCGATCTGCCCGACCACTTGACGGTCCACACCCTTGATCAGGATCTCGGTCTGAGACGGGGTCTCGACCTTGATGCCTGCGGGCATATCCTTGACCACGGGGTGAGAGAACCCGATTTGGAGGTTCAGCTTCTGGCCGGCAGCCTGGGCACGGAAGCCCACGCCCACCAGGGTCAGCTTCTTCTCGAAACCCTTGCTCACGCCGTTGACCATGTTGTTGACCAGGGCGCGAACGGTACCGGACATCGCATTGGCGGCGGCCGTGTCGTTGGCGGGGGTGACCTTGAGCACGCCAGCGTCGTTGGCCACGCGGGCCAGCTCGGACTGGGGACGGCTCAGGGAGCCCAGGGCGCCCTTGACGGTGATTTGATCTGCAGTGATCTGAACGTCCACACCTTGGGGGACGGCGATCGGCATTTTTCCTACGCGGGACATGTCGATGGCTCCTCGATCAGGCGACGTAGCAGAGCACTTCGCCACCGATACCGGCAGCGCGAGCCTTGCGGTCGGTCATCACACCCTTGGGGGTGGTGACGATGGCCACACCCAGGCCGTTTTGGACCTGAGGGATGCTGTGACGGCCTTTGTACACACGCAGACCAGGCTTGGACACGCGCTCGATTTTCTCGATCACGGGACGACCTGCGTAGTACTTCAGGGCAATTTCCAGCGTGGGCTTGGCGCCCTCACCGGTGACGGCGTAACCGTCGATGTAGCCTTCGTCCTTCAGGACCTGGGCAATCGCGACTTTCAGCTTTGACGACGGCAGTGCAACGCTGGCCTTTTCAACCATTTGTGCGTTGCGAATGCGGGTCAGCATGTCGGCGATGGGATCACTCATGCTCATGGGATAACTCCTGTTCGTTCCCTGCCGACTTACCAGCTTGCCTTGGTGACACCGGGGATGTCACCGGCAAATGCCAGTTCGCGGATCTTGCTACGGCCCAGGCCGAACTGACGGAAGGTGCCACGTGGGCGCCCGGTCAGGTGGCAACGGTTGCGCAGACGGGTGGGGTTGGCGTTGCGAGGAAGCTTTTGCAGCTCCAGGCGTGCGGCGTAGCGCTCGTCGTCGGACTTGTTGGCGTCATCGATGACGGCCTTGAGTTCGGCGTACTTCTTGGCGTACTTGGCCACCAGCTTTTCGCGCTTTTCTTCGCGTTGCTTCAGAGAGACTTTAGCCACGTTCCACCTCAGTTCTTGAACGGGAATTTGAAAGCCGCCAGCAGAGCCTTGGCTTCGTCGTCGGTCTTGGCGGATGTCGTGATGCTGATGTTCAGACCACGGATCGCGTCGATCTTGTCGTACTCGATTTCCGGGAAGATGATCTGTTCCTTGACACCGACGTTGTAGTTGCCGCGGCCATCGAACGAGCGACCCGAGATACCACGGAAGTCACGAACGCGGGGCAGCGAGATGGTGACGAAGCGGTCCAGGAATTCGTACATGCGCACACCACGCAGGGTGACCATGCAGCCGATGGGCATTTGTTCGCGGATCTTGAAGCCGGCGATGGGCTTCTTCGACTTGGTGACCACGGGCTTCTGGCCGGCGATCTTGGTCAGGTCGCCAACGGCGTGTTCCATGACCTTCTTGTCGGAGACTGCCTCGGAGACACCCATGTTCAGGGTGATCTTGGTCAGGCGGGGCACTTCCATCACCGACTTGTAGCCAAACTTGGCCACCAGATCGGGCACCACTTTTTCGCGGTAGAAGTCTTGCAGACGGGCGGTTTGTTGCGTCATGGCCTTGCCTCTCAAGCCTTGATTTCTTCGCCGCTGGACTTGTAGACGCGCACTTTCTTGCCGTCATCCAGGAGCTTGATACCCACGCGATCCGCCTTGCCCGAAGCGGCGTTGAAGATCGCCACGTTGGATTGGTGGATCGGCATGGTCTTGTCGACGATGCCGCCGGTCGTACCCTTCATGGGGTTGGGGCGCACGTGCTTCTTGGCAACGTTCACACCTTCGACCAGCAGTTGATCATCATTCACGCGGGCCGAAATGGTGCCGCGCTTGCCTTTGTCGCGGCCGGTCAACACGATGACCTGGTCGCCTTTGCGGAGTTTGTTCATGGGAGCTGTCCTTTGCTATGCCACCAGTAAGCCAGGGCTTACAGAACCTCAGGGGCCAGCGACACGATCTTCATGAAGCGCTCGGTACGCAGTTCACGCGTGACCGGGCCGAAGATGCGGGTGCCGATGGGCTCCAGCTTGGCGTTGAGCAGCACGGCGGCGTTGCCGTCAAACTTGATGAGCGAACCGTCTTGGCGACGAACGCCCTTGGCGGTACGAACCACCACGGCGCTGTAGACCTCGCCCTTCTTGACGCGACCACGAGGCGCAGCTTCTTTGATGCTGACCTTGATGATGTCGCCAATACCGGCGTAACGACGCTTGGAGCCACCGAGCACCTTGATGCACATGACGCTCTTGGCACCCGTGTTGTCAGCGACATCGAGTCGCGATTGCATTTGGATCATTTTTTACCCCAACTTGCACCTATCGGCTGCGCAACATCTGCGCAACAACGACTGGACAGTCTTGGGCCCGTGGATCGGGCGGATCTGACTAACGGCTGTTTGCCTGGAATCACCCACCACAGCAGCCCGACAACCTCAAATCCCTGTGCGTGGAACTCGAAGCCGCCTTGGCTGAGGGTCTTAGGCTGGCAAACAGCCTTTACTCAGCGAAGCCTTGCATTATGCACGAGTTTTGGTGCACGGGTCAAGGCTGTTGCAAAAAGAGTTGATCAGGCGGTGCCGCCGACGGTCAGGCCGTCGATGCGCAGCGTGGGCTGCCCCACGCCGACCGGCACGCTCTGGCCTTCTTTGCCGCAGGTGCCGACGCCGCTGTCGAGCTGCAGGTCGTTGCCGATCATGCTGACCCGCGTGAGGGCGTCCGGGCCATTGCCGATCAGGGTGGCGCCCTTGACCGGGTACTGGATCTTGCCTTTTTCGACCCAGTAGGCCTCGCTGGCCGAGAACACGAACTTGCCGCTGGTGATGTCGACCTGGCCGCCGCCGAAGTTGACGGCGTACAGGCCGCGGTCGATGGAGGCGACGATTTCGGCCGGGTCCTTGTCGCCGGCCAGCATGTAGGTGTTGGTCATGCGCGGCATGGGCAGGTGGGCGTAGCTTTCGCGGCGGCCGTTGCCGGTGGGCGCCATCTTCATCAGGCGGGCGTTGGTGGCGTCCTGGATGTAGCCACGCAGGATGCCGTCTTCGATCAGCACGGTACGCTGGGTGGCTTGGCCTTCATCGTCGATGTTGAGCGAGCCGCGACGGTCGGCGATGGTGCCATCGTCGAGCACGGTGACGCCCTTGGCGGCCACACGCTGGCCCAGGCGGCCGGAGAACACGCTGGAGCCCTTGCGGTTGAAATCGCCCTCCAGGCCGTGGCCGACCGCTTCGTGCAGCAGGATGCCGGGCCAGCCGCTGCCGAGCACCACGGTCATCTCGCCTGCCGGCGCGGGGCGGGCCTCGAGGTTGACCAGGGCGGCATGCACAGCCTGGTCGACGTACTGCTGCAGCAGGTCGTCGGTGAAGTAGGCCAGGCCGTAGCGGCCCCCACCGCCGGACGAGCCCACCTCACGGCGGCCATCCTGTTCGGCGATGACGGTGAGCGACAGGCGCACCAGCGGGCGCACGTCGGCGGCCAGGGTGCCGTCGGCACGGGCCACCAGCACCACGTCGTACTCCATGCCCAGGCCGGCCATGACCTGCACGACGCGCGGGTCCTTGGCGCGGGCCATGCCTTCGGCCCTTTCGAGCAGGGCCACCTTGGCGGCACTGTCGAGGGTGGCGATGGGATCAAGTTCGGGGTAGAGGCTGCGGCTGGGCGCCACACGATGCTCACCGACCTTGACCTTGCGGCTCTGGCCGCTGGAGGCGATGGTGCGCACGGTGCGGGCTGCGTCGAGCAGCGCGGCTTCGGAGATGTCGTCCGAGTAGGCGAAAGCGGTCTTCTCGCCGGCGATGGCGCGCACGCCAACCCCCTGGTCGATGCTGAAGCTGCCGGACTTGACGATGCCTTCTTCAAGGCTCCAGCCTTCGCTGCGGGTGAACTGGAAGTACAGGTCCGCGTCGTCGACGCGGTGCTCAGTGATGACCTTCAGGGCCTTGAGCAGGGTGGATTCGTCCAGGCCGTAGGGTGTGAGCAGCAGCTCACGGGCGGTCTGGAGGCGGGCGATGGTGGCGTCGACGGCGATCATTCAAGCATTCTAGGAAAAAGGCCGCGTCTGTGCGCGGCCTTTGTCGGTGTGGGGCGGTTTTCTCTGGAGGGAACCGCCGGGGGTGCTCAATAGCGCAACAGGGCTTTGACGCGGACCTTGTCCTTGTCCTGGAAGTGTTCGTCGACGTAGCGCTGCATCTCGGCTTGGCGCTGGCTGTCGGACAGGTTGTTGGCGGCCTTCAGTCGATCCCACTCGGTGCGGGCGGCGCTGAGGCGGCGTTCCCAGTCGTCCCACTGCTTGTCGACGGCCTCCAGGCGATCGGCTGCATCTTCGCCATAGCGGCTTACGCGCTCGGCGCGCACTGCGGCGGGGTCCTTGCCAGCCTCCATCTGGGGCACGGGCTCGCCGACATCGGGCGCGGCGGGCTGACCGGACTCAAGCTGAGCGAAGTACTCCAGGAAATGCTTTTCGTCGTCGGAGAAGAAGGCCTCGGCCCAGGCCTGGCCCAGGATCTGACGGCGCACGGACTTCTGCTCTTCGAACACCGGCATCCAGGTGCTGCGGTCGCTCTGCACGAACTGGTTCTTCCAATCGTAGGTGCGGATCTTCCAGTATTTGTCAAAGAGATCAGTGATCTCGGCGGCCAGCTTGTCGCCATGGTCGCGGCGGGCTTCATCCTGCACCAGGCCACGTATCTCGGCGATGGTGACCTCGCCCAGACCGAGGATGTAGTACTCGAAACGGCCGCGCAGGCCCTTGCAGGGCTTGAGCAGTTTGTCGGCGGTGACGCACCATTCGCCTGAGGGCTCAGTGCCTGCGAACGAGCCTTCCTTGTAGAGGCGGTTGCGCACTTGATCGGGGGTGCGGGCAGGCGCGGTATCGGCAGCCTGCGGCGTGGGGGCATCGCCCGTGCCCAGGCCCCAGCCGTCGGATGGGCCGTGGCCGCCACCGCCGCCCAGCAGGCGCACGCCGCCATCGGCATCGCCACGCTGCACCAGCCAGGCACCACCCAGGATCAACACGGCGGCCACTGACACCGCCACCCACTTCGCTCTTGCCTGCATCGCTCGTTCCTAGATCTGTCGGATCCACAGGCCTCTTGTGAGGCTCTTGCTCATGGTCGCACCCTGGATGGTCGATTCAATCCGTTCCTGCCCGCACCTGGAATGGGTGGTTGACGTGAAGGAGAAAGGGTCAACCAGCTGAACCGGTCGACCCTTTCAAGGCATCACATGGCACCAGCCGCCCGGGTGCGTCACCGGGGCACCACGGTACCAGGAATCAGGCCTGGATCAGAGGAAGGCCCACTTAAGGCGGTTGGCGTGCTGCACGTAGAAGGCCGCTGGGTCAGGGGCGCCCTTGCCGATGGCGCCGAGCACCTGGTTGATCTCGTCCAGGTGGTTCCAGGCATAGTTGTCCTTGATGACGTTGCCCCAGTGCGACGAGCACTTGCTGACCAGGCCGTCGTTGGGCTCGGTGCCGAAGTAGCCGCCGGTGTAGGCCAGCAGCGCATCGGAGATATCACCGCTGTTGGTCTTGACCGACGTGCCCGAGAACGAATACCAGTAGATCGTGTTGCCGCTGACCTTGGCCGTGGTGGGGCCGCTGCCGCAGGCCTTGGTGGGGGCGCCGGCAGGGAACTTGGCGTTGAAGACGGCCGCTGCCGGGGTGCTCAGGGCGTTCAGGGCGGTCTTGAGGTCGGCGCTTTGGTAATTGGTGTTGCCGGTGAGCCACCCGATCAGCTTGAGGCCGGCCGTGGCGGCCTGATCGAAGCCACCATCGGGCGTCGTGCCCGCCAGGATGTCGTCGGCCACCTTGGAGCCCTGGTGGGTGCCTGCAACAGAGCTGACACTGGCGACCATGGTGGGCACCGTGCCGGCCGCGTAGCGGACGGTGGGGCCGCCATGGCTGTGCCCGATCAGGTTGAACTTCTTGACGCCATCCTTGGCGGCCCATTGCTGCAGTTGCTTGACCAGCTCTTCACCGCGGAATTCGGTGGTCTGAGAAGGGTTGACCGAGGCGATGTAGACGGTGGCGCCTTCGTTGCGCAGCGCGCCGGGGATCTGATAGAAGTAGTTCACCACGCCCAGGATGCTGTCGAAGCCAATGAAGCCGTGCACCAGCACGATGGGGTACTTGGTCTTGGCGGTGGTTCCAGCGTGGGCGGCGGGTGCAGCCAGCAGCGCACAGGCAGTGGCTGCGGCCACGCAGGCAGTGCGCAGGGTCAGGTTGATGTTCATGCGTTTTCTCCAGGGTTCGGGATGGATTCGTCGATCCGGATTAATCACTCGCATTAATCGATAGCAGTTAAATCAATGCGCGGCGTGGATTTTTCACGCTGCAAGGCATGCCCGCTTGGGGGTTAGCACGGAGCCGCAGGGTTAGCGATGAGGGGGCTTACCCGGCGGACGTTCATGCGTCCAGGCATACCTGAAACGGCATGAAAAAAGCCGGTGCTGGGCACCGGCTTCATGGGACAGCGATCAGGCCGGCAGGTGCCGGCTTAAGATCAGACGCCCTTGGCCTTGAGGCGGTTGACGATGTTGACGTAGTAGGCCTTGGGATCAGGCGCACCCTTGCCGATCGAACCCAGGACCTGGTTGATTTCGTCCAGGTGGTTCCAGGGCAGGGCCAGGTCAATCTGCTTGCCCCACTTGGCTTCTTCGGGCGAAACCAGACCGTCGTTGGCGGTGGTGCCGTAGTACTTGCCGGTGTAGGCCAGGATGGCGTCAGAGATGTCCCAACCGTTGGTCTTGACCAGGTTGCCGGCGTACGAGTAGAAGTACTGGCCGTTCTGGTACTCGGCGTTGCGACCGGCAGGGAAGTCTTGATTGAAGCGCTCGGCGTCCACGCTGGACAGGGCCTTCAGGGCCGTCTTCAGGTCGGCGCTCTTGTAGTTGGTGTTGCCGGTCAGCCAGCCGATCAGCTTCAGGCCGGCGGTGGCGGCCTGGTCGAAGCCACCGTCAGGCGTGGTGCCCTTCAGGATTTCGTCGGCGACCTTGGAGCCGTAGTGGGTGCCCGACATGGTCGAGACGCTGGCGATGTCGCTGCGCGTGGCGGCCGAGTAACGGACGGTGGGACCGCCGTGGCTGTGACCGATCAGGTTGAATTTCTGGATCTTGTTGTACCAGGGGCTGGCGGCCTTCCAGGCGTCGAGCTGCTTGTTCAGCTCTTCACCGCGGAACTCGGTGGTCTGCGACGGGTTGACCGACGCGATGTAGACGGTGGCGCCCTCATCGCGCAGCGCGCCGGGGATCTGGTAGAAGTAGTTCACCACACCCAGGATGCTGTCAAAACCAATGAAGCCATGGACCAGCACCACGGGATGCTTGGTCTTGGCAGCGGTGCCAGCATGGGCGGGAACGGCGGCCACGGCGACAGCGGCAACCGCTGCGGCGGCGATATGACGGATCTTCAAAGCTTTCATGCGTTTTCTCCTCTCGTGCACAGCGGTGTGCTGCTGGGGTTGATTATTCGGATGTCGTTAATCGCCCCCTCACGGGTGAACCCTCATTTCCCGGGTTTGCACCGCCCCGCATTCACGTGGAGAAAAATGCCTTCAAACGGGTTTTGTCCCGCAGCGCAGAAATCGCCGTCAACGCAGCGTCAATCGGCCTCGCGCTGGCGTGCCTGTCGACGCGCCAAAGCCAGGTCATACAGGCGATTTCGCGGCTGGCCCGTGGCCTCGGACAGCAGGCGCGATGCCTCCTTGAGCGGCAGGTGTTCGGCCAGCACGTCCAGCAAGTCGCTGACCGGGGTGGGCAGTTCATCCGCAGTGGCGTCACCCGCATCTGCCTGGGCGTGCCAGACCAGCGCGAACTCACCGCGTTGCCGGTTGGGCTGGGCCAGCCAGGTCAGCAGACGTTCTGCCGGCAAAGTGTCGATTTCTTCGAACTGCTTGGTGAGTTCGCGCCCGATGGTCACCAGGCGCGCCGGGTCGATGGCGACCAGATCGCGTGCCAGTTCTTCCACACGGTGCGGCGACTCGAACAGCACGACCGCGCCTGGCAGCTGCCTCAGGCCCGCCAGGGCCTCCCGTCGGGCCCCGCCCTTGGACGGCAGAAAACCCACGAAGGTGAAGCCCTGGGCATGCACATCGCCAGCGGCGGAGATGAGCGTGACCGGGGCGCTGGCGCCCGGCAGCGGCACCACGCGCAGCCCGGCGGCACGCACGGCACGCACCAGACGGGCACCGGGGTCGGACACGCCGGGCGTGCCCGCATCGCTGACATAGGCCACGCGCTGGCCGGCCTGCAGGGCCTGCACCACCGTCTGCGCGGCCTCGTTCTCGTTGTGCTCGTGCACGGCCACCAGGCGCTTGTCCAGCCCCAGGTGCTGCATCAGGCGCTGCGTCATGCGGGTGTCTTCGCAGGCCACGGCATCTGCCAACGCCAGCGCGTGGATGGCGCGCAGCGTCATGTCCGCCAGGTTGCCGATGGGCGTGGCGACGACATACAGCACGCTTGCGGGATACTGCTGGCTGCCGGCGGCCATGGCCGCGGTCTGGAGGAGCAAGGTGGCATCGACCGTCACGACAAAATCCCGGGGAGATGAGGCGGAGGACCAGGCGCTGGTCTATCTGCAGGCACAAGGCCTGACACTGGTGGAGCGCAATTATCGGATAGCGCGCGGCCCCCGTGCGCGCGGCGCCGAGGTGGACCTGATCATGCACGACCGCGACGGCACGCTGGTGTTCGTGGAAGTGCGGGCGCGCCGCGATACAGGCCATGGCGGCGCGGCGGCCTCCGTGTCACACGGCAAGCAGCGGCGCTGCATCCTCGGTGCCCGGCACTACCTGATGAGCCTGAGCACCCTGCCACCCTGTCGCTTCGACGTGGTCGCCATCGACGGCGAGCGGCTGAACTGGATCCCCGCAGCCTTCATGGCCGATGATTGAGCGCGCTGACTTATGATCGGCAGGCATGTCTGATCCATTGTTGACTCCCCCTTTCCTGTCCCAGTCTCTAGCGCAGGCCGCCGATGGCCTGTACCAGTCGTCTGAACGGCTGGCGCAACACCTGCACGCCGCGGCGCTGGCCATCGTGCATGGCCTGACCAGCGGCAGCCGCGTGCTGTGCGCTGGCGAACGCGAAGGGGTGTGGCTGGCCCAGCAGGCAGCCCATCTTCTGGTTCAGGGCACAGGCCGCGCCCGTCCCCCGTTGGCGGCCGTGTCCGTGTGCAGTGCCTGGGGCCCCGGCCAGACCGCACAGAGCGGCCACCTGGATGCCCAGGTGCGTGCGCTGGGGCAGCCCGGCGATGTGTGGCTGGCCTTCTCGCTGGAGCAATCCGAAGGCGAGCTGGCCTTGGCCACAGCCACCGCGCGCGACATGGATCTGACCCTCGTGGTGATGACCGGCGAAGCCGCCTCGGTGCTGGGCCCCATGGTGCGCGACACCGATGTGTGGGTTCCGCTACCGGGCATGCACGCCACACACCTGTTCGGCACGGCCTGGCTGGCCGTGCATTTGTTGAGCGAAGCAGTGGACGCCCACCTGCTCGGAGAGGAGCTTTGATGACCTTGAACAAGCACCGCGCCCACGCGGCCCGATGGATGAACCGACTGGCCCTGGCCGTCGCCGCCAGCAGCCTGCTGAGCGCCTGCGCGCCCCTGGTGCTGGGTGGCGCGGTGGGTGGCGCCTTCATGGCCACCGATCGCCGCACATCCGGCACGCAGGTCGAGGACAAGGGCATCGAGATCAAGGCCGCCAGCCGCATCCGCTCGGCCCTGGGCGAGCGTGGTCACGTCAGCGTGAACTCTTACAACCGCGTGGTGCTGCTGACCGGCGAAGTGGCCTCCGATTCAGACAAGCAGGCCGCCGAGCTGGCCACCAGCCAGACCGAGAACGTGAAGTCGGTGGTCAACGAGTTGGCCGTGATGGGCAACAGCTCGCTGACCTCGCGCTCCAACGACGTGCTGCTGCAGACCAAGGTCAAGGCCACGCTGGTGGATGCGCGCGACGTGATGTCCAACGCCTTCAAGGTGGTGGTCGAACGTGGCGACGTGTTCCTGATGGGCATGGTGACCGAGCGCGAAGCCAACCGCGTGGCCGAGCTGGTGTCCACGGTGAGCGGTGTGCAGAAGGTCGTCAAGGTACTGCACATCATCAGCGAGGATGAGCTTGCGCAGAAGACGCCCAAGGGGCCGGCACCGGCCGCCTCGGAGCCTTCCGAACAGCGCTGATCAGCGCAGGCGGCGGATCAGGCTGGACGTGTCCCAGCGGCCGCCGCCCATGGCCTGCACCTCGGCATAGTATTCGTCGATCAGTTCGGTGACGGGCAGGACCGCGCCCTGGCGACGCGCCTCGTCCAGGCACAGGCCCAGGTCCTTGCGCATCCAGTCCACCGCGAAGCCGAAGTCGAAGCGGTCGTCCACCATGGTGGGACCGCGGTTGGCCATCTGCCAGCTGCTGGCGGCGCCCTGCGAGATCACCTCGATCACCTTGTGCATGTCAAGGCCCGCCTTCTGGCCGAAGGCCAGGGCCTCGGCCAGGCTCTGCACCACACCGGCCACGCAGATCTGGTTGACCATTTTGGCCAGCTGTCCCGCGCCGGGATCTCCCAGGCGGGTGACTGCGCGCGCATAGGCGCGCAGCACCGGCGCCACGCGGTCGAATGCTGCCTGCTCACCGCCGCACATGATGGTCAGCACGCCGTTGATGGCCCCCAGGTTGCCGCCCGAGACCGGCGCATCGATGAAGGTGATGCCCTTGGCCCGGCCGAGTGCGGCCAGATCGCGTGCGATCTGGGCCGAGGTGGTGGTGTGGTCCACCCACAGCGTGCCCCGGCCCATCGAATGGAACCCGCCCTGCGGGCCCGTGGTGACCTCGGTCAGGTCCTGGTCATTGCCTACACAAGAGAGCACCACATCGGCAGAGGCCGCCGCTTCCAGCGGGGTGGCCGCCATGCTGGCTTGTGGGTGCTTTCCGACCTCCGCCAGCCATGCCTCGGCCTTGGCGGCCGTGCGGTTGTAGACGGTGACGTGGTGCCCGGCGCGCAGCAGGTGGGCCGCCATGGGGCCGCCCATGGTGCCCAGGCCCAGGAAGGCCAGGCGCAGCGGTTCAACGGGTTCGTAGGTCTTGTCGGCGATCATGAAAAAGGCCCCTGTGTCGGACAGGGGCCCATTGTCGCAGTCGCCAAGCGGCGCGCCTGAACAGCGCCGTTGCGATCAGACGATCTTGAGGTGCTCGGTGCCCGCGCCCAGGTCGGTGTTGCGCGCGCGCTGGCTGTTGAGCTTGATCTGCAGGCGCAGGTCGTTGACCGAGTCGGCATTGCGCAGCGCGTCCTCGAAGGTGATGTAGTTGCCCTCGTACAGGTCGAACAGCGCCTGGTCGAAAGTCTGCATGCCCAGTTCGCGCGACTTCTTCATGATCTCCTTGATCTCGCCCACCTCGCCCTTGAAGATCAGGTCGCTGATCAAGGGGGTGTTGAGCAGGATCTCGACCGCGGCGGCGCGGCCCTTGCCTTCCTGGCGCGGCACCAGGCGCTGCGAAATCAGGCCACGGAGGTTGAGCGACAGGTCCATCAGCAACTGAGCGCGGCGCTCCTCGGGGAAGAAGTTGATGATGCGGTCCAGCGCCTGGTTGGCGCTGTTGGCATGCAGGGTGGCCAGGCACAGGTGGCCGGTTTCGGCGAAGGCCACGGCGTGTTCCATGGTCTCGCGGTCGCGGATTTCGCCCATCAGGATCACATCTGGCGCCTGGCGCAACGTGTTCTTGAGCGCGATCTCCCAGCCGTCGGTGTCGATGCCAACCTCGCGCTGGG
The DNA here is from genome assembly GCF_003933735.1 of Aquabacterium soli. Classification (GTDB taxonomy): domain Bacteria; phylum Pseudomonadota; class Gammaproteobacteria; order Burkholderiales; family Burkholderiaceae_C; genus Aquabacterium; species Aquabacterium soli. Next base: position 450,329 of record NZ_RSED01000001.1, on the reverse strand, counting down.
TGACGATGCAGTTCTTGTGCGGGTGCACGAACTCCACCGGGTCCTCGATGGTGATGATATGGCCGTAGGTGTGCTCGTTGCGGTGGTCGACCATGGCGGCCAGCGTGGTCGACTTGCCGGAGCCGGTGGCGCCCACCAAGATCACCAGGCCGCGCTTGGTCAGCACCACGTCCTTCAGGATCTGCGGCAGACCCATGCCATCAACCGTGGGCAGTTGCGCCGGGATCACCCGCAGCACCAGACCCACATTGCCCTGCTGGATGAAGGCATTGACACGGAAGCGCCCCACCCCGCCTGGCGCGATGGCGAAGTTGCACTCCTTGGTGCGCTCGAACTCGGCGGCCTGCTTGTCGTTCATGATCGACCGGGCCAGCGCCAGCGTGTGCTGCGAGGTCATGGGCTGTGGAGACACCTTGGTCACCTTGCCATCGACCTTGATGGCCGGCGGGAAATCGGCCGTGAGGAACAGGTCGGAGCCGCCTCGGGCGATCAACAGCTTGAGCAGATCGTTGATGAATTTGGAGGCCTGATCGCGTTCCATGGCGGGAATCCTGAACTGATTGAATCGATGTGTATTGGAAATCGGGCCGCTGGCCTGCCAGGCTGAGGTTTACCCCAAGCCTGTCCTGCCGTCAGCCACCGGTGACCAGCAAGGCCCCCAGTCTGCCGCTGAGCTGCCGAGTGCGCAAGGACAGCCGCCTGGCCACCGAGGCCATCACGGCCATGCCGACGCGGGGCTCTTCAATGGACAGATCGTCCAGCGCTTCGGTGGTGAGCACCGCCAGCTTGCAGGGGCTGAGCGTGAGACAGGAAGCAAAGCGCGAGCCCGCGTCCAGCAGAGACATCTCTCCCAGCAGATCGCCTTCACGCGCTTCGGCCAGACGCGCCCGTCCACCCGCCGGCTGCGCACGGTCCACCGCGACGACCCCCTGCAGCACCACCAGGGCATAGTCACCCTTTTCCTCTTGCACGATCACTTCGCGCCCGGCGGGCACCGTGACGAAATCCATCGCGGCGGCCAGTTTCTTGCGCTCGCCCCGGTCCAGGGCTGCGAAGAAGTGATCCCCGCCCCAGGCCTCTTCAAGCGCCTTGAAGCCTTCATCGCTGGAGAACGCGTGGGCGCCCACCGCCAGGGCCCGTGCCGTCCAGCCCGACTTGGCCCGCGTGGTCTCGGGCCGGTCCATGAACTGGGTGGCGAAAAAGCCGGGATCGTCCGCCGCGGGCGACCGGCCTTCCGTGCCGGTGGCCACGCCGATGATGCGGTCGAACAAGCTCTTTTTCATTCTTTCTCCCGGTGGCGGGCAATCGCCCTGGCGCGGTCGCTGCCGCCGCGCTTTGTTCTTCGATGCCTGAGATCAGCCCGGGAAATTCTCTGGGAACTTGGCCTTGGCCCGGGCTTCCGACGCCGAAATCACGTTGCGGCGGACCAGATCGGTCAGGTTCTGGTCCAGCGTCTGCATGCCGATGTTGTTGCCGGTCTGAATGGACGAGTACATCTGGGCGATCTTGTTCTCGCGGATCAGGTTGCGGATGGCCGAGGTGCCGATCATGATCTCGTGGGCGGCCACGCGGCCGGCCCCGTCCTTGGTCTTGCACAGCGTCTGCGAGATCACAGCTTGCAGCGATTCGGAAAGCATGGCGCGAACCATGTCTTTCTCGGCAGCCGGGAACACGTCGACCACGCGGTCGATGGTCTTGGCGGCGCTGGAGGTGTGCAGGGTGCCGAACACCAGATGGCCTGTTTCGGCGGCGGTCAGGGCCAGTCGGATGGTCTCCAGATCCCGCAATTCACCCACCAGGATGCAGTCAGGATCCTCGCGAAGGGCCGAGCGCAGGGCATTGGAGAAGCTGAGCGTGTGCGGTCCCACCTCGCGCTGGTTGATCAGGCACTTCTTGGATTCGTGCACGAACTCGATCGGGTCTTCCACCGTGAGGATGTGGCCGTACTCGGATTCGTTCAGGTGATTCACCATGCCGGCCAGTGTGGTGGATTTGCCGGAGCCGGTGGGACCGGTAACCAGCACCAGGCCGCGCGGCTTGAGCGCCAGCTCGGCGAACACCTTGGGCGCGTTGAGCTGCTCCAGTGTCAGGATCTTGCTGGGAATGGTCCGAAAGACCGCGCCCGAACCCCGGTTGTGGTTGAAGGCGTTGACCCGAAAGCGCGCCAGGCCCTGGATCTCGAAGGAGAAATCGCATTCCAGCGTTTCTTCGTAGGCCTTGCGCTGGGCATCGTTCATGATGTCGTACACCATGTCGTGCACCGCCTTGTGGTCCAGTGGATCCACATTGATGCGGCGCACGTCGCCATGGACGCGGATCATGGGAGGCAGACCGGCCGACAGATGCAGGTCGGATGCCTTGTTCTTGACCGAAAACGCGAGCAGTTGGGTGATATCCATGGATGATTGGCCTGACTGACGTCCACATTGATCAGCCCATTATCGCGATGATCTCCCACAACCTACAACTCGTGTCGAACCGGATCAAGCTGGCCTGTGCCGCTGCCGACAGGCCGTCGGACGCGGTTTTGCTGCTGGCCGTTGCCAAAACCTTCGGCGCGGACGCCGTCCGCGAGGCCGCCGCCTGGGGCCAGTTCCGCTTCGGTGAGAACTACGTGCAAGAGGCCCTGGACAAGATGGACGCCCTGGCCGACGCCCGTGCCAGCGGGGGACAAGCTCTGGAATGGCACCTGATCGGCCCCCTGCAGAGCAACAAGACACGGCCCGTGGCCGAGCGTTTCGACTGGGTGCACAGCGTGGACCGATTGAAGATCGCCCAGCGCCTGAGCGAGCAGCGGCCGGCCCACCTGCCGCCGCTCAATGTGTTGGTTCAGGTCAACACCAGCGGAGAAGAGAGCAAGAGCGGCGCAGCCCCGACCGAGGTGCCTGACCTGGTCCGGGCGATCGACGCCCTGCCCCGCCTGCGCCTGCGCGGCCTGATGGCCCTGCCCGCGCCCTCGCCAGATGAAAGAGCCCAGCACGCCGCCCATCACGGGCTCAAGACCCTGTTCGACAGCCTGCGCGCCGAGGGGCTGCCCCTGGACACCCTCTCGATGGGCATGAGCGCCGACCTGGAGGCCGCCATCGCCGAGGGCGCCACGATGGTGCGGGTGGGCACGGCGATCTTCGGGGGGCGCTGAGCCTGCCCTGCAGCGGGGCCTATCATTTCGCCCCATGAGCACCTCTTCGACCCCGACATCCTTCGAACTGATCGCCTTCATCGGCGGCGGCAACATGGCTTCCGCCATCATCGGCGGGCTGCTGCGCCAGGGCCGCTCGCCCGGCTCCATCCTGGTCGTGGACCCGGGCGAGGCCGCCCGCGAGCGCCTGGCCACCCAGGGTCTGCGCACCCAGGCCGCGCCAGACGAAGCCCTGCGCGCCGCCAGCCTGGTGGTGTGGGCGGTCAAGCCGCAGCAGTTCAAGGACGCGGCCGCCAGCACCGCCGCGCTGGCCACCCAGGCCCTGCACTACAGCGTGATGGCCGGCCTGCGCACCGAGGACATGGCCCGCCTGCTGGGCACCCAGCGCATTGCCCGAGCCATGCCGAACACCCCGGCCCTGGTCGGGCAGGGCATCACCGGCCTGTTTGCGCGGGCCCAGGTCACGGATGCCGAACGAGCGGCCATCGAGGCGCTGGTAAGACCCACCGGCCAGGCGCTGTGGGTGGGTCAGGAATCCGATCTGGATGCCGTGACGGCGCTGTCGGGCTCGGGCCCCGCTTACGTCTTCTATTTCATCGAAGCCATGGTGCAGGCCGCCGCCGACATGGGCCTGAGCCCCGAGCAAGGCCGCGTGCTGGCCCTGGCCACCTTCGCCGGCGCCACCTCTCTGGCCAGCCAGTCGGAGGACAGCCCGGCCACCCTGCGCGAGAAGGTCACATCCAAGGGCGGCACCACCTACGCCGCGCTGACCACGCTGGAAAACGCCGGCGTGAAGGCCAGCTTCATCGAAGCGATGCGGGCCGCGCAGAAGCGCGCGGGTGAGTTAGGCGACGAGTTCGGACGCTGATGCAGAGGGGCAGCCCGCGCTTGGTCAGCCGCCGAGCCGCCCCAACACCCGCCCCAGCACCTCATTGCCCAGCACGCCAGCGAACACCGTGAACCCCAACCAATGGTTCATGCGAAAGGCAGCGAAGCAATCGTCTCGCTGGCGCGTGCGGATCATCCACACGTGCCAGCCCGCCTGTCCAGCCGCCACGGCCATCGCCACCCAGTACACGGGGCCGAGCCCGGCCAGCCGTCCGACCTGCGCCCAGCACGCGATGCAGGTGCCGTAGAACAAGGCCACGCCAATCACATCGAAGCGACCCAAGGTGATCGCGGATGTGCGCATGCCGAGCCTGAGATCGTCGTCTCGGTCGACCATGGCGTACTCGGTGTCATAGGCCAGCACCCAGCCCAGGTTGCCCACGACCAGCCACCAGGCCTCGGCCGGCACATGCCCCCGGGTGGCGGTGTACGCCATGGGAATGCCGAAGCTGAAGGCCACGCCCAGCACCGCCTGCGGCATGGCGAAGAAGCGCTTGGTGAAGGGATAAAGCACCGTCACGCCCAAAGCGCCGAACGACCAGGCGATGGTGGGCACATTGGTGGTGAGCACCAACGCAAATGACACCATCGTGAGCACCAGGCCCACCATCAGCGCCTCTTTCACGGAAATGCGCCCGCTGGTGATGGGCCGCTGGGCCGTGCGTTTGACGTGCTTGTCGAAATCCCGATCGGCCACGTCGTTGACCGTGCAGCCGGCGCTGCGCATCAGCACCGTGCCCAGCGCGAACACCGCCAGCAAGTGCCAACCTGGGAAGCCCCGCGCGGCCAGCCACAGCGCGGCCAGCGTGGGCCACAGCAGCAGCAACCAGCCTTGCGGCCGGTTCCAGCGGATCAGGTCCAGGTAGAGCGCCAGGCGCGCTTTGACGGGCAGGGGCTGGGTCATGCTGTTCACGCTGGCATTATCGCAAGCGCGACATCGTCACGCGCTATGCTGCGCAGCATTGCACCCATTCAGAACCAATCGCACAGGATCACGCCATGAAAACCATGCTGATGTACCAGAAGCTGACACCGGTCAACCGGGACCAGCACCGCTCGCTGCGCGTGAAGGCCAGCGGTCAACACCTGGCCTTCGCACGCGAGACCAACTCGCTGCTGATGGCCGTGACCGAGCTGCCGCTGGCCGCGCTCGACCTGCCCTGCGTGTTCGTTGCCTCGGGTGACCAGCACACGATGGTGTCGGTGGTGGGCCTGCGCGACAAGGAAAACCTCTACATCGACGCCGAGGGCCGCTGGGATCCGCACAGCTACCTGCCGGCCTTCATCCGCCGCTACCCCTTCGTGCTGGCGGAACAGCCGGGCAGCGACCAGCTCACGGTGTGCGTGGACGAAAGCTTCGATGGCCTGAATGGCAGCGATGGCGAAGCCTTGTTCACCGCCGAAGGCAAGGACACCCCCTATCTGCAGCAGTTGCAGAAGTTCCTGCTGGATTTTCACAACGACATGCAGCGCACCACGCTGTTTGCCAAGCGCCTGCACGAGCTGGGCCTGCTGGTCGAGCGCAACATCGATTTCAAGCTGGGTGAGCAACACCTGAACCTCAATGGCTTCAAGGTGGTCGACGAGGACAAGCTGCGTCAGCTGGCGCCCGAGGTGGTGCAGGAGCTGTTCACCAGCGGTGCGCTGGGCTGGATCCATGCGCATCTGCTGTCGTTGAACAATGTGAGCAAACTGGGCGTGCGGCTGACGCGCAAGCTGGCGAACTGATTCTCTGCCTGCGGGGCGTTGAGCGTCTTGGCGTGAGAGCGCTCAACCCATCGCAAGCATCAACAACCCGCTCAGGATGCAGAGCCAGCCGCAGAAGCGCCGCCCGCAGCACTCGCAGGCACCGTTGTCGCCGTGTTCTGGTCCCAACCACCACCCAGCGTCTTGAACAAGGTGATGTTGGCCTGCTGGCGTGCCAGTTGAGCCTGGATCAACGACTGCTGCGCCGCGAACAGGCTGCGCTGTGCATCCAGCAGATCAAGCTGGCTGGCCACCCCACTGCGGTAACGCAGGGCCGACAGACGCAGACGATCGGTCTCGGCATCAGCCTGTGCCTGCTGGGCCTGGGCCTGCTCGCCATAGGTGTCACGCGACACCAGGGCATCGGACACCTCGCGGAAGGCGCTCTGCAGGGCCTTCTCGTACTGGGCCACGGCGATGTCACGGCTGGCCTGGGCCACCTCGACACCCGCGCGCGTGCGGCCCATGTCGAAGATGGGCGCCAGCAGCGAACCGGTCACGCCCCAGCTTCTTCGGCCATCGTCGAACAGGCCCGAGAGCGAGTTGCTGACGCGGCCAGCATTGCCTGTCAGCGAAATGCTGGGGAACATGGCCGCGCGGGCCGCACCGATGTTGGCGTTGGCCGCGATCAGCTGCTGCTCGGCCTGGGTGATGTCCGGCCGGGCCAGCAGCACCTGCGAGGGCAGACCCACGGGCAGCTCGGCCAGGGCCGGCCACAACGAGTCGCCACCCAGGCGCGGAATGGCATCGACATCATCCAAGGGGCGATCACCCAACGAGGGTGCCGGAGGCAGCGTTGCCGGATCCACCTGCTGACCAACCAGCAGCGCCAGCGCGTTCAGATCCTGCCGGTATTGGCGATCGGCCTGGGCACGGCTGACGCGCGCGGCCTCGACCAGCGACTGGCCCGAGCGCAGTTCCAGCTCGTTGAGCACACCGTTGTCGTACTTGAGCTGCAGCAGCTTGAGCGAGCTGGCGCGTGCCTGCAAGGTCTGCTCGGCCAGCGCCAGCTGCCAGCGGTCAGCCCAGAGGGCATACCAAGTGCTCGCCACCGAGGCGATCAGGCTGATCTGCGTGGTCTTGCGGGCTTCTTCGGTGGCCAGCAAGGTGGCCGCCGCCGCATCCGTCAAGGCACGCACGCGGCCGAACAGGTCGATCTCGAAGGCCGACAGCGACAGGCCGCCGCTCACGGACGAATAGACGGGGTAAGGCGCACTGGTGGCCGTGCCACGCGTGCCGCTGAGCGACACGCCCACCTGCGGGAACAGGCTGGCACGCTGGATCTGGTACTGGGCTCGCGTTTGCTCGATGTTGAGCACGGCCACGCGCAGATCACGGTTGTTGGCCAGCGAGGCGCGGATCAGCGATTGAAGGCGCTGATCAGGGAAGTAGGCCTCCCAGTTGATCAGCGTGGGCGCGGCCTCGGCCGGCACGGCGCTGGCATCCCCGGTGGACCACTGCTGCGGCACCGGAGAGGCCGGGCGCTGGTAGGTCGGCACCAGCGAGCATGCGCTCAGCAGCGTGACCAGCGTGGTGGCCAGGGCAACGGGTTTAAGCATGCGGATCATGGGCGACCTCAGGAGCGGTGTGGGTGGGAGCGGCCGGCTTGCGCTTGAGCGGGATCAGCTTGCGCACCACCACGAAGAACACGGGAACGAAGAACACCGCCAGCGCCGTGGCCGCGATCATGCCACTGAGCACGCCGGTGCCGATGGCGCGCTGCGCGCCCGAGCTGGCGCCCGAGGCAATGAACAGCGGCACCACGCCCAGGATGAAGGCCAGCGAGGTCATCACGATGGGGCGGAAGCGCAGGTGGCAGGCCTCCAGCGTGGCCTCCAGCAGGCCCTTGCCCTGTTCGTGCAGTTCCTTGGCGAACTCGATGATCAGGATGGCGTTCTTGGCCGACAGGCCCATGATGGTGATCAGCGCCACCTTGAAGAAGATGTCGTCGTTCATGCCACGCAAGGTCACGCCGGTGAGCGAGCCCAGGATGCCCAGGGGCACCACCAGCAGCACCGCCAACGGGATGGCCCAGCTCTCGTACAGCGCGGCCAGGCACAGGAACACGGCCAGCAGCGAGAAGGCCATCAGCATCGCGGCCTGCGAGCCCGACAGCTTTTCTTCACGCGACAGGCCCGTCCATTCCAGGCCGATGCCCTGCGGCAACTGTGCGGCGAGCTTCTCCATCTCGTCCATGGCCTGGCCCGTGCTGAATCCGGCTGCGGCGTCACCGGCGATCCGCATGGCGGGGTAGCCGTTGTAGCGCACGGCCTGCATCTGGCCGGTGATCCAGCGGGTGGTGGCAAAGGCCGACAGCGGCACGCTCTGCCCCTGGTTGTTGGTCACCTGCAGTGCGAGGATGTCCTCTGGCGTGGAACGCGCGGCCGCATCGGCCTGCACCACGACGCGTTGCAGACGCCCCTGGTTGGGGAAATCGTTCACGTAGGACGAGCCCAGGTTCGTCGACAGCGCCGACGAGATCGCGTTCACCGCCACGCCCAGGGCCTGCGCCTTGTCGCGGTCGATGTCCACCTGCAGCTGTGGCGCATCCTCCAGGCCATCGGGCCGCAGGCCGGTGACGATCTTGCTTTGCGACGCCATGCCCAGCAGCTGGTTGCGGGCGGCGAGCAATGCCTCATGGCCCAGGCCGGCGCGGTCCTGCAGGCGCATGGCGAAGCCGGTGGCATTGCCCAGTTCGCGGATGGCCGGCGGGTTCAGCGGGTAGATGAACGCATCGCGGATGCCCGACAGCGCACCGAAGGCACGGCCGGCCACGGCCTGCGCCGCATGCTCCTTGCCCGAGCGCTCGTTCCAGTCCTTGAGCGTGACGAAGCCCAGCGCCGCGTTCTGGCCGCTGCCGGAGAAGCTGAAGCCGACCACACCCACGATGGACTTCACCTCGGGTTGCTTGAGGAAGAACTGCTCGACCTGCGAGATCACGGACTCGGTGCGGTTGGTGGTGGCGCCCGGCGGCAGCTGCACGCTGACGATCAGGTTGCCCTGGTCTTCATCGGGCAGGAAGGACGAGGGCAGGCGCGCGTACAGCCAGCCCACCACGCCGATCAGCACCAGGTAGATCACCAGCACACGCCCTGTGCGCTTGAGCAGGCGTGCCGTGAGGCCCTCATAGCCGTGCGTGACGCTGACGAAGCGGCGGTTGAACCAGCCGAAGAAGCCCTTGCGCTCATGGTGATCCGGGTCGGCCGGCTTGAGCAGCGTGGCGCACAGCGCCGGCGTCAGGCTCAGCGCCAGGAAGGCCGAGAACACGATGGACACGGCCATCGACATCGAGAACTGGCGGTAGATGTTGCCCACCGAGCCGCTGAAGAATGCCATGGGCAGGAACACAGACACCAGCACCACGGTGATGCCGATCACGGCGCCACTGATCTGCTTCATCGCCTTGCGCGTGGCGTCCAGCGGCGACAGGCCCTCCTGCACCATCAGGCGCTCGACGTTCTCCACCACCACGATGGCATCGTCCACCAGGATGCCGATGGCCAGCACCAGGCCGAACATGGTCAGCACGTTGATGGAGTAACCCGCCGCCAGCATCACACCAAAGGTGCCCATCAGCGCCACCGGCACCACCAGCGTGGGGATCAGCGTGTAACGGATGTTCTGCAGGAACAGGTACATCACCAGGAACACCAGCACCATGGCCTCGAGCAGCGTGTGCACCACCTGCTCAATGGACAGCTTCACGAAGTCCGAGGTGTCGTAAGGCACGGAGTAATCCACACCTTCGGGGAAGTAACGCTTGAGCTCGTCCATGCGGGCACGGGCGGCCGTGGCCGTGGCCATGGCGTTGCCCGAGGGCGAGAGCTGCAGGCCGATGCCCACGGCGGGCTCGCCATTGAGGCGAGCGTAGGTGCCATAGGTCTGGGCACCCAGCTCGATGCGGGCGACGTCCTTCAGGCGCACGGTGGAGCCGTCGGCCTTGGCGCGCAGCACGATGTTGCCGAACTCTTCCACGCTGGCCATCTGGCCCTGCACGACCACCGTGGCAGCCATGGTCTGTTCGGGGCCGTTGGGGCGGTCGCCCAGGCCACCGGCCGGGATCAGTGCGTTCTGCGCGGTGATGGCGCTGTTCACATCGGAGGCCGCCAGGTTGTAGGCCACCAGCTTGGCCGGGTCCAGCCACACGCGCATGGCGCGCTCGGTACCGAACAACTGGGCCTGGCCGATGCCGTTCAGGCGCTGCAGCTCGGGCAGGATGTTGCGCGAAGCGTAATCCCCCAGTGCGATCGGGTCGTACTGCGGGTTGGTGGACGACAGCATCACGAACATCAGGAAGTTGCTGCGTGACTTGTCCACCCGCACGCCCTGCTGCGTCACCGCGGCGGGCAGCCGTGGCGTGGCCCGCGACAGGCGGTTCTGCACTTCCACCTGGGCCAGGTCGATGTTGGTGCCGGGCTCGAAGGTCACGGTGATCGAACCAGAGCCGTTGGCCTGGCTGACCGACTCCATGTAGGCCAGGCCGGGCGCGCCGTTGAGCTCGAGCTCGATCACGCTGATGACGGATTCGTCCAGCGTCTTGGCGGAGGCACCGGGGTAGGTGGCGCTGATGACCACCGCAGGCGGTGCCACGTTGGGGTACTGCGCGATCGGCAACTGCGTGATCGCGGCGCCCCCCAACACCAGGATGAAGAGGGCGATCACCCACGCAAAGATGGGGCGATCAATGAAAAACTGGGCCATGGAAGGTCTCCGGCAGGCGGGATGTCTGGATCAGTGAGAACGGGCGTGGCGCGTGATCACTTGGCGACCGCGGCCGGCGCGGAGGCAGGCGCCGAGGCCTGCGAAGCGGCGCCTGCCGCTGGCGGCGTCCAGGGCACGGCCTTGACGGGCTGCTTGGGGCGAACTTTCTGGAAGCCGTCCACCATCACCTGCTCGCCCGCCTTGAGGCCGTCGGTCACCACCCACTGGTTGCCCAGCGCGCCGCCCAGCTTGACCGGGCGCGTGGCGACCTGGCCTTGCGCATCGACCACCATCACGGTGTCGCCTTGCGCAGCGCGGGTGACCGCCTGCTGCGGGATCAGGATGCCACCCTGCACCTGGGCCTGCTCCAGCCGCACGCGCACATACAGGCCGGGCAGCAAGGCACCTTGGGGGTTGGGCAGCTCGGCGCGCAGGCTGACCTGGCCCGAGGTGCTGTCCACCGACAGATCGGCGAACAGCAGCTTGCCGTCCAGCGGGTACTCCGTGCCGTCGTCCAGCACCACCTTGACCACGGTGCCCTGCGCACCGGCCTTGTCCAGCTTGCCGGACTCCATGGCCCGCTTCAGGCGCAGCGCCTCCGTGGCCGACTGGGTGAAGTTCACGTACAGCGGGTTGATCTGCTGCACGGTGGCCAGCTGGGTGGTTTCGCCCTGCCCCACCAAGGCACCTTCGGTGACCAGCGCACGCCCGATGCGGCCACTGATGGGCGAGGTGACCGAGGCGTAGCCCAGGTTGATCTGCGCGGTCTGCACGGCGGCCTTGGCGGTGGCCACGTCGGCCTGCGCCTGGCGTTGCGCCACCTGCGCGTTCAGGTATTCCTGTGGGCTGACAGCCTTGGCTTCCTGCAGGGGCTTGTAGCGCTCGGCCAGGGCGGTGGCCTGGTTCAGGTTGGCCTCGGCCTTGGCCAGGGTCGCTCGGGCGCTGTCATAAGAGGCCTGGTAGGTGCTCGGGTCGATCTGGAACAGCAACTGCCCGGCCTTCACGTCCGAGCCTTCGACGAAGGTGCGCTTTTGCACCACGCCGGCCGCGCGTGCACGCACCTGCGCGATGCGGGAAGCCTCCAGCCGGCCAGGCAACTCGGTCACCAGGGGCACGGTCTGAGGCTGCACGGCGATCACGCCCACCTGCGGCGGCGGCATCTGCCCGGCACCGGCCTTGTCATCCTTCTTGCCGCAGGCGCCGAGCGCAGCCAAGGTGACGGCGCACACCGCGACGCCCATCACGCGCCATGCGGGGTGGGCCCTGAGGCCTGCCTGTTGTTGTTGCTGTTGTCGCATGGCCATGGAACACACCTCGTCAAAAAGGAAAATTGCTTAGTCAACCAATGAGCAGGGAATATACATACATTCTTGTATGTATGCATGAATGTGCCTGACAATACCTGGAAATCTGAGGACATTGCCCCAAATTCCAAATCATGAGACGGACCAAGGAAGACGCCCAACTCACCCGCGAAAAGTTGCTGGACACCGCCGAAGTGGTGTTCAGCAACAAGGGTGTGGCGCGCACCTCCCTGCAAGACATCGCGCAGGCTGCGGGCATGACGCGGGGGGCCATCTACTGGCACTTCGAGGACAAGGCCGCATTGTTCAGCGCGATGATGGACCGCATCGTGACACCCATGGAGGAGGCCCTCAAAGACCTCACGGAGCACCCGGGCAAGGACCCGATGTTCCAGCTGCGCGAAGCCATGCTGATGTCGCTGAGGCTGATCACGGACGACGAGCGCACGCGCCGCGTGATGGGCATTGCCGTGCGGCAGGCCCCGTTCGTGGGCGAGATGGCCGGCGCACTGGAGCGCCGGCTGGAGGTTCACCTGCGTTGCCGGGGCCATATCGAGAGCGCCGTGCGCGAGGCGCAGGCCCTGGGCGTTGCCCAGCAGAGCGTGTCGCCCCGGTCGGTGGCCACCTCCATCATGGCCATCATCACGGGCCTGATCGATCTGTGGATGCTCGAGCCCAGCCTGTTTCCGCTGGTGGAGGCTGGTCAGCAGGCACTGGATGTCTACCTGGCCGGGCTCAGGTCGGCGGGGTGAGTGAACGGCCCGGGCGCGCTGCCGGTGGTGGCGCCATCGGTGCTTTCGTCCAGGCCCTCGCCGCCAGGCTCGTCCAGGTGGCGGGTATCGGCCCAGCCCACCAGGACAAAACCTTCGGGTGAGTGCAGCAGCCGGTTGATGCTGGCATTGGCGATCTGCCATGAGCGCGGCGCCGACATGCCCACCCGCGTGGCCGCCCGGTAGAAACAATCGAGCACGCCGCCGTGTGCCACCAGCGCGATGGTCTGTCCTGGGTGCGCCCGCGCCAGGCGCTCGGCGGTGCCCACGGCACGCTCGTAGAAATCCGTCAGCACCTCGCCGCCTTCGGGGCCGTAGCCAGGATCGCGCTGCCGCCAGCGGCGGGCCTCTTCAGGCCATTGCGCTGCAATCTGGTCATGCGTGAGGCCTTCGAAGCGGCCGAAATGGCGCTCACGCAGGCCGACATCGCGCAGGGGTTCGAGTCCGCAGGCCTGGGCGATGGCTTCGGCGGTTTGTGCAGCGCGCAGCAGGTCGCTCGTGTAGATGGCGTCGATGCCCTCGTCACGCAAGGCCAGACCGGTTTGACGTGCCTGCCAGCGGCCCCGCTCGTTCAGCGGGATGTCGGTGTGGCCCTGGATGCGGGTGTCGAGGTTCCAGGCGGTCTCGCCATGGCGGACGATGACCAGGCGGGTGGCGTCATGCTGCATCGCAACATGATGCCTGAAATCAACAGCCCCGATGAGCGCAGCGGTTTTGCGCCAGAGGGGCTAGACACCCCAGACCACGGGCTCGTTGGCGTTCAGCGCGCGCTGGATCATCTGCACCAGGGGCCAGGCGCGTGTGCGGGGCGGCACTTGATCATCGGGCGCGTCGTCATTCGTCCGTTCGCCATCCGCAGCGTCGTCCGGCTTGGGCAGCTCGTCCGGCAGGCCTTGCAGCGTGGCCAGGGCGCGGGGCATGTCCTGCGGTTCCAGGATGCCTGGCTGGGTCGCGGTCTTGCCCAGGGTCCTGAGCAGGGCTTCGGCGTGGGCGCTGACCATGAGCAGGTCGGCGGCGGCTTTGCTTTTGAATTTGATGGGCATGGGATCCTCCGATGAGGATCATTGTGCGCCCCCCTAGAAGGGTTCCCATCGGACCGCCTGGTCAAGACCTCACAAGGCGTGGGCTTCCGCCAGCAGGCGGGCCTGCCGTACGCCGTCGCGCAACCTGGCCAGGTGCAGGTCGCGCTGCCGCAGCCGCTCCGGATGTTCATAGGCCACGACACAGCGCTCACCATCGCGGCTCAGGCGCACCACGGTGCCATCCGGCATGGGCCAGGCCGCGTGCTGCCCGCGCTGGTTGGAGTGCGCCGCGCCATACCGCTGTGTCAAGCCATCGAACAGTTCGATCCAACGCACCTGACCCTGCAATCCCGCATCGAACACATACCGCATGCGTGCCAGACGAGGCAGGTGGTCTGCCGGGTCGACATCGAACAGCAGATCAACGGACTGCGCCCCGATCGCATCCCCGGGCGACAGTTCGTCACGCCAGTCATCCTCACCGTAGGCGCGGTGCTTCATGCCTCGCGCCTGCAACTGCTGCAGCACCTCCGCGCGGTACAGGCAGAACAAGGGCACACCCAAGGGCTTGAGCGAGGCCTGGCCTGGGCACTGGTCTTGCGCGGCCAGACGCTGCAGGTATTGGGAGGCCACGGCCGCGCCTTTGCCTTGGGCCCGCGTCAGCAGATCGCGGGCCTGGTCGAGGCTCCAGGGTTGCGCATGGCCAGACAGCATCAGCAGGGCCAGGATGAAATCACCACGCTCATTGCCCAGGCGCACGGCCTGCCGCGCATGCTCGACCGCACGCTCCAGATCCTGCAGCGGTGGTTCGGTCAACAAGGCCGCAAGGACGGCATGCGCCTGGCCGGCGAGGGTCGGGTGATTGACGAAGCGCTCGCAGTTGTTGCGGGCCTGCTGGACCAACCGGCGCGTGGCCGGTCCCTGGCATGCGGTCTGGAACAAGGCCTGCTCATCGGCCGTGACCGCCAATGACGCAGGCACAGGCTGCGCCCCCAAACTGCTGCCAGGCAAGGCCATGGCCTCCGAGGCCCGCACGGGCTTGGCGGACCAGGCCGACCAGCCAGCCACCGCCACGCCACTGAGCACAGCCAGCCCCAACCACAGCAAACGTTTGCGGTGGCGGTACAAGCCCCTTGACAACCACTCTCCCAACTGCGCGCTCATGACATCACACCTCCCTGTGCCTGACCAGTATCGCCATCCCCTCTGACAGCGCTGTGTCGCGCCAGGCTCGCCATGGGTCCGTTCGGACCAGTGGCCAGGCGACGGGCACGCGCCAGGGCAAGACGCAAGCCTTCCGCCCGGCTCACGGCGTAGTCCTTAAGAGCCATGCGCTGCTGTCATGTGGGCGGCCGTGCTGTCACGTGCGCTGCCTACAGTGCCGTTGCATGAATGACAGACTCCCCATCTCCCTCTCACTGCTTGGGCTGGCCTTTTGCGTGGCCTCGGCCGCAACAGCCCAGATCGCACCGCCGGCCCAGATGTCGACGCAAGTGCACAGCGATGTCCATGAGTTCAGCGATTTCACGCAGCCGCTGGCGGAACCGCCCCGCACCGGCCCACGGGACGAGGCGCAGTTCAGCGTGCTGCGCCAGGGCGGCCCATGGTCCGAGGCCGATGCACCCACTGTGCCGATCCGTGCACGCACTGCATTGGCGCTGGCCCATCAGGGCCGCTGGCCAGCCCTGGCGGAAGAGCTCAAGGCGCACCAGCCCAACCCCGACGTCCGCGACCAGGACGGGGCCACCTTGCTCACCCTGGCGGCGCGCGCTGGCGAGTTGCCCACCGTACAGGACCTGCTGCGCCGCGGCGCTGACCCTGATCGGCGCGGCGTGAATGGGCTCACGCCACTGGCCGCCGCCGCCATGCGTGGCCACGAACTGGTGGTGCGTGAACTGCTGCGCGCCCATGCCGATGCGAATCGCGTGTCTGCGAATGGCCAGGCACCGCTGCACCTGGCGGCACGCACCGGTCACACCCGGGTCGTCCAGCAACTGCTCAAGGCCAAGGCCGACCCGATGGTGTGGAACCGCGACGGGCGCCACGCCCTGTCAGAGGCCGCATTGGGCGGACATATCCCGGCGATGGAAGCCCTGGCGGCTTGGGGCCTGCCGGCAGACACCCCTGATCAGCACGGGCTCAACGCCTTGCATGCGGCAGCATTGGGGCGGCGGTTCGAAGCCGCCGACTGGCTGCAGGCGCGCGGCGTGCAAGTGGCACACCCACTCACGCAGGTGCTGATGGACAAGCCACCCGATCTCATCATCACAACACCATGAGTCGCGGACGCCCCCCTGTTTGAAGGGGCTGAACTTCACCGACCTGCCGGACTGATCCGAACGGCTTTGAGTCGAGTGATCCGAACAGATCAGGTCTTGCGTGAATTTCACAGCCGACTGTCACGCCCCATGAGCCCATTGGCTTGTGCCGTGCAGATTCCCCGCCGAACCATCCGAAAGGACTAAGGCAAAGCCCTGTTTGCACCCCTCGGCTTGTCACACGGGCTGCAGACACTTCGCCGTGTTCCTGGCCTGCGCTGTCACCAGGGGCTCCAACAAATTTCCTTCCTTTCTCGGAGATCTCGCAATGAAACTTCAACACATCGCCGCCGCCCTGGCCCTGATCGCCGCTGGCGCCGCCAACGCTGCTGTCCAAAACGGTACCAACGGTGACGGCTCCCTGTTCCTGATCGCGTTCGACAACCAGAACGGCACCACCACCTCGGGCTTCTTCGACCTGGGCTACACCCTGAGCAGCTTCGCTGGTGCCACCGGCAACGGCAGCACCTCCAGCACGCTGGGCGCACTGTCCGCAGCCAACACCACCGTGGTGTGGAACTTCGCGAACAACACCGTCTCATTGAACGGCAGCCAAGTCACCACCCTGGGTTCCACCAACTGGTCCGCCGCCTACAGCACGCTGCTGGCCAACGCCGACCTGGGTGAACTGCAATGGGTCGTCGGTGCCAACGACACCACGGGATTCGGCGCCAACAAGCGCTCGCTGATCTCTGGCTCCACCACCCCCACGGACCAGGCCCTGACCTCGCAGAACGCCACCAACACCAGCACGCTGGCCCTGATCTCCACCACCAACGACATCTTCACCCCGATCGCCAACAAGGGCACCATCGGCTCGGCCGACAACGGCGCCTACACGTTCACCGCCGCTGACGGCGCCACCACGCGTTCCAACGGCTACGTGATGGCCGGCGACGGTTTCGGCAACAACTGGCGCAATGCCAACAAGCTGGGCGGCACCGTCTACGCCACCGAGGAAAACGGCCTGTGGCTGGCTGACGGCAACGGCAACGAACAACTGCTGGGTCGCCTCAACCTCGACACCGTCAACGGCACCCTGACCTTCACCAACGTGGTGCCTTCCGTGCCCGAACCTTCCACCTACGCCATGGCCCTTCTGGGCATGGGCGTGGTCGGTCTGATGGCTCGCCGCCGTCGCGCCGCCTGAACTCCCACCTGACCTGACTTGACTCCTCTGCTGAGGAAGGCGGTGCCCTGAAAAGGGGCACCGCCGGGTTGAATGCTGTCCTCCTCTTGCTCATCCATCGTCCGGAGATTCTCATGACCTTCACCAAGATCGCGCTGGCCGCCGTCGCCACCCTGGCCGTCGCCGCCCAAGCCCAAGCCGCCACCGTCAACCTCACAGGCGCTTCGGCCACCTCCATCGCCTACGTCAAGGCTCTCAAGGGTCTGTGCACTGGCACCTTCACCGTGTACAAGACCGACACGAGCACAACCGCCCTGGGCAACTTCTTCACGGCCAAGTGCAGCACCAACTTCACAGGCCTGAGCAACGCCGGTGGCGTGGCCGTTGACGGCGTGGCCTTCAACGTGAGCGGTGGCTCGTTCACCGCCGTGTCCGGCTCGGCTGGCACCGCCACCTTCGCCTTCGTTCCCACCACTGGTGGCACCGCCGCAGCCGGCACCGCCAACCTGGCTGGCATCGCCCTGCAAACCGGTGTGGCCGCATCCTTGACCGGCCAGAAATCGCGTGGCGGTTTCCTGGACATCGAGCCCGCAGCCTTCCCTGAGTCTGAACTGATCGCCGCTGGCGTGTCGGCTTCCACCCTGGCCGCCAAGACCACGCCCGCCAGCTTCAGCCAGCTGTTCGGTGTGGCCGTGAGCAACGACCTGTACCGCGCACTGCAAACCGCCCAAGGCATCACCGTGCCTGGTGGCGCCGACAACCGCCTGCCCGCCTACCAGCCCAGCATCAGCCGCGCCCAGTACACCGCCATCGTGGTGGACGCCTTCAACTCGGCCAAGCAAGACATCAACGCTCTGCTGGGCGTTGGTACCGCCGGTGACAAGCTGACCCTGTGCCGTCGCATCTCCACCTCGGGCACCCAGGCCTCGTCCAACCAGTACTTCTTGAACAGCTTCATCGGTTCCGACGGTGCCAACGCTGGCGCCTACGGCGTCGCCGACCTGGCCACCTACGGCGCTGGTTCGGGTCTGGACAGCTTTGAAGTGCAGGAAGGCGGCGGCACCTCCAACGCCCGCGACTGCCTCAACGCCAACGGCTACAGCGTCGGCGTGCTGTCTCTGGAAAACAGCCCGGCTGCCACCATCGCCACCGGCGAACTGGGCGGCTACCGCTTCGTCAAGCTGAACGGCGTCGCTGCCTACGACGGCGCTGGCAGCGTGGCCTCCGCCAAGAATGGCTCCTACGAGTTCTGGTACCAGGCACAGAAGTTCGCCAACGACAACACCGCCACCGCCGTGCTGAATGCCATCGACGCGAAGCTGGACGACCTGACCGGCCTGACTGGCCTGTTCCCCAACGCCAGCAATGAATTCACGCGCAACGGCAGCAATGCCAACGCCATCACCAAGCAGTAATCGGTTGGTTGCACCTCCCCTCTTCACGGGGGGAGCGAAGGGGCCGCCACAGCCCTGACATGACAGTCCCCAACCATGGGGACTGTTCCTTTTTGTACCGCTGTGAATATGAAAAAAGCGCTCGCCATCGCCCTGGGGCTGTCCATTGCCCAGAGCCTGCCTGTGCAGGCTCAGTCAGCCGCTGCTGCTGCGGCCGATGCCCCCGCACCGCAGGCCTCCGCGGCAGGACAGACCGATCCCAGCTTCGATGTGTACGAGTACGTGATCGAAGGCAACACCGTGCTGCCCTCGTCCGTGGTCGAGCGCGCCGTGACGCCCTTCATGGGCCCGGGCCGGCGCTTCGCGGACCTGGAGCAGGCACGCGCCGCACTCGAGAAGGCCTATCAGAGCGCTGGCTACCTGTCGGTGCTGGTCAGCCTGCCCAATCAGCGTGTGGATGGAGGCGAAGTGCGCCTGGAGGTGGTCGAGGCCCCTGTGGAGAAGCTGAGAGTCACTGGCTCGCAGTACCACCTGCCCAGCCGCATCCGTGAGGCCGTGCCCAGCCTGAAGGCTGGCGAGGTGCCGCACTTCCCCCAGGTTCAACAGGAACTGGCCGCATTGCAATCGGCCGACCTGCAGATCACGCCCCTGGTCAACGCGAGCGAATCTGGCCAAGGCATCGATGTGGACCTCAAGGTCGAGGACAGGCCTCCCGTGAGTGGCAGCATCGAACTCAACAACGGGCAGAGCTTCAACACCACCCGAGGCCGCGTGGTGGCCTCGATCAGCACCACCAACCTTTTCCAGCGCGGGCACAGCCTGGGCCTGAGCTGGCAGTACGCGCCGCAGCGCCCCAAGGACAGCAACTCGCTGTCGCTCATCTACGGCCTGCCATTGAGCGGCCGGGACGACCTGCTCGCCTCCCTCACCGACAGCCAGAGCGACACCCTCACCAAGGTCAGCGGCACGGGCCCCTCATCCACCCTGACCAAGGGCACCTTCATGGGGCTGCGCTGGTCACGCCGGCTGGACGGGTTGAACTGGCCGATCAACCACAGCTTCTACGCGGCCGTGGACTACAAGCACAACCGCGACTTCAATACCTTCGTCGACGGCGCCATCGTTCAGCGCCCCCCTACCCGCTATCCGCTGCTGTCGGCCGGCTACAGCATCACGCACAACGGTGCCGGAGACACACTGACCAGCTTCAGCACCTCGATCAAGGGCAGCACGCATTCGCTGGCCGGCCGCAAGGTCGATTGCAACGGGCAGCAGCTGGAACAGTTCGACTGCAAACGCGCCGGCTCCAGCGCTGATTTCCTCGCGTGGCAGATCGGTGTGGGCCATGGCCGGCCGGTGTTCGGCAACTGGCGGATGAACTTCAGCGCCGACCTTCAGCTGGCATCCGGAGCCTTGCCTAGCGGCGAGCAATACAGCCTGGGCGGGCCCGCCACGGTGCGCGGCTACTTCGACTACGAGCAGTCGGGCGACCAGGGCTGGAGCACCCGCGCAGAACTGGTCACACCCGCCTGGTTCGAGTTCGCCGGCATCGAGACCACGGCCCTGGTGTTCGCTGACAGGGGCTTCGTCCACCTGATCAACCCACAACTCACCCAGCAAGGGCGCACCCACTTGGGCAGCCAGGGCGTGGGCCTGCGCCTCGGCAACGGCCCGCGCGGCCTGCAGGTGAGCATCGACGTGGCGCGCGTGGCCTTCGACACGCTGCGTCCCTCCGACGACGGCACACGCCAATACGCCAGCGGCGCCAAGGCTGACCGCCGTTACCGGCTGGACATCAGCGTCCGCCAATCGTTCTGACCCTCGCTTGAATCACTGCCCCCAGGAAGTCCATCATGAACAAGCACGTCCACCGCCTTGTGTTCGACCGCCGCCGCGGCATGCGGGTGCCCGCGCATGAACATGCCAGGACGGCCAGCAAGGCCGCCGGCGGCCAGACACGTGCCGTGGCCCTGGTAGGTGCACTGACGCTGGTGGGCTTGTCGACGATTGCCCAAGCACAAATGCGCTCAGACGGGGCCGTGGCAGGCACGGCGGTATCGCGCGCGCAAGGCGCCATGACCGTGACGCCAGCGGCGCGCCCGGTATCGGCGCTGGTGCGTGATGCACTGGCCAATCCACGGGCCAACCTGCCCACCTACTCGGCCGGAAACTGGTCGCTCAACACCGGCAACTACCAAGACCCCAGCTTGTCCAATGACGGCAAGATCATGACGCTGGTGCAGAACGGCACCACCATCGTGCTGAACTGGGACAGCTTCGACATCGGCCAGGGCTACCAGGTGCGGTTCGTGCAGCCCACCGGGGGCCGCGCGCTCAACCGCGTCGCCAGCCTCACCCCGTCGGTCATCGACGGCGTGCTGTCGGCCAATGGCGAAGTGATGCTCGAGAACACCGCGGGCGTGATCTTCGGCAACAACGCACGCGTGGACACCCGCAGCTTCGTGGCCACGGCACTGAAGATCAGCAGCGAGGCGTTCGAAACGGGTATCCGGGCCTTCCGCAAGGGCGAAGCCTCGTTCGGTGGCGACAACAGTGCCATCCATGGCTTCATCTCGGTCGAGAAAGGCGCCGAGATCCGCTCGCTGCCGGGCGGCGACGTGATCCTGGTGGCGCCCCGCGTGGTGAACCAGGGCCTGATCGAGACGCCTCAAGGCCAGGCCATCCTGGCCGCGGGCAAGACGGTCTACCTGTACGCCCCATTGGATCTGGCGCAACGAGGCCTGCTGGTGGCCATCGACAACTTCGACGAAGCGGCGCTGGCCGAGGCGCCGGATCTGGGCTCGGTGGAGAACGTGCGCCTGGACGGCGATGCCCGCAGCGGCACGGTCCGGGCCGACAAGGGCACGATCAACCTGGTCGGGGCGGCCATCCGCCAGAAGGGCACGCTGACGGCCACCACCGCGGTGAAGGGGCACAACGGCGCCATCTTCCTGACGGCGATGAAGGACACGACCACCGTGACGCCAGCGAACGACGGCATCAGCTCGGTTCGTGTGGCCAACAACACCGGCACGGTCGAGCTGGCCGCGGGTAGCGTCACCGAGGTGCTGCCCTCGGTCGATGGCCTGGTGCTGACGCCGGCCCAGATCGCCGAAGGCAAGATCGGTGTCAGCCCGGATGAGGTCATGCGCGTGCGTGACAAGCCTGTCGCCCCGGCGGCCATCTCGTCCACCGCCACGGATGATCAGAAGGCCGCGTACAACCTGGCCAAGGCCGCCTACGAGGCTGACCTGAAGGTCTATGAAGCCTTGCTGCAGCAATCCAGCGACACCTTCTACCGCTCGCGCATCGACATCATCGGCAAGGAGATCACCCTGCGCTCGGGCTCGGTGGTGCAGGCCCCCGCGGGCGAGGTCAACATCCTGGCCACCAGCAACTGGGCCACATCACCGCTTCGAACCGGCCAATCGGCGCCTGTGCAGGACGACAGCCGGATCGTGATGGAGTCAAGCGCCAAGGTCGACGTCTCCGGCCTGAACAACCTGCTGCTGCCAGCGTCCCGCAACCAATTGCAGGGCAGGCTGTTCTCGATCGAATTGGCCGATGCCGCCTTGCAGCGAGACGGTGTGATCTACCGGGCCGAACTGCTGGCCGACGCACGCCGCCGCATCACCATTGGCGACGTGGCCGGCCTGTACAACAACATCCGCTACAGCGCCGCAGAATACTCGACGGCCGGCGGCATGCTGCGCATGCAGGCCCAGGGCGCCATGCTGCTGGACAAGGATGCGCTCATCGATTTCAGCGGCGGCCAGGTCACCTATGACGCGGGCACGCTGGTCTCGTCCCTGCTGCTGCGCAATGGCCTGATCACCCGCCTGGAAGACGCCAGCAAGGACCTGCGCTACGACGGACTGATCTCTGATCCGACCAAGTCCAGCGCGGAAGACCTCAGCCGCCTGGGCCTGGTAGATCCCGGCGCGACCGCCCCCACGGTGCTGGAATCCCAGAGCGTGGGCATGAGCGCAGGCGTGGCTTGGCTCTCGGCTCCGGTGATGTCTCTGGGCGCCACGCTCGATGGCCACGTCACGATGAGCGAGACGCAACGCCTGTCCACCGATGTGGCGGAGCGTGACCGTGCCTTCAACACGAACCTGTCAATCGCCCAGATGACGGATGAAAACCGCGTGGTCAACCGCGCGCAGGCCTTGACGACGCAGCCCCACCTCTATGCGTCGCTCAGGCCCACAGCCGGCCTGCTGGTGCTGGGCCAGCATGGCGTCGAGAACAGCGATACCAAGGTTCCCGAGGGCACCGCCATCTCATCCATCACCGTGACCAGCCAGGCGCCCGTGCTGCCGACGCTGGCCAACAGCTGGACCACCGAGTCTTGGCAAGAAGTTCTGAGCCAGGTCGGCACCGACCTGAAACTGGCCGCCAGCCTGATCAACAACGCTGGCCTGGCGGGCCTGAGCCTTCAGGCCAACACCGTGACGGTGGGCGCTGCCGACGCGGGCGATCGCCCCACCATCAAGCTGGCATCCGGCGGCAGCTTCGAGGTCAACGCCCTCGCAGGCATCCAGATCGATGGCCGCATCACCTCCGCTGGCGGCACGCTGACACTCAAGGCGCGACAGGTCGATGCCGACGTGGTGCTGGGCCGCCATGCCGTGCTGGACGCCGCGGGCACGGTGCGCGATGAGCGCGTGACGGCAGCCCCTGCCAACGACGGTATCGCGCGCAAGGGTGGCACCGTCACCGTGGAGGCGGCCCGCAGCCTGATCATGGCGCAGGATAGCCAGATCAACGTCTCGGGGGCCGCCTGGCGCTCCAGCGCCGGCACCCTGGTGCAAGGCACCGCCGGCACGGTCAGCCTGGCCATCAACCAGCAGTATGCCGACAGGACGCAGCCCCCTGAGGGCACCCTCACACTCGGCGGTCTGCTCAGCGGATATGACTTCAGCGCTGGAGGCACGCTCAAGCTGTCGGGCTTGCCGGCGGTGCTCATCGGCGGCAGCCGTGAAAGTGCCTTCTCGATCGGCACCAACCTGTTCGCCGAGCGCGGCTTCGGCACCTTGGATGTGGCATCGATCGGCCACATCGATGTGCAGGCGGGGGCACAGGTGCGCCCACAACTGGTCAACATGGTGGCCACTGCGGCACGCCTGGGCGGTTTGTCGGCGTTGCCGTATGAGCTGACCGTGCTGGACACCGGTCGGCGCCAAGGACTCAACCTCACTCTGAGCGCCAAGACCGAGCCTGGCACGGCTACGGCGTCCACCTTTGGGCTGGCGAAGGGGGCCAACCTGTCCATTGGGCAGGGTGCGCTGCTGGACATGGGCATCGGCGGCAGCATCAACCTGAGCGCGGGGGGCAGCATCGAGATGGCTGGCGCCCTTCAAGCACTGGCCGGCAAGGTCAACCTGCGGCTGCTGGGCGCACGGGGCGCATCAGCAGGTGGCACCGATGTCGAATCGGTGGGCTACCTGGCCGGCCAGCGCATCCACCTGGCGGCAGGTTCATTGATTGAAGTGTCGGGCACCGTCAAGAGCTACAGCGCCGACGGCGGCCTGCCAGGCCAGCCTTCACGCGAGGTAGGCGAGGTGCTGGCAGGCGGCACCGTCACGCTGGGTGGCAGCGATGGCACGGCCACGCGTGGCCAGCTCATCATGGACGAAGCGGCCACGATCCGCCTCAATGGCGCCACCGGTCTGCTGGACCGCAGCGCCCTGCCCGGCAAGAGCCTGATCAGCGCAGGCGCGGGCACGCTCAACATCATGTCCACCGATGGCTTCCAGCTGTCGGGCACCGTGGAAGCCAAGGCACCGAATGCTTCGGTGGCTGGGGGCATCATCAACATCGCACTGAGCCAGGAAGGGCTGGTGGATCGCACAGACCCGGCCGCGGCCTCTGCCCAGTACCCCGATGGCGAGGCGGCCGGCAAGCGCGCCATCCGCATCACAGGTACGCAAGAGGAAGCGCGACGGCTGGCAGCGTCAGGCCTGAAGTTCGGCGAAGGCGTGGTCTCGGCCGAATTGCTCAATGGCTCTGGCTTCGACCGCATCCAGTTGCGTGCAGACGAGAGCGTGCAGCTCAATGCCGGGGCCCATCTGGTGGCCGCCAACGACCGCACCCGGCTGCAATCGATCGTGCTCAACACCTCGGTGGTCGACGTGGCCGATGGTGCATCGCATCTCATCCAGGCCCACCAGGTCAGCATCGGCCCCAAGACCAAGGTCGGCGACAGCCTGCCCTTGGCCCCGCAGGTGGAAACGGCCAGCAAGCGCGCCGAGCAGGGCCAGCTGGGCGGCACCGGCACCCTGGAGGTGCAGGCAGGCCTGATCGAGCTGGTGGGCAACACCGCAGTGATGGGCGTCGACAAGCTCGATCTGCACGCCACCCTGTCGCCCACCGCCTCGACCGCCCTCGGGCGCACCAACGGCGAGATCCGCCTCGTGGGCCAGAGTTCTTCAAGCAGCGCGGCCCTGAAGGGGCAACTCAGCTTCACGGGCGATCTGAACCTGGTGGCGGGGCAGGTCTACGCCACCACGCTGAGCGACTTCAGCGTGAAGGGCTTCGACGCGCAAGGCACGGCCCCAGGCGGCAAGTTGACCGTGAGCGCCCCCAGGGCGGGCAGCACCAGCCAGACACCGCTGTCGGCACTGGCCACACTGAACATCAAGGCCGGCGAGGTCATCCTGGATGGCACCGTGCGCCAGCCCTTCGGCACCATCGATGTGCAGGCCAACACCCTGACATTGACAGAGCGCGCGGCCCTGTCCATCTCGGGCGACGGCACCCAGGTGCCGGTGGGCAGCACGCTCAACCAGACCAGCTGGGTCTATGGCACCCAGGGCACCACCGCCGCAAGCGGCGAAGCGGCCAATCTGGCCCCATCCGACAACAACACCGTCATCGACTTGACGAAGTTGCCGGTGAACAAGCAGATCACCCTCAACGGCAAGACCCTGAGCCTGAGCAACCAGGCTTCGGTGGACGTGAGCGCGGGGGGCGACATCCTGGCGTGGGAGTTCAAGCAGGGCGTGGGCGGCACCACCGACACCTTCCTGCGCAAGAACGTCTTCGCCATCGTGCCCAACTACGGGTACGACTTTGCGCCGACGGATGCCGAGATCAACGCCACGACACACAAGCTCGGATCGACACTGAAACCCGGTGACCAGGTCACCATTGCCACCAGCAACAGCGTACTGAAAGCCGGCACGTACACCTTGATGGATGCCCGCTACGGCATCCTGCCCGGCGCCGTGCTGGTCAGCGCCACGTCGCTGAACGTGACGACGCCCATGCCCATGGCCATCAGGAACGACGATGGATCGGTCATCGTGTCCGGCCACCGCACCACCACGGGCACCCTGCAGAACGGGGGTGGTGACCAGCGCCTGGCGCTCACGCTCGAGCCCGAATCCACCTTCCGCAAGAAGTCCGAGATCATCGTGACCTCGGGCAATGCCTACCAGGCGCAGTTGTCCAACCGCAGTGGCGACACCCTGTTCAAACCGGGTGATGCCGGCCGAGTGAGCCTGGTGTCGGACCACGCCTTCGACTGGGCCGCGCGCTTCAACTTCGCGGGCAAGGCCAGCGAGGCACTCAAGGGCGGCCAGTTCGACCTGTCCATGGCGAACATGGTGGTGCAGGCCGACACCACACAGGCCGTGCCCACGGGGGCCAAGAGCGTCGGCCTGGCACAACTCAATGCCCTGGGGGCCGACAGCATCCTGCTGGGCGGCACGCGCAAGACCAACAACGACGGCAGCATCACCGTCACGCGCGCAGCAGACAGCATCACCTTCCAGGCCGACGTGGACGCCAATGGCCAGCCCGTGGCATCACGCAATGTGCTGAGCACCACAGGCGAACTGCTGGCCGTGGCCAAGAGCACCGTGACGGTCGAGAGCGGCCTGACGCTGCAGTCCACCGGCGCGGACACGGGCGCCACGCGCCGCTACGTGATCGAAGGCGACGGCGCCGCCCTGCAGGTGGGCCACCTGGCCAACACCGACATCAGCGTGACTGGTGCCACCGGCGTGGATCAGGGCAATCTGGTGATCGGACAAAGCAGCGCCAGCAGCCAAGTCGTGCTCAAGGGCAATTCGGTGCAACTCGATGCCACCAACGTGCTGGCCATGGCCGAATCCACCGACCTGGCCACACGCTCGCTGAGCCTGGGTGGCAAGCGGGTGGCCGTGGGCGCGGATCCGGCGGCATCAACGGACGCGTCCACCCTGTCGATCAGTGGCGACCTGCTGGCCGCCGCCAACCAGGCAGACCGCCTCAAGCTGCGCTCCTACAGCAGCATCGATTTCCACGGCTCGGCGCAACTGGGCTCCGCCGGGATGAGCAGCCTGACGCTGGATGCGCCACAGTTGCTGGGCCTTGGCACCTCCGCCGACACCGTCGTGGTGCGTGCCCGCGATGTGGTCCTGGCCAACAGCTCCGGCCGCACAGCCCCCACCGATGCCCAGTCCCAGGTCGAGCAAGGCGCATCGTCTCTGCAGATCCTGGCACAACCCGTTCTGCGGGACGGGCACACAGGCGGCCTGACGATCGACGCATCTCTCGCCAAGGACCAGGCCGCCGGTGCGCTGGCCGGCCAGCGCCTGGGCTTTGCCAAGAGCCTCCTGGAAAGCACCGGCGACATCGTGTTCACGGGACGCGGCCAGACCCTCGCTCAGGGCGACCTGACCCTGCGCGCGGCGCGCGTCACAGCCTCCAGCACCTCGGATCAGCAGGCCGACGCCACCGGCACCCTGACGGTCGAGCGCCACGCGGCAGGCAAGTCACTCAACGAATCCCTGGGCGCTGGCGGCAAGCTGGGCCTGTCGGGGGGCATCGTCACGCAGAACGGCCTCATCGACATCGAGGCAGGTCGACTGAACCTGCTGGGACGTGGCTTGGCTGGCCAGAGCGACACCGTGGTCTTCGCCACTGGCTCACAAACCCGTGTAGACGGGCGACTGCGCCAGGTATCCGACAGCTACGCCGTGGCCTCTGGCGGTGGCCAGATCACTGCCGAGGCCCAGACCGGCCGCCTGGTGGTCGATGGCCACCTGTCGGCCACTGCCCCGGTGATGCCCACAGGCTACGCTGGCGACAACCCCTACGCTGGCAGCATCTCGCTGAAAGCGGCCAGCGCGGCGGATGGTGCCCTGGTGATTGGCGCCAACGCGGACATCAACCTCGAAGCCGCCAGCGGCAAAGGTGGCTCCTTGACAGTCGATGCACGCCAGTTGACGCTGGATGCCGCGGCCCAGGCCGCGGCCAGCGCCAATGCACAGGCGGCGCAAACCGGCCTGGACAAGCTGCTGGACATCAGTCGCAACGCCAGCGGCACGGGCCACCGCGCGGTGGACGTGCGCGTGCGTGGCACCGACCTGGCCCTGAACACCACGGTGAAGGCGGCCATGGTGGCCTTGACCTCGGACAGCGGCAAGCTCGACCTGGGCAGCCAAGCCCTGATCGACGCCACCGTGCCGCAGGGCGGCGTGGTGCAATTGCAGGCCAAGGGCGACCTAACCGTGCAGACCGGCGCGCAGGTGCTGGCCCAGTCCACCCGTGACGGGGCCAATGGTGGCGACATCCTGCTGTCCTCCACGGACGGGCAGGTGCTGCTGGGCAAGGCCACCATCAAGGCCGACAGCGCCAACGATGCTGCCGACGGCCGCATCGTCATCCGGGCGGGCCAGACCCGCCATGCCAATGGCGCCTACACAGGCGACGTGAACGTGGGCCTGTTGCCTGCCTCGGTCACCGATCCCGCAGATGCCAAGTTGACACTGCAGGCCGGGCAGATCGAGATCGAAGCCGTGCGCGTCTACAAGGATGCTTCGACGGCATCCCCAACCACATGGCACACCAGCCTGGTGGCTGGAAACAGCACCAGCACGGCATGGGGGCTGACCAGCCTGGCCGCCGATGCCGCCACCTTCGCCACAGCCACCAACAAGGCCAAGGCCCTGGCCAAGCTGGGCCTGACGGGCCGCAGCGAAGCGCATGTCAAGGCGGGCGTCGAGATTCAGACCCTGGGCAACCTGACCATCGGCAACGGGACCGACATCAACCTGAGCACGGTGCGCGCCGGCACAGAGCCTTTGGCCCTGACCGTCCGCGCCGCCGGCGACCTCAACGTCAACAGCACCATCAGCGATGGCTTCACGCTGTCGGGCACCACGCTGAGCACGGCCGCGGGCGATGCCACCTCCATGCGTTTCGTTGCCGGGGCCGACACCTCATCGGCCAAGCTCTCGGCCACAAAGGCCGATGCCTCGAAAGGACACTTCACGCTTGCCGGCGGCAAGATCATCCGCACCACCGCAGGCTCCATCGACGTGCACGCATCGGGTGATGTCCGCCTGATGGCACCGACGCTGGCCACGACATCGGCCATCTATGTGGCGGGGCGCACCTCGGCCCTGGCGACCAATGAGCGCTTCACCACGACGGGCGCGGCCACCACCGCCTACGCCAATGCGCGCTTCACCGAGCGCGGTGGCCGCTTGACGGTGGCCGCAGGCGGCAACGTGGGCAGCTATGCCGCCGTGAGCACCGTCGACGGCGTGACGACGCTTACACCGCAGCAGGTCAGTCAGATGACGGGCAACTACTTCTATCACGGCGGCAACCCCAACGCTGCACTGGCCACGCAGCGTGTGCCGGTGGCCTGGTGGACGGGGCTCAACGCTTTCCGCCAAGGCTTCGGTTCGTTCGGTGGCGGCAACATCAGCGTGACGGCAGGCCAGGACATCAGCAACGTGGCCGTCGTGGCGCCCACCAACGCTCGCTCGGTGCAGATGATCGATGACAACGGCCAGGTGGTGCAGACCTCCCTCAAGGAACTCAATGGCGGCAACATCGAGGTGATCGCTGGCCGCAACATCGATGGCGGTGTGTACTTCCTGGGACGGGGTGCGGGCCGCATCACGGCTGGCGGTTCACTCAATCGCGGCGCGGACAGCGTGGCCGACGGCACGGCTCCGGACACCACCATGGTGTATGAACCCGGCACGATGCTGGGTCTGATGAATGGCCATTGGGATGTGTCCGCACTGGACGACCTGACGGTGTCCTACGTGTTCAATCCGACCATCATGCCTTTCCGCGCCAACGGCAGCAGCCCGGTCAACACCGGCTCTGTCAGTGGCGCCGCCTCGGGCCTGAGTGCGACGACGGCTTCGCTCTACTTCACCTACGCACAGGACGCAGGGGTATCGCTGAGCTCGCTGAAGGGGGATGTCAACTGGGAGGCCAATGCCCAGGCACTCAACCTGATGCACAAGACCTCCGCCACGGAAACGATGTCCATGACGGGCTCCGTCACGTCCAACGCCTCCTACCTGGCGAGCATCGCGCCCCCGGTGGTCCACGTCACCAGCCTGCAAGGTGATGTGACGTTCAACCGAGTCGGCCTGGCCTTGTCCGACGGCGGCAGCACCTCCAGTCCCGCATCGCCGCTCTACGTCATGCCGTCCGCCATGTCCGACTTCAACGTGTATGCGGACCAGGATGTGGTTCTGCAAGGCCATGTGCAGTTGATCGATGCCGCACAGGCCCAACTGGGGCTTCCCAGCGCCGCGCAGCCAGCGCTGGTGTCGGGTAATGCCTCGACAGCCGCCACGAGCTTCAACCTCTCTGGCCTCAACACCAGCCTGGCACCCGCTGGCAGTGCCGCCGCGGCCAACGCCAACGGGCTCCGTGTCTTCAGCGACATGAGTGTCCTGCAAGCGAACGCCATCTACGACCTGGGGCAGCAGGCCAATGAGAACGTCGTCCGTGTCCATGCCGGGCGAGACATCATTTTCGACCGGCAGACCGAGGACGGCACGTCGGCCAACCCTTTCCTGCGCAGCAACCGTCCCACGGAGATCGTCGCTGGGCGTGACCTGATCAACCCGGCCTTCATCGGGCAGAACTTCACCGACGACGATGTGACGATCGTGAAGGCAGGACGCGACATCATCGGTGGCATCGACACCAGCAGCCAGATCGTCATCGGTGGCCCGGGCGCGCTGCACGTCGAAGCCGGCAGGGACATCCTGCTCAACCAGTCCCTGGGCGTGGTGGCCGTGGCCAACCAGATCAACACGGCTCTGCCTGAGCAGTCCGCCAAGATCACACTGTCGGCCGGCAATGACCGCTCCCTCAACAGCGACAAGCTGATCGAACTTCATGGCAGCGATCCAGCGCTGCGTGATGCCATGAACCGCGCACTGGCAGACAGCCAGTTGCCCGTTCCGGGTGGTGCCAGCAGTTGGGCTGAGGTCAGCTTCGACACGGCGTTGGGCACCTTCCGAAGCCTGACGGATGAGCACCAGGTCGAAGCCGTCAACCGCTACCTCAACGCCGCCTTCGTGGCGCGCTACCTGCCCGATCAGGCTGGCCGAACCGATGCCTACTACCGGTCCGAGCCCTTCCTGCGTCTGAAGCAGGAGGCCATGTGGCAGCAGATCAGGGCCCTGGCCGGCCAGGCCATCGCGATCGCCGCCTCGGACAATGCCGGTGAGGAAGCCCGACGCGCCACCCAACGCAAGGGCTTGTTTGACCAAGCGGCAGGTGTGGCAGACCTGGCGGGCCTGGGTGCCAGCTTCCACCGCAACGGTGACATCGATCTGACCAACGCCAAGGTGCACAACTTGGGCGTCGGTGGCGGATCGACATCGGGACAGGTGGACAACAGCAAAGGCGGCATCGACGTGATCGCCGCAGGCCAGGTGGCGGCCGGCTTGCCCAGCGCCGCCGACCAGCCCGCAGGCTTCATCAACTTCCAAGGTGGCAGTTTCCGATCCCTGACAGGTGGCGACTTCCTCGTTGGCGATCAGAAGGTCATTGTCGTGGGGCGCGGCAACCTGTACATCTACACCATGGATGGTGACATCGACTCGGGCAAGGGCTCGAACACCATCGTGACCAAGCCAACTCCGGTTCGAATGTTCGATCCGGCTACCGGCACGGTTGTCACACAGGGCCAGCCCCCCACCTCGGGCAGTGGCCTCCAGGTCGTAGAGCCGCCGGCCGACGTGACAACCAGGATGGGCCTCTATGCCCCGAATGGTGAGATCCGCGCGTTGGATGCATTCGTCATCAGCGCCGAACCCCCTGAAATTGGCTCTCCCATTGTGATCGGCGCCGACAACATTACCGGTGCGGCAACCTCGCCTCCCCCCACCCCCAACGTGAGCTTGACGCCCAAGGTTGCCGACACGGCGGCTGGTGTGGCCCAGGCAGCTGAGGCAATAGGTGTAGGCGCGAAGGAAACGTCCTCTTTGCTGACCGTCGATCTTCTGGGCTTTGGTGAAGCCTCCACGGCCGCCAGCGCAGCCTCTTCGAATGCACTGCCTGCCAGCGATGCCACGGGCAGCAAGACAGACACACCCACAAGCGATCAGAAGGCCAAGGACCGCAAGGACAAGGAAAGGGAGCAGGACGCGCCCTGAGCCCATCACACAAGCATGACGCTTTCATGTCCCGCAACTTGCCCAAGCGTAGCCCCATCGGCTCAAGCACCTGCCCTTCTCAGGACACACGCGATTGAAATAATGAAATTCTTTGAAAGACGGTTGTTTCCCATGAATGTCCCGCGCATCCTCTCATCTGCCCTGCTGATGTCGGCACTGGTCTTGCCATCCCTGGCCCATGCGTGGTGGAGCGGTGATTTCAAGCACCGCACCAAGGTCGTTCTGAACACCTCGGCCCAGGGCATGGAAACCAAGGAAGCGCTGTCGGGCGTGGTCGTGCCTGTGCGCCTGCATTCGGGCAACTTCGATTTCATCGGCGCCAAGCCGGATGGGGCCGACCTTCGCGTCATCGCCGCCGACGACAAGACACCGCTGAAGTACTGGGTCGAGCGTTTCGATGGCACCAATGAGCTGGCCGTGGTCTGGGTGCAGTTGCCCAACACCTTGCCAGGCACGGACAAGAACACCGTCTACGTCTACGCCGGCAACGAGGCCGCCGTGGCCGAGCCCATCAATGCGGCCTTGTTCGACGGCGCCATGGCCGCGGCCATTCCCTTCTCGGGCCAGAACGGCGAACCCGTGGCCGATGCCACCAGCGCTCTGCAGTCCTCCGGCCCCCTCGCGCGCGAAGCCACGGGCCTGATCGGCCCATCCGGCAAGCTCGATGGCCAGGCCGTTTCCTGGTCCAGCGACAAGCTCAAGGCCGCCGCCAATGCGCCCTACAGCATCAGCCTGTGGTTCAAGCCCGAGGCGGTGACGGGCACGCTGATCGCACAAGGCCCGCTGAGCCTGAAGCTCGATGCCGGCAAGCCCAGCGTCACCGTGGGAAGCACCACGGCCACCGGCGGTGAGTTGCCCACTGGCGCCTGGGCGCACCTGGCCTTGACCGTCGGCAACGGCAAGCTCACCCTCTACGTGAACGGTGCCCAGGCGGCCCAAACGGACCTGCCCGCCGCCGGCGCTCCCATTGAGGGCGCACTTCAACTGGGCCAGGGCATCACCGGCCTTGTGGACCAGCTCGAGGTCGCCACCACCGTGCGCAGCGCGGACTGGCTCAAGCTGGCCCACGCCGCCCAGAGCGCCGATGCCAAGCTGGTGGCCACCAGCACCGAAACGCCTGACTCCGTCGCACACGCCGAAGGCGGCGGTGAGGTTGGTCACTTCGCCATCCTGGTCAACAACCTCACGGTGGACGCCTGGGTCGTCATTGCCATCCTGGGTGTCATGTTCGTGATCGCCGCGTGGGTGATGTATGACAAGGCCGTGCTGGTGGGCCGCGCCGACAAGGACAATCGCAAGTTCCTGTCGGGCTTTCGCGACGCCAGGGATGTGATGACCGTGTCGTCGCAAGGCATGAAGCACTCGCAACTGGCTCGCCTGTACGAAGCCGGCCTGCGCGAGCTGACCAAGCGTGACGTGGGCAAGACAGGCTCAACGCCCCTGAGCGGCGCCTCCATCGACGCCGTCAAGGCCGCCATCGATGCCGACCTGATCCGCGAAAGCCAGACGCTCAACAGCAAGATCGTGCTGCTGACCATCGCCATCTCCGGCGGCCCCTTCCTGGGCCTGCTGGGCACGGTCGTGGGCGTGATGATCACTTTTGCGGCCATTGCCGCCGCAGGCGATGTGAACGTCAACGCCATCGCCCCGGGCATCGCGGCCGCGTTGCTGGCCACCGTGGCCGGCCTGGCGGTCGCCATCCCCGCCCTGTTTGGCTACAACTACCTGGCCGCCCGCATCAAGAACATCTCGTCGGACATGGGCATCTTCGTCGATGAGTTCGTGACCCGCGTGGCCGAGACCTACGGCGCGCGCTGAGCCGGCATGAACGCGAACCTCCAACCAGGGGCACACCATGGCCGCTGATGTCAAAGGCGAGTTGCAGGCGTATGACGACATCAACGTCACGCCCATGCTGGACCTGGCCTATGTGCTGCTGGTGGTCTTCATCATCATGACCACGGCCTCCGTACAGGGTGTGAAGGTGAATGAGCCCAAGACCCTGGCGGTGAACAACCTGGCCAAGCCCCAGACACGCGGCATCACGATCACGGCCGATGGCCAGGTCTATCTGGACGCCTACCCCGTGAGCATGGACCAGCTGCGCGACAGCCTGGCCCAGTACAAGGCCGCCAACCCGGCATTGCCTGTGGTGCTCAAGGCCGATGCGGCCACGCAGTACGACAAGGTCATGGAAGTGCTGGAGATCGCCAAGCGCCTGGACATCACCGAGATCGGCCTGGCCACCAAGCGCCTGCAGTAGAGCACCCGCGCCATTGACACCATGCAAATCCAGAACGAGACCAAACCCTACGACAGCATCAACGTCACGCCGATGCTGGACCTGGCCTATGTGCTGCTGGTCGTGTTCATCCTGATGACCACGGCCTCGGTACAGGGCTTGAGCGTCTCCATGCCCAAGCCCAGCAACAAGCCCAGCACCGAGAAGCACGAGCTCAAGGTGGTGCAGGTGATGCCCGGCGGCACGATGCTGCTCAACGGTGTACCAGTGAGCGCGCAGCAACTCGAAAGCGAGCTGGCCCAGGCCAAGGCCCGCGACCCGAAGATGAGCGTCGCCATCAAGGGCGACGCCAGGGCGCAGTACGCCCAGGTCGTGACCGTCATCGACCTGTGCAACAAGCTGGAAGTGCCCATGGGCCTGGTCACATCAAGGATAGGCACCTGACATGGCGGCTTCCGAATCCACTGACGAAGGCCTGTCCCGGTTCATCGTTCCAGGCGTGATCGTGCTGGCACTGATGGCCGGCGGATGGCTGGCCTACAAGAACCTGGGCGGCGCCGCGAAGGGACCTCGCACACAGACGGTGAAAATCGCCGTGCTGCCGGACACCCCGCCGCCACCGCCGCCCAAGGAAGAGAAGAAGCCCGAGCCCAAGCCGCCAGAGAACAAGCCCCAGCCTCAGGAGCAGCCCAAGCCCGTGGAGGCACCGCCCGAGCCGCAGCAGCTGAAGATGGAGGGCGCCGCAGGCGACGGTCCCAGTGCGTTTGCCGCAGGCTCAGTGAACAGCGACTACAGGGGCGGTGCCGTGATGACAGGTGGCAGCGGCAGCACGCTGAGCGACAAACTGGCCGCCAACAGCTTCGGCAACGCGGCACGCCGTGAGCTCAACGACTACCTCAACCGTGACCAAAACCTCCGGCGCGGCGGCGACTACAAGCTGCCCGTGAGCCTGTGGGTGCGCGCCGACGGCAGCATCGAGCGTTTCCAGCTTGACGAAGCCTCCGGCAACACCGACATCGATGCCCGCCTGCGCCAGGCCCTGGCGCAGTTCCGCGGCTTTCGCAACCCGCCTCCGGCTGGAGTGCCCCAGCCCATCCGCCTGCAAGTGACCAACCGCATGACGGGCTGAGTCCCACCTGCGTTGGCAACACCTTGACCGACTTCACACGCCGTATCACCATGACATCCACGTCCTTCCGCTACTGGCCTGCCCTCTCGGCCATGGTCCTGGCCCTCACCGCACCAGCCGCCCATGCCGATGAGCGCGCCGCGCTCGAGACCCTGCGCCAAACCACACGCAACCTGATCGACGCCCTCGTGGAGGGCGGCGTATTGAGCCGCGAGAAGGCCGACGCCCTGATGGCCGCGGCAGAGCAGAAGGCCGCCGCCGAACAAACCCGCAAACCAGTGCCTGCCGCAACGACCACGGCCGACGGCAAGCCAGTACTGCGGGTGCCCTATGTGCCAGACAGCGTGCGCAACCAGATCCGCGACGAGGTCAAGGAAGAGGTATTGGCCCAGGCCAAGGCCGAACGCTGGGGGGTGCCCAATGCCACGCCCTCCTGGGTCGACCGCATCCGCATCGAAGGCGATATGCGCGTGCGCTACCAACGCGATGACGCGAGCGAGAACAACACCTCGGCGATCACCTACCTGGCTGCCGAGCTCAACAACGCCAACGGCATCAGCCGCATCCCTGATTTCGCGGCCTATCGGCTGACGAGCACCAACCTGCCCCAGCCCGTGAATGACCCCGCCTCGGATCGCTCGCGCGAGCGCGTCCGACTGCGCCTGGGCGTGTCGGCCAAGGTCACCGACGAGGTCGGCGTGGGGGTGCGCCTCGCCACGGGCAACGCCACGGACCGCGTCTCCACCAACCAGACGATGGGGCAGAACTTCAACAAGTACCAACTGTTCGTGGACCGCGCCTTCGTGCGACTCGATCCGGCGGAATGGGTCACCATCCAGGGCGGGCGCATCCCCAACCCCTGGTTCAGCAGCGAAATGACGTGGAACGAGAACCTCAACTTCGAGGGTTTCGCAGCCACCTTCCGCAGCCCCGATCCCACCGCATCGGTCAGACCCTTCGTGACGCTGGGCTACTTTCCGCTGCGCGAATCGACCCCACCTTCGCGCAACTCACGTTCGCTTTGGGGCGCCCAGGTTGGCGCCAACTGGGACCTGAGTGCCCGCACGCGTGTCAAGCTGGGACTGGCCTACTACCAGTACAACAACCTCGAGGGCCGCTCCGACAACGACTACACCATCAGCGGCACCAGCGTCCCCACGGGCTCGACCTACGGACAGTACGAGTACCCCGTGGGCCTGCGCCAGAAGGGCAACACCGTCTTCGAGACCAACCCCCTGCTCTCGGGCTCACTCGACACCGCGCCGGTATGGGGCCTGGCCTACCAGTTCAAGCCCATCGTGCTCACGGCTTCTGCCGAGTTCACGCACTTCAATCCCTTCAACATCATGGTATCGGCTGAGTACGCCAACAACACGGCCTTCAGCGCATCCGATTTCCGTGAACGTGCCACCTTCCCGACCTATGCCAACGTCGACCCGGGCGGCAAGCGTGATGGCTATCAGTTGAAGGTGGCTCTGGGCGCCAGCGAGGTTCGCGAATCCCATGACTGGCAGGTGCAGGCCACCTACCGCAACGTCGGCTCAGACGCCGTCCTCGATGCCTTCACCGACAGCGATCTGGGCCTGGGCGGCACCAACCTGCGCGGCTACATCCTCGGCTTCACCTATGGGCTGTACCGCAACAGCACGATCGGCGTTCGCTACTTGGCGGCCGAGAACATCAACAGCACGATCAACAGCAACTTTCCCAACGCGACCTACAAGGTCAACAGCCTGCAGGTGGATTTCAATGTGCGCTTCTGACCAACATCCAGTCGCCATGCAATCAACCCCACCCTCCACACGTTGGTCCACGCGCCTGTTGGCCGTCACGGCCTTGAGCCTGGTCGTCTCATCGGCCTTCGCCCAGGCGGACAAGGCGCAGGAACAGGTCAAGCGCCTTCGGCTGCAGCTGCGTCAGGTTCAACAGCAGCAGACAGCAGCGCAGGAAGAGCAGGCCAAGGCCGACCAGGCCCGCCAGCAATCCGAGAAGTCTCTGGGCGAAGCCCAGTCCGAACTCAAGCGCCTGCGCTCAAGCTCTGGTGCCACGGCCGCACGCGCCAGCACCCTGGCCAAAGAGGCCGATGCGCTCAAACAGGAGCGCGACCAGCTCCACGCACAGGTGCAAACGCTGAGCACGCAGTTGGCCGAACTCAAGACCCAGGTGCAAGCCGAGCAAACACGAGCCCAATCCACGGAGGCATCGCTCAAGGGGCAGAACCAGCTGCTGAGCGAGGGCAGCGCCAAGTGTGCCCGCCACAATGCCGACCTCGCCCAGATCGGCGAAGACCTTTTGACCCGCTATGAGCACAAGGGCATGGCCCAGGTTCTGGGTGAAAGCGACCCGTTCATCCAGACCAGCCGCGTGCGGCTTGAGAACTTCAAGGCCGAATACCAGGACAAAATCGATGCGGCACGCCTGCGTGTGAAGGCTACAGCCGGCAGCCCACCCTGAGCAGCCTCAAGGGCTCTTCAGCACGGGCTCAGGTCAGGGCACCGCCACGCTCGTCCTGCGACAAGGCTCCAGGCGGCAAGGCCAGGGCCTGCATGCTCATGGCCTTGGCCACGGCCTGTGCCCGGTTGGCGGCCCCCAGCTTGCGCAGGATCTTCTGGATGTGGTTCTTCACCGTCAGCGCGCTGATGCCCAGCTTCTCGCTGATCTGCTGGTTGTTCAGGCCATCGCGCACCCACAGCAGGATCTCCCGCTCGCGCTCCGTGATGCCCCCATGGCGCGGTGCTCCAGCTGAGGCTGCACCTGAGCGTGCGCCCTGCCCCACCCCACCCTGCCCGACCAGTTGACACTCGGTGGTATGCACGCGCAGGTAGGTGGTGTGAAGGCAGGGCAGCAGCATGTCGGCGTGCACCAGCGCCTGCTCATCCTGGATGTGGTTGGGCGCCCCGAACAGGAAGATGCTCTCGATGTCGTCAGGGCGACCGGGCCGGCTCATGCCATGCACCAGCAACTGCTGGTAGCCCGCCTCGTGCATCATCTGGGCCACCGGATCGCCCTGGGGCAACTCGTCACGGTGCAGCCAGCACGGTTGCTGGCGGCGCAGGTGCCAGCGCTTGATCGCGGCCGCGATGGCCGGCTCGCGCACCGTCTGCAGGCCGCGCAAGGCAGGCTCCGGGATCGGCACGCTGTTGAACACGTCGAACACCAGGTCACGGAACTCGCGGTGATAGGCACCGCACACCAGCAGCTTGTGCGGCAGCCAGCGCTGCAGATCGCCCTGGCTCCACAGGAAGAACTGGTGGCGGCGACTGACCTGAGGGGCCGCTTCCACGATGCGCAGCAGACACTCGGACGGCTCGGACGTGGTGGCGTGTGATTTCATGTGTGTGTTTGCCCTGGACGCGCCATTGTCGGGACCACTCGTGACGGTTTGTTGACGAATGTAAAGCGGCTTCGTCCAAACCTGTCCTTCAGCCGCCGCTCGACGCCGCCGACGCCGCTTCCGGCGGTGGTGGCGGTGTTTCAGGGATGTCGAACAGCCATTCACGGTAGCTGGCGATGCCCTCGGGCGCGGTCAGGGGCTTGCGGTCGGAGGCACTGAACACCCCGCGGATGCGGCCCTCCTCCGTGCGCAGGGTGCCCCACGCCTGGCCTGTGATCGGGTCACTCCACAAGCGGCGAAGGTGCCGTCTGGGAGGCCCCTGGCGCGTGTCGTCCAGCAACTCCGCCAGTTCGGTCGGCAAGGCCGGCTGGCCGGCCGGTGTGTTGGCCTGGTACGCGGCCAGCGCGGCCTGGATCTGCTCGCCACGGAACACCATCTCCACCTCGCGCTGCCGCGTGGCGTCCAGCCGCCACTGGCTGCCCAGCGCGGCCAGCATCACGCCGCTGATGGCCACCCACCACAGCAACGCCAGGTAGGTGAACCCGCGCGCTGGCCCCGGCCCCTGCTCACCACGACGCATATGGCGTGCCATCCAGGCCCCGGCCTGCGGCCCCGCTGCGCACGTCGCCCACACCGCCTTCCATGCTGCTCTCGGGCAGCGGTGGCAGCATCACCCAGCTGTCGCGCCGGCCCGTCAGCGGGTCTTCCGGCAGGCTGCGCAGGTAGCCCATCTGCACCATCTCGTCCAGCGAGGCCGGGTACCGCCTGCGGTCACCCGCGAACTTGTCGATGGCGTCGCGCATCACGGCCAGCGAGGTCTTGACCGAGGCCTCGCGTGCACGCTCGACGCTGCGTGTGTAGCGCGGCGCCACGATGCTGGCCAGCAGGCCGATGATGGCCATCACCACGATCAGCTCGATCAGGGTGAAGCCCTTGATGCGGCGGTGGGGAGGCATGGGCTTCACCATTGGCGATAGGGCACACCGTCCAGCCCAGCTCCGTCGGTGCGTGAATACACATCGAACACATCGGCACCGGGCTGAGGCTGGCCTGGCGGGCTGGCATAGCTGCGCAGGCCCCAGGTAGCCGCCGCAGGCTCTGTGATCGGCGCGAAAGGATCGCGTGGCAGGCGCCGCAGAAAGTAGATGCGCCTGGGCGTGGTCTGGCGGATGTCGACCACCCCGCTCACCAGCACATCCAGCGTCGGGGGATAGCCTGTCTCTCCCTCCTTCTTCTCGATCTGCCCCTGGTCCCAGGCGCGTTTGTAGGCGTCCAGCGCCAGGCGGATGGTGCGCAGGCCCGAGCGCAGTTCTGCCTCGTCCTGGCGACGCTGGTGAAGCGCCGTGAGCGGCACCGCGGCGCTGGCCAGGATGCCGACGATCATCACCACGATGACCATCTCCAGCAGGGTGAAGCCGCGCATGCGCATCGCCTGAGCCCTTTCAGCGCGGGTCCGGTGGCGTATCGCCGGGCGCAGGCATGCCTGGCTCCTGAGCCCCCAGGATGCGCACCGTCCAGGCCGCCGCCGCGCCGTTGTCCAGGCTCAGGTTGGTCTCGTTGGCCACCACGATCGGCCTGGCCTGGAACATGAAGGATTTGCTGCCGAGCGGGGGCACATCCACCTGCACACGGCCACTGTCGGGCGGTCCGCCTGGCGCGGTGACGGCACTCAGCACGCCCAAGTCGTACAGCAGGCCCGCGCTCAGCGGCTCCTTGCCTGGGTTGGTCACGGTGACCTGGAAGCTGCCACCGGCAGGCACTTCATCAGGCCCGCCCAGTTGGGGGCCTTCAGTGGCGACACCGGCCAGGGGTCGCGATGCCGGGGCGGGCGATCGGCCCGCCGGACCGGCACCACCACGGCCGGCCGTGGCGCCCACCTCACCCGAGGTGATCACCCAGGCCGGCGCCCCGGGCTGGGCCTCCGTCCCCGAGGCCATGGGCAGCGTCGACATGAGGCCTTGACTGATGTTGCGCACCACGCGCGGAGTGATCAGCATCACCACCTCGGTCTTGTTGCGGTCGTCCTTGGTGGTGCCGAACAGCCGTCCGACGCCGGGCAGGTCGTGGAGCCAGGGCAGGCCGCTGGAACTGCGGATTTCTTCATCGTTGATCAGGCCGGCCAGGACCTGCGTCTCGCCATCCTTCAGGCGCAGGGATGTGGTGGCCTGACGCGTGCCCACCTGGTAGGCGAGCGAGCCTTCCGGGCCCGTCACGCGGCCCGTCACGCTGCTGACCTCCAGCGCCACCTTGATGGTGACTTCGTTGTCCAGCTGCACCTGGGGTTCGAGCTCGACCTTCAGGCCCACGTCCAGGTAGCTGACGGAGGCCGACACCCCCACATTGGCCGTGGACGTGGTGGTGAACACCGGCAGCTTCTCACCCAGCAGGATTTTCGATTTCTCGCGGTTGCGCGCCCGGATCTTGGGGTTGGCCAGCAGGTTGGTGCCGTCCGTGCTGCCCTTGAGCGTGGCGATCGCCAACGGGTTCGCGGCACTCCAGCGCAGGCCGGACACACTGCTGATCGGAGCGGTGGAACCGGGCACGCCATAGTTGGCGGTGCCTGGCAGGGTCAGCCCCATGTCGATCATCTTCTTGCTGGAGACCTCCATCACCTCCACCTCCAGCATGACCTCGGGATCGGGCAGGTCGATGCCCGCGATCAGGCGCTCGACCAGGCGCATCACCTCGGGCGTGTCGCGCACCACGATCATGTTCAGGCGCTCGTCAAGGAACACATCGCGTGTCTTGGCCACGGTGCGCACCAGCGCCTGGGCCTGCTTCGGATCGGCGTTGACCAGGTAGAAGCTGCGGGCCACGGTGTCCAGCAGCTCGCGCTGCTTCTGCGCCGTGTTGGGAAACACCAGCACGGTGTTGCCATTGAGGAGCTTGTGGCCCAGCTGCTGCGTGTTGAGGATCACGCGCAAGGCCTCGTCCACCGTGGTGTTGCGCAGGAACAAGGTGACCTTGGCGTCGCCGCGCACATCCTTGTCGAACACGAAGTTGACATTGGCCGCACGCGCCAGGGTTTCGAACACGCTGCGCAAGGCGGCTTCGCGGAACTCCAGGGTGATGGTCTTGTCGGCCGTGCTCAGCTGCAAAGTCGATTGCCGGCGCGTTTGCTCGGCGCGCTGCTCGTCGAGCTGGCTCATCAGCCAGCGGGCTTCTGACTGGCCAGGCGCTTCCGACAGCACTGCACGCAGGGCGGCATCTGCCACGGCCCAGCGCTTCTTGTCGAGCCCCTCCTTCGCCTCGGTCAGCAGGCGCTGCTGGCGGTCGTCGCGCGCCAGCTCTTCACGCAGCCAGGCCGCGCGGGGGTGGCCGGGCGCGGCCACCTCCATCCGCTCGATGAGGGATTGCACCTCGCCTCGGCGGCCGGCGGCCCTGGCAGATTCAGCCTGGTACAGCAGGTAGGCCACCGTGGTGTCGCGCTGCTTGAGGTACGCCGTGCGCAAGGCGGTGTCGTCAGGCTTTGCCTGTGACGCCTGCTGCAGCGTGAGCAAGGCTTTTTCATGCTGGCCGGACTGGGTCAGGCTCTGCGCCTCCTTCAGCTCCGGCGCTGCGCAGCCCGCCAACAGGCAGGCCGTGGCCAGCAGGCCGGCGGCCAGGATCGAAGAAGGGGACATTCTGGAGATCATGCTCATTTCAAGGCCACGCTCTGGTCCTGGTTCAGCGGCAGGTAGGTCACGGTGAGCTGGCGCTCGGCGATGGCGCCCACGCGCCACTGCCCTTCGATCACCTCGCCCTGCGCCAGCACCCAGGTGCGGTTCGGTCCGGCGATGACGGCCCGGGGCGCCTCATCCACGAAGCGCCCCACCCAGGCGTACGGAAACGCCGGCGCCATCGGCGGGGGGGCCTCTTGCGCGGCGACGGGGGGTGGCGGTGGAGGCTGCTGAGGGGCCCAGCTCCAGCGGGCATCCGAAGAGGCGGGCGCCCAGGCATCGGGCGCGCGGCGCTCCCAGGCGACGGCCCAGCCAGCCAGATCGCGGGCTTGCGCGGCACTGGGTGTGCTGGCGGCACGGGCAACAGCCTCTGCCGCGCTCCGTGAACCGGCCGTGGCACCGCGTGCCTCAGGCAAGGACGGTTGAGCGGCGCGCCCATGGGCCGCTGGCGCCGCCGAGCGCTCACGGCCCGGCGCTGCCAGATCGTCATCGGGCGAAGGCTGGGCAGCCAGGAAGGCGCACAGCCCCAGCACCGCAAGAAGCACCCAGCCCAGGCGAGGGTTCAGGCGTGCGCTCATGGGGCCTCCAACCGCCACCACACCGACAGCGACACGCGGGCCTTGACCTGCTCGCCCATCGGATCGGGTCGGACCACGTCAAGCGCATCCAGGCTCACGGCGCGGTCCTGCAGAACTGCCCCCAGCCAGGCCCGCAGCGCGGGGTAGCTGGCCTCGACCGGCAGCACCATCTGCTGGCGCCACACGGATGGCAAGGTGGTCAGCGCACCACCTCGGTATTGCACGGACGGCACCGACACACCGCGCTGCGCGGCCTGCGCCAGCACCGCACCCTGCCGCGCGACCGCATCCGCAGGCATGGGCAGGGCCGCCCAGCTGCGTGCCCAGGTGTCGCGCACCATCGCCGGCGTGACGTCATCAGGCACAGGTTGCGCAGCAGCGGAGGACCGGGCCCGCGTGGCGGCGTCCGACCGCGCGAGCCCCTCGGCCTGCTGCTGCAACTGGTGGCGCAGGTGAAGCACCTGGGCTTCATCTTCTTCGACAGCGGCTCGCCACGCAGGCACCACCTGCCAAGCCCCCCAGGTGCCGACCATACCCATCAGCAAGCCGACCAGCCCAGGCCAACCCAGGCGGCCCAACAAGGCGTGGATGTGCTGCCCATTGAAGGCGTTCATGGCACGGCCTCCATCAATGACACCCAGGAGGGCTGGGCCTGCACCTCGGCCTTCAGCCCATAAGGCCCATGCGCCGTCGAGAACGGCGTGGCGAGCGAAGCCCGTGTGATCAGGCGGCCGGCCGGCAGGCTGGCCGCCCATCCCAAGGCGGCAGCATCGTCGGGCACGGCCGCCTGCAGGCGCCAGGTGGGCCCCGCCGTGCGCCCGGCCTCATCGAGCGAGGTGCTCATCGACAGCATCACCGCGCCCGCCTTCGACGCCGACATCTCCATGCGCCGCAGCGTATCGGGCCACGGAAAGGCCAGTGCGCGCAGCATGGCCACGGCCTCGTCCGCGGCAGCAGGGCTCAGCACCGGCGCGCTGGC
This sequence comes from Aquabacterium soli, assembly GCF_003933735.1. Taxonomy (GTDB): domain Bacteria; phylum Pseudomonadota; class Gammaproteobacteria; order Burkholderiales; family Burkholderiaceae_C; genus Aquabacterium; species Aquabacterium soli. The sequence goes on along the minus strand of NZ_RSED01000001.1, from coordinate 406,564 downwards.
TGCGGGCTGAGGCGCCGACGCACCAACGGCGCGTTCGCGCACTGCACGCTCCAGGCGCACTTGCCGGTCAGCCCGCGCCAGGCGTTGAAGCTGGGCCTGGGCCTCAGCCTGCCGCTGCTGCAGTTGATCGGCCTGATCGGCCAGCCACAGCACGGACAACATGCCCGCAGCCAACAACGCCCAAGCCCAGACCGCTGGCTTGGGCTGCACAGGCCGAAAATCCAGGGACGCCATCCAGCGGTCGCCACGGCGGCCGCCCGCACACGCCCATCGAGCCGTTCCCCTGGACACCCGAGCTGTCAAGCCTCGCCACCAGGTCGCCGTGGGAGATGTCATGCCGGTGCTCATGCCTCGGCCTTCCATGCAGTGGCATCGCCAACCAGCATCTGGGCTTTCCACGGGGACTCATCAACCGCACCGGCCTCGTCACCATCAGGCTCGCCCCACAACTGCGTCACGTGAGCGCCCTGGGCCTGCACATGCACCGCCCAGGCCGGCTCGCGCATCCGCACGGTCCGGCGGCTTGCCGTGGCCCCGCCGGCTGTCAGCCACTGGTTCAGATCCTGCGCCCACCAAGGCCCCAGCCATTGCACCGTCACATGGTGGTGCGCAGCCACGGCCAGCACATCGTCCACCAGCGCTCGCGGCACGGCGCACACCAGCACGCCCTGCGGCAGGTGGACGGCACGCGTCACCCAGCGGGCCTGCCAGGCAGCCTCGTCCAGGCCCAGGAAGTGAGACCAGCGCGACACGGCGTCGGCCTGCGCCTGCTCACGCCCCGCCCCGCCTTGGCCCGCAGGGGACAGCGCGGTGCTCAGCAGCCAGCGGGCAGACAGGCCCAGGCGCACATGCCGCCCCTCGTGGGCTTCGCACCAGCGGCGCCATTGCAACAGCGCCTCGTCGTGCAAGGGCACGCCCAGCGGCGAGAGGGCGGTGTCCACGGACGGGGCCAGGCACAGGCCTGAAGGGTTGCGCCAAGTGCGCAAGCGCGCACGCCAACGTGCATGCCATGCCCTTGTGGTGAGCTCACTCGGCCAGCGTGACACGGTTCAACTCCTCCAGGGTCGATTCGCCGCGCAGCACGCAGGCCAGGGCCGACTCGCGCAGCAGGCGGGTGCCGCTGGCGCGCGCATGCGCCTTGATCTTGATCAGCGAGGCGCGCGAGACGATCAGGTCGCGCAGGGTGTCGTCCATCAGCAGCACCTCGGAGATGGCCTTGCGGCCCCGGTAGCCGGTGTGGCGGCAATGCGCACACCCCACGGCCTGCTGGAAAGTGCCCCGCGTGTCCAGCGGCAGCATGGCAGCACGCAGGTCAGACGCATCGGGCTGCCAAGGCTGGCGGCAGTGCACGCACAGCTTGCGCATCAGGCGCTGCGCCACCACGCCATTGAGCGCCGACACCATGTTGTACAGATCGACACCCATGTGCATGAAGCGGCCCACCACATCGAACACGTTGTTGGCGTGGATGGTGGACAGCACCAGGTGGCCGGTGAGCGCGGCCTGTGAGGCGATCTGCGCCGTCTCGGCATCACGGATCTCGCCCACCATCACACGGTCCGGGTCATGGCGCAGGATGCTGCGCAGGCCGCGTGCGAAGGTCAGGCCCTTCTTGTCGTTGACGGGGATCTGCACCACGCCGGGCAGCTGGTACTCCACCGGGTCTTCGATGGTGATGATCTTGTCGCGCCCGTCGTTGATTTCCTGCACGACGGCGTACAGCGTGGTGGTCTTGCCGCTGCCGGTGGGGCCAGTGACCAGCAGCATGCCGTAAGGCTTGGCGGCCAGGCGGCGCACCACGTTCGCGTCGTCCGCATCGAATCCCAGGCCTTCGAGCGTCATGGCCGAGGCATCGGCCGACAGGCGCGAACGGTCCAGGATGCGCAGCACCGCGTCTTCACCGAAGCTCGACGGCATGATGGAGACGCGGAAATCCACATCGCGGCTGGACAGGCCGTCGGCACCGGCTGCCTGGCCCATGCGGGCGCGCAGCTTGAAGCGCCCGTCCTGCGGCAACCGACGCTCGCCGATGTCCAGCTCGGCCATCACCTTCAGGCGCGACACCAGTTGCTCGGCCACTTCGCGGGAGCCGACACTGCCCACCTCCACCATCACGCCGTCGAGCCGGTGCCGGATGGTCATGCCGGTGGCGGTGGACTCCAGGTGCAGGTCGCTGGCCTGGGCCTTGAGCGCATCGAACAAGGTGGCGTCAAGCAAGCGCACCACGGGGCTGGTCTGGCGGTTGATCGCGTCCACCGACAACTCGTGGACGGCCACCGCATCCGAGGCGGCGCCACCAAGGGCATGATCCTCCAGTGCATCGCGTGCTTCGTAGCCTGCCTCGCCCTGGCCCAGCAAGGCATCGAGTGCCTCGTCGCTCAAGGTCTGCCATTGCAAGATATGCGGCACACGGCGGGCCACCATCTCGCGCATCACGTGGTCGGCCGCATCGGTCGTCCATGCCGTCCAGCGGCCATCGGCATCCAGCCCCACCACCACGCGCAGCCTCAGGGCCTGCACCAGCGGCCAGAGCGACCAGTCAGGCACCACAGAAGGCACCTGCCCGCCCGATGAAGGCGCCGCCGGCATCGACAACACGGCGCTCATTGGATCTGCTCCGCCACCTGAAAGATGGGCAGGTACATCAGCACCACGATGCCGCCGATCAGCACGCCCATCACCAGCATCAGCACGGGGCTGACCACGCGGCCGATCCAGTCGGTGAAGCGGGCCAGCTCTTCGTCATAGAAGGTGGCGGCCCGCTCGAGCATCGAGCCCAGCTCGCCCGTGTGCTCGCCCACCCGCATCATGCGCAGCGACACGGGTGTTGTCAGCGCATGCTCCTGGAAGCTGTCCGACAGGCGGGCGCCTTCGCGCACACGCCTCGCGGCCTCTGCCAATGCTGGACGCAGCGCCGGCTTGACCAGTTCGCTCGATGCCTCCAGCGCGGCCACCACGGCCACGCCGGCCTGCAGCAGCAAGCCCAGCGTGCGGTACAGCGTGGCCAGTTCGACCAGGCGCAGTCGGTCGCCGACCACCGGCAGGCGCCACAAGCGCTCGGCCAGCGCACCGCGCACAGCCGGTGAGCGCCAGGCCATCACACCCATGCCCGCCAACGCCACAAGGCCTGCCATCACCACCCAGGGATGCGCGCCCACAGCCTGCCCTGCCTTGAGCAACACCCCTGACAGCCAGGGCAACTCACCTCCCATGCCCTCGTAGATGTCGGCAAAGCGCGGCACCACGAACACGGTCAGGAAGGTGATCACCAACAGGCTGGCGCTCACCAGGATCGCCGGGTAGATGGCCGCGCCCACCAGCTTGTCGCGCAGGCCATCGACCCAAGCCAGGTAGGCCGCGTGCTGGCGCAGGGCCTGCGGCGTGTGCCCCGTGCGCTGGCTGGCTTCGATGCTGGCAATCAGCAGTGTGCTGAAGGCCTGGGGTTGAGAACGCATGGACTGGGCCAGGGTCTGTCCTTGCGACAGTGCCTCGACCAGACCTGACAGCACGGCCGACACCGATGCCGAGGATTCCTTCTCGCGCAAGGTGATCAAGGATTCATACAGGGGGATGCCGGCATCGAGCAACACAGCCAGCTCCTGGCAGAACAGGCGGCGCGGGAAATCGCCCGAGGCAGGCACGGGCGCGGGCGCGCTTGACGACACCGACTGCCCGGACGCCTTCGCGGAACCCAGGGGATGCACCTGCAGCAGATCGCCGGGCGCCACCGGTTGGCCCAGCACCTGCGACAAGGCCTGAGGGACATCGCGCAGGCCACCGGCTTGCACCTCATGCTCGGCGATGGCCCCCAGGGCCATGTGACGGACGCGGTAACGCACCATGGTGATCACGCTTGCGGGTGGGCCATGGACATCACCAGCTGGTGATGTCCTGGTCTTCGCCATCGCCGCCCTCGCGGCCATCCTTGCCCAGCGAGAACAGGTCGAAATCACCGTGCTCTCCGGGGGCCCGGTACTGGTACTCACGGCCCCAGGGATCCTTGGGCGGCGCCTTACGCAGGTAAGGTCCCCACCAGCGGGTTTCATCGCCGGGTTTGGTCCACAGCGCACCCAGCCCTTGCTCCGAGCTGGGGTAGTGGCCCGTGTCCAGGCGGAACTGGTCCAGCGCCTTGGTCAATGCGTCGATCTGCGCCGTGGCCGTCTTGACCTCGGACTTGCCGATCTGCGCGAAGAAGCGCGGCCCGACATAGCCGGCCAGCAGGCCGATGATGACCAGGACAACCAGCAGTTCGAGCAGGGTGAAGCCGCGTGAGCGTTTCATAGGGACGAGTTCAGCCACGCGGCCTTTGCAGGCCGCATCGACGGGCACATGACGGGATGGAACAACAGACCGATCACCTCGCCCGAAAGGCAGGCAGTGATCACGCCACAAGACAGGCCGTGATCCTATTGGCCTATTGCTGACAGCTTGATGACAGCGCGCCCCCGCATCTCCATGTGATCCCCTCGGCCGGACCGCAGCATCACGGTACCGACACACAGGCGGCCTATCGTCGAACGTGGCGGGAACCAGCACCCCGCTCCCCTTGTCATACCCTCATCCAGGAGAGACCATGCACCGCCTGATCAATGCATTGACCAGTGCGCTGGCCCTGTCTGCCGCGCTCGCCTTCACCCCCACTGCAGTCCACGCCAGCCTGCCAGGCCACGTGGACAATGCCGAGCCACTGCTCATCGCGCACCGCGGCGCCAGCGGCTATGTGCCCGAGCACACCCTGGCCGCCTACTGGCTGGCCATCGAGCAGGGCGCCGACTACGTCGAGCCCGATCTGGTCATCACGAAGGATGGCGTGCTGGTGGCCCGCCACGAGAATGCCATCGCCCTGCTCAACGCCGATGGCAGCCTCCGCGAAGCCACCACCGACGTCGCCGACCGCCCGGAGTTCGCCAGCCGCAAGACGACCAAGACCATCGACGGCGTCGCCCTCACCGGCTGGTTCACCGAGGACTTCACCCTGGCCGAGCTCAAGACCCTGCGCGCCCGCGAGCGCCTGCCCGCCCTGCGCACGGCCAACACCCGCTTCGACAACATGTTCGAAGTGCCCACGTTGAACGAGGTGCTCGACCTGGTCAAGCAGGCCAACGAACGCCGCCGCCAACAGGCACTGAGCCGTGGCGGCCTGAAGGCCCTGCTGAAGGTCAAGCCCATCGGCGTGTACCCCGAGACCAAGCACCCCAGCTACTTCGCCAGCATCAAGCTGCCGCTGGAAGAACCCCTGCTGCGCACCCTGGCCCGCCATGGCTACCACCACAAGGGTGATCCAGTCATCATCCAGTCTTTCGAGGTGGCCAACCTCAAGGCCCTGTCGCGCAAGACCTCGCTGCGCCTGGCCCAGCTGCTCAGCAACGGCGGCCAGCCCTATGACTTCACCGTGGCCGGAGACCGCCGCACCTATGCCGACCTGGCCACGCCCGCCGGCCTGAAGGAGATCGCCGGCTACGCCGACGGCATCGGTGCGCACACGGCACTGATGATCCCCCTGGCCGGCGGACGGCTGGGCACCCCCACCACGCTGGTGCGCGACGCCCATGCGGCAGGTCTCACCGTGCACGGCTGGACCTTCCGCGCCGAGAACCAGTTCCTGCCCAACGAGTTTGACAGCAGCGCCAACGCGGGCGACTGGGGTGACCTGGCCGGACAGATCCTGGCCTTCCTGCGCTTGGGGCTCGATGGCATCTTCACCGATCACCCCTTCCTGGGCCGCCAGGCGATCGATCAATTCACGCGGGATTGAACTGCCCCCTCATGACGGGGATGTGATCGCGGCCAGGATGCACAGCCTCCAGGCCACAATGGCGCCATGCTGCCATCCGGCCTCGCGCCGCGATCACGATGAAAAACACCAGGAATAGAAGGCTGGCCATGGCGGTATTCGCCACGATGCTGGCTGGCTGCGCGGCCCCTCGGCCCGTGGCCATCAGCCACTTGGCCAGCGGGCTGCAGATCGACTTGCCCCCGGGCTTCATCGACCAGACGGCCGAGGCCCTGAGGCGTCACCGCGAGCGTGGAGATCCGCGCCGCCGCGATGTCAGTGCCGAACCCCTGATGGCATTTTCAGACGACGCGGGCGCGCGGGGATGCCTGCTCAGCCGCCTGCTGACCCAAGGCAGCGCGCTGCAGTTGACCCCCACCTCAACCCACGTCGCCGAGTTGCTCAGTCAACTGCCAGTGCAGCTTCAGCCCTCACGGCACCGCATCTGGCCGGTGCTCGCACGCGGCTACCGGGTCGGTCTCAATGGCGATGGCAGCCTGCCGACGCCCCCTCAGACCCACACGGTCGTGTCCTCCCGCCAGGCCAACATAGGGACGCGTCCTGCCTGGCTGGTCATCACGCAGCAACAGTGGCCCCAACAGGCCGGCGCCTACCAGGGCGCCACGCAAGCGGCCACGATGGCCGCCGATCTGGGCCCTTCCTTCCCTGACGGCCGCCAATGGCTGGTGGTGCAGTGCGGTGCGAACCACCTGCCCGACTATGTCGGCGGCTACCTGGACGAGGTGCTCGAAGCCGTGGCGGATGCCCGCTGGCAGCCTCCCGGACCCGCCGAAACGCCACTGGCCAGGTCCAGCACCGTGGTGCCACAATGAATCGCCATGACGCACTCGCCCACCCACCTGCTCTACCTGCACGGTTTCCGGTCTTCGCCCAGATCAGCCAAGGCCGTGCGCCTGGGGCAGGCAGTGAAGCCGCTGTGCCCCCCTGGAGGCGATCTGTTCTGGGCCTGCCCCCAGTTGCCGCCTTCGCCCCGCCAGGCCATTGCCGAACTCGAAGCGCTCGTGGCCCTGTGGCCGCGCGACGATATGGTGGTGATCGGTTCCTCCCTTGGGGGCTTCTACGCCACAGTGCTGGCTGAACGCCTGGGCTGCCGCGCCGCCGTCATCAACCCGGCGGTGGCCCCGGCGCGCGACCTGGCCCGCCACATCGGCGAGCAGACCTCCTTCCACAACCCGGCCGACCGCTTCTTCTTCCGCCCCGAGTTCATTGCCGAGTTCGAGGCGCTCGATCCCTATCCCCTTCAGCATGCCGAGCGTTACTGGGCGTTGATCGCCAAGGGCGACGAGGTGCTGGACTGGCACGAAATGCTCTCGCACTACGATGGCGCACGCGTCAAGCTGCTCGATGGCAGCGACCACGCCGTCAGCGATTTCGACCTGCACCTGCCAGACCTGCTGGCCTTCCTGGGCCTGCCGGATCCCGCCCCCGGCATCGCCTGACACCCCCTCGGCCGGTGGTCTCGCCAAAATGGGACAATCACGCCCTGACCGAACGAACCCTCCTGTTTGATGTTTGCCCTTTTTGATGACGCTGGCAAGTTCCTCGCCGGCCGCGTGATGTCCGAAGCCGACAGTTCGATGCAGATCGAGCTGGATTCGGGCAAGCGCGTCAAGGTGAAAGCCGCCAACGTGCTGATCAAGTTTGCCAAGCCCTCGCCCGCCGAGGTGATGGGGCAGGCACCCGCCATGGCGGCCGAGATCGACGTCGACCTGGTCTGGGAGGTCGCCCCCGAAGAAGATTTCGGGTTCGACGAACTGGCCAACGAGTACTTTGGCGACACCGCCACGCCCGTGCAGCAGGCCGCCATGCTGATGCGCCTGTTCGAGACGCCGCACTACTTCCACCGCCGCGGCAAGGGCCGTTTCCGCAAGGCCCCCGAGGACATCCTCAAGCAGGCCCTGGTGGCCATCGAGCGCAAGAAGCAGCAGGCCCTGCAGATCGAGCAGTGGGCGCGTGAGCTCGGTGAAGGCACCTGCCCGCCCGCCATCAAGGAACAGCTCTACAAGATCCTGTTCAAGCCCGACAAGAACGGCCCCGAGTACAAGGCCGTGGTCGAAGCGGCCAAGGCCACCCAGCGCGCCCCGCTGGACCTGCTGAAGGACGCCGGCGCCATCGACAGCCCCTACCAGTTCCACTGGAAGCGCTTCCTGTTCGAGCATTTCCCCAAGGGCACGGGCTTCCCGGCGCTGGAAGCGCCCCCGATCAAGGACGAGCTGCCCCTGGCGCCCGTGAAGGCCTTCTCCATCGACGACTCGGCCACCACCGAGATCGACGACGCGCTGTCTGTGCAGGGCCTGGGCACCGGCACGGTCACCTACGGCATCCACATCGCAGCGCCCAGCCTGGCCATCGCGCCGGGCACGCCGATCGATGGCGTGGCGCGTGGGCGCCTGTCCACCGTGTACATGCCGGGCCACAAGATCACCATGCTGCCCGACGAGGTGGTGCAGAGCTACACCCTGCAGGCCGGCCGCGACTGCCCTGCCGTGTCGCTGTATGTCACCTTCGACGAGGCCACGCTCGAACGCAAGGCCAGCGAAACCAGGCTGGAACGCGTGCCCATCGCCGCCAACCTGCGCCATGACCAGCTCGACGACACCATCACCGAGGCCAGCCTGACCGGCCAGGCTCCGGCCGGCTACGACTTTGCTCCTGAACTGGCTTTTGCCTTCCGTTTGGCCAGGCACCTGAAAGCCCAGCGCGAAGTGGTGCGCGGCAAGCCCGAGACCTTCAACCGACCCGACTACACCTTCAAGCTGGTCGAGCCCGACGGCAGCGAGAACACCACCGAGGACCGCCTGGAGCCCACCGGCCACGAGCAGGTGGTGATCGGCACGCGCAAGCGCGGCGCCCCACTGGACCTGATCGTGGCCGAGGCCATGATCCTGGCCAACAGCACCTGGGGCGGCTGGCTGCACGAGCACGGCGTGCCCGGCATCTACCGCAGCCAGGCCAGCCTGCAGCCCGGCATCAAGGTGCGCATGGGCACCAAGGCCATGCCGCACGCCGGCATGGGCGTGGCGCAGTACACCTGGGCCACCTCGCCGCTGCGCCGCTATGTCGATCTGGTCAACCAGTGGCAGATCGTGGCCTGCGCGCGCCACGGGCGCACCGCCGCCCTGGCCGCCCCCTTCAAGCCCAAGGATGCCGAGCTCTTCGCCATCATCTCCAACTTCGATGCGGCCTACAGCGCCTACAACGGCTTCCAGTCCAGCCTGGAGCGCTACTGGACGCTGAAACACCTGCAGCAGCAGGGCGTCACCGAGCTCGACTGCGCCGTGATGATGAACGGCCTGGTGCGCGCAGACAGCCTGCCCCTGGTCTTCAAGGCCCTGGGCTGCGAGAGCCTGCCACGCAACGCCAAGGTGCGCGTGCGCGTCACGGGCATCGACGAACTCACGCTGGATGTGCACGCCAGCCTGCTCACCCGCCTGGACGATGCGGCTGCGCCGGCCCAGGGTGATCCCGAGGCCGAAAGCGAGGACGAGGTGCTGGACAATGCAGGACCGCTGACCCTGGCCATCGACGTGACGGATGCCGACGCATCCGCCACCGAGGCCCCAGGATCCGGCGCCTGACACGACACCCCAGCGGCCCGCCCCGCCTTCCGGACACCATGCCCAACAAGCTCCTGTCTGCCCTCGGCAACTTCAGCCTGCTGCAAAAGACACTCGCGGTGTCGGTGGCCCTGCACGCCGCCCTGTTCACGGTGCGCTTCGTCGATCCGGAAGGCTTCAACCGCGTCTTCAAGGACACGCCGCTGGAAGTGATCCTGGTCAACGCGGCCAGCGAGCAGAAGCCTGACAAGGCACAGGCGCTGGCCCAGGCCAACCTGGCCGGCGGCGGCGATGCCGACAGCGGCCGGGCCACCTCGCCGCTGCCGCCCTCGCCGCAGAGCGAACTGGGCGATTCGCTGGACGCCGAGCGGCGCATGATCGAGAACATGCAGATCGAGCAGCAGCGCCTGCTCACCCAGATCCAGGATGAACTGGCCGCCCTGCCTCCACCACAGCCGCGCGCACCCAACCAGGCCAGTGACAACCGCTCCGACCGCGAAAAGCGCCGCCAGCTGACCGAACTGCTGGCCGAGATCGACAAACGCATCCGCGAAGAGAACGCACGCCCCAAGAAGCGCTACCTCAGCCCGGCCACGCTCAAGTCGGCCGATGCGCTGTACTACAGCCAGTTCCGCACGCAGGTCGAGCGCGCCGGCACCACGCACTTTCCCACCGAAAGCGGCCGCAAGCTCTACGGCGATCTGGTCATGGAAGTCTGGCTGGACCGGCAGGGCCGCGTGGTCGATGCGATCGTCACGCGCAGCTCGGGCAACAAGCGGCTGGACAAACGCGCCGCCGCCATCGTGCGCAATGCCGGCCCCTTCGGCGTCGTGCCCGACGACGTGCGCGCCGGCCATGACCTGCTGCTGATCTCTTCGCGCTTTCGCTTCACCCGCGACGCCGGCATGGAAGCCACGACCACGGCCACGCAGGCCACGCCCACGCCATGAACGCTCCCGCCAGCACCCCGTCCGACGCCCGGGGCTTGGACCGCTACGCTGTGGCCGGCAACCCGGTCGCCCACAGCCGCTCCCCCAGCATCCATGCGCTGTTCGCCGCACAGACCGGCCAGACGCTGGACTACGGGCGCCTGCTGTGCCCGCTGGACGGGTTCAAGGCCACCTTGACCGAGTTCGTGCAGCAGGGCGCCCGCGGCTGCAACGTCACCGTGCCCTTCAAGTTCGAAGCGTTCGAGATGGCCGCGCGCCACACCCCGCGCGCCGTGCTGGCCCACGCGGCCAACACCCTGCGCTTCGACAGCGAGGCCGACGGCGGTTGGCTGGCCGACAACACCGACGGCGTAGGACTGGTGCGCGACATCACCGCCAATGCGGGCGTGCCCCTGCAGGGTCGGCGCGTGCTGCTGCTGGGCGCCGGTGGTGCCAGCGCGGGTGTGCTGGGCCCCTTGATCGAACAGCGTCCCCGCGAACTGGTGCTGGCCAACCGCACCGTGGACAAGGCCCGTGCCCTCGTCGAGCGCCACCAAGCCTGGGCGACCCAGCACGGCGTCGCCCTGCAGGCCCGCGCCCTGACCGACGCAGGTGAAGGCTTCGACGTGCTGATCAACGGCACTGCCGCCAGCCTGGGCGGTGGCGAGGTGCCCGTGGGCGCCCAGGCGCTCAAGCCCGGATCCCTGGCGCTGGACATGATGTATGGCCCCGCCGCCCAGCCTTTCCTGGACTGGGCGCGCGCGCAAGGCGCCATGGCCCGTGACGGCCTGGGCATGCTGGTGGAACAGGCGGCTGAGAGCTTCGCGCTCTGGCGTGGCGTGCGGCCTGATACCCGCCCGGTGCTGGCGCAGCTGCGCGCCGAGGTGGACAGCCTCACGCCGGAGGCCACCCGGTGAAGCCTTCGATCGGCCGACAAGCCTGGCGCATCGTGGCCCTGATGGTGCTGTCGGGCGTGTGCCTGCAGCTGTACTTCGCGGCACGCATCGGTGCCATGGCCGTGATCGATCCGCAATCAACCGCCTTCCAGCGCAGCGAGATGTCGCGCCTGTTGCGAGAGCAAGGCCGCATCCTCTGGTCCCAGTCATGGCTGCCGGCCGCACAGATCAGCCCGTCCATCAAGCGCGCCGTGATCGCCTCGGAAGACGCAGGCTTCGTGGACCACAACGGTGTGGAGTGGGATGCGCTGGAGAAGGCCTGGCAGAAGAACAGCAAAGCACAACAGCGCCTGGAAAGCCAGAAGCAAAAGGCCATGGAGCGCTACCAGCGTGCCGCCAGCCGCGCCCAGGCCCGTGGCCGCCCGGCGCCTGAGATGCCTTCGGCCCTCAACGCCACGCCCAAGGTGATCGGTGGCTCCACCATCACCCAGCAACTGGCCAAGAACCTGTTCCTGTCCAGCGAGCGCAGCTTTCTGCGCAAGGGCCAGGAGATCATGCTCACCTTCATGCTCGAAGGCATGCTGGGCAAGGAGCGGATCCTGGAGATCTACCTGAACAATGTGGAATGGGGCGAAGGTGTGTTCGGCATCGAGGCCGCATCACGCCACTACTTCCACATCTCGGCCTCTCAGCTGTCGCCGCTGCAGGCGGCCCGGCTGGCCGTGATGCTGCCGGCACCCAAGCGCTTCGAGAAGAACCCCGGCTCGGGCTATCTGCGCCTGCGTTCGAACATGATTGCCGCGCGCCTGCGGGCGGTCGAACTGCCCTGAGCACCCCAGGGCCGCGAGCCACCCGTCAGCGGTAGGCCAGGTTCAGCGAAGGCTCGACGTCAGACGAGAGGTTGGGCAGCTCTGCCTGCATGGGCGAGGCGAACTGTGCGCGGCAGGCGGCCCGCGCCTCCCCCCCGATCTTCCATTCGCAGCGGCTCAGGGCCAGCGTACGGTCCACCGTGTCGCGATGGCGCTGCTCGGCGCGGTTCACCGTGTCCGACATCACGCCGTAGAACACCGCCAGCAGCGTGATCCACAGGGCCAGCAGCAGCGTGTAGAACAGGTAGGGCATGAGCGACGCATCGTCGTCAGGCGTGGCGGGGGCCTTCAGGCTCCAGGTAGGTGCAGCGCTCATGGTGGTGTCCTTCTCGTCGGGTGGGCTCGGGCAGTGCTTTCACGGCATGGGCTGAATGGTTCACCAATGTGCCCCGCTTGCGCAGACGGCGGGCGCCGAAAGCTGTGTCAGGCGCGTCTGACGCGTAACGAAGCGTCAGCGCTTGCTGACGCCAGCTTCATCACTTGACTACAGACGTTCCGAAGGCGTGTTCCTACAGTGCATTCGAACGCCCGAGCAGGTTTCACCTGACGGGACACCCCCGATCAATCACTTCAACCAAAGGAACAGGCCATGAACTGGGATCGCGTACAAGGCAATTGGAAGCAACTCAAAGGCAAGGTGCAGGAACAATGGGGCCAGCTGACCGACGACGACTTCGACAAGATCGAAGGCCGCCGTGAGCAGTTGGTCGGCCGCATCCAGGAGCGCTATGGCGTGGCCAAGGATGAAGCCGAGCGCCAGGTGGACAGCTGGACCTCCAACCACTGACCCCCGGAAAGCCCGGCCCCGTCCGTCCCCACGGCCGCGCTTCCCGAACCACCCCGACAGCAACCATCTGCAGCCCATCAGGAGAGTGAGATGTCTCACCCAGCCCCCCGAACGTCGACGCCAGCACAGGGACAGCCTCAGGCCAACCCTGCGCTGCATTCCCTGACGCTGGACGAAGACGCCATCGAAGCCGCCCGCCAGGGCATCGACGACGGCGCCATCACCCCCAGCTACGGCCCTTGGCGCGACGAGATCGTGCGCTTGCTCAATGGCGCCCTCGCCACCGAGCTGATCTGCGTGCTGCGCTACAAGCGCCACCACTTCACCGCGCACGGCCTGGCCTCGCCCAAGATCGCCGAAGAGTTCATGGTGCACGCCAACGAAGAGGCCGGCCATGCCGACCAAATCGCCGAACGCATCATCCAGCTCGGGGGTGAGCCTGACTTCAACCCTGTGGGCATGCTCGAGCGCAGCCACGCCGACTATGACACCTCGACCGACCTGCAGGCGATGGTGCGGGCCAACCTGGTGGCCGAGCGCGTGGCCATCGAAAGCTACCGCCAGATGGTTGCCCTGATCGGGGACAAGGATCCCACCACCCGACGCATGCTGGAGTCCATCCTCAGCGTCGAAGAGGAACACGCCGACGAACTCAAGGACATGCTCGAATCATGAGGCCTATCGTGAAATCAAATCAAAAATTCATCTTCACATCCGCTGTCATCGCCGCCTCGGCTCTGTGGAGCCTGGCTCCCCGGATCGCCCACGCGGAACCTTCACCCGCGCTCGACCGCGTCAGCATCTGGCTGGGCGGCTACCGCGCCGACATCGATGGCTTCGCCTCGGTGCGCGATCCTGGCAACAACGTCGACACGGGTGACCAGCAGTTCCTGTCGGGCCAGAAGACGGTGCAGCGCGCCCGCCTGGACTGGCTGATCATGGACAGCCAGGGCTTCTCGGTGGATTACTTCCGCGTCAAAGACGACAGCTCGCGCAGCATCGAGCGTCCCTTCTCCTTCGGTGGCGTCAACTACACGGCCACCGGCCGCGTGGCCGCCGACACCACGCTGGACATCGGCAACTTCTCGTACCGCTGGTGGTTCGGTGATTCGAGCAACAAGAACATCTTCGGCCTGGGCCTGGGTGCCGCGTACTACAAGCTCGACGCCACCTTGCGCGCCTCGGTCGGCGTGGGCCCCCTCACCTACGACACCATCCAGCGCACCGATGAATCGGGCTGGGCACCGCTGGTGACCCTGGGCTGGCGGACACAGGTGAGCGACCAGGTCCGCATCTACGCCGATCTGTCGGGTGTGCGTAAGAATGGCGACGACCTGTCGGGCACCATCACCAACGCCGCCATCGGTGCGGAATGGTTCCCCTGGAAGAACATCGGCGTGGGCGCCGAATACGCCTCCACCCGGATCCGCCTGAAGCAGAAGGACGACGCGTCCACGGCCCGAGTGAGGCTTGAACTGGACGGTCCCGCGGTTTACCTGCGGATGCGCTTCTAAAATAGGGCCATGCCCAGACTGGCGGCCCCTTCTTCCCTCAAGACCGAACTGCAGTCACGCCTCAAGGCGTGGCTGCTGCCCGTGGCCTTTCTGGGGGAGGTGCTGCTGGCCAGTGGCCGCGCCGCGCGCGGCTGGCAGTTCCGCAAGCCTGACCTGCTGCGCGTGCTGAACGAAGCCAGCGCGCAGGCCTTGCCCATCGTGCTGATCGTCAACGCGCTGGTGGGGGCCATCCTGGCCTTCGTCGGCGCGGTGCAGCTGGTCAAGTTCGGCGCCGGCATCTACGTGGCCGATTTGGTCAGCATCGCCGTCACGCGCGAGATGGCGGCCGTGATCACCGCGGTAGTGATCTCCGGGCGCACCGCAGCATCCTTCGCAGCTGAGCTGGCCACCATGCAGGCCAATGAAGAGATCGACGCCTTGCGCGTGCTGGGGCTCGATCCGATCGGCTATCTGGTGCTGCCGCGTGTGCTGTCGCTGCTGGTGATGATGCCGCTGCTGTATGTGTACGGCTGCGTGGCGGCCTTGCTGGGCGGCATGGCCGTGGGCACCACCATGCTCGACATCAACCCACAGGCCTATTTCGACCGCGCCCTGCTGGCCAGCCCGCTGAGCTACGTGGCCCTGGGCATCAGCAAGACCGTCGTCTTCGGCATCCTGATCGCCATCGGCGGCTGCTACGCCGGCATGAACGCCAGCCGGGATGCCGCCGGGGTGGGGCGCGCCACCACCAAGGCCGTGGTCGCTGGCATCGTCGGCGTGATCGCGCTCGACGCCATCTTTGCAGTGTGCGCCAACGCACTGGACATCTGAGCATGAGCCGGCTGGACGTCAAGAACCTCACCATGCGCTTCGGCGACAAGCTGATCCAGGAAGGCATTGAGCTCTCGGTCGAGTCCGGCACCATCTTCGCCATCATGGGGGGCAGCGGCTGCGGCAAGAGCACCTTGCTCAAGCACATGATCGGCCTGCTGCGCCCCTTCGAGGGCCAGGTGCTGGTGGACGATCAGGACTACTGGGCCGAACCCGAGAGCGCCCAGCGCCACATCCGCCAGCGCTTCGGCGTGCTGTTCCAGAGCGCCGCCTTGTGGACGTCCATGAGCGTGGTCGACAACGTCATGGTGCCGCTGGAGCTCAAATCACCTGACCTGGGCAGCGCCGAGCGCCGCGAGCGCGCGATGGAACTGCTGTCGTGGGTGGACATGCAGGATGCTGCCGACAAGCGCCCTTCCGACCTCAGCGGCGGCATGAAGAAACGCGCCGGTCTGGCGCGCGCCATCGCCGGCGAGCCTGATTTCCTGTTCTTCGATGAGCCTTCCGCCGGGCTGGACCCGATCAGCTCGGTGCGCCTGGACCGCCTGATCACCGACCTGCGCGACCGCACCGGCGCCGCCGTGCTGATCGTCAGCCACGAGCTGGAAAGCCTGCTGTCCATCGCCGACGACGGCATCTTTCTGGATGCCGACAGCAAACGACCGATCGCGCGCGGCAAGCCTGCCGATCTCAAGGCAGCCTCCGACACCCACCCCACCGTGCGCGCCTTCCTGGCGCGCCAGGAGCCTTCATCATGAAACGCAACGCCCTGATGATCGGCCTGTTCGTGCTGGTCTCTCTGGCCCTCGGGGCTCTGGCCATCACCTTCCTGGGCGGCAACCGCCTGTTCGAACAGCGCACGCGCGCGGTGGTGTACTTCACCAACAGCGTCAAGGGCCTGTACGTGGGGGCGCCCGTCACCTTCCGTGGCGTGCCCATCGGGCAGGTCGATGCCATCGGCATCGAGCTTGACCCGAACAGCCTGGTCACACGCGTGCCCGTGCAGCTGTTCATCACCTCCAAGCTGTTGCAGATGAGTGGCGGCGACACGATGGACCTGGGCCAACTGGTGCAGCGCGGCCTGCGCGCCCGCCTGGCACAGCAGAGCCTGGTCACGGGTCAGGCCTTGATCGACCTGGATTTCGACCCACAGACCCCGCTGGCCCTGGTGGGCGACAAGGACAGCAAGAGCGTCGAGATCCCCGTCGTCAAGGGGGCATTTGATGATCTCGTCGCCCAGATCACCGAACTGCCCCTGAAAGACACCGTGGGCGATCTGCGCAGCACCCTGGCAGCCCTTCAGAGCACTTCGGCAGAGGCGCAGAAGGTGATGAAACAGGCCGGCGAAGACTGGCGCCAAGCCTCGCTGGCCGCGCAGCAGATTCTGCGCAACACCGACCGCACACTCCAGACCGTGGGCACCCAGGCCAATGCCACGCTGGCGTCCGTGCAACGGCTGTCGGACACCACCAACAGCCTGGTGGCCGCCACCCAGCCCGACATCGCGCGCACGCTGTCTTCCACGCGCGATGCGGCCCGCTCGGTCGAGGTCGGCATGCAGTCGTTCTCGGAACTGTCCGCGCCCGGATCGCCCCCCCGAGAAGACCTCGAGTCCACCCTGCGCGATCTGTCGCAGACGGCGCGCAGCCTGCGCCAGGTGGCGGAACTGCTCGAGAACCAGCCCAATGCCCTGATCTTCGGACGCCGCTGAGGAGACCTTTCCATGCTCAAGCACCTTGCCCCATCCTCACGCCGCCCGATCCTGGCCCTGGCCGTGACAGCCATGATGGCCCTGGTGGGCTGCGCCAGCAGCGCACCCGAGCAGCACCTGCTGGCCTTGCCCACGCCTGCGCTGCCACAGACCGCCGCCGGCGGGGCAGGCCCTGACACCCGATGGCTGCAGGTCGGCCGGCTGGACATCCCCGAATACTGGCAGTCGCGCGCCGTGCGTTACCGCGATGGCGGCGATGTCAAATCATGGGAGAACACCGTTTGGGCCGAGCGGGTCGAGGTGGGCCTGACACGCAACCTGTCGATCGAGCTGGAGAGCGCTTTGCCCGCCCCCTGGCGCTTGTGCCCGCTGCGCTGTGAAGGTGCATCGCGCCGGCCCGTGCGGCTGCTGGTGAGCCTGTCACCGATGGACTATGACCGCGCCAGCCAGATCCTCACGGCCTGGGCGCAGTGGACCTTGATCGGCGCAGAGGGCCAGGTGCTGCGAACCAGCAGCCAGCCCCTGCAAAGCAAAGGCAGCGGCACCCTGGCCGCTGCGCAGACCGACGCGATGGCCGGCCTGATGAAGGCCATCGCCGACCTGGTGGTCCGCGATGTGCCTTTGCTGCCCGCTCAGTCAGCGACTGAACGCCTTGACGCCAAGAACGGCCAGTAGCAGCACCACCAGCGCCAGCACCAGGAAGATACCGAACAGGATCTTGGCGATCGAGGCGGCACCCGCCGCCACGCCGGTGAAGCCCAGTAGACCGGCCACGACGGCGATCAGCGCAAAAATCAGTGCCCATTTCAACATGATCAGGTCCTTTCTATAGGCGCCTGCCAAGTGGGCGCCCCGTGGTCTCCATGGTGCCTGCCGGACCACAGCATCGCCGTCGGGCCGTGCCCCCGCAGCGCGCCAGCGCTCCCTGATCACCGTGTGAGGGCTGCCTGACGCACGGCCGGGCCGGGGGAGGTCGGGGCTGAAGATCTACCTCCCCCATGTCCGGGGTCGGCCGCCGCCTACACGGCAAACAGGCCAGGACGACAGACGCCCCGATCACGGATCCTTAGCATGACCTCCATGCCGAAAGAGCGACACAACGATAACGAGGTACATGCGATGAAGATCATGACGATCAAGGAGCTGGACGAAGTTCTGGCCACGGAAGACCCCGAGGAGCACCCCGAACAAACCCATGACGTGGAAGTGAGCCTGGCCAACCACAAGGTGGTGGTGGTGCCTTGCATGCTGGCCGTGGCCGACCGCCCACAGCGTCCGCAAGAGATCGCCCTGGTGATTCCGCGTGGCCTGTGCCGCGGAGGACAACCCACCCGCCAGGGACTGCTGCATGCCGCTGCAGAAGCCGTTCGCCGCCACCTGGCCCACCGCAAGCACCCTTGGCTGGAGGTGCGTACGCGCATCAACGGCGTGCTGACACCGCTGATGCGCGTGCACACCGCCTGACGGCGTCGCACGTTGAAAAGGCCGCCCATGTGGGGCGGCCTTTTTCATGAGTGTGGCTGGCGCGTCAACTGGATTCGCAGGCCATGTCCGCCTGTCGGGCGATGTCCTTGTTGCCCGGATCGATCAGCGGCACGATGGCAGCAACCGGGTTCAGGAAGCCGAGGGCCACGGCCCCCGCCACCCGCGGCAGCAGCGCCGAGGCCTTGATGGACACCTTGGGATCGTTCAACGGCCCCTTCACCAGCACCGGTGTACGCAGAGTCAGTACGCTGAAATCCTTGGGCGCCACCCGGGCCTGCAGGTCCATGCGCTCGTCCTTGAGCGAAATGGCACCCTGCACCCACACGCTGGAATCGGTGGTGTTCAACACGAACAGCTCCGGCGTGAGCATGCCGTTGAAGGCCTTGATGTCAGCCCGCGCACAGGGCACGGCCAGCGATTCGTCGCCTTTGATCAGCACGCCCAGCAGTTGCGCCACATCGATGCCGGCGCCTTCCACCGCCAGGTGTGAGATGGTGCCGTCGCGAAGGCGAACCTGCACCGGCCCGGTGAGCGAACCCAGGATGGCTGCCGTGGACTGGCCTTCACCTTTGACCAACGCCCGCCCATTGATGCGCCCTGTGAGATAAGGCGGCCGCCCTTCGGGCTTGAGCGCCTTGATCCAGTTCTCGATCACCACGTTGTTGACCGACAGATCGGCGTTCCACAAGGCCTTGGTCTTCTGCGTCCCGTCCAGGGCCAGGCGGCCGGTCAACTCGCCCTGGGCCGTGCGGGCCTGCAGATCACTGATGGTGAGCACGGACGAGTCCAGCACCAGGTGGCCTTTGAGCGGCTCCAACGGTGCCAGGGTCTCCGAGCCCAAGTCCATCTGCGCGATATCGATCAGAACATTGGCGTTCATCGCGGCCAGCGACGGCAGATCGAACTTGCGATCCGGCAGCACGCGGGCATCTTCGTTGCGGCTGGACGCAGGCTGGCCATCCGTCGGCACCCCGACGGCCGGGCCCAGATCCGCCAGCGCCAGGCGAGATCCGCCCAGGCGCCCGGACAGCATCGGCACCCGCTCACGACGGTCAAAGGCGAACTCGCCGCGCAGGCGGCTCGACCCGATCTCGGCGCCCTTGACCACCACGAAGGTGCGAAGGCCCTGGTGGCGCACATTACCACGCATGTCGAACGTGCCCGTGGTGGGCAATGTCACGCCCAGGGGCTCACCCATGGCCGCAAGCGAAGGCCCACGCGCCTTGAACGTCCCCAGCACATCGGCCTCGGCACTGAGCTGGTCCACCGATCCGGTGAAGTCAAGACGCGCCTGGCCCACGTTCAGGTGGAAATCGATGGGCCAGGCCATGCGGCCCTCGCCGCCCAGCAGCCATGGCGCCAGTTGACCGGACGTGAGCGAAGCCCGCAAGGGGAAGCGGTTGTAGCTGCCTTGGGTCTTCGCACGCAGACCTTCGGGCACATCTCCCTCGACAGGCCCGGCACGCCGCGCATCGCGCACACTGAGCGAGACGTCTGTCCGGGAGTCCAGCGCCAGCAGGGCATCCTTGTAATGCACTTCGCCCTGCGCGAGCTGGAGCACGTCGAAATGCAGGCCATCGAACAGCGAGGGCGCATCCGGTTTGCTGGTGCGGGGTGGGCCGAACTGCCAGGAGGCACGGTTGTCCGCGGTTCTCTCCAGCCAGGCCGTGAGCTGGCGCGCACGCAGTTGCTCGACCAGCACAGGCCTGCCACGGTAGGCCCGCCACAGGTCGTGGTAGGCCAACTGCAGATAGGCCCCCTCGGCAGACACCATGAAAGGCGCTTTGCTCCACTGGGGGGAACCAATGCGCAGTTCATCGGCCCAGACGCGGATGCCGCCCAACAGACGCACCCGAGCCTGGCCTTGCCCAGCGGTCTGGCCGAAGCTCACATCGCGGTGCAGCGCGCCTGACAACAGGCGCTCGGTAGGCGCTGACAACCATGGCCATGCCCGGTGCTCTCCATAGGCGATGCCGCCCACCACGCCGACGATCACCAGGCCACCCACCCACCAGCCCAAGTGCAGGCGGCGCCTGGACGTGGGTTGGGCGGGATCTAACGCAGACCTTGAAGGCTGGTCACTCATCGTCCACCCAGTGCCAGATGTTCATGTTCCCCCAGGCCCACCGGCTTGCCGGCGATCACCGACGCGGCGATCGCGAACATGCGGACCACTTTGCTCGAAGGCGAATCCCAGTAGTCCACGCTGCGGGGCACGAACTTCAAGGCGCGCAGGTCCGGGCTTTCCGGGCCGTCAGGGAACCAGGGCTTGGCGAACGATGACCACAGGTGTTCCTTGGTCGGCGTGTCGTCGATCAGGTAGGCGCTGCCTTCCATGGACACATAGCTGGCATCCGACTCATTCGAGAATGCCGCGGTGAGCGATTCGAGCCGCACACCCTCCATGGCCGAGGCGCTGGTCAGGAACCAGAGCGCGCCATCCTTGTCCAGCAGGATCGGGCTCATGGGGCGGCTGGCGAGGTGGTGGCTGTCCACTGCGGTGATCATGCAGACGTTCATGTCCTCGATCAGGTCGGCCACCTTCTTCATGGCGGGATGGGTCTGGTCATGCACTTTCATGGCTTCTCCTGGGGTATGAAAAAAGACAGCCCCAGATTGCGCCACTCATCCCCGTGATGCCATCAGCACATGGCGCGTGTGCGCGTCAGCAGAGACTGACATGGCGCCGGCATCAGCGGAACAGCTCATCCTGGTAGCGGTAGAACTGGTAGGTGAGCTCGACGCCGAACAACAGCACCATCGCGACATAGTTCAGCCACACCAGCAAGACAGCCAGCGTGCCAGCGGCGCCGAACACCGACCCCACCGCCCCCTGCCCCAGGTACAGCCCCAGAGCCCATTTGCCCACCTCGAACAGCACAGCGGTGGTCAGGGCCCCCGCCGCCACGGTGAGGCGCGCCAGCTTCACCGGCGCCATCAGGCGCAGCATCATGCCGAAGAGCAGCGACAGCATCAGCAAGGACACACCCGCCTGCATCACGCTCAGCAGCACCGCTTCTGCCCGCGACCAGCGCGCCACCCATTCGCCCACGGCCATCAGGCCCGCACTGGCCAGCAGGGAGGCCACCAGCAAAAAGCCGATGCCTACCACCAGGGTCAGGCCCTTGAGCCGTTCCATCACGGCGCTCATCCAGGCATAGCGGTAGGTGCGCTGGGTGCCGAAGATGCGACCGAAGGCCGCCGACAGTTCGGCGAACAGCGCCGTGGCGCCGATCAACATGCCGCCCAGCCCGATCAGTCCGGCCTGCCAGCTGCTGGGCGAGAGATAGCTCGCCTGGATCATCTTCTGGAGCAGCTCGGCGCCTGACTGGCCCAGCAGGTCCCTGAACTGGGCCACCACATGCCCCTCGACGCTCTCCCGGCCATAGAACACGCCGGACAGCGTCACCGCGATCACCAGCACCGGGGCCATCGAGAAGGCGGCGTAGTAGGCGAGCGCGGCGGCGGTGCCGATGTTGCGGTGATCGATCCAGGCCAGGGCCGCATCACGCAGGACACCCCATACTGTGGGCTTGCCCAATTTCTCGGCAGGCGCCACAGGCCCGCCCGCCACGGTATGAAGTCCCTGATCCGGAAGCTGTTCCATGCCTACTCCCCCGTCCCCCGTTGGTTGGCTGGCCATGCTGCCGGCCGCTTACTGTGGACCCGCCGACGGCTGTGGCTGTCCATCGGTCTGGGCGGGGCCGTCTGGTGCGCGACACAAGGCAGCGGGGATCCCGTGCGCCGACTCCTGATCGCCTGGTGCACCTTTGGCGCGGTATACCTGGTGCAGGGAATGGCCTTGATGCTCACGGCGGACAACGCGTCCATCGAGCAGCGGGCCCGGCACGAAGACGAGGGAGCCGCCGTGATCCTGCTGCTGATCGTGCTGGCTGCGGGTGCCAGCATCGGCGCGGTGGTGATGGAACTGGCGGGCTCCGGACGCAGCGCTCAACCCGACCTGCTCACGATGGTGCTGGCCGGTGCCAGCATTTCCACAGCCTGGCTGGTCATCCACACCGCCTTCGCGCTGCACTACGCCCACCGCTACTACATCGTCGCGCATGGGCGCCACAACACCCAGGGCGCGCCGCTCGACTTCTCCGGACGGCAGACGCCGGTGTATGTGGATTTTCTGTACTTCTCGTTCACCATCGGCGCCACCTCCCAGACCTCCGACGTGGGCGTGGCCACCACACGCATGCGCGGCCTGGTGCTGGCGCACGCGGTGGTGTCCTTCGTGTTCAACACCACCCTGCTGGCTTTGACGGTCAACATCGGCGCATCCCTGCTGCGGCCCTGACACCTCGCGCGGTGCGCGGCCCGGACCACACAGGTTCTGGCAGGCTCCATTGCACATCAGGCCACCTCCGCCAGCACCGCTGCATGGTCCGACAAGCGGTTCCAGGGAGCCTGCGACAGCACCTTCACCGACACGGGCTCCAGGTGGCGAACGTAGACGCGGTCCAGCGGCAGCACGGGCATGCGCGCAGGGAAGGTGCGTGCCAGGCGGCCCCGCAGGGTGTGGTGCACCTCACGCAGGCCTGCACGCAGCAGCGCCGGGTGACCGCGCTGGCGCCAATCGTTCAGGTCGCCAGCAACGATCAGCGGCGCGTCGGGCGGCACGCGCTCGTTGATCAAGGCCACCAGTCGGCGGATCTGCTCCTGGCGCTGGCTTTCCAGCAGGCCCAGGTGGGCGCAGATCACGTGAAGCGTCTTGCCACGGGTCTTCCAATCCAGCTCGCCATGCAGCAGGCCGCGCTTCTCGATGGTGTGCACCGACACGTCCTGGTTGCGCCAGGCCACGATCGGGAACTTGGAGAGCACGGCATTGCCGTGGTGGCCTTGCGGATACACCGCATTGCGGCCATAGGCAAAGTCTCGCCAGATCGAATCCGCCAGGTATTCGTACTGCGACTGCGCAGGCCAGCCATGCACACGCTGCGCATGGGTGTCGTGCTGGCCCAGCACCTCCTGAAGGAAGACGATGTCTGCATCGCAGTGCTGCACCGCCGCCTTGAGGGCCGGCAGCACGAAATGCCGGTTCATCGCAGTGAAGCCCTTGTGCAGGTTCAAGGTCAGCACGGTCAGCGGGGTGTCCGCACCACCGGTGCCGCGCGGCCGGCTCACCGGCTCACTGGAAGGGTCTCGGTACATGGCTGATGTCGGCCCAGAGCAGGCAGTGATACTAGTGGTGTCACCTTAACGAGCACCTGGCTCGCAGGCTGTCGTCCGCCACTGAACCCCCTGTCGGCCGGTGCTGACAGCGCCGTGTGCGGCATCGGCTGAAACCCTTGTCAGCATCCCCCTACAGAACAATCCGACACACCTGACGAAGTGAGGCTGTTGGTGCTGGGTACCATCGCGCAGCTTTCGCCCCGATCAAACATCCGTTCCAATGTCAGCGAACGGTCTCCGGTCGGTCCCTCGCGTCGTTACAGGGCCCTGGTGCCACTCCGGAATGTCCAAGTCAGCCAGCCGCCCCCAGGGGCGACAGGATCCTCCCTGGGTCGGATTCGTGATCGCCGTGTCGATCGCCGCCATCCTGTGGATCGATCTGCTCACGCCGCTGGGCATGACGGAATGGGTGTTCTACCTGCTGCCCATCGGGCTGTGCCTGCTGCAATCCCGGGCCAACCTCCCTTTGGCGGCGGCCGTGGTGACCACCATCTTCATGGTGATCGGTTTCTGGCAGTCGCCACCCGGCATGGACCAGTCCTCCGCCGCCGCGAACCGCACCTGCGGAACCCTCGCGCTGTGGGGGCTGGCCTTCGTGGTGCGCGCCACCCTGCTGTCGCGCCAGCAAATCCGCCGCCTGATGTGGGTGGAGCAGGGCCGTGCCCGGGTGGCCGAAGCCTTGCTGGGTGACCTGACCGTCCAGCAGAGCGCCCAGAACGCCCTGGATTCGCTGTGCGGCTATCTGTCTGCACCGCTGGGGCTGGTCTATCGGCTGGATGAAGAACAACTGGTGCTGGAGGCCTCTCGCGCGCACGACACCGCTGACTCAGCCGCACCGGCGACCTTGCGCCTGGGCCAGGGCATCAACGGCCAGGTGGCACGCGATGCCCGCCCGATGCTGGTCCAATCCACGAAAGACCACGCGCTCACCTTGCGTTCCGGGCTGACCGAACTGCACCCCCGCCGCGTGGTGAGCAGCCCGCTCACCGCCGATCAGCGCGTCAACGGCGTGTTGGAGCTGGCCCTGCTCGATGACGACCCCACCGATGATGAGCTGCTGGCCTTGATGCAAGCCGTGTCCGAAACGGTGGGCATGGCCATGCGCACTGCGCTGTACCGCGAACGCCTGCTGGAACTGCTGAACCAGACACAGCGCCAGAGCGAGGAGCTGCAGGTGCAGCAGGAAGAGCTGCGCGTGTCCAACGAAGAGCTGGAAGAGCAGAGCCGCGTGCTGCAGGAAAGCCAGTCGCGGCTGGAAGAGCAGCAGGTGGAGCTGGAGCAGACCAACGTGCGCCTGGAAGAGCAGACCCAGCACCTGGAGCGCCAGAAGCGAGACTTGCTGCTGGCCCATCAGGCGATCGAGCTCAATGCGCGCCGCCTGGCCCAGGCCAGCCAGTACAAGTCCGAGTTCCTGGCCAACATGTCGCACGAGCTGCGCACGCCCCTCAACAGCTCGCTGATCCTCTCCAAGATCCTGTTCGACAACAAGCAGGGCAACCTGTCGTCTGAACAAGTCAGCTACGCGCAGACCATCCATGCCGCCAACAACGACCTGCTCAGCCTGATCAACGACATCCTGGACCTGTCCAAGATCGAAGCCGGCCACGTCGAGATCCACCCCGAGCTGCTCACCACCGACGCCCTGTTCGAGCGCCTGATCGCGCTGTTCAAGCCCCTGGCCACCGAAAAAGGCCTCAGCCTGGAAACGGTGCGCGCACCGCAGGCGCCTGCCTCATTGATCACCGACGTGCAGCGGCTGGAACAGGTGCTCAAGAACCTGCTCTCCAACGCGCTGAAGTTCACCGCGCACGGCGGTGTCGAGCTGGGACTGCGCAGCGATGCCGGCGAGCGGCTGGCCTTCTGGGTGCGCGACACCGGCATGGGCATCGCGCCCGAGCAGCAGGAGATCATCTTCGAGGCCTTCCGCCAGGCCGACGGCACCACCAGCAGGCGCTTCGGCGGCACGGGCCTGGGGCTGTCGATCTCCCGTGAGCTGGCGCACCTGCTGGGGGGCGAGATTACCGTGCAGAGCGCCCCGGGCGAAGGCAGCACCTTCACCTTGCTGCTGCCCCGCACGCTCACCCCTGCCACGCCCGTGGCCCCCGACGTGCTGCCGGCGCCCACCGCACCGCGAACCCAGGCCGATCCCTATGCCCTGCCGGCCCAGACCCGCGCCCCGCTGTCGCACGCGCGTTCGATGCCCAAGACCGGCTCGACGGCAGCGCAGCCGGCCCATGGCGACATCGCGGTGGCTGCACCGCTGGCCAGCCAGCCAGAGGGCGATACCGGCACATCCCGGCCCGCCGAGCCAGCGCGCAAGCTGATCCTGGCCGTGGAAGACGACGACAAGTTCGCCCGCGTACTCAGCGATCTCGTGGGGGAACTGGATTTCGAATGCGTGGTGGCCACCACCGGGCAGGAGGCGCTGATCATGGCGCACGAGCTCAAGCCCTGCGGCATCCTGCTGGACATCGGCCTGCCCGACCAGTCCGGCCTGACGGTGCTGGAGCAGCTCAAACGTTCATCCCACACGCGCCACATCCCCGTGCACATGGTTTCGCTGCACGACCGCTCCAACCTCAGCCTGCAGCTGGGCGCCATCGGCCATGCCGTCAAGCCCGTGGCACGCGAGGACATCGTGGGTGCCGTGCGCAAGCTGCAGGAGCGCCTTCAATCGCGCATCAAACACGTGCTGGTGGTCGAGGACGACCCGGTGCTGCGCGACAACATCGGCCTGCTGCTGGGCAACGACGAGGTGAAGGTCGTCAAGACCGGCACGGTGGCCGGGGCGCTGGAGCACCTGCGCGCCAGCACCTTCGACTGCATGGTAATGGACCTGACCCTGCCCGACGGCACGGGCGACGACCTGCTCGACCGCATGTCCGAAGGGCTCGATGGCGGCTTTCCGCCCGTCATCGTCTACACCGGCCGGGCCCTCACGCGCGACGAAGAACAACGCCTGCGCCGCCACTCCAGATCGATCATCGTCAAGGGAGCCCGCTCGCCCGAGCGCCTGCTCGACGAGGTGACGCTGTTCCTGCACAGCGTCGAAAGCACGCTGCCCACCGACCAGCAGCTGCTGCTGCGCCAGGCCCGCCAGCGCGATGCGGCCTTCGAGGGACGAGTGATCCTGCTGGTGGAAGACGACGTCCGCAACATCTTCGCGCTGTCCAAGGTGCTTGAGCCGCTGGGCGCCACGCTCAAGATCGCCCGGGACGGCCGCGAAGCCCTGTCGCAGCTCGCCCAGCTCGACGCGGTGGACCTGGTGCTGATGGACATCATGATGCCGGAGATGGACGGCCTGACCGCGATGCGGCACATCCGCGCACAGGCCCGATGGGCCCAGCTGCCCATCATCGCGCTCACGGCCAAGGCCATGGCCGATGACCGCCAGGAATGCCTGGACGCGGGCGCCGACGATTACATCGCCAAGCCCATCGATGTCGACCGCCTGGTGTCGCTGTGCCGTGTGTGGATGGGGCGCTGACCATGGGCACAAACTCGCTGGCGCCCGCCCCGCTGCTGGACCTGGAGATCCGGCTGTTCCTGGAAGGGGTGTTCCAGCAGTACCACTACGATTTCCGCCAGTACTCCATGGCCTCGCTGCGCCGGCGCCTGGTGCTGGCCATGGAGCGCCACGGCTGCGACACGCTCTCGAGCCTGCAGTCACGCGTGCTGCGCGAACCCGAGCTGTTCGCACAGATGCTGCAGTACTTCACCGTGCAGGTGAGCGACCTGTTCCGCGACCCTGGCTATTTCCGGGCCCTGCGCGAAGCCGTGGTGCCGCTGCTGCAGACCTACCCGTCCATCAAGGTGTGGGTGGCCGGCTGCAGCACCGGCGAGGAAGTCTGGTCGATGGCCATCCTGCTGCGTGAGACCGGACTGCTGGACCGCAGCCTGGTCTACGCCACCGACATCAACGCCCAGTCGCTCAAGACGGCCGAGGCCGGCGTCTACCCCATCGAGCGCGCCGCGCAGTTCAGCCGCAACTACCTGCAGGCCGGCGGCACGGGCTCGCTGTCCGATTACTACACGGCCGGCTACGAGGCGATCGTATTCGACCGTCAGCTCAAGAAGCACATCGTCTTCGCCGACCACAGCCTGGCCACCGACCATGTGTTCTCCGAGATGCACCTGGTGTCGTGCCGCAATGTGCTGATCTATTTCGACCGCGCACTGCAGGACCGCGCCGTGGGCCTGTTCCGCGACGCGCTGGTGCCGCGTGGCTTTCTGGGGCTGGGCAGCAAGGAAACCCTGCGCTTCGGGGCCCACGAACATGTGTTCGAGCCCTGGCAGGCGGAAGAACGCCTCTACCGGAGGCGGCCATGAGCCCCGACGGACTGGTGCTCATCGGCGCCTCCACCGGCGGCGTGCAGGCCCTGATGGCGGTGCTGCCCGGCCTGCACGCCGGCCTGCGCGTGGCGGTGATCGTGCTGCTGCACCTGCCGCCAGACAAACCCAGCCTGCTGGTCGAGCTGCTGTCGCCCTTGTGCGCGTTGCCGGTGCGAGAACCCGACGACAAGGAAACCATCGCTGCGGGCACCATCTACGTGGCCCCCCCCAACTACCACCTGATGGTGGAGACTGGCGGCGACGAGCTCCACTTTTCATTGTCGGTGGACGAGGCCGTGAACTTCTCGCGCCCCTCCATCGATGTGCTGTTCGAATCGGCCGCCGCGGCCCGGCCCGGGCTGCCCATGGTGGGCGTGGTACTGTCGGGTGCCAGCCGCGATGGCGCGCGCGGCGCACAGGCGCTGGCGCTTGCCGGTGCGCCCATCTGGGTGCAAGATCCTGGCTCGGCCGAGGCCAGCCTCATGCCCGCGGCGGTGCAGGACACGGTGCCTTCCAGCACCGTGATGCCACTGCAGCGGATGGCCCCGGCGTTGTGCCGGATTTTCGATGTCGAACGCTCGAGCACAAGCAAGGAGCCGCGATGAACACGGACACTGATCTGGACGTCAATGTCCTCGTGGTGGACGATCTGGTCCAGAACCTGCTGGCCATGGAAGCCCTGCTGGCCCGGCCCGGCGTGCGCGTCATCAAGGCGGCCTCAGGCGTGGAAGCCCTGGAGTTGCTGCTGCTGCACGAGGTGGCCGTGGCCCTGCTTGATGTGCACATGCCCGACATGGACGGCTTCGAGCTGGCCGAACTGATCCGTGGCCGCGACAGCACCCGCCACATCCCCTTGATGTTCGTCACCGCGGCCGCCGCCGACCAGCAGCGCCAGTTCCAGGGGTATGAATACGGGGCTGTCGATTTCCTGCACAAGCCGGTGGAAAGCCATGTGCTGATCAGCAAGGTCAACGTCTTCATCGACCTGTACAGCCAGCAACGCCAGATCCGGCTGCAGAACGCCCGCCTGAGCGAAACCCTGCAGCTCAATGAGATGTTCGTGGCCGTGCTGGCCCACGATCTGCGCGTACCGCTGACGGCCATGTCCCTGGGTGTGCGCCTGCTGCGCGACGCGGTCAATGGCCCGCAGGCCAATACCTTGCTCGACCGGGTGGAGGGCAGCACCTCCCGCATGGCCCGCATGATCGAACAGCTGCTTGACCTGTCCCGCATCCGCGGCGGGCAGCTCTCCCTGGCCCTGCGCAGCCACGACCTGGCCGCCCTGGCCCAGCAGGCCGTGCAGGAACTCGACCCGGGTGACAGTGGCCGCCTGGTGCTCACGGCCCTGGGCGACACGCATGCCCGCATCGACCTGGACCGCTGGCAGCAGGTGCTGACGAATCTGCTGGGCAATGCCATGACCCATGGCGTGCCAGGCAGCCCGATCAAGATCACCCTGGACGGCCGCACACCCCACATGGTCACGCTCGAAGTGAGCAACCGCGGCACCATCCCGGCCGACAAGCTGCCCGAGCTGTTCCAGCCCTTCAAGCCCTGCCTGAACGCCCCGGCCAAGCCGCGAACCAAGGGGCTGGGCCTGGGTCTGTACATCGTCCACCAGTTCGTGCGGGCCCATGAGGGCACCATCGACGTGAACGTCAACGAGGAAGAGGACACCACGTCCTTCGTGGTGCGCCAACCGCGTTCTCCGGTCAATGAGCCGTCGGAGGCACTGGGAACCACCACCGCCCAGCTTGTCAGGCAGCCCTGACGCAGGATCGCGCCTGCAGCCGACAGCGGGCGATCTGGCTTGGGCAGACACTGGGCCACCGCCACTTCCGGGAGGACATCCCATGACGGGCAAGAACGTGCTGCTGGTCGAAGACCAGCCCAAGGCCATGGAGGCGTTGACCGTCCTGCTGGGGCTCGTGGACACGGACTTCGACATTGCGCTGGCCAGCGGCCAAAGCCAGGCCAGCCGCATCATCGAGCGTCAGAAGGTGGACCTGGCCATTGTCGATCTGGGCCTGGGTGAAGGTTCGGGCCTTCAGGTGCTGCATGAGTTGGCCACCCGCCAGCCCGATGCGATGCGCGTGGTCTACACGCAATCGCGGTCGCCGAAGCTGCGGGATCAGTGCCTGTCCCTGGGCGCCGATGTGTTCATCCACAAAGGCACCGACCGCAGCGATCTGGTCGAGGTGCTGATGCTGTTCAAGCAGTTTTCCCGCCCGCCAGCGGCTGGCCTGAACTGATCAAAGCCCGGATGCCGGGCCGCCGATCCAGAGCTCGTGGCCATTGAGTTGAATCTCCCAGCCCTGGGCATGCAGCAAGGCATGCAGGCCGTCTTCATCGACGCGCAGGCGCTGCGCCATTTCCCAGCCCTGAGCGGGGTCCAGATCACCCAACGATTCAGGAGGCTCGAGGCGCCACCGGCAGCCCCGTCCGCCTTCAGCCTGCACGGTAAGCCGCGCGCCCACGGAGGCCTCGTGATCGAACCAGTACCACAGCGCCGTCAGCACGCCATAGTAGGCCTCCACCGAGGCGGCAAAGGGCCATGGGGCATCCGGCCGCTCGCGGCTGGGCAATGGGGGCAAGACCTCCAGCGTCAATTCGCGGCACTTGAACGCAAGCCCCACCCAGCCGCTACAGGCGTCGAGCACCTGGTCCAGGCTCACGGGCTCCAGGCTGTGCATCCAGCGGGCCAGGCCACGGCCCACATCGATGGCCTCACGGATGTCATCGCACAAGGCGCTCACGGCCTCGTTCGTCGATGCCGCGCTGCCGCCACCTTGCTGTGCCAGCGATGCCTTCAGCAGGGTCGTGCGCAGTTCGATGACCATCAACTGGTTCATCAAATCGTGGCGCATCGACGGCACCACGCGCTGCAACACCTCCAGCC
The DNA here is from genome assembly GCF_003933735.1 of Aquabacterium soli. GTDB lineage: Bacteria > Pseudomonadota > Gammaproteobacteria > Burkholderiales > Burkholderiaceae_C > Aquabacterium > Aquabacterium soli. The sequence continues at coordinate 375,803 of NZ_RSED01000001.1, read as the reverse complement.
TGACCGAATCGGCACTCGGCTGGGCCTGCTGGGTGATCAAGGGCTGTACAAGGGGCAGGGTAGACAACGGGACACTCACGGCGAACCACCAGCCATCCAGGCATCAATGACAACGGACAAGGGCGGCTGACCTGGTGGCCAGCCGCCCGCGTTCAAATCCAAAGAACGAGAGAGGAAACGCGCTCGACTTTACTTGGCGAAATCAGCCTTGACCTTGCTCTGGCAAGCGTCCTTGGCATCACCGTTCAGAGAATCACACTTTTCCTTGGCAGCAGCATACTTCGCATCGCTCTTGTCTTCAGCGGCTTCGTTGATGGCCTTGCGGGTCTTCAGCTTGACCTCGGCGTCGGCCTTGGCTGCGGTGTACGTGGCTTCTGCTTCCTTCTTGCACACGTCCTTGGCATTGCCGGTCTGGTCATCGCACTTTTCCTTGGCCAGATCGTACTGGGCTTCGGCGATGTCCTTGCGGGCGGCGTGCGCGGCCTTGGGCGTGTTCTTGTACTGGGCTTCAGCCGTGGACACGGCGGTCACGTGGTGCACCTTGGCTTCGGCCTTGCACACATCGGCGGCATTGCCGCTGAGCTGCTTGCAGCTTTCCTTGTCGGCGTCGTACTTGGTCTTGGCCTCGGACTTGGTGTGCTCGTAGGCTTCCTTGCTGCCCTTGGCGTGGGTGTCGGCAGCGTGTGCCACCGAGGCCAGGAACAAGGCGCTGGAAGCGAACACCAGCGATTGAAGAGCAGTGCGGGCGATGCGGGGTGTATTTTTCATGGGTATCTCCGTGTGGTTCATGTCGAAACGAAGGCACTTCGTTGGATGGCCCCCTCAGCAGCAGGGCCTTGAAGTGACGTCATGGAGTGTGCGGCGCCGCTGTCAGGGCCACATCTGGATGGATGCCGACAAAGACGGCAGCATCGGCTGATAGGCCTGTAGGGCAACGCCGACAACAGGCTTGTGGGTAGGCACCACCCTACAGCCGATCGCGCTGTCCGCTGATGCCAAGCGTGCCGAGCCTTGCCTACAGTGGCCTCATCGAACCACAACGAGGAGACGACCATGACACTGGGAACCATCCTACTGATCGTGCTGCTGCTGATGCTGATCGGCGCCCTGCCCGCCTGGCCCCACAGCCGCAACTGGGGTTACGGCCCCACTGGCGGCCTGGGCCTGGTGGTGGTGGTGCTGCTGGTACTGGTCCTGCTGGGCCACATCTGACGTGACCGCCGCCAAGCCAGGGCTTCGGCACCTGGATGTCGACCTGGCCATCGTGGGCGCGGGGTCGGCGGGCATGGCCGCCTACAAGGCGGCCGCCCGTCATACATCGCGGCTCGTGGTCATCGAATCCAGCGGCTATGGCACCTTGTGCGCCCGAGCGGGCTGCATGCCCAGCAAACTGCTGATCGAGGCTGCCAGCCGTGCGCATGCCATCAGGCAGGCCCATCGGTTCGGTATCCAGGCGGTGGGTGCGCGGGTGGATGGCGCAGCGGTGATGGCTAGGCTGCGCGAACTGCGCGACTACTTTGTCGACAGCGTGATCCGCGAAGCCGAAGCCTGGCCTGCGGCACACCGGCTCACTGGCCGCGCCAGGTTCATCGGCCCGTGCGAGCTGCAGGTCGATGACCATGCCATCGTGAAGGCCCGCAGCATCGTGCTGGCCACAGGCTCGCGTGCCGTGGTGCCCGACGCCTGGCGCGAGGCCATCGACGGTCACCTCCTGACCACCGACACCCTCTTCGAACTGCCCTCCCTGCCGCGGTCCATCGCGGTGATCGGGGGCGGAGCGATCGGCACCGAAATGGCACAGGCCCTCAGCCGCCTCGGCGTGCGTGTCGTGTGGCTGATGCGCGAAGACGCGCCGGGAGGCTTGAGGGATCCTGCCTTGCGCCCGCTGGCCATCCCGCTGCTGTCCGAAGGCATCACGCTCATCACCCGGGCGGAGGTGCGCAGCATGGCTGAAGCAGAAGGTGGCCAGGCCCGCGTCGAGTTCGATGCCAACGGCGAACGCGGCAGCGCCGTGGTCGACAAGGTGCTGGTGTGCATCGGCCGCCAGCCCGTGTTCGACGGACTCGACCTGGACAAGGGCGGCCTGACGTTGAACAAGGAAGGCCTGGTTGACCACGAGGACCGCAGCACACGCGTCGGCGAGAGCTGTGTCTTCCTGGCTGGCGACGTGAGCGGGGCCCACCCCTTGCTGCATGAAGCCGTGCGGGATGGGCGCCGGGCAGCGACGCAAGCCGTCGCGCAACCCGGACCGCCTCATCACCTGCCTGAAGCGCCGCTGGAAGGCGGCCGTCGAACCGCGCTGCGCATCGTGTTCTGCGATCCGCAGATCGCGGCCATCGGCCGCGGCCACGAAGAACTGACCCGCTCGCATCATCCCTTCGTCACCGGCGTGGCCGACTTCACCGACCAGGGGCGCAGCCGCATCAAGGACATGAATCGCGGGGCCCTGCGCGTGTATGTGTGCCGCGACCGGCGTGTGGTGCTGGGTGCCGAGATGATCGGGCCGTGCGCCGAACACCTGGCGCACCTGCTGGCCTGGTCCGTGCACCAGGGGCAGACCATCGACACGCTGCTCGACTGCCCCATCTACCACCCCGTGGTGGAAGAAGCCGTACGCACCGCCCTCGGCCATGCGCGCGCCCAGCTGGCCGGACAGGCCACGATGCGCCCTGCTTCCCCATTGTCAGCATGCGCCGACATGGGAATCGGCCTCTGATGACTGGCCGCCCGAGCGGCGCGCTCTTATCGTTATGAGCATGCGGAAGACGGTCTGGCCGCCATCCGACGCACCACCAACACAGGCGGCTTCTTGAGAGCGCCGCCGCTGGACAAGGAGAAAAGCATGAACACTTTGAAACACCGACTGATCGCTCCCGCCACCCTGGCCCTGCTGGGCGTGGTCGCCCTGAGCGGCTGTAACCGTCATGACGAACGCACCGCCGGCCAGCAACTGGACAGCGCCATCGCCAGCGCCTCCAGCGCTGCCGACAATGCCGCCACCGACGCCCGCCAAGGTGCTGCAGAACTGAAGGCAGACACCCAGGTGGCTGTCAACGATGCCCGCGAATCTTCGGCCAATGCTTCCAACGAAGCCAGCGCCAAGGCCAAGGACCTGGGCAACAAGATCGAATCGAGCGTGGCCGACGCCACCATCACCACGAAGGTGAACGCTGCTTTGGCAGCCGATGACAAGCTCAAGGCCACCAAGATCAACGTGGACACCAGCGCCGGTCAGGTCACCCTGACGGGGGTGGCCCCTGACGCTCAGTCCCTGGCACGCGCCTCGGAGCTGGCACAGGCCGTGACGGGCGTGACCAATGTGGTCAACCGCCTGACCGTCGACAAGACCTCCTGATCGGCTGCGGCCGGCAATGCATCCGTCCGGCGGCCAAAGGAGGGCCAGTGACCTTCCGGCCCCGGTGGCGTCTGCGGACGCGGACTGAGGATCGAACACCATGGAGCAGACAACCATGAAAAAGAACAAAGCCCCTCATTCCGCGTCCGAGGCACCATTGCCTCACGAACGCGATCAGGACCACCACGACGTCGCACCCGACCCGGACGGCGTCATCGAACAGGCCCGACGAGACATCGAGTCAGGCCAGATGGACACCGACCTGCACGGCATGCGCGGGCTGGACCAGATCAAGAAACCCGGACGCCCCGAGCGTCCTTGACACCAAGAGCCTGGAGTGCGACATGGGTGAGTTCCACAGACTGATGACCGACGACCACACGACCGTGCGGCTGTACATGGATGCGATCAAGCGCATGGGCGAACTCAACCCTGAGCTGCGCCGTGAAGCGCTGGCCGAGCTGATGTGCTTCCTGATGGCCCGCGACAGCGCGCTGGGCCGCACCGATGTCGGTGGACGCAGCATGACCGAGGACCGGGCCTTCACCGAGCGCGAGTGCTACCACGCCATCCTGCCGCGCCTCGTTGCCATGGATCCGAGCCAGGACAACTGGATGGTCATGTTCGACGTGATCCACGCCAAGGTGGAAGCCGCGCTCCTGGCGGAAGAAATGATGGTGTCGCTATGGCGCGTATCTCCCCAGGCAGAGGCCCTGGCCTGCGAGTTCTACCTGGAGCAGCGTGAAACCATGCTGCACCGGCTGCGCCGCTCGCTGGAACGCTCGCTGCCGACCTCCACCCGCTTTGCGGACCACGACCTGTCTCGCCACCACGCCTTGCAGGCGGCGGCGGCTTGATTCCCCCGGGGGTGCTGCACGCCCAGAGGCCACCTGCTGCGAGGTGTCATGGGATACCATGCCGACTTGCCAGCCGATGACTCACAGAACTGGTGCGTGCCGACCCTTGATTCCTGGCTTTTTGCCGCCCTGACCCAGACCGGATGAAGATCATTTACATCGAAGACGCTCCCGACGTGCGGGACATGGTGGAGATGCTGTTGCAATCGTGGGGCCACGACGTGCGCGCTTTCGAGAGCGCCGAGGCCGGCACCGAGGCCTTGCAGTCCAGCCAGCTCGACCTGCTGATCAGTGACCTGGAGCTGCCGGGCATGTCCGGCCTGGAACTGATGCGTCAGGTGATGGCGGTCAATGCCCATGTGCATGGACTGCTGCTCACCGGTCACCGCGCCGAGATGTACCGCCCTCACCTGCCCGAGCGCGTGCACATCCTGTCCAAGCCCTTCGATGTCGATGAACTGCAGCGGCTCCTGGACGGTCTGACCCCGGCGTCCTGACACGTCGCAGACCAGGGCGGTGCTTGACGAACGAGCACACGCACCATGAGGACTTTCCGCTGCGACCACTGCGACAGCCCGGTTTACTTCGAAAACCCCCGCTGTGTCGCCTGTGGCCACACCCTGGCCTTTCTGCCCGACCAGTTCCGCCTGGCTGCCCTGGAGCGCAGCGATGACGGCCTGTGGCGCGTCGCAGCCCAGGAGCAGGCCGATGGGCAGGCCGACGCCCCCGCCTACCGCCTGTGCCACCACTATGTGAGCACGGACACCTGCAACTGGGCCGTGGAGGCCGCAGACACGAACGAGCTGTGCGTGTCCTGCCGCCTCACCCGCGAGATCCCCGACCTGTCCCTGGAAGGCCGTCAAGGCGCCCTTTACAAGATGGAACTGGCCAAGCGCCGGCTGGTGTTCAACCTGCGCGAATTGGGCCTGCCCCTGTTCGAGCACGAGACGATCAACCCGCTGTATTTCTCGTTTCTGGAAAACCTGCCCGAGCAGAACTGCCGGATCATGACAGGGCACGACAATGGCCACATCACCATCAACCTGGCCGAAGCCAATGATGTGGAACGCGTGAAGGCCCGCACGGAGATGGGCGAGCCTTACCGCACGGTGCTGGGCCATTTCCGCCACGAGATCGGCCACTTCTACTGGGATGAGCTGGTGGCGCCCCATGAGGCACGACTGCAGGCCTTCCGTGAGCTGTTCGGCGATGAGCGCGAAGATTATGCGCAGGCACTCCAACGCCACTACGAGCAACCCGATCTCAACTGGGGCGAGAAGCACATCTCGGCCTACGCCAGCGCCCATGCCTGGGAAGGCTGGGCCGAAACCTGGGCGCATTACATGCACATGCGGGCGATGATCGAGACAGCCGACGATTTCGCCGATTCGGTTCGCTTGCCTGGCCAGGACCCCAAGGCTGCGCGCAAGGCCCGCCAGGACGCCTTGCTGCTGGACCGCTGGCCTGATTTCAACGATCTGATCCTGCGCTGGATGCGGCTGGGGCTGGCACTGAATGCCTTGAACCGCAGCATGGGCATGGACGATGTCTACCCGTTCACGCTGTCGGAGACCGTGCGCCAGAAGCTGCGCTTTGTGCACGACACGGTGCGCGAGTCGGCCATCATGGCCTGACAGGGGCGCGGCCCCGGCCCACTCGCCCGGGCCGGGAAGATGGCCTCACATCAGCCGCTCGAACAGCCGCGCGCCCTTTTCCTTGAGTTTTTCCATCATGGGGCGCTGGCCCCAGGTCGCAGGGTTGATGGGGGTCGACGAGCCCAGGTCTCGCTGGAACAAGGCTTCCATCGACTGGCCGAAATCGCGCCCGAGCACCACGACGTTGATCTCGTTGTTGCTCACGAAGCTGCGCCAGTCCATGTTGCTGGAGCCCACGGTGGACCACACGCCGTCGACCACGGCGGTCTTGGCATGCAGCACGGCGCTGTCTAGCTCATAGAGCTTGACACCGGCCGCCAGCAGTCGGTCGTAGTACGCCCGTCCTGCGTAGAGCACCGGGCTGAAATCGCTGATGGAGGGCAGGATCATCTGCACCTCGACGCCGCGCTGGGCGGCATCGCACAAGGCCTGGACCATGTCCTCGCCCGGCGCGAAATAGGCCATGGTGATGTGGATGCTCTGCTGCGCGGCGTCCAGCGCGGTCAGCAGCGACACATAGGTGTCCATGCCTTTCTCGTCGGGGCCGCTGGGAATCACCTGCAGGACCTTGTCACCGCGCTTTTGCGCACCCTTGGGATCGCTGCCAGTGACGATGGCCGGGTCGATCGCAGGCTTGCAGCCTTGCACATCCCAGGTCTGGCGCACGATGCGGGCCATCTCGGCGGCTGCCGGCCCATCGATCTGCACCTGGGTATCGCGCCAGCCATTGTCCTTGCCCGCTTCTTCAGAGGGCTTCTTCTTCTTGAAGATGGACGATCCTGACGAGTACACCTTGGAGATGTTGATCCCCCCGGTGAAGGCCTGCTGTTCGTCCACTGCCAGGATCTTGCGGTGGTCCCGGTGGTTGATGCTCCAGTAACCGGGACGCGTCAACGGGTTGATGGGGTTGAAGGCGCAGGTGTGCACGCCCGCATCGCGCAGGCTCTGGAAGAAATCACGCGAGGTGCCGATGGACCCGACCGCGTCGTAGATCACGTGCACGGCCACGCCCTCGGCACGCTTGCGGATCAGCAGCTTGCGCAGCTTGAGCGCGATGTCCTCGTCCTCGATGATGTAGCTCTCCAGCCAGATCGACCGGCGGGCCGCCTCCAGCGACTTGAACATCGCCGCGAAGGTCTGCGGCCCGTCCACCAGCAGGTGCACATCGTTGTCGGCCAGCAGGCGCACGCGCTCCTGCGAGGTCATGGCCGCGAGGTGGCGCTTGACCAGGTCTGCGCGCCCCTCGGATTGCACCTGCCCGAGCAAACGCGTGCGCTCGCCGCGCCGCAGGTTGTCGCTGGCCGTGGCCACCTGCAGGCGGCTGGCCAGTTGCACGTTGTTCACCGCCGTGTCGGCATTCAGCTGAGGCCGGCGAGGCTCCAGCGTGGAACACCCCGCGATCCCGGCAGCGCACACCAAAGCGCTGATGAGCATGTGCTGTCTCCTCGGTACTTGACCTTGTTGTCGTTCGTGCATCACGCCACACCTTAGCTGCGCAGACCAGATGCACTGATTGTGGGCATGCGCCCACGCGCGGGCTATCGGGGCCTGCCGACAAGGCTGTCAAGAAGCACTGACAAGGGTTAACAGGCGTCAGGCTTGGCTGACCTTCAGTTCAGGGCCGACTGACTGCCCTCGGCCGGCGGGCGGCCTACTCTGAGGACTCGGTTTGCCAGCCACCACATGAAAGGCTGGCCAAGGATCTCAAAAGGAGAACCCCCATGAGCTACGCAACCGAAGTCATCGACACCGTGAACGACGTCATCGAGAACTGCAAGGACGGCGAGTACGGCTTCCACGAGTGTGCCGAGCACGCCGACTCCCCCACCCTGAAGACCATGTTCGAGCGCCGTGCCACGGAATGCCAGGCCGCCGCCACCGAACTGCAACGCATCGTCTACGCCAACCAGGAACAACCGGCCACGGGCGGCACTGCCTCTGGCGCCCTGCACCGCGGCTGGCTGAACATCAAGGCCGCGCTGTCGCTGTCTGATGACAAGGCCGTGCTGGAAGAATGCGAGCGCGGTGAAGACCGCGCACTGGCCCGCTACGACAAGGCCCTGAAGAAGGATCTGCCGGACGAGATCCGTTCGGTGCTGGTGGCCCAGCGCGCCGGTGTGCAGCGCAACCACGATCTGGTGCGTTCGCTGCGTGACCAGGCCCGTGCTGCCGCTCACCACTGATGCACAGCGCTCGAGGCCGCATCCCGCGGCCTCGTTTGATCAAGCCCGGGCCGTGGTCCGGGCTTTTTGCTGGCCATAACGGGCCAGCAAGGCCTCACGCTTGGACGGATGCAAATTGGCCTGTGTGATGTCTCCGCTGTAGTGGTTCAGCACCTTCTTGTCCATCAAGGCGAACCACAGCGGCGGGATGTAGGCCACCATCAGCATGGCCGCATAGCCTGAGGGCAGTTGCGGGCCTTCGTCGAAGTGGCGCAAGGCCTGGAACCGCCGGGCCGGGAAGGCGTGGTGATCCGAGTGGCGCTGCAGGTGATACAGGAACAGGTTGGTCACGATGTGGTTGCTGTTCCATGAATGGCGCGGTTGGCAGCGCTCATAGCGGCCATCAGCACCCTTCTGGCGCAGCAGGCCGTAGTGCTCCAGGTAGTTCACCACCTCCAGCAGCGAGAAACCATACACCGCCTGGATGATCAGGAAGGGCAGGACCGCCCAGCCCAGCCACGCCACCACGGCGGCGAAAAGCACCAGCGACATCGCCCAGGACTGCAGGTTCTGGTTGTGCACGCTCCAGGCGCTGCGGCCCTGCTTGGCCAGGCGCTCGGCCTCCAGGTGCCAGGCGGATTTCAGGCTGCCCACCACGGTGCGCGGCAGGAAGGCCCAGAAGGTCTCGCCCATCCGGGAGCTGGCCGGATCCTCCGGCGTGGCCACGTTCTTGTGGTGGCCACGGTTGTGCTCCACGTAGAAATGCCCGTACCAGGACGGCGCCAGCGCAATGCGGGCCAGCCACTGGTCGAGCGTGTTCTTCTTGTGGCCCAGTTCATGGCCGGTGTTGATGGCAATACCGCTGACCAGGCCCACGCTCAGGCCCAGGCCCAACTGGTGGTACCAGGGCACATCCACGTTGACGAACAGCCAGGCGCCCCAGAGGGTGACCGCCAGCTGCAGCGGCACGAACGCAAACAGCAGCCAGCGGTAGAAGGGATCGGCCTCCAGCGCAGCGATGGCGCTGTCCGGCGGGTTCTCTCGATCTTCCCCGACGATCCAGTCCAGCAGGGGCAGCACGCCATGCACGATCAGCATGGGCATCCACACCACCCAGTGCCAGTGCAATTGCTGGAACAGGCCCAGCGCTACCAGGCCGATGACGGGCACCCCGGGGCCCAGCAGCCAAAGATACCGTTTGTGATCCACCCAGGGGGCCTGGGCGATGCCTGCTTGTGCCATGGTCGTACTCCTTCGGGGCGCCTGTGCGCCGATGACAGGAGTGTCTGCACAGCAACCCGAAAGCGGAATGGCCGCGAAGCCGTCACAGTTCAGTCATACGCCGCCGCCCGCCGGGTGAAAACCCTGAAAGTTGAGGATGAGACCGCATTCCGGCGAATCGCACAGCGCTGTCGGCGTTTTCACGAAGACACGCGTCCCACAGACGTGGCATTCTCCGACACCATGGACCCATTGAGTCTCATCATCGACGACATGCGCTTCGACGGTGTCGTCTTCGTGGCCACCGAACTGAGCGCGCCCTGGGCCCTGCAGCTGCACACCCCGGGCCTGGCCGCGTTCCACATCCTCACGGAGGGGCAGGCCTGGCTGCTGCGCGACGGCCACGACCCGGTGGCCCTGCAGACCGGCGACCTGGTGGTGCTGCCCGCCGGCGTGCCACACCGCGTGCAGGACCGGCCCGCCCTGGCGGCCAATCCCCATGACCTGGGCGACCACCTGCAGCGCCCCGACCTGGCCCCGCTCAAGCTGGGCGGCGGCGGGCCGCAGGCCCACATGATCAGCGGCCACGCCCGGTTCGACGTGCACATGGCCGCGCCCCTGGTGTCGGCCCTGCCCGGCCTGATGCACATCCACGGCCTGGGCGAGGCTCCGCCGCCCTGGCTGGCCATCGGGCTGCAGTTCCTGGCGCAGGAGCTGATGAGCCCACGGCCCGGGCAGCAGGCCATCATCAACCGCCTGGGCGACATCCTGTTCATGGAGTGCCTGCGCGATTACGTCAGCTCGCTCACGGAAGAATCCGGCAACTGGCTGGCCGCCTTGAAGGACCGGGCCTTGTCCACCGCCCTGGCCTGCATGCACCGCACGCCGGCGCACAACTGGACGGTGCCCGAACTGGCCCAGCACGCCTGCCTGTCGCGCTCGGCCTTTGCCGACCGATTCAGCCAGACCCTGGGCGAGCCGCCTCTGACCTACCTGACGCGGCACCGCATGCGGCTGGCTGCGCGGCAGCTGGCCGGCAGCAATGCGCCGATCAGCCGGGTGGCCGATCAGGTGGGGTATGCGTCTGAAGCGGCGTTCAGCCAGGCGTTCAAGCGGGAGTATGGGCTGTCGCCTTCGGCCTGGCGGCAGATGCAGGCGGCGCGGGCGAGTGGGGCGGCTTCTGAGGTGGCGGCTGCTTAGGGGTTGTTTTTTTCTTTGCCTGCGCTGGCCCGACAAGGCGCCACAACCACCGCAGACCAAGAAAAAAGGCCCCAGGCAAGATGCCTGAAGGCCTTTGTCATCGACGCGCGGGAACCGCGTGATCAGCGTGCGCCAGACCCGCTGCCAGAGCCACCGCCCGTGCCCGACCCACCAAGCAAGGTCGCCACCTTGCGCCTGGGCTTGATGAAACGAGACAGCCCGCTGCCCGCGGAAGACGCTGCCGCAGCAGCCGCCCCCTTCTGGTCCCAGGACGGATCCGCGTCGTTCTGCGCCTCGTAGGGCTTGTCGAAGAACGGATCGGCGTGCGGGCGGCGGATGCCGGGCCGCACCGCACCACGCGCATCGGCAGGACGCGGCGCATGGGCATGAGCGTGCGCATGACCAGCCGGCGCGATGTCCGGGCGGACATCATCATCACGGCGTTCACGCCGGAACGACGGAGCACGGCGATCACCACCGCCTTCAACCTCGAAGGGCTCGATGTCCAGCTTCTTCTTGGTCAGCTTCTCGATGTCGGCGATCAGGCGCGCATCGGCGCCGGTGACCAGCGACACGGCCAGGCCCGAGGCACCGGCTCGGCCCGTGCGGCCGATGCGGTGCACATAGTCTTCGGCGTTGAAAGGGATGTCGAAATTGAACACCGCCGGCAAGGCCGCGATGTCGATGCCGCGCGCCGCCACGTCGGTGGCCACCAGCAGGTCGACCTCGCCGGCCTTGAACGAGGCCAGGGCCTTGAGGCGCTCGTCCTGCGACTTGTCGCCGTGCAGGGCCACGGTCTTGAGGCCGTCGCGCTCGAAAGAGCGGGCCAGGCGCGCAGCGCCCAGTTTGCTGTTGACGAACACGATGCTCTGGGTGATGCCGCGGTCGCGCAGGATCTGGCGGATCACCTGGCGCTTGTCGTCGTCGGAGACCTTGTAGAAGCGCTGCTCGACGTTGGTGGCCGTCTGGTTGGGGCGGGCCACTTCGACGAACACCGGATCCTGCAGGTAGCTTTGTGCCAGCTTCTTGATCTCGGGCGAGAAGGTGGCCGAGAACAGCAGGGTCTGGCGCTGCTTGGGCAGGTAGCTCAGGATGCGCTGCAGGTCAGGCAGGAAGCCGATGTCCAGCATGCGGTCGGCCTCGTCGAGCACCACGTACTCGACCTGCGACAGGATGCAATTCTTGGCCTCGATGTGGTCCAGCAGGCGGCCCGGGGTGGCGATCAGCACCTCGACGCCGGCCTTGAGCTCAAGCGTCTGCTCGCGCATGTTCATGCCGCCGAACACCACGGCCGAGCGCAGGTTGGACTTGCTGGCGTAGTTCTTGACGTTGGCGGCCACCTGCACGGCCAGTTCACGCGTGGGGGCCAGCACGATGGCGCGCACGGGATGGCGGGCGGGCGACACGCTGGCGTTCTCGTGCTTCATCATCTTCTGAAGCAGCGGGATGGAGAAGGCGGCGGTCTTGCCGGTGCCGGTCTGGGCGGCGCCCATCACGTCGCGGCCGGCCAGCACCAGCGGGATGGCCTTGGCCTGGATGGGCGTCATCGTGGGGTACTCGATGGCGCGCAGCAGCTTGGGATCCAGCGGCAGGGTGTCGAAGCGGGCGGGCGGGGCTTCTGGCGTGGGCACATCGGTGGCCACGGGGGCGGCCACAGGGGCAGCATCAGGGAGTTGGTCGGCGGAGATAGCGGTCTGCTCAGGCTGAGAGGTGGTCATAGAACCTCAGGGTTGTGGCCAGGCGATACATAGCCTGGTCAGAAGGTGTAGCCGGTTTGGCGCTGGATGCCCAGCGTACCGGCCTCGGCGGCCTCGAGAAGAGCCGCCAGGGGGCCCAAGCCGTTGTAGCGTGTACAGACCCGATGGGCGTACTGCCAAACGCGCGGGATGTCGTCCAGGTACTGCTGCTTGCCATCGCGCAGCGCCAGACGCGCAAAGATCCCCAGCACCTTCAGGTGGCGCTGCAGGCCCATCCACTCCGTGTCGCGCCAGAAATCCCCGAAATCATCGGGGACCGGAAGGCCGGCCTTGCGGGCCTTGTCCCAGTAGCGAACAGCGTGGTCGATCTGCAGTTCTTCGTCCCACACCACATAGGCATCACGCAGCAAGGACACGAGATCATACGTGACCGGGCCCCATACCGCATCCTGAAAATCGATCACCCCCGGGCGGGCGCGGGGATCGGTGGGCGAGACCATCAGGTTGCGCGAGTGGTAATCGCGGTGAACCAACACCTTGGGCTGGGCCAGCACCTGGGCCTTGATCAGGCCGAAACTGCGGGTCAGCACGGCCTGCTGGGCCTCGGTCAGGGTCAGGCCACGCAACTGGGTGAGGTACCACTGGGGCAGCAGGTCCAGCTCGCGTTGCAGCAGCGCGTCGTCATAAGGGGGCACCTGCGCCTGGGCGTCGATGCGCTGCAGCAGCACCAGCTCGTCGAGCGCCGCGGTGTACCGTGCGCGGTTGTCGACATCGGCCTGGGACATCTCGGGGGCCTCGGGCTGCAAGGTGGACAGCAACGTGTGCTCTCCAAGGTCGCTGAGCAGCATGAAGCCCTGGGCCTCATCCCACGCGAGGATGGCGGGCGCCCCGACCCCACCCGCCTGAAGCAGCCGCGCGATCTTGACGAAGGGCTGGCAGTCTTCCTTGTCGGGCGGAGCGTCCATCACGATGAAGGTCTGGCCCGCGCTGCCATCCACCCGGAGGTAGCGGCGAAAACTGGCGTCGGCGCTGGCCGGGCGCACGGTGGCTGGCTGCAGGCCATGGGCACCAGCCACACCGGCCAGCCAGGCTTGGAAAGCCACCCGGCGAACCGGATCGGCCCAGCTCACGGAAGGCGCCTGCAGGGCGCCATCGGGCACGGCGTCGGACAAAGATTCGGAAGGCTGGGACATGGTGGCAGGGAAGGCGCGGGTGCGCATGGAATAATCGCCCAATTTTAGTCGCCCCCACCCCTGGCCTTCGACGGGCCGTTCGACACACCGATTTTTTGTGCCGCCTTCAGCCCTGACCATCCGCCGCGCCGCTGGCGCCCGGCCCCGTGCCTGGCGCCTGCCCTTGCCGAGCCCGACCCCGGTGGCCTGTGCAGCGGCCCTGGCCCTGTGGAGCCCGTTTTTCGTGGGTGCCGTGGAGGCCGACGCAGACGCCGAGGCCGCGCCCCTGCGCATTTCGTCCTCCCTGGCTGCGCCAGTGGGTGGCACCGACGCCAAGGATCTGCCGATCTACTTCGAGGCGGACCGTCTCGATGGCACCCCCGGCCTGAAGACCCACGCCTCAGGCAATGTGCGCCTCAAGCGCGGCGATCTGACGATGCGCGCCGACGACATCACCCACACGGCCGACAGCAATGTGGCCGAGGCGCTGGGCGGCGTGCGCATCAGCCGGCGCGGCGACATCTTCTCGGGCCCGGCCCTCACCCTGCAGCTGGACACCCTCGAGGGCGAGTTCACCAACCCGACCTACCGCTTTGCGCGCACGGGTGCCGGCGGGCAGGCCGAGAAGGTGGAGTTCCTGGGCAACAACAAGCTGCGCGCCATCGGCGCCACCTACAGCAGCTGCACGCCGGAAAACACGGCCGAGCCGTCAGACCTGGACTGGGTGCTGACCACCAGCGATGTGTACATGGACTTCGAGACCAACGAAGGCCGTGCCAAGAACGCCGTGATCCGGTTCATGGGTGTGCCCATCCTGGCTGCCCCGGTGCTGACCTTCCCGCTCAGCGACGAGCGCAAGTCGGGCTTCCTACCCCCCAGCTTCGACATCGACAACAAGAGCGGGTTCGAACTCTCACAGCCCTACTACTGGAACATCGCTCCCAACCGCGACGCCACCATCACACCCACGCTGTCGACACGGCGCGGCGCTGGCGTGGAAGGCGAGTTCCGCTACCTCAGCGACAGCGACCAGGGCACCATCGAAGTCATGGCCTTGCCCAATGACCAGGTGGCCAAGCGCGATCGCGGCATGATCAATGCCCAGCACAAGGGCGAACTCGTGCGAGCAGGCTCGCCGAGCCTGACCAACTACGACTGGCAGTGGCTGCGCGTCTCCGATGACGACTACTGGAAAGACTTCACCCGCAGCCGTGCCACGCTGACGCCGCGCCTGTATGGCAGCCACGCCAGCATCGAACGCCAGATCAACACGCGCGCCTGGGGCCTGGGCAGCAGTCAGACCGCCTTGTATGCCCGGGTTCAATCCTGGCAGACCCTGCAGGACCTGGACCCGGCAGCGAGCCCCGATTCCCGCATCATCTCGCCCTACCGGCGCGAGCCGCAGATCGGCCTGCGCAGCCGCAGCACCTCCGACGCGGGCCTGGTCTGGAATTTCGAGACCGAGGTCAACCGCTTCGGCAACGAAGACAGCACCCGCGTGACCGGCGACCGCCTGCATGCACTGGGCACCATCTCTCGCCCCTTCGGCGATGCCGGCTGGAACTTCACGCCCAAGCTCAGTCTCAATGCCGCCAGCTACTCGCTGGACCGCAACGACGCCAGCATCGGCACCAAACGCAGCCAGTCACGCGTCATACCGACGGCGAGCCTGGACGGCGGAGTGGTCTATGAGCGCCCGATCAACTGGTTCGGTGGCAGCCAGATCCAGACCCTGGAGCCACGCGTCCAGTACGTGTACACCCCCTACAAGCGGCAGTCCGACATCCCGCAATTCGACAGCGCCATCCGCGACTTCAACCAGTACAGCATCTTCAGCGAGAACGCCTTCACGGGTGTGGACCGCGTGTCGGACGCCAACCAGCTCAGCCTGGGTGTGACCACGCGCATCCTGGATGCAGACACCGGTGGCGAGATCATGCGCCTGGGGATGGTGCAGAAGGTGCAGTTCGACGATCAGCGCATCACCGCGGACGATGGCCCGGTCAACACACAGCGCTGGTCCGATCTGCTGTTGCTGGGCTCCACCTCCGTGGTGCCGCACTGGTACTTCGACAGCACGGCCCAGTACAGTGCCCGCGACAGCCGCATCGAGCGCTCGCTGCTGGGCATCCGCTACAACCCGAGCGACTTCCGCACCATCAGCGCCAACTACCGATACACACGCGACAGCAGCGAACAGCTCGATGTCGGCTGGCAGTGGCCCATCGCCGGGCGCTCGCCGGCCGCCGAGGCCGTGGCGTCGGCGCTGGCGCAGGCTGCTGGCGTGAAGCCCACGCCCGGCAGCTCGGCCGGCTGCGGCGGTACCTGGTACAGCGTCGGCCGGCTGAACTACAGCCTGCGGGACAAACGCCTGAGCGATGCCCTGGTGGGCCTTGAGTACGACGGCGGGTGCTGGATCGCCCGTGTGGTGGCCGAACGCACCTCCATCGGCAAGACCGAAGCCGCCACCCGCCTGATGTTCCAACTGGAGCTGGTGGGGCTGTCCCGACTGGGATCGAGCCCGCTGCGCGCCTTGAAGGACAATATCCCTGGTTACCGCCTGCTGCGCGAGGACACCGGCCTGCTCACGGCCCCTCCCGTACCGCCCTCTGCCTACGTGAATGATGATTGACCTGATGCCTGTCCGCACCGACCGCCCCTCGCGCCTGGCCCGCCCATGGTCGCCCCTGCTGCTGGCCGTGTGCATCGCCGCATCCGGCGCGCCCGCTCTGGCCCAGTTCAGCCTGGGCGACGCGCCGTCCGTGTCGCCACGGATCCCGGGCGTGCCCAGCCTGAGCACAGACCTCAAGCTGCAAGGGCAGCAGACCACCGCCGACTACATCGTCGCCGTGGTCAACCAGGAGCCCATCACCCACACCGATGTCGACAAGCGTGTAGGACGCATCATGGAGTCGGCCGGTCGCAACCCCAATGCCCGGCTTCCACCTCCCGATGCCCTGCGCCAGCAGGTGCTCGAAGCCCTGATCGACGAGAAGGTGCAACTGCAGTACGCCAAGACCACCGGCATGAACGTGAGCGATGCCGAAGTGGACGATGCCGTGGCCAACATCGCCTCGCAGAACCAGATCTCGCTGCAGGAGCTGCGCCAGCGCATGCGCGCCGACGGCCTGGACTACGACCGCTACCGCAACAGCCTGCGTGAGCAGATGCTGCTCGAGCGCGTACGTGCCCGCGAGGTCAACGCCCGCATCCAGATCTCCGACAGCGAGCTCGACGCCTTCAACGCCCAGGCGGCGGCGGCCGGCCGAGACACTGACCTGAACCTGGCGCACATCCTGATCGCGGTGCCCGAAGGCGCCAGCGCCGACAAGGTGCGCCAGCTGGCCGCCAAGGCCGAGGCATTGCGCGAACGCGCCGTCGCTGGTGTCAACTTCGCGCAATTGGTCAAGGACAACACCGACGACACGGGCACCCGCGACAACGGCGGTACCTTCGGCATGCGCCCTGCCAGCCGCCTTCCCGAGCTCTTCACCGACGCCGTGAAGGACCTGAAGGTGGGCCAGGTGTCCAAGGTCGTGCGCTCGGGTGCGGGCTTCCATGTGCTCAAGCTGATCGAACGCGAGAACGCCGGCAAGGCCAGCTACACCCAGCAACGCGCTCGCCACATCCTGCTGCGCACCACGCCACAGATGAGCATCAAGGCTGCACGTGACCGCATGATGAATATCCGCAAGGAGATCGTCGGCGGCCAGGCCAGTTTCGCCCAGATGGCACGGCAAAATTCGGAAGACGGCAGCGCCACCCGTGGCGGCGACCTGGGCTGGGCAGCCCCTGGCCAGTTCGTGCCCGAATTCGAGCAGGCCCTGCTGGCCCTGCAGCCCGGCCAGGTGTCCGAGCCGGTGGTGACGCGCTTCGGCGTGCACCTGATCCAGCTGATCGAGCGACGCGAGGTGCAGCTCACCGACCAGCAAAAGCGCGAAGCTGCCCGCAGCGTGCTGCGCGAGCAGCGCTTCGAATCCACCTACGAAGACTGGGCCCGCGAGCTGCGCGCCGCCGCTTTCGTGGACATGCGTGATGCGCCCTGACCGCCCCGACCGCGGCGCGGGCGCCGGCGACAGCCACCGCGCCCGCAAGCGTTTCGGCCAGCACTTCCTGGCCGACCCAGGGGTGATCGACGAGATCGTGCGCGGCATCGACCCGCGCCCGGGCCAGCCTCTGGTCGAGATTGGTCCCGGACTCGGCGCGTTGACCAACCCCGTGGTCGACCGCAGTGGCCAGCTCACCGTGATCGAGCTGGACCGAGACCTGGCCGCGCGGCTGCGCAAACGTCCCGAGCTCAACGTGGTCCAATCCGACGTGCTCAAGGTCGATTTCGCCGCGCTGGCCGACCAGGCCGGCAGCGCTTTGCGCGTGATCGGCAACCTGCCCTACAACATCTCCACCCCCATCCTGTTCCACCTGCTGCCCTTCGCCAGCCGTGTGCAGGACCAGCACTTCATGCTGCAGAAGGAGGTGGTCGACCGCATGGTGGCCGAGCCCGGCAACAAGGATTTCGGCCGCCTGAGCGTGATGCTGCAGTGGCGCTATGACATGGAATCCATCGTCGACGTGCCTCCCGAGGCCTTCGACCCGCCACCCAAGGTGGATTCGGCCGTGGTGCGCATGACGCCGCGCCGTGCAGACGCCCATGGCGACCTGGACGTGGCCCTGCTGGGCGAGATCGTCACGGTGGCGTTCTCACAGCGCCGCAAGATCCTGCGCAACACCCTGGGCCGCTGGCTGGACGAGCGTGGCGTGCAGACCGACTTCGATCTGAAGCGCCGTGCCGAAGAAGTGCCCGTGGACGACTACCTGGCGCTGACGCGCCTGGCGGCGGCGCAGAGATGACCATCAGCCGGCCCTGGCTCGGACGTGGCGGCTTCCCGCCGCACGTCGTCCGCCAGCCCAGGCCGGCCACCGAGCGCAAGCTCACCATCGGCGAGATCGCGATGGCGCAGAAGGTCTTTGCGGCATCCGTCAAGTACGACGCGGTGCGCGTGCACAAGGGCCGCTTCCTGCCCGGCAGCGGCGACAACGCCATGACGCCTTTTGGCGAGATGTATTTCCCGCCCAACGAGTACCGGGATGACTTCTCGCTAGGCGCCGATTCCGCCAAGATCTGGTTCATCCACGAGATGGCCCACGTGTGGCAATACCACCTGGGCCTGTGCGTGATGTGCAACGGCATCACCCTGGGCTTTCGGGGTGGCTATGGCGAGGGCGCCCCGGCCTACGACTACGACCCCGTGCTGGACAAGGACAAGAAGCTGCCTGACTTCAACATGGAGCAGCAAGGCGACCTGATCGCCCATTACTTTGACGCGCGCCATCTTGCCGGCAACGGCAAGCTGCACGCACGGCGTGTGGGCCTGCTGCCGTTCTACGAGGCTGTGCTCGCGGACTTCCTGAAGAACCCTGCCGATGCCAAGCTTCTGCCCAAACACGCCCGCGTCGGCCGCTAGGCGTCGCGCCATGGCCTGGGTGCTGGGCGCCTGCGTGGCGCCCGCCTGGGCCACGTCATCCGAAGTGCATGGCCCGGTTGAGTTGCAGATCAATGCGCAGGGCCGCCCCTGCGCGTATGTGCGCGCCGGCTCACCCAACGAAGCCAAGCAGGGCTGGTCCATTCAATTGTGGCAAGGCGGTCCACACGAAGCTGAGCAGGGCGGCACGCCTGCCTGGCAGATCGATGCCGATCCGGGAAGCCCTGCCCACGCCACCTGGCCCAATGAGGCCAGCAAATGCATCGCGCTGCCCTCGGCGGCACTGATGCCCAGCCGCCCCTATCTGCTGGAGATCAGCAGCATCCGGCTCTACCGCAGCAGGTTCTGCTGGCAACCCATGCCCCAGGGCAAGCCAGCCCATCTGGTGGCCGTGGACAGCGAAAGCGGTCGATGCACCGCCCAACCATGGGTCGGCCAGGATGGACACGCCTTGCGCATGCCGGCCTGGTGGGACCGCTTTCAGAACTGGTGGCGCGGCCTGCCGAGACCCTGAGGCCGCGCCTGCCTCATCAGGCTTGTGATGACGCGCCTGACAGGCGACGACGGCCCAGCATGCCGAGCACGCCCAAACCGGCGATGGCCAGGGCCAGGGATTCGGGCTCCGGCACCAAGGCCACCGACGTCCCATAGCTCGGGATGATGTCGAAGGTGAAACCCGTACCGGCTGGGCCAAACAGCTCGAAGGTGTAGATGCCGGCGGCCAGGCTGGTGAAGCTGTAGATCGACTGGAAGGACGGCAGCGAGAGCACGGCCGAAGGCGCCACCGGTGCCGGGCTGTACAGGCCGCCAAACGTCGGGCCCGTGCCGGAGATCACGGTGGTGATGCCCCCGCTGGAGAGCAACTCGAAGGTCACCGAGGCACCGCCCGTGTAGGGGTAGATGCTGTCGAAGGTGCCCGACACCGTCAACGCATTGGCCGCACCGGCCGACAGCGCCATCACCGCACCGGCCACAGCCGACATCAAGCATTTCATTTGCGAGCTCATAGAACCTCCACCGCGTCTGCGATCAAAGATACAAAAATGTGAGAGAGCTCACGCATGGTCCGTGCCAGAAATCACACCCCGTTCAGGGGGCTGATCAGCCTGCTTGCGGTGCGTTTTTGCCGACAATGGGCAGCAAAGGGGCTGTCAGCATGGTGCAATGCACAATAAATGCGCACCCTTTGTGGCGCATGGCCCATCCTTCCGCTTCATGAAAACCTACCTCGTCGGCGGCGCCGTCCGCGATCGACTGCTGGGACGCACCACCCAAGACAACGACTGGGTGGTGGTTGGCGCGTCGCCTGAAGGCATGGTGGCCAAGGGCTTCCTGCCCGTGGGCCGCGATTTTCCGGTCTTCCTGCACCCGCAGACGAAGGAGGAATACGCCCTGGCCCGCACCGAGCGCAAGTCCGGCCGGGGCTACCATGGCTTCGTCTTCCAGACCACGCCCGACGTCACACTGGAAGAAGACCTGGCCCGCCGCGACCTGACCATCAATGCCATGGCACAGGCGGCCGACGGCACGCTGGTCGATCCCTACAAAGGGCAGGACGACATCCGCACCCGCGTGCTGCGCCACGTGTCTCCCGCGTTCGGCGAAGACCCTGTGCGCATCCTGCGCCTGGCGCGCTTCGCTGCCCGCCTGCCCGACTTCACCGTGGCCGCGGAAACCGCCGAGCTGATGCGCCGCATGGTCGACGAGGGAGAGGCCGACCACCTGGTGGCCGAGCGCGTGTGGCAGGAGCTGGCCCGTGGCCTGATGGAAGAACGCCCTTCGCGCATGTTCGAGGTGCTGCGCGACTGTGGCGCCCTGGCGCGCCTGCTGCCCGAGGTCGAGCGCCTGTGGGGCGTACCCCAGCGCGCCGATTACCACCCCGAGGTGGACACCGGCGTGCACCTGATGATGGTGCTGGACATGAGCGCGCGGCTGGGGGCTTCGCTGCCCGTGCGCTTCGCCTGCCTGTGCCACGACCTGGGCAAAGGCACCACCCCTGCGGACGTGCTGCCCCGCCACATCGGCCATGAACAGCGCAGCGCCCACTTGCTCAAGCAGGTGTGCGAGCGCCTGCGCGTGCCCAATGAATGCCGGGAACTGGCCGATGTGGTCGCCCGCGAGCACGGCAACATCCACCGCAGCGAGGATCTGTCTGCCGCTGCCACGGTGCGCCTGCTAGAACGGCTGGATGCTTTCCGCAAGCCGCAGCGCCTGCCTGACATCCTGCTGGCCTGCGAATGCGACGCACGCGGCCGACTGGGTTTCGAGGAACGCGCCTACCTGCCAAGCGAACAACTGCGCCAGGCGCTGCAGACCGCCCACGCGGTGGACACGGCCCAACTGGCCGCCGAGGCGCTGGAGAAGGGCCTGAAGGGGCCGGCCATCGCCCAGGTCATCCAGCAGGCCCGCATCGCGGCCGTCGAGCCCTTGCGCCCGCCGGTGGCAACCCAGGACCCGTCGACACCATGAACAGGGCCCGGCTGCCGTGACCCGGACGCTGTTGGTGGTGGAAGACCACGCCCTGGTCAGCGAAGGCATCCTCAAGGTGGTCACCACGCAGTGGCCCGATCTGGTCGCGCACCAGGCCTGCGACCTCGCCAGCGCCTTGCGCTGCCTGGACAATGCCGGCATCGACGTGATCATCACCGACCTCAACCTGCCCGATGCGCAAGGACTGGACACCCTGGTGCGCCTGCGCGCGCATGCACCGCGCTCGCGCATCGGCGTGGTGTCAGGCAGCAACGAGCTGAGCCTGGCCCTGGCCTGCCTGCGCGAAGGGGCCTGCGCCTTCGTGCCCAAGGCCGGCAGCCTGGCCCACTTCACCGAGGGGCTGCGCACGCTGGCCCATGGCGGCGTGTACTTCCCGCGGGAGCTTCTGGCGCAAGCCCATGCGGCCGCCATCACAGGCCCGGATGACGAAGCCTTGGCCACCAACACAGGCGCCAGCGTTTCGGCAGCACCCTCTGGGCGCCCCGGCAGCCCGGCACGCCTGACCCCTCGACAGATCGAGGTGCGCGCACTGCTGTTGCACGGCCTGGCCAACGCCCTGATCGCCGACCAGCTGGGCATCAGCGAGGAAACCGTCAAGCTGCACGTGCGCGCCATCCTGCGGGCGCACGGCGCACACAACCGGGTGCATCTGCTGCTCAACTGCGCGCGAGACGGCCTGCCCGAGTCCCCCGCCTCGGGCAGGTGACCGGCATGAAGTTCCTGCGACTGAACCTGCAAGGCCTGTCATCCACCGACCGCGCCATCTACCTGGAACAGCTGCGAGACCACTGGCGGCTGGATGTCTGGGCCATCCCAGGGCAGTTCATCGCGCTGCTGGCCCTCATCCCCGTGGTGCGACGCAGCGGCTTGTCTCCGTGGGAATGGGGCCCGCCCATCGCCTTGCTGCTGGCCACCTGGGCATGGGGCAGCCTCTCCATCTGGCGCCTGCGCCGCGTGGTGCTCGACGCAGGCAACTACCCGCGCTGGCGCGCGATCACGCTGATGCGCGAAGTGACGCAAGCCACCGGCTGGGCGCTGCTGGCCGCCATGCTGTGGGGCGCCCTGCCGACGCAATGGCATCTGCTGATCCTCACGGCGCTGATCATCTTCGGCTACACGGCCATGTTCTTCAGCACCCACGATTCAGGCGTGGCCACCGCGGCCAACCTGCCCATCCTGCTGATCGTGCTGACGCGCCTGCTGCTCGACCCGGCCGAAGGCACCGCCACCATTGCGCTGATCCTGACCTTGTCCATGGTGACCTGCCTGGGCGTGGGCCGCCTGATCGAAGTGCGTCTGCTCGATGCCGAGCGCCTGCGCATCCGCAACGAACAGCTGGTGGCCGAACTGGCCGACGAGGTCGACAAGGTGCGCCAGGCCAAGGAGGCCGCCGAGCAGGCCAACCGCCACAAGAGCGAGTTCATCGCCACCGCCAGCCACGACGTGCGCCAGCCCCTGCACAGCCTGACCCTGCTGTCGGGCCTGCTGCTCACGCGCCTGCAGGAGCCCGAATCCCGAGGCCTGGCGGGCAAGATCAGCGCCGCGGTGGACGGCCTGCGCGGCATCTTCGAGCAGCTCTTCGACATCGCCCGAGTGGACTCCCACAAGCTGGTGCACCAGCCCCAACCGTTCATGCTGGCGCCCTTGCTGGGCCAGATGAACGACGAGTTCGAGTTGCTGTGCCAGGACAAGGGACTGCACTGGCAGGCCTGTGATCCCCCCTGCCCGGGCGCCGACTTGGCCGTGATGGCAGACCCGCTGTTCATGCAGCGCATCCTGCGCAACCTGCTGGAAAACGCCCTGCGCTACACCGCGCCCGGCGGCACTGTGCGGCTGCGCGCGTTTGCACGCGCCGGCGGGGTGGTGGTGCAGGTGTGGGACGAGGGCCCCGGCATCGCCCGCGAGGACCGGGCCCGCATCTTCGAGGACTACGTGCAGCTGCACAACCCGGCCCGCCATTTGCGCGAAGGCCTGGGGCTGGGGCTGGGCCTGGTGCGGCGCCTGATACACGCCGGCGGCTACCGGCTGACGGTGCGCTCGAGGATGGGCCGTGGATCGGTGTTCTCGCTACGGGTGCCGACGGCGCAAGCCACGATGCTCCACGGGCTCGAACGGACCGAGCCATCGGCGTCATCCTCGGCCACAACATCCGATGAAGTCCATCGGGCCCGCGCTGTGCTGCTGGTGGAGGACGATGACGAGGTGCGAGGCACCACCGCCACCGTGCTGCAGGCCCACGGCTGGACCTGCTTCGCGGGCCCCACCCTTGCTCAGGCCATCGACGCGCTGGCCCGCGCCGAGACCTGGCCCAGCGCCCTGCTGACCGATCTGCGGCTGGGCACCCCTGATGACGGCCTGGATGTGGCGCGTGCAGCCCGGCACGAGTTCGGGGCCGAGCTGCCCGTGCTGCTGCTCACCGGTGACCTGGATCCGTCCCTGGACGGTCGGGCTCAAGAGGCCGGTGTGGCCTTGCGACGCAAGCCCTTGTCGCCCGCGGAACTGCTGCAGGCCCTGGAAACCCTCGCGTCGCGCTGAAGCCGCAACTACCCCCTGAGGGTTATGGACTCGGATTAGCCCTTTCGCATGGAATGGCTGTCTCCGACCCTCAGCGCAGTACCCACATGCCCGACACACCCGACACCACCTTGCCCGCCACCGACCAGGACGCCCGCATCCCGCTGGGTTGGGATGTGCTGGTGCTGATGACTGCGGCGGGGTCGGCCAGCGCTGCGGCCTTGCTGGACGCCGCCTTGACGCCCCTGCTCATCGTGGTGGGGCTGGCCTGCCTGATCCGCCTGGAGCGGGTCTGGCGCCCCTGAACATCCGGACACCTCATTGATCCGCTTTTTCATGGCTGCCGCTCACGCGCAGGCATGAAAAAGCGCCCCCGGATGCCGTGCGTGAGCACGAAAACATGCGGAGGGCGCGAAGCCCGGCCCCGGCCGGCAAGCCGGGGCCTTCGATTCACTGGTCAACGGTCATGACATGCCGGGGCAGCACGCCTGCCCCGGAGCGCGAGCACAGCCTCAGTCGGCTTGCTTGCGCAGGAAGGCCGGGATCTCCAGCTCGTCCATGCCGTTGCTGGCCAGGGCGTCCACCTTCTGGGCCGCCTGCGTGCGGCCGCTGCGCCACACGCTGGGGGTGTTCAGGCCGCTGAAGTCATTGCCATGGCCGGCGTGGCCCATCTGGTGACCACCCGGGTGCACCGGGTTGTTCAGGATGGGCAGGTTGTCGGTGCCGGTGCGGGCGAAGATCTGCGAATGGCTTTGCGGAGCGCTGTGCACCACGGTCATGCGCTTGGCAGCGCTCAGGCCGGTGGCGATCACGGTCACGCGAAGCTGGTCACCCAGGCTTTCGTCGTAGGCCGTGCCGTAGATCACGTGCGCGTCTTCGGCAGCGTAGCGGCGGATGGTGTTCATCGCGTTGCGCGACTCGCTCAGCTTGAACGTTGCCTTGCTTGCCGCGATCAGCACCAGCACGCCACGTGCACCCGACAGGTCGATGCCTTCGAGCAGCGGGCAGGCCACGGCGGCTTCGGCGGCCTTGGTGGCGCGGTCAGGGCCCGAGGCCGTGGCCGTGCCCATCATGGCCTTGCCGGGCTCGCTCATCACGGTCTTGACGTCTTCGAAGTCGACGTTCACCAGGCCCGGGATGTGGATGATGTCGCTGATGCCGCCGACGGCGTTCTTCAGCACATCGTTGGCCTGCTTGAAGGCTTCTTCCTGGGTGATGTCATCGCCCAGCACTTCCAGCAGCTTTTCGTTGAGCACCACGATCAGCGAATCGACGTTGGCTTCGAGCTCGGCCAGGCCGGCCTCGGCCTGCTTGAGGCGGCGGTTGCCTTCGAACTCGAAGGGCTTGGTGACCACGCCGACGGTCAGGATGCCCATCTCCTTGGCCACGCGGGCGATCACGGGCGCGGCGCCCGTGCCGGTGCCACCGCCCATGCCGGCAGTGATGAACACCATGTGCGCGCCATCCAGGGCCGTGCGGATCTGCTCCGTGGCCTCTTCGGCCGACACGCGGCCGGCCTCGGGTTTGGAACCGGCGCCCAGGCCGCTGGTGCCCAGTTGCAGATTCTGCTCGGCCGTCGAACGGCTCAGGGCCTGGGCGTCGGTGTTGGCGTTGATGAACTGCACGCCTTGCACACCCTGGGCGATCATGTGGTCGACAGCGTTGCCGCCACCGCCGCCCACGCCGATCACCTTGATTTGCGTACCCAGGTCGAAGTTTTCAATCATCTCGATAGGCATGTCATACCTCCTAGTAGTCTCAATCAGCAGTTGCCAGTGAATTGGGAAGAAACGTTTTAGAAATTACCGATGAACCAGTCCTTCACCCGTCCGAACAGGGTCTGAACCGACCCGGCCTTCTGAGCGGCCTTCATGCCGCGGGTGCGGGACAACCTTGCTTCTTCGAGCAAGCCCATGACGGTGGCCGACCGAGGGCTGGCCACCATGTCGTGGAGAGCGCCTGAATACAGCGGCACGCCCTTGCGCACCGGTTTCAGGAAGATGTCCTCGGCCAGCTCGACCATGCCCGGCATCACCGCCGAGCCGCCGGTGAGCACGATGCCCGAGGACAGCAATTCTTCGTAACCAGACTCGCGGATCACCTGGTGGACCAGCGAGAAGATCTCTTCGACGCGCGGCTCGATCACGCCGGCCAGGGCCTGGCGCGAGAGCATGCGCGGGGCGCGGTCGCCCAGGCCGGGCACCTCGACCTGCTCGTTCGGGTCGGCCAGCAATTGCTTGGCCACGCCGTGGTCCACCTTGATGTCCTCGGCGTCTTTCGTGGGCGTGCGCAGGGCCATCGCGATGTCGCTGGTGATCAGGTCACCGGCGATGGGGATCACGGCCGTGTGGCGGATGGCGCCGTCGGCGAAGATGGCCACATCCGTCGTGCCTGCACCGATGTCGACCAGGGCCACGCCCAGGTCCTTCTCGTCTTCCGTCAGCACCGAGGCGCTGGATGCGCTGGGGTTGAGCACCAGTTGCTCGGCCTCCAGGCCGCAGCGGCGCACGCACTTGACGATGTTCTCGGCCGCGCTCTGCGCGCCGGTCACGATGTGCACCTTCACCTCGAGGCGGCCACCGCTCATGCCGATGGGCTCCTTCACCTCGTGTCCATCGATGATGAACTCTTGCGGCTCGACCAGCAGCAGGCGCTGGTCGTTCGGGATGTTGATGGCCTTGGCGGTCTCGACCACGCGCTGCACGTCGATGGGCGCGACCTCCTTGTCGCGCACGATGACCATGCCGGTGCTGTTCTGGCCGCGGATGTGGCTGCCGGTGATGCCGGTCCACACGCGGCTGATCTTGCAGTCGGCCATCAGCTCGGCCTCTTTGAGCGCCTGCTGGATGGATTGCACGGTGGCGTCGATGTTGACGACCACACCGCGCTTGAGGCCGTGGCTGGGAGCGACGCCCAGGCCGGCGAGACGCAGATCGCCACCCGGCAGGACTTCCGCGACGACCGCCATCACTTTGGCGGTGCCGATGTCCAGTCCGACGACAAGGTCCTTGTAATCCTTGGGCATGGTGTGCGGGTTTTGACGAGTTTAAGGCGTTTGAGGAGCGTTGGCCACACGCCCCTTTGGAATGTTCTGAACGGTGCTCAGGCCCTTGAGCCGCACGGCATAGCCATGCGGGTAGCGCAGGTCGGCATAGGCGAGTGGCTCGCCGTACTGTTGGCGCAGTTGCGGCAGCGTGCGCACGAAGCGTTCGGCGCGCGCCACGAGCTCATCGGTCTCGCCCCGGCCCAGCTCGATCAGGGCATCGTTCTCGAGCTTGACCGTCCACGAACCGCGATCGGTCAGCTTGAGTGTGTCGATCTCTGACTCCAGGGGCGCCAAGGCAGGCTGCAGCTTGCGCAGCATGGTCAGCATCAGGCGGGCCTGGTCTGCCGTGGCATGGGCCGGGCCTTGCAAGGTGGGCAGCGGATCGTCTTCGACATCGCCCAGGTTGGCATCGAAGACCTCGCCCTGCTGGTTGACGAGCTGGTCGTCGCGGTCTTCGTGGCGCCAGTAGGCGGCGGGCTTGTGCTCTTCGAGCGTGACGCGCAGCTCATTGGGCCACACGCGGCGCACCAGCGCCTGGCGCACCCAGGGCACGGACTCGAACACGGCGCGCGCACGGGCCAGGTCCACCAGGAAGAAGTTGCCCTCCACGCGCGGCACGACGTTGGCCCGCACCGTGGCCAGGTTGTTGCGCTGCATCTCGCCGTCGATGCTGAGCTTGTGGATCACGAAGTAGGGCTGGCGGATCAGCACGTTGAAGGCCGCCGCCAGCACCAGCAGCACCGCCACCACGGCCAGTGCGGCGGTGGCGGCGTTCATCCAGCGGATGTCTTGCGGCATCTCGCTGGGTGATTGCAGGGCCTGGGCGGTGAGCATGGTCGTGGTGGTGTCCGGTGTGGGGCTGCGGGGCGGTTCAGTCCGAACGCTGGCCAGCGCTCATGGCCTCGTACATGCCGGGGATCTCGCGGTCCAGGGCGGCGGTGGTCAGCAGGTGCACGCACAGCTGCTCGTAGCTCAGGCCGGCCACGCGGGCCGACATGGGCACCAGCGAGTGCGAGGTCATGCCGGGCGCGGTGTTGATCTCCAGCAGGCTGGGCTCGCGGGTGACCTTGTCGATCATCACGTCGACACGGGCCCAGCCACGGCAACCCAGGGCCTTGAAGGACTTGACCACCAGGCGCTGGATGTTCTCTTCCTCGTCGGCCGACAGGCCAGACGGGCAGTGGTACTTGGTGTCGTCGGTGAAGTACTTGTTCTGGTAGTCGTAGTTGCCATCGGGCGCAGCGATGCGGATCACCGGCAGGGCCACGGGCTCGCCATTGACCTCGAGCACCGGGCAGGTGGTTTCGTCACCGTCGATGAACTCCTCGCACATGACTTCTTCGTCGTGCTGGGCGGCCAGGGTGTAGGCCGCAGCGCACTGGCTGCGGTCCGTCACCTTGGTCAGGCCGATGGACGAGCCTTCACGGGCCGGCTTGACGATGATGGCCGCGCACTCGAGGTAGTCGAACGCCTCTTCGCATTCGGCCGCGCTCTTGACCACACGCCAACCCGGCGTGGGCACACCCTTGTAGCGCCACATCAGCTTGGTCACATCCTTGTCCATGGCCTGGCTGGAGGCCTTCACGCCCGAGCCGGTGTAGGGCAGCTGCAGCCATTCGAGCTCGCGCTGCACGGTGCCATCCTCACCGCCACGGCCATGCAGGGCGATGAAGCAGCGCGTGAAGCCCTCCTTGCGCAGGTCTTCGAGCGGGCGCTCGGACGGGTCGAACGCATGGGCATCAACGCCTTGCGACTGCAGGGCCTTGAGCACGCCGGTGCCGGACATGATGGAGATCTCGCGCTCGGCGGAATCGCCGCCGAACAGCACGGCGACCTTGCCGAAGGAGGTCGGATCCACGGTGGGCGGGGCAATCTGGAGGGGGGCGCTCATGGCATCGGTCCTCGTCTCAATCTTTCAGCAGTTCAACAACCTTGGCGGGCACGCCGCCAATGGAGCCCGCCCCCATGCAGATCACGACATCACCCGCACGGGCGGTGTCGGCGATGCTCTGCGGCAATGCGGCGATCTCGTCCACGAAGAGCGGCTCGACCTTGCCCGACACGCGCACGGCGCGGGTCAGGGCGCGGCCGTCGGCGGCCACGATGGGTTGCTCGCCGGCCGCGTAGACCTCGGTCAGCAGCACAGCATCGGCCGTGCCCAGCACCTTCACGAAATCCTCGAAGCAATCGCGCGTGCGGGTGAACCGGTGCGGCTGGAAGGCCAGCACGATGCGCTGGCCCGGGAAGGCGCCGCGCGCCGCGCTGATCACGGCGGCCATCTCGACCGGGTGGTGGCCGTAATCATCAATCAGCGTGAACGTGCCGCCATCACTGGTCTTGAAATCACCGTAGCGCTGGAAGCGCCGGCCCACGCCGGTGAACTCGCCAAGCGCCTTGATGATGGGCCCGTCGGGCAGTTCGATCTCGGTGGCCACGGCGATGGCGGCCAGCGCGTTGAGCACGTTGTGCACGCCGGGCAGGTTCAAGGTCACGGTGATGTCGGGCATCACGGTGCCGTTGCGGCGCTGCACGACGAAGCGCATCTGGCCGCCGGCCAGGGCCTCGACGTTGACCGCGCGCACCTGCGCGTCTTCACCGAAGCCGTAGGTGATGACCGGGCGCGAGATCAGCGGGATGATGGAGCGCACCCCCGGATCGTCACCACACAGGATGGCCGACCCGTAGAAGGGCATGCGGTGCAGGAAATCGACGAAGGCCTGCTTGAGCTTCGCGAAATCGTGCCCGTAGGTGTCCATGTGGTCGGCGTCGATGTTCGTGACGACGGACAGGATGGGCAGCAGGTTCAGGAAGGAAGCGTCGGATTCATCGGCCTCGACCACGATGTAGTCGCCCTTGCCCAGCGCCGAGTTGGCCCCGGCGCTGTTGAGCTTGCCGCCGATCACGAAGGTGGGATCGACGCCGGCTTCGGCCAGGATGCAGGTGACCAGCGAGGTGGTGGTGGTCTTGCCGTGCGTGCCGGCGATGGCGATGCCGCGCTTGAGGCGCATCAGCTCGGCCAGCATCACGGCGCGCGGCACCACGGGGATGCGCCTGGCGCGCGCGGCGATCACCTCGGGGTTGTCGCCCTTCACTGCGGTAGAGGTGACCACGGCCTCGGCGCCTTCGATGTGCGCGGCCTCGTGGCCGGTGAAGACACGGATGCCCAGCGAGGCCAGGCGGCGCGCGGTGGCGCTGTCCTGCTGGTCGGAGCCGGACACGGTGTAGCCCAGGTTGTGCAGGATCTCGGCGATGCCGCTCATGCCGGAGCCGCCCACGCCGACGAAATGGATGTGCTTGACCGCGTGTTTCATGCTGCGGCCCCCTTTCGGGTTGAAGATGAGGTCAGTCGTTCGATGTCGTCGGCCACGGCCGCAGCGGCACCACGGCGGGCCAGCGCGTGCGCCTTGTCGGCCATGGCGCGCAGGTCGTCGCGGTGCAGGCCGCGCAGGCGCTCGGCCAGGGATTCGGGTGTCAGCTCGCCCTGAGGCAGGTGGATGGCCGCGCCGTGCTTCGCCATGTAGGCGGCGTTGTCACGCTGGTGGGCCGTGGTCGACACCACCAGCGGCACCAGGATGCTGGGCACGCCGGCCACGCACAGCTCGCTCACGGTGATGGCGCCGGCTCGGCAGATGATCACATCGCAATCGGCCAGGCGCTGGTCCATGTCGTTGATGAAGGGCAGCACCTCGACCTCGCGCGGCAGGTCGATGCCCTGCTGGCCGTACGTGGCCTTGACGGCCTCGTACTGGGCCACGCCGGTCTGATGCGTGATGCGGGGGCGCTCTTCAGGGGCCAGCAGGGCCAGCGCGCGGGGCAGCGTGTCGTTCAGCACCTTGGCGCCCAGGCTGCCGCCCACCACCAGCACGCGCAGCGGGCCCAGGCGGCCGGCAAAGCGCAGCGCAGGCGGTGCGATGGCCTCGATCTCGGCGCGCACCGGGTTGCCCGTGACATGGGCCACGCGGTGGCGTGTGGCCACCTTGGCCACGTCCTCGCTGTCGAAGCCGAAGGCCACGGCATCGGCCACGGGCAACAGGGCCTTGTTGCTCATCAGCAGCGAGGCATCGGCGTTGACCAGCACCAGCGGCAACCCGCGCGCCGACGCCATCAGGCCGCCGGGGAAGCACACATAGCCGCCCATGCCCAGCACGGCATCGGCCTTGCGGCGGCCCAAGATGCCGAAGCACTCACCGAAGGCCTTGACCAGGCGCAGCCCGCCGGTCAGCGTGTGCAGCAGGCCCTTGCCCCGCAGACCGCTGAAGCCGATGGTGTCCATGGGGATGCCGCTGGGCGGCACCAGGCGGTTCTCCATGCCGGCCTTCGTGCCCAGCCAGCTCACGGCCCAGCCGCGCTGCTGCATCTCGCGCGCCACGGCCAGGCCGGGCATGACGTGACCGCCGGTGCCGGCGGCCATGATCACCAGGTGCTTGGAGGTGCTCATGCGCGGCCTCCGCGCATCAACGGTCGCTTCGCGCCCTGCCCCCGCTGCGCGGTGGCCTGCCGGTTTTGGGGAAACAGCCAGTTCATGCGCGGCCTCCGCGCATCAACGGTCGCTTCGCGCCCTGCCCCCGCTGCGCGGTGGCCTGCCGGTTTTGGGGAAACAGCCAGTTCATGCGCGGCCTCCGCGCATCAACTGCCTGTTTTCGATGTCGACGCGAAGACAGATCGCCAGCGCCACGCAGTTGAGCAAGATGCCCGAGCCGCCATAGCTCATCAAGGGCAGTGTCAGGCCCTTGGTGGGCAGCACGCCCAGGTTCACGCCCATGTTGATGAAGGCCTGGCCGCCCATCCACACGCCAACGCCCTGGGCCACCAGGCCCGAGAAGACGCGGTCGAGCGCGATGGCCTGGCGGCCGATGTGGAACAGGCGGCGCACCAGCCAGAAGAAGGCGAAGATCACGATGGCCACGCCGACGAAGCCCAGTTCTTCGCCGATCACGGCCAGCAGGAAGTCGGTGTGGGCCTCAGGCAGGTAGTGCAGCTTTTCCAGGCTGGAGCCCAGGCCTTCGCCGAAGATCTCGCCGCGCCCGAACGCGATCAGCGAGTGCGTGAGCTGGTAGGCCTTGCCCAGCGCGTTCTTCTCGTCCCAAGGATCGAGGTAGGCGAAGATGCGCTCGCGCCGCCAGGGGCTGAGCGACACCATCAGAACGAAGGCGCCGACCAGCACCGCCGTGATCAGGAAGAACATGCGGCCGTTGACGCCGCCCAGGAAGAGGATGGCCATCGCGATGGCAGCGATCACCATGAAGGCGCCCATGTCGGGCTCGGCCAGCAGCAGCAGGCCCACCACGCCCACGGCCACCGCCATCGGAGCCACGGCACGGAAGAAGTGCTCCTTCACGTCCATTTTGCGCACCATGTAGTCGGCGGCATAGAGCGTGATGGCCAGCTTGGCGAGTTCAGAAGGCTGGAAGTTCATCACGCCCAGTGGCAGCCAGCGGCGCGCGCCGTTCACGCCCTTGCCCACATGCGGGATCAGCACCAGCATCAGCAGCACCAGGGAGGCCACGAACAGCCAGGGGGCGACACGCTCCCAGACCGACAGCGGGATCTGCACCACGATGCAGGCGGTGGCCAGCGACAACGACAGCGAGAACAGGTGGCGGCTGAAGAAATGCGAGGCCGCGTAGTTGGCGAACTTGGGGCTGTCGGGCAAGGCGATCGAGGCCGAGTACACCATCACCAGGCCCAGCAGCAGCAGGGCCATCACAACCCACACCATGCCCTGGTCGAAGCCCATCACGCGGGTGGGCTGGCTGGACACGCTGACCCAGTCGCGCACGGGCAGGCTGCCACCCTCACCGCGTTGCAGGAGGCGGTTCTTCAGCCGTGCAAACAGGCCGGGGGTCGGCTCAAGGCTGGTCGTGTCGGTCATACCACCTCCCCCCGATCGGCCGCGATCTCGCGCACGGTGTCGATGAAGACCTCGGCGCGGTGCGCGTAGTTGCGGAACATGTCCAGGCTGGCGCAGGCCGGGCTGAGCAGCACGGCATCACCGGCGCGGGCCTGTTCGAAGGACCAGCGCGTGGCCTGCTCCAGCGTGTCGTGGCGCTGCACGGGCAGCGGCTCGCCCAGCGCGTCGATCAGGCCGTCGCCTTGAGACAAGGCCTGTTCAATGGCCTCGGCATCTCGGCCGATCAAGGCCACGGCCCGTGCGAAGCGGCCCACCGGCGCGGCCAGCGGCGCGAAATCCTGGCCCTTGCCGTCGCCGCCCAGGATCACCACCAGCTTGCCGCCCGACAGGTCGGCGCCCAGGCCCAGCAATGCGGCCACGGTGGCGCCCACGTTGGTGCCCTTGCTGTCGTCGATCGCGTCGACGCCGGCGACATTGGCCACCACCTCGACGCGGTGCGGCTCGCCGCGGTATTCACGCAGGCCGTGCAGCATCGGCGCCAGCGGCAGGCCGATGGCCGTGGTCAGTGCCAGCGCGGCCAGGGCGTTCGAGGCGTTGTGGCGCCCGCGGATGCGCAGCGCGTCGGCCGGCATCAGGCGCTGCAGGATGATCTCCTCATCCGGATCGCCCTTCTTGCGCTTGATGGTGGGATCGACCTCGCGGGCACGCACCAGCCAGGCCATGCCGCCCTCGTTGACCAAGCCGAAATCGCCCGGTTGGCGCGGCGCGTCCAGACCGAAACGCACGACATCGCGGTGCACCACGCGGGCCGGACGGCCTTTGACGCCGGATTTGATCACTTCGGGCGGCGGCACCATGGCGTCCACTGCCGGGTCGTCGCGGTTGATCACCATCACACCCTGCTTGCCGAAGATGCGGGCCTTGGCGCCTGCGTAGCCGGCCATGGTGCCGTGCCAGTCCAGGTGGTCCTGCGTGATGTTGAGCACGGTGGCGGCACTGGGCTCGAAGTTGCTGACGCCGTCGAGCTGGAAGCTGGAGAGCTCGAGCACCCAGACCTCGGGCAGCACCTGGAACACGGGCTCGGCCGGCGGCGGCGGGGCCAGTTGCACCAAGGGCGCATCGGCATCATCGGGCAGAGACGCCGTGGCGTCTGCGTCGGTGGATTCAGGGGTGGCGGCCAGCACAGGCGCATCCTGGCCTTCATCGGCTGCAGCCGATTCAGCGGCCAGTTCTTCCCCGTCGGCCAGGTCGATGGCCACGGTGGCGGCATCGCCTTGAGCCGCCTGGTCTTGGGCAGGCAAGGCCGGCGCCTCGGCGCCTTCGGGCAATGCTGGCGGCACGGCCTCTTCAGGCTCTGGCGTCACCTCGGGCTCGGCGTCGAGCGCCTGGGCCAGCGTGTCCAGCAAGGTGGGGCCGATGTTGCCCGCCAGGCCCACCCGCTTGCCGGCGCGCTCGACCAGCTTGGCCGTGAGCGAGGTGGTCGTGGTCTTGCCATTGGTGCCGGTGATCGCCAGCACCTTCGGGGCATAGCCGCGTTCGTCCTTCAGATCGGCCAGGGCCGAGGCGAACAGCGAGAGCTCGCCGCGCACCGGGATGCCCAGCTCGTCGGCACGGGCCAGCAACACGGACACCTCGGGCGCGTTGGGCGCCAGGCCCGGGCTCTTGAGCACCAGTTGTACGCCGTCCAGCAGGGCCGCGTCCAGCCCATGGTGCAGCGTGGCGCCCGGCACCTCGGCAGCCAGGGTGGCCGCCTGGGGTGGGTTCGCACGCGTGTCCGCCACGCGCACCAGCGCGCCGCACCGGTTGCACCAGCGCGCCATGGCCAGGCCCGAGTCTCCCAGACCCAGGATCAGCACGGTGAGCTCACGCAGGTAAAGCATCTTGGTGGAGGTGTGAATCGACAGCGATCAACGCAGTTTCAGGGTGGACAAGCCGGCCAGGCACAGCAGCATGGTGATGATCCAGAAGCGGACCACGACCTGCGTCTCTTTCCAGCCGGATTTCTCGAAGTGGTGGTGCAGCGGCGCCATCAGCAGGATGCGCCGGCCCTCGCCGTACTTCTTCTTGGTGTACTTGAAGTAGCTGACCTGGATCATCACGGACAGGGCTTCGAGCACGAACACACCGCCCATCACGGCCAGCACGATCTCCTGGCGCACGATGACGGCGATGGTGCCCAGGGCACCGCCCAGCGCCAGCGCGCCCACATCGCCCATGAAGACCTGCGCCGGGTAGGCGTTGAACCACAGGAAGGCCAGCCCCGCGCCGGCCATCGCCGCGCAGAACACCATCAACTCGCCCGCGCCCGGGATGTGCGGCAGCAGCAGGTACTTGGCGTACACGGCGTTGCCGGTCACGTAGCAGAAGATGCCCAGGGCCGAGCCCACCATCACGACCGGCATGATGGCCAGGCCGTCGAGGCCGTCCGTCAGGTTCACGGCGTTGCTGGTGCCCACGATCACGACGTAGGTCAGCACCATGAAGCCCCAGACACCCAGCGGGTAGCTGATGGTCTTGAAGAAGGGCACGATCAGGTCGGCCTTGGGCGGCAGGTCATTCGAGAAGCCCGAAGCCACCCAGCGGAAGAACAGCTCGATCACGCGCAGGTTGTCGGTCTCGGACACGCTGAAGGCCAGGTAGATGGCGGCCACCAGGCCGATGACCGACTGCCAGAAGTACTTCTCGCGCGAGGGCATGCCCTCCGGGTTCTTGTGCACCACCTTGCGCCAGTCATCGGCCCAGCCCACGGCGCCGAAGCCCGTGGTCACGATCATCACGATCCACACGAAGCGGTTGCCCCAGTCGAACCACAGCAGGGTCGACAGGCCGATGGCCAGCAGGATCAGGGCGCCGCCCATGGTGGGCGTGCCGCGCTTGGACAGGTGATCCTGGATGCCGTATTCACGGATGGGCTGGCCGATCTTGAGTTCGGTGAGCCGGCGGATCAGCCAGGGGCCCAGGGCCAGGCCGATCAGCAGCGCGGTCATGGCCGCCATCACCGAGCGGAAGGTCAGGTACTGGAAGACGCGCAGGAAGCCCCATTCGGGGTTCATGTCCTGCAGCCACAGGGCCAGGCTAAGCAGCATGCTCACCTCCGGCCAGGCTGGCGACGACGGTTTCCATCTTCATGAAGCGCGATCCTTTGACCAAGATGGCGGCCGCGTCCGGCACGCCCCCTGGTTCGTTATGAGGGGTGTGGTTCTGGGCAGGGGTCGATGCCTGCAAGGCCGCCACGATGTCGGCGGCCGATTCGAAATGACGTGCACCCGCACCGTAGGCCTGTGCGGCATGGCGGCACAGCAGGCCGGCCGTCCACAGGTGTTCGATGCCCTTGGCGCGGGCATGGGTGCCGACTTCTTCGTGGAAGGCGGGCCCCTGGTTGCCGACCTCGCCCATGTCACCCAGCACCAGCCAGTGCGGTCCGGGCAGCGCGGCCAGCATGTCGATGGCGGCGCGCACAGAGTCGGGGTTGGCGTTGTAGCTGTCGTCGATCAAGGTGACGGTGCGACCTGCACGCTGGATGCTGCGCAACGCCGAGCGGCCCTTGACGGGCACGAAGCCGGACAGGCCCTGAGCGACGGCCTGCAGCGGGGCACCCGCGGCCAGCGCCGCTGCGGTGGAGGCCAAGGCATTGCGCACGTTGTGCTCACCGGCCATGTGCAGCCGCACCTCGGCAGCGCCAGCCGGCGTGGACAGCTGGATCAGCCAGTGCGGTCCCTGGCCATCGGTGGGCGCGTCGACCCAGGTGCTGGCGCAGGTCACGGCCGCATCGCCCTGCAATGCGAAATCGATCACGCGGCGGCCGGTGGAGAGCTCGCGCCAGATCGGCGTGTGCTCGGCATCGTCAGCGGGGAACACGGCGATGCCGTCACGCGGCAGCGAGGCCAGCACGCTGCCGTTCTCGCGCGCCACGGCCTCGACCGTGTGCATGAACTCCTGGTGCTCGCGCTGTGCGTTGTTGACCAGCGCCACGGTGGGCGCGGCCAAGGCGGCCAGCTGTTCGATCTCGCCGGGGTGGTTCATGCCCAGCTCGACGACGGCGCACTGGTGCTGGTCTTCGCGCAGGCGCAGCAGGGTCAGCGGCACGCCGATGTCGTTGTTGAAGTTGCCTTGCGTGGCCAAGGCGCCGTCGGGGCGGCCCTCCAGCGTGGTCCAGGCGCGCAGGATGCTGGCCACCATCTGCGTGACGGTGGTCTTGCCGTTGCTGCCGGTCACCGCCACCAGGGGGATGTCGAATCGGGCGCGCCAGCCGGAGGCCAGCCAGCCCAGGGCCGCACGCGTATCGGGCACGACCAGGCCGGGCAGCCCCGACGTGTCGATGCCGCGCTGCACCAGCACGGCGGCGGCGCCCGATTGCGCGGCCTGGGGCAGGAAATCGTGCGCATCGAAGCGCTCGCCGCGCAAGGCCACGAACAGGTCACCGGCCTGCAGGCTGCGGGTGTCGCTGTGCACGCGGGCGATCGGCGTGGCCGGATCGCCCACCAGCACCGAGCCGGGCAGCAACTGGTGGGCCAGGCCCAGGGTCATCATCATCACCGGGGTGCCTGTCATGCAGCCCTCCGTGCGCGCAGGGCGCTCAGCGATTCGTCCACATCGGAGAACGGTGTCTTGGCGCCGGCCACGTCCTGCGTGGTCTCGTGGCCCTTGCCAGCGATCAGCACCACATCGCGCGGGTCGGCACGGGTGATGGCGTGGACGATGGCTTCGCGGCGGTTCTCGATCACGGCCACAGGCTCGCTGCGCACCACGCCGGCCAGGATCTGGCACAGGATGTAGCCGGGCGCCTCGTTGCGGGGGTTGTCGCTGGTGAGCACGATCTCGTCGGCGTACTGGTCGGCCATGGCGCCCATCAGCGGGCGCTTGATCGGATCACGGTTGCCACCGCAGCCGAACACGCACCACAGGCGGCCGCCGCGTGCACTGGCCAGCGGACGCAGGGCCGTCAGGGCCTTGAGCAAGGCATCAGGGGTGTGGGCGTAGTCGACCACGGCCAGCGGCAAGGCCAGCGCATCGGTGTCGGGCAGCTGCACCTGCTGCATGCGGCCAGGCACGGCGCTCAGGCCGGCGCAGGCGTTCACGGCATCGGCCAGCGTCACGCCGAGGGCGCGCAGGGCACCAATCACGGCCAGCAGGTTGGACACGTTGAAATCACCCACCAGCGAGGCCTGCAGATCGGCCTGGTCCAGCACGCGGGCCAGCGATTCATCACGCTCGACGATGCGGGCGCGCAGGCCATCGGCCTGGGTGACCACGTCCTGGGCGGACAAGCGGGCCGGCTCGCGCACGGCGGTGGTCCACAGCTGCAGCCCGCGCTGGCGGCACAGCGGCACCAGCTCGTCGCCCTGCGGATCGTCCACATTGACCACGGCAGCCTGCAGGCCATCCCATTCGAACAGGGCCTGCTTGGCGCGCCAGTAGGCGTCCATGGTCTGGTGGTAATCCAGGTGGTCCTGCGTGAAGTTGGTGAACTGCGCGACACGGATGCGCGTGGCGTCCAGGCGGCGCTCTTCGATGCCGATGGACGAGGCCTCGATGGCCGCGGCCACCAAACCTTCATCCACGAAGTGGCGGAAGGTGGCGTGCAACGTGACGGGATCGGGCGTGGTCAGACCTGTGGAGACGAAATCGCCCGAGCCGGGCTGGCCGACGCCCAGCGTGCCGATCACGCCGCAGGGGCGGCCCAGCGCGCTGAGCGCCTGCGCTGTCCACCAAGAGGTCGAGGTCTTGCCGTTGGTGCCGGTCACGGCCACCACATCGAGCCGTTCGCTGGGGTGATCGTAGAAGGCGTGGGCGATCTCGGCCAGGCGGGCCTTGAGGCCGGGCACCGCCGCGACGCGGGCATCGGTGAACGCGAAGGCGTCGGCGCCCTCGGCCTCGACCAGGCAGGCACGCGCGCCTTCTTGCAGGGCCTGGGGCACGAAAGCCCGGCCATCACGGGCCGCGCCCGGCCAGGCGATGAAGCCTGGCGCCTGGCCTTGGGCCACGCGAGGGGCGATCTCGCGGCTGTCGACCGTCAACTGGCGCACGCCTTGCGCGGCCAGCCAGGCCAGGATCGAGGACACGTCGTTCAACGGGGTGGTCAGGGCGCTCATCAGAAGCTCTCCTCCACGGCCGGCTGGGCGACGATGTGCGTCTGCACGTCCAGATCGGGCACGACGCCCAGACGAGGCAGGGTGTTCTGCACGATCTGGCTGAACACAGGCCCGGCGACCGCACCGCCAAAGTACTTGCCATTGGCGGGCTCGTCCACCATCACCGCCACCACGATGCGGGGCTTGCCGATGGGCGCAATGCCCACGAACCACGATCGGTACTTGTTGCTGGCGTAGCCCTTGCCTTCCTGCTTGTGCGCCGTGCCGCTCTTGCCGCCCACGCTGTAGCCCACGGTCTGCGCCAGTGGCGAGGTGCCGCCATTGCCCGCGGCCATGCGCAGCATCTCGCGCATCTCGCGCGCGGTTTCAGGCGAGAGCACGCGCGTGCCCTTGGTGGGCACCAGGCCGCCAGAGAGCTCGGCCGAGCGTGCGGCCACGGCTTGCGACCAGCCCATGCCGCCTGCGTTGCCCATGCCATTGGACGTGTGCACCGAAGGCTCGTCCTTGGCCGGGGTGTCGCGCTTCATGAGCGTCACCGGGATCAGCTCGCCGTCGCGCGCGAACACGGTGTAGGCATGCGCCAGCTGGAACAGGCTGGCCGACAGGCCATAGCCGTAGCTCATC
Source organism: Aquabacterium soli (assembly GCF_003933735.1). Classification (GTDB taxonomy): domain Bacteria; phylum Pseudomonadota; class Gammaproteobacteria; order Burkholderiales; family Burkholderiaceae_C; genus Aquabacterium; species Aquabacterium soli. Next base: position 336,387 of record NZ_RSED01000001.1, on the reverse strand, counting down.
GTGGCCTGCTCGATCGGGCGCCAGCTCTTGTAGGGACGCAGGCGCCCCGTGACCGCCCCGGGGAAGCCGATCTGCGGCTTCTGGCCCATGCCCACCGAGGTGTAGAGCTCCCACATCTCGCGCGGCTGCATCTCCATCGCCATCTTGACCGTGCCCACGTTGCTGGACTTCTGGATCACCTCGGACACGGTGAGCACGCCGTGCGGATGCGAATCGCTGATGGTGGAGCCGGCGATGGTGAGGCGGCCCGGCGCGGTCTGGATCGGGGTGTCGGGCTTGACGCGGCCGGTTTCCAGCGCCCAGGACACCACGAAGGGCTTCATGGTGGAGCCCGGCTCGAAGGTGTCGGTGAGTGCGCGGTTGCGCAGCTGTGCGCCGGTCAGGTTGCGGCGGTTGCCAGGCGAGTAGCTGGGGAAGTTGGCCAGCGCCAGCACCTCGCCGGTGAGCGTGTCGATCACAACCACGCTGCCGGCCTTGGCCTTGTTCTCTGCCACGGCATCGCGGATGCGCTGGTAGGCGTTGGCCTGGATCTTGGCGTCGATGGACAGGCGGATCTCGCGGCCGTCGGCGGCGGGCACCAGGTCACCCACGTTCTCGACAACGCGGCCCAGGCGGTCCTTGATGACATGGCGCTGGCCGTCGCGGCCGGACAGATCGCGGTCATAGGCCAGCTCGATGCCTTCCTGGCCCTTGTCCTCGACGTTGGTGAAGCCCACCACGTGCGCGGCAGCCTCGCCTTCCGGGTATTGGCGGCGCGATTCCTTGATCTCGTGCACGCCCTTCATCTTGAGCGCGGCCACCTGCTGGGCCACGCCCTCATCCACCTGGCGGCGCAGCCACACGAAGTTGTTGCTGCCGGCCAGGCGCTTCTTGAGCTCGGGCGCGCTCATGTCCAGCAGGCGCGCCAGCTTGCGCAGCTCCTGCGGGGAAGCGTCCATGTCCTTGGGGATGGCCCACAGCGACGGCGCAGGCACGCTGGAGGCCAGCAACTCGCCATTGCGGTCGAGGATGCGGCCACGGCTGGCGGGCAGCTCGATGCGGCGCTCGTAGCGGTTGGCGCCCTGCTGCTGGTAGAACTCGGTGTGGATGATCTGGATCCACGCGGCGCGGCCGATCAGCACCGCGAAGGCCAGGCCAATGGCACCCGTGAGGAACTTGATGCGCCACGGCGGCGTCTTGGAGGCCAGCAGCGGACTGGTGGCATAGCGCACCGCGGGCATGGCGGTGCCGCCCTGCTTGCGCGAGCCACGGCCATTGGACTTGGCGCCGCCCTGGCCGTTCTTCTTGAACATGTCGGACCAGCCGCTCACCGGACACCTCCCGTGGCAGCGGCAGGCGCAGCCCCAGAGGCAGCCGCCGCGGCCGAATCACTCACGTAGTGCGTGACACCCGGCGTGGCGTTGAACATGCGCAGCTTCTGGCGCACCATGTCTTCGACCACCAGCGGCGTGGCGGCGGTGCGGCGCTCGATCTTCAGGCGCTCGAAATCGACCTGCAGCTCCTGCTCGCGCACCTGGGCGCGCTCGAGCTGCATGAACAGGCCGCGGGCCTCGTTGCTGGAGCGGATCAGCCAGAAGCAGCTGAGCAGCAGCACGATGGCCAGGGCGATGTTCAGGCGCGTGATCACCGGCGGCCTCCCTTGCGCTTGCCGCGCGGCGCGTCGTCGGCACGCGGGGGCACCCAGGGCACATCGGTGCGCTCGGCCACGCGCAGCACCGCCGAGCGGGCGCGCGGGTTGGCGGCGATCTCAGCTTCGGATGGCTTGATGCGGGCAATGGCCCGCAGCGGCAGCGGCTTGGGCTCGGCGAAGGGCACGCGGCGATCGACCACCTCACGGCTGTGGGTGGCGATGAAGGTCTTGACGATGCGGTCTTCCAGCGAGTGGAAGCTGATCACGGCCAGGCGGCCACCCGGCGCCAGCGCGCTCAAGGATGCCTCCAGAGCGGCTTGAAGCTCGTCGAGCTCGCCGTTGACGTGAATCCGAAGGGCCTGAAAGGTGCGGGTGGCTGGGTTTTGCCCGGCCTCCCGGGTCTTGACCGCACCAGCCACGACGTTGGACAGCTCGCCCGTGGTCCGCACAGGCTGTCCGGATTCGCGGCGAGCCACAAGCGCCTTTGCAATCGGCCGAGCAAACCGTTCTTCGCCATATGTGTGGATGACGTGGCTGAGTTCATCGACGGTGGCGCGGGCCAGGTAGTCGGCCGCGCTCTCCCCCTGGGTGGTGTCCATGCGCATGTCCAGCGGCGCATCGAAGCGGAAGCTGAACCCGCGCTGCGGGTTGTCGATCTGCGGCGAGGACACGCCGATGTCCATCAGCAGACCCTGCACCGGCGCCAGGCCCAGTTGCGAGACCACATCGGCCCACGACGAGAAGGCTGCGTGCTCGATGCGAAAGCGTGGATCCGTGATCGCCTGCGGGCCCTGTGTGGCGTGGACGATGGCGTCCGGGTCGCGGTCCAGCGCCAGCAGGGTGGCATCGGCCGGCAACTGCGACAGGATCAGGCGCGAGTGCCCGCCCCGCCCGAAGGTGGCGTCCACATAGACGCCGCCAGGCACCGGACCGGCCTCGGCATCCCACAACGCCCCGGCGGCCTCGTGCAGCAAGACGGTGGTGTGCTGCCAAGGTGTGTGCTCCCCTTGCATGCGGCTAGAAGGTGAAGTCCTGGAGGGCTTCAGGCATGGGCTGCGCCATGACCTGGGCCTCGTGAGCGGCATAGCGCTCGGCATCCCACAGCTCGAAGTGGCTGCCCATGCCCAGCAGCATGACGTCCTTGCCCAGGCCGGCGGCGGTGCGCAGCTCAGGAGAGATCAGCACGCGCGAGGCGCCGTCTATCTCGACATCCTGGGCATTGCCCATGAAGACGCGCTTCCAGCCCGCAGCCGACATGGGCAGCGCGGCAACCTTGTCACGGAAGGTTTCCCAGGCGGGACGGGGGAAGACCATCAGGCAACCCTCCGGGTGCTTGGTGATGGTGATCTGGCCTTCGCACAGGGCTTGCAGGGCGTCACGATGGCGCGCAGGGACGGCCATCCGCCCCTTCGCGTCCAGCGCCAACGCTGATGCCCCTTGAAAGACCAAGCTCACACAAAACTCCACTAAAGTGCACTTTCCAACACTTTAAACCATGGGCACCCCCGAAACAAGTGGAAAAGACAAAAAAATCTGAATGAAATCAAAGACTTACACGCACTTTCAAACGTGCCCACAAAGAAAAAGTTGTTCAAAATGAAGCACTTGCAATCTGGTGTGCAAGTGAATGTTGAGAAGGATGCCCCCATTGGGGGGATCCCGGACAGGGCTCTGAGGCGCTTTCTGGGAATGGAAGCTAAACGGGGAGGTTCACCCGAAGGCGCAGGCCGGCCGCCACGGGATAAGCGGGACGCTTGAGCGCTTGGCCGTCTGACCACAGCCACCCCAACGCAGGCGTTTGAAGCAGCGTCAACCGACGCACGTCAGGGAGGCACGGCGGCAAGCACATGCCCCTCTACCAGATGTTCTGGCCTGCTGCGCCTGATCGATCCCAGGCGCAGCAATCCTACGCAGTCACGAGAACGAGGCCTCTCCCGAGGCTCGTTCAGGACCGCTTCCTGCGCTCAGAAGTCGATCGCGGCCGAGAGCATCAGCGTGCGTGGCGCCCCGACGGTGGCGTAACCGGTGGCGGTCACCCAGTAATCCTTGTCGGTGACATTCTCGAGGTTGGCACGCAGCACGACGGCCCTGCTGTCCCACGAGGTCTTGTAGCGGGCACCAACGTCCATCCGCGTCCAGGACGGCATGCGCAACCTGTTGGCCGCGTCGTACCACATCGACGAGGTGTTGATTACGCGGCCGTTGAGGCTCAGGCCCTGCACCCAGGGGGTGTCCCAGTCGAGACCGAAGTTGAAGGTGCTGTCCGGCACGCCCGGCGCATCATTGCCCTGGTTCGTACCACCCTGCGTCTTGGTGAGCTTGGCCTCATTGAAGGAGGCACTGGCCATCAGACGGAGACCGCGCTGCACTTCACCATAGGCCGTCAGCTCCAGGCCGCGGTTGCGCTGCTCGCCACCGAAGCTGTAGATGTTGGTGACGGGGTCGGTCATCGAGGTCGGGCGGGTGATCTGGTACAGCGCGACCTGCGTCAGCACACGGCCCCAGTCGGCCTTGACGCCCACTTCGTACTGCTTCGACTTCTGCGGTGCGAACACCTGGCCGCGGTTGGCCGTGGAGGCGCCGGCGATGCCGCCTGCCTGCAGGCCTGCGGTGTAGTTGCCGTACACGGAAACGTTGTTCATCGGCTTGAACACCAGGCCGACGAGCGGCGTGATGGCGCTTTCGTCGTATGCGGTGGAGCCGTTCACGCTCTTCTGGTTGACCGTCTGGTTGCGGGCACCCAGCGACACCAGCACGCTGTCGCTCAGCAGCGAGATCGTGTCGACCAATGCCAGGCTGGACAGCTCGAGTTCAGCGGTCTTGGCTGGCGTGCCGCGAGCAAAGGTGATGGTCGGCAGCGGCGAGGGGTTGTAGATGTTGGAGGAAGCCGGGCTGCCCGCCGGGGTCAACTGGTAGAAATAGCCGGTTTCACGCTGCAACTGGTTCACGGCCAGCACCACCGTGTGCCCAATGTCGCCGGTCTTGAAGCGCGTGCGCACCCCTGCATCGGCAGAGGTGGTCTGGTTGTATTCGTCGTAGTAGCCGTTGCGGACGGTGAAGTTGCCAGCGGAGTTGATGCGCTGCACCGCGGTCGGGAAGCTCTGGTCGCTGGTGTTGTCGGTGTAGCCGATGCCGCCGTACACGGTCGTGCTGTCGTTGACGTCGTAGTCCACGCGCGTCATCGCCATCTTGGTCCGGTCGGTCAAGTTCGCCCCGGGGTAGAAGCTCTGGCGGTTGTCAGGTACCGCAGGCAGTTGCGTGATGCCGGCCAGGAAGGCGCTCTGCGGGCGGAATTCCCTGGTCGTGCCATCCACGTACAGCAGGTCGGCCGACCAGCGAAGGCGCTTGCCGGCGTAGTCCACCCCCACGGAGCCCAGGCTCACACGCTGGCGGCCATCATCCACGTTGCCTTCGCCGTTGCGCCACAGGCCGTTGACGCGCACGCCCCACTCGTTGTCTTCCCCGAAGCGGCGGCCGACATCCAGATGCATGCCGATTTGTTCCTGCCCCATGTAAGTGGCGGTCAGCCGGGTGAGAGGCACGTCCGTCCCGCGCTTGGTCACCACGTTGATGCCGCCGCCGATGCTGCCGCTGGGGCCCACACCATTCGTGAACGAGCCTGGGCCCTTGAGCACTTCGATGCGCTCGATCATTTCCAGAGGCATGCGGGTGTTGGGCGACAGGCCGATCAAACCGTTGACGGCAACGTCACGGGCGTTGATCGAGAAACCGCGGATCTGGTAGTCATCACCGTAACCACCCCGAGCCTGAAGAGTCCGGACAGACGCGTCGTTCATCACGACATCCGAAACGGTCAGGCCTTGCTGATTTTCGATCAGCTCCGAGGTGTAGTTGGTGGTGCTGAAAGGCACATCCAGCAGGTCGGTCCGGCCCAGGATGCCCAGGTCACCGCCGCGCGCCAGCTGGCCGCCGGAGTAGGTCTTCTGCAAGCCCCCGATGGCTGCGTCCGCCTGCGCCGTGACCTTGACGTCCTGCAGCTGCTTGGTCTGAGTCGCGGTCTGTGCTACTGCGCCAAACGCCGCGAAAGCGAAACTCGCACCCAACAGCGCATTCAGCCGTGTCAGGGGAAAACAGGAAGGGCCCGTAGAGTGGAAGGAGCGGGGAAATGTTTGCATGATGTCTTCAAAAGTGAGTCGGGAACAGCCATAAAACCAGCCGCCGAGATCACAAATGATACTGACTCTCATTTACAAAAAAGGACGCCCGCGCGGCGATTCATATCTTTCACACAACACTTCTCCTCCCCGTCGCCCGGACTGTCCCGCACCGCGGGCGGTCGATTTCACGGGCCGGAAGAGCGGCGCAGGCACCACAATGGATTGCATGGATCATCATGCCCCGCCCGCCATCCTCGCCAGGCCACCGAGCCTTCCGCGGCTGATCAGGACGTTGCTGCTGCTCACCCCTTTGCTGGGTGCATCGCCCTTTGCCGCCCATGGCGGCCCGATCACGGACCGCATGGCCGAGCGACGGGAAGCCCGGCAAAACGCGCTCACCGCTGCCCAGAGCCCGGCCCACAAGGATGTGGCCTATGGAAGTGACCCGTCGCAGACGCTGGATGTCTATGTTCCGACGACAGCCGTGCGAGGTGCTCCAGCGATCTTCATGGTCCACGGCGGGGCCTGGGCCATTGGCGACAAGGCCTCGTCGCAGGTCGTGCGCCACAAGGCGGCTCTCTGGTTGCCCAGAGGCCTGCTGTTCATCTCGGTGAACTACCGCATGCTGCCCAAGGCCGACCCACTGGAGCAGGCGCGTGACGTGGCCCGCGCGCTGGCCTTTGCGCAGCAACATGCCGCCTCATGGGGTGGCGATGCCGGTCGATTTGTGCTGATGGGCCATTCGGCCGGTGCCCACCTGGTGTCGCTGCTGGCGGCCAACCCCGACCTGGCCCGCGACGAGCAGGGTGCCAAACCCTGGCTGGGCACGGTATCACTCGACAGCGCGGCTTTCGATGTGCCCGCCATCATGAAGGCCCGGCATGCCAGGCTGTACGACCGCGCCTTCGGGCAGGACCCTGACTTCTGGGCGGCCAGCTCGCCACTGCACCAGCTCAAGCAGGCCCAGGCACCGCTGCTGGCCGTGTGCTCCAGCCGCCGCGACGATTCCTGCCCGCAGGCCCAAGGCTTTGCCGACAAGGCCAAAGCGCTGGGCATGCGCGTGACGGTGCTGCCGCAGGACCGCAGTCACGCCGAGATCAACAATGAACTGGGCAAGCCCGGCGCCTACACCGAGGCGGTGGAAGATTTCCTGCGCTCGCTGGACGAGCGCCTGGCCCAGGCGCTGAAACCGGCACGCTGACCCGCAGCGCACCGCAGCGATCAGACGGCCGGCGACAAGCTCAGCGCCGATTGCATGCCCGACAACAACTCCAGCGAACGCAGGCGCGCCTTCTGGTCGTGCAGGTGGGCCGTCACCATCAGCTCGTCGGGCCGGTAGGTGTCCAGGAAACGGCGCAGCCCCTGCAGCACAGTGGCCGGCGAGCCCACGAAGGCGTGGCGCAAGGCGCGGTCCACACCGGCTTTTTCTTCCGGGGTCCAGCGCCCATCCATCGTGTCGACAGGTGGCGGCACCTGGCCGGGCAGGCCACGCCGCAGGTTCAGGAACGACTGCTGCACCGAGGTGAAGGCATGGCGGGCCTGCTCATCGGTGTCGGCCACGACCACGTTCACGGTCAGCATCAGCCGGGATGTGGCATGCGCTGCCGAAGGCTGGAACCGGTGCCGGTAGATCTCGATGGCCGGATCCAGCTGTTCCGGCGCGAAATGCGAAGCGAACGCGTAGGGCAGGCCCAGCGCCGCCGCCAGTTGCGCGCCGTACAGGCTGGAGCCCAGGATCCACAGCGGCACACGCAGGCCACTGCCCGGGTAGGCGCGCAGGCGCTGGCCCGGCGCATCGGGCTCGAAAAAGCGTTGCAGCTCCTGCACGTCATCAGGAAAGCGCTCGGCCGCGGCCACCGGATCGCGCCGCATCGCGCGGGCCGTGAGCTGGTCGGCGCCGGGCGCGCGGCCCAGGCCCAGATCGATCCGGCCCGGGTAAAGCGACTCCAGCGTGCCGAACTGTTCGGCGATGGTCAGCGGTGAGTGGTTGGGCAGCATGATGCCGCCCGCCCCCACGCGGATGCGGGCCGTGCCACCGGCCACATGCCCGATCACCACCGAGGTGGCCGCGCTCGCGATGCCCGGCATGTTGTGGTGCTCGGCCAGCCAGAACCGGTCAAAGCCGCAGCGCTCGGCCTGGCGGGCCAGTTCCAGCGTGTGTTGAAGGGCCTGCGAGGCGGTGCTGCCCAGGGCGATGGGCGACAGGTCGAGGACGGAGAGAGGAACAGCGGACGACATGCCGCGCACTGTAGACAAGGCGGCGCCTGCTGGCTGGCGAGTGCAGGCAAAGCCCCGTTGGCGACACAGTTGCACACATGAGCGGCCCCGTCCGCATCTCCGCGCCGGCACAATCGCCCGCCACGCGCTACGATGGCGGCATGTTCGCGTTCGACAAGTTCCTGGCTGGGACCATTGCCGCCATCTGCCTCCTGCTGCTGGTGCGCCTGCTCGTGGGTGCACGGCGCCGCCAGCGGCTGGACCGCAGCGCCCTGGGCTTGTGGCACGGCCTGCGCCGGCGCGTGCTGGGCCTGGTGAACAGTCGCAAGCACCGCCGCTCGGCCGAACAAGCCGCCCAAGAGGCCATCCGGCGCGCCCGCGATGGCGTCGAGCGCAAGGGCAACGTCTACACGCCCAAGTCGTTCAACAAGCCGCGCAAGCCTCACTGACCGATGCGCCGCACACCCCTTCGCCCGATGACCTTGACGCGCGCCGCCGGCGCGGCTGCGTCGAGGCGGGCGTGGGCGCTCAAATCCAAAAAACAGCAGCTCGTCTGACCGGAGCGGCTGTGCCGTTCGCAGACGAGCGACGGCACGGCACCGCAGGCAAGGTGGGCTCCGCCCCCGTGAACGCGCAACACCCTGGCGATCCTTCGTTTTCGAACGGCCTTTCATCGGTCTTGTGTCGAAAGGAATCGCATCGTGCACATTTTCTCAGGCCTGTGGGCCCCCCTCATCACCCCCTTCGGCGCCGACGGCGCGCTGGACCTGGCCTCGCTGGACCGGCTGACCCGCCACCTGGTGCAGGCCGGCCTCGACGGCCTGGTGGTGTGCGGCACCACGGGCGAGCCCGCCACCCTGTCAACGGATGAAAAGGCCCTGGTGCTGGGCACCGTGCAGACCGCCGCGCCCCAACTGCCCCTGGTGATGGGCGTCACGGGCGTGGCCCCGGCAGCAGTGGCCAGCGAATGCCGCCAATGGGCCAGGCAGGGCGTGGCGGGCTTCCTGGTGCCGCCACCCGCCTATGTCCGCCCCTCGCAGCAAGGCATCGTCCACTTCTATGAACACGTGGCGGCCGAGGCCGGCAGACCCCTCATCGTCTACGACATCCCCTACCGAACCGGCGTGACGCTGGAGCTGGACACCTTGCGGGCCCTGGCCGACTTGCGCGGCGTGCAGGCCGTGAAGGACTGCGGCGGCGATGCTCACAAGACCCAGGCCCTGATCGCCGATGGCCGCCTGCAGATCCTGGCCGGCGAGGATCACCAGATCTTCGGCACGCTGTGCCAGGGCGGGGCCGGCGCGATCGCGGCCAGCGCGCACCTGCACACGGACCTGTTCGTCGCCCTGCACACCGCACTGCGCGAAGGGCACCTGCCCCAGGCACGGGCGCTGCACCATGCGCTGGCCCCCTTGGTGCGCACGCTGTTCAGCGAACCCAACCCGGGCCCGCTGAAGGCCGCGCTGGCGATGCAGGGGCTCATCGCAACGCCCACGGTGCGCCCACCCCTGACGCCTGCCCGCCCCACCACCGTGCAGGCCCTGACGCGGGCCATGGACGCAGCACGGCAGGCATCGGCCTAGGCCTCGCAGGGTGGTAAGCCGATCGGTTTTGTCCGAAAGACCGGATCACCACCCTGAAAGCCACCCCACAAACCAGTGGGCCATCAGCTAACGAGAATCATTCTCAAATATGATGCGGGGCTGGGCGCGATGGTGCGCCCCACCCGCTGTACCGCCCAGATGCTCGCCGCCCTTCAACTGACGCCTGCCGCACGCCACCGCTGGGTGGTCGCTTCACGCGCCCTCGCCGCCATCGTCGGCGGTTACGTCCTGGCCGCGCTCAGCGCCGCGGCGCTGGCCGTGTTCCTGCCCTTGTCCCGCGCCGACGCCACGCTCACGGGCACGATGCTGTCCTTCCTGGTCTACGCCTGCGCCGTGGTGTGGGTGTTCGCCGCACGCACCGCCACGCGGGCGTGGCTGGGCCTGCTGCTGCCGTCTGCAGCCCTGGGCATGGCCCTGTGGCTGCACCGGATCACGGGGGCCGCATGAAAGAAGGTTTCCGCCAGTCGATGGCCTGGCTGCACACCTGGTCGGGCCTGCTGGTCGGCTGGGTGCTGTTCGCGATGTTCGCCACCGGCACCTCGGCCTACTTCCGCGAAGACATCACGCTGTGGATGAAGCCCGAGTTGCACCAGGCACAGACACATGCCGTGGCACCGGCCGAAGTCGCCGAGCGTGCCGCCGCCCGCTTGCAGGCCGTGGGCGACAAGTCGCCCCGCTGGTTCATCTCGCTGCCAGATGCACAGGATCCGACCGCACGGATCACCTGGGCGCCGGCGCCCGCGCCAAAGGGCGACAAGGCGCCGAAGAACCAGCGCCGCCGCTTCGACTCCGAGACCATCGACCCCGCCACCGGCGAGCCCATGGCCAAGGCGCGCCAGACGCGCGGTGGTGATTTCCTCTACCGCTTCCACTTCGACCTGCACTACATGCCGGCCATCTGGGCGCGCTGGATCGTGGGCGTGTGCGCCATGTTCATGCTGGTGGCGATCATCAGCGGGATCATCACGCACCGCCGCATCTTCTCGGATTTCTTCACCTTCCGCCCCCGCAAGGGACAGCGCTCCTGGCTGGACGGGCACAACGCCACCGCGGTGCTGGCCCTGCCCTTCCACCTGATGATCACCTACACCGGGCTGGTCACGCTGATGTTCATGTACATGCCCTGGGGCACGCAGAGCGCCTACAAGGGCGATGAGAAGACCTTCTTCGCCGAGGTGTTCCCTTCGTCTGCCGGCGATGCCAAGCCCAGCGGCGAACGCGTGGCGCTGGCCCCGCTGGGACCGATGGTCGCGCAGGCCATGGCGCATTGGCAGGGCACCCCGCCGGGCCGCATCACCGTCAACCAGCCCAATGATGCCAACGCCACCGTCATCATGACCCGCCAAGGTGGCAGCACCGTATCGCACAAGCAGCCGGTGATGCGCTTCAATGGCGCCACGGGCGCGCTGCTGGGCACCAGCGGCGACGAGCTCTCCGGCGCCATGCAGACGCACGGCGTGCTGTATGGCCTGCACGTGGCCAGCTTCGCCACGCCCTTCATCCGTCCGCTGTTCTTCCTGTGCGGCCTGGCGGGTTGCGCCATGGTGGGCACCGGCCTGCTGCTGTGGGCGGTGAAAGAGCGGCAGAAGCACGCCAAGGCCCTGGCCAAGGGCGGCCGCGTGAGTTTCGGCCTGCGTCTGGTGGATGGCCTGAACATCGGCGCCGTGGCGGGTGTGCCGCTGGCGATCGCCGCGTACTTCTGGGCCAACCGCCTGCTGGCCGTGGACCTGCCCGATCGGCAGGCCGCCGAGATCGCCTGGTTCTTCAAGGCCTGGGGCTTCGTGGCTGTGCTGGGCCTGATCCGCCCGACCCGTGGCCTGTGGCAGGTGCTGCTGGTTCTCATCGGCCTGGCCTTCGGCCTGATCCCGGTGCTCAACGCCTTCACCACATCCACCCACCTGGGTGTGACCCTGCTGAACGGCCCCTGGCCCGTGGCCGCCTTCGACCTGACGGTGCTGGGCCTGGGCCTGCTCTTCCTGTTCTCGGCCTGGATGCTGCACAAGCACCAGCCCAAACCGAAGGCGAGCAAGGTGGCCGCGCAGCGCAAGGCCACCGCCGCCAAGACCGCAGCACCCGCACCCACCACGGTGGCCGCGCCACAGGCCGACAAGCCCGCCCCCTCTCGCGGCCAGCCCTTCCTGGATGGTGATGGCCTTGCGGAAGCGCAAGGATCCTGATGATGACGACTTCTGCCTGGCTGGCCATTGCCGCCATCGCGTTGGCCTACGCCGGTTTCGCCGCCCTGAGCCTGGCCATGGACCGCCACCACGCCGATGTTTTCGGGCGCGGCAAGGAGCCCTCCGCGCGTGCGCGCCAATGGCTGCGTGCCGGGGGCGCCCTGGGCCTGGCCTTGTCCCTGCTGGCCTGCGTGGAGCGGCAGGGCTGGAACATCGGCCCCATCCTGTGGTGCGGCGCGATGACGCTGGGCGCCCTGCTGTTGTCCGGCCTGCTGCTGCCCTATGCGCCGCGCTGGGCGCTGCGCCTGGCGGTGGTCAGTGCGCCACTGGGGCTGCTCAGCCTGATGCTGGGCCGCTGACGCAGCGCACCGCCGCCTCAGGCATCAGGCGAGTCACGCCACGCCGAGGGCGTCACACCCGTCCAGCGCCTAAAGGCCCGCGTGAAGGCGCTGAGTTCGGCAAAGCCCAGCAGGTAGGCGATCTCGCTCACGGAGTACACCCCGGCGCGCAGGTGAGCCAGCGCCAGCGCGTGGCGGGCCTGCTGCAGCACATCCCGGTAGCTGGTGCCTTGTTCGGCCAGGCGGCGCTGCAGGCTGCGCGTGCTCAAGCCCAGGTGCGCGGCCGCGTCCTCCTGGCGCGGCTCGCCCTGGGGCAGGCGGGCGCCGAACCATTCGCGCATGCGCAAGGGCAGGTCGTCGGCCTGCCCCTGCCGCCATTGCGACAGGTAGCGGCCCACCGCCTCTTCATTGATGCGGGCCAGCTCTTCGTTGGCATAGGCCAGCGGCCGCATCAGTACTGACTCATCCAGCCACAAGGCATTGTCCTGGCTGCCGTAGATGGGCACCACGCGCAAGACGCGCTCGTAGCGTTGATGGTCCTGAGGCCGGGGCCGCTGCAGGCGCAACTCCAGCAGCTGGAAATCCGGCCCATACAGGGCGCCGCAGGCGCGCAGGATCACCGACATGAAGGCATCCACCGGGCCCCAGGCGGCTTGCGCATCGGCCTCGGCCAGCACCCGCGCATCCCCGCTCACGCGCAGGCAGCCGGCACGTCCCACACGCTCGAAACTCAGCTCGCCCGCATCCGACACCACGCGGAAATAACGCGACAGCCGCGTGAACAGATCCGCCAGGTTCTGCGAGGCCAGCCCGGCATAGCCCAGGGCATGGAAGGTCATGGGCGTGATCTGGCGCGCCACGTCCAGCCCGAGCAGGGGCTCGCCGGTGGCCTCGATGGCACGCTGCCAGAACACCATGGTCTGGTGCACGGGGTAGCGCGCCAGCGGGTCCTTCAACAGGGACAGGTCCATTCCCGCCTCGAGCATCAAGGCCTGTGCGTCCACGCCCTTGCCCTCCACGGCACGCTTGACCGCCTGGACCCAGGTGGAGAGGGACGTGGCCCGGTGGGCGGGCAATGAGGATGGTTCGACGGAAGGCATCGCGCCAGATTGTCTCCGCTTGGCCGGACGGTGAAACGGCCGTCCCTGGTGAATGGGGTCAAGCCGCTGTCGCATTGGGGCAAGACCTGCGGCCCTCAAGCTCGACATGATGAGGCAAGCTCAACGCCATCCGATCACCATGTCACATCCAGCCAGCATCCACCGATCCCGCAGGGACCACGCCCAGGACAGCCCTGCGCCGAGCCCTCTCAGCGACATGCAGAAGGCCCAACGCATCCGCGCCGAGGTGGGCGCGGCAGGCGAGCGCATGCGCGCTCGCCATGCCTGGCTGCGTCACCAGGACGCGATCGGCCTGACCATCCAGCTGGGCGCCATCGCCGGCATGGGCCTGTGCGCCTGGGCCTACCTGGCGGGCTGGGCACCCTGGTGGGCGGTGGTGCTGCCCATCGCCATCTTCGCCTCGCTCACCCACGAGATCGAGCACGACCTGATCCACCAGCTCTACTTCAAGAACCGCCCCTGGGTGCAGGATGCATTGCTGTTGCTGGGCTGGTGCGCGCGCCCGTCCACGGTCAACCCGTGGATCCGGCGCCAGATGCACTTCCACCACCACAAGCACTCGGGCCAGGCCACCGACTACGAGGAGCGCGCCATCACCAACGGCCAGCCTTGGGGGCTCAAGCGCCTGCTGATGACCAGCGACACCATCCTGTCGTATGCGCTGCGCCGCCGTGAGATGCGCGGCATCATGAAGGCCTATGTGCTGGAAGTGGACAAGCCTGCCACGCGCAGCGCCTTTCACCGGGCCATGGCCGCCAAGCTGCTGAGCCTGGCCCCGCTGGGCATGGCCTTCTGGGGAGCCTGGCACCTGTTCCTGGGCTTTCACGCCATCGACATCGGCGCCCGCCTGCTGGGCTCGCCCATGGCCTGGAGCCCCGGCACGCTGGCCTTCATGGCCGCGCTGCAGGCCTGGGTGGTGTGCCTGATCCTGCCCAATGTGCTGCGCAACTTTGCCCTGCATTTCATCAGCTCGAACATGCATTACTTCGGTGATGTGGAACGCGGCAACTTGCTGCAGCAGTGCCAGGTGCTCAACCACCCGCTGTTCTGGCCGCTGCAGCTGCTGTGCTTCAACTTCGGCTCGACGCACGCCATTCACCACTTCGTGGTCGGCCAGCCCTTCTACCTGCGCCAGATGATCGCGGGCGAGGCGCACCAGAGCATGCGCCGCATGGGCGTGCCCTTCAATGACCTGGGCACGTTCAGGCGGGCCAATCGGCGCCTGGCGCCCCATGCACCCACCGTCTGAACAGCGTTCCTGCGTTGCTCTTGGGGCCGCATTCGCGGCCCTTTTTTTCATTCCCCCAGGCGCTTCGAAGGGCGCCATCACCCTGCGGCCCACGGCGGATCGCCACCCCTTCATGGTAACAATTCGCATTTAGAGTAAGCTTCCGCCCATGAAAACGCCGTCCACGCCATCCGCCGCCCTCACGCTCGACCTCCTGCCTGAACGCACGCAGGCCGTGATCCAGCGCGTGCGCGATGCCGATTCGGACCAAGCCGGCCTGCAGCGCCGCCTGCTCGAACTGGGCTTCGTGCCCGGCGAGCGCGTGCAGGTGCTGCGCCGCCCGCTGGCCGGCCGTGGCCCGCTGGCCGTGCGCGTGGGTGGCAGCACCTTCGCAATGCGCCCGCTTGAATCCTCCCTGATCGAAGTTCTCCCCGGCTGATTTCCGCCGTTTGCCCGCATGTCCACGCTGACCCAGGCCCCGGTGGCCTTGAAGTTCCCCACCCTGATCGCCTTGGTGGGCAACCCCAACTGCGGCAAGACCGCCCTGTTCAACCGCCTGACGGGCGCTCGCCAGAAGGTGGGCAACTACGCCGGCGTCACCGTCGAGCGCAAGGAAGGCTCGTTCATCAGCCCGGGCGGCCAGCCCTGGCGCGTGCTCGACCTGCCAGGCGCCTACAGCCTGCTGGCCGTCACGCCCGACGAGGCCGTCACGCGTGACGTGATCCTGGGCAACCAGGACCACGAGAAGGCGCCCCGCGCCCTGGTGTGCGTGGCCGATGCCTCCAACCTGCGCCTGCACCTGCGCATGGTGCTCGAGCTCAAGACGCTGGGCGTGCCCATGCTGCTGGTGCTCAACATGATCGACCAGGCCGAAGACCGCGGGCTGCGCATCGACGTGGACAGGCTGTCCAGGGAACTGCAGATTCCGGTGGTCACCTCGGTGGCCGTGCGCAGCGGTGGCACCGACGCTTTGCTCAAGGCCCTCGATGACTCTGGCTGGGGCCAGTTGCCCCGTGAAGGCAACAGCACTTCAGCCACCCAGGCCCACTCGGTCGCCGCCATCGAGGCGCTGTCGGTGCAGGACACCCACCAGCGCGTGCTCGAACTGCTGCGCATCTGCGTGAGCCACCCCGCCGGCACCGACGACGCCCCCGCGCACCCGCTCACGCAACGCATCGACCGCTTCGCGCTGCACCCGGTGTTCGGCCCGTTGATCCTGGCCGTGCTGATGTTCCTGGTGTTCCAGGCCGTGTTCAGCTGGGCCAGCGTGCCGATGGACATGATCGACGCCGGCACCAGCGCCCTGGGCGAGTTCGTCGGCAGCCACATGAACGAGGGCATGCTGCGCAGCCTGCTGGTCGATGGCGTGATCGCCGGCGCCGGCAGCGCGCTGATCTTCCTGCCGCAGATCATCATCCTGTTCGCCTTCATCCTGGCGCTGGAGGATTCGGGCTACCTGCCGCGCGCGGCCTTCCTGCTCGACCGCGTCATGGGCGGCGTGGGCCTGTCGGGCCGCGCCTTCATCCCGCTGCTGTCCAGCTTCGCCTGCGCCATCCCCGGCATCATGGCCACGCGCACCATGGGCCAGCCGCGCGACCGCCTGATCACCATCCTGATCGCGCCCTTGATGACCTGCTCGGCGCGCCTGCCCGTGTATGCGCTGCTGATCGGGGCCTTCATCCCCAACCAGACCGTGTGGGGCCTGTTCAACCTGCAGGGCATCGTGCTGTTCACGCTGTACATGGCGGGCATCGTGGCCGGACTGGTGGTTGCCTTCGTGCTCAAGCGCGTGATGGGGCAGACCGGCGATCAACCGCTGCTGATGGCCCTGCCCGACTACCACTGGCCGCACCTGCGCAACCTGGCGCTGGGCCTGTGGGAACGCGCCGCCATCTTCGTCAAGCGCGTCGGCACCATCATCCTGGCGCTGATGATCGTGCTGTGGTTCCTGTCCACCTTCCCTGGCCCGCCGCCGGGCGCCACGCAGCCCGCCATCGACTACAGCTACGCCGGCCAGCTCGGCAAGGCGCTGGAGGTGGTGCTCTCGCCCATCGGCTTCAACTGGCAGATCTGCATCGCGCTGGTACCCGGCATGGCCGCGCGCGAGGTGGCCGTGAGCGCCCTGGGCACCGTGTACGCCCTGTCGCAGACCGGCGAGGCGCTCGATGGCGCACTGACCACCGTGATCCAGCAATCGTGGTCTCTGGCAACGGCGCTGTCACTGCTGACCTGGTTCGTCTTCGCGCCACAGTGCCTGGCCACGCTCAGCGTGGTCAAGCGAGAAACCAATGGATGGAAGATCCCGGTGGTGATGACCATCTACCTGTTCGGCCTGGCCTATGCCTGCTCGTGGGTGGTCTACCGCCTGACCCTGCATTTCACGGGCTGACGCCCATTGACCGGAGGTTGTCATGAACCTGCCCTGGCAAGACATCATCACCTGGCTGATCGTGCTGGGCGCTGTGGCCTATCTGGCACGGCGCTGGTGGCCTGGCAGCCAGCGCAAGGCGGCCTGCCATGACGGTGGTGCGCCCTCTCCTTCCGCGGCCCGGGCCACGGGCTGCTCGGGTTCATGCCATGGCTGCGGTGCGGCCACCACGCAATCTGCAAAAACACAAACCCACACAAACAAGGGTGCCTGACCCCCTTCTTCTGGGGATACGCAATCGGGAAAACCCTTTCTACACTGCATTCACCGCCCCAAAAGGGCAATGCACAGAAATCAGGTTTCCGCCATGCGTCCCTTGTTCGCCATCGCACCACTCGCCCTGGTTCTGGCCTTGCTGGGCCCCACATCCCAAGCCTCCCAGACCGACCGCTCCTGGGCCCAGACCGTGCTGTCCTGGGTCTTCGACCAGGACGAAGCATCCACATCGTCCACGGCCAGCGAAACCTCCGCGTCCTTTCGCTCGCTGACCGACCGCGTCGCCCGCTGATCTTCAGCCGCGCGCCTGGCACCGTCCAGGGCGCTTCCCATCCACCCCGGCTTGCGCATACACTGTGCACTGCTCCGGGGTGTGCCTCACGACAGTGAAGGCGCTGAGATGGATAACACCGAACCCGTTGAACTTGATCCGGTTCATACCGGCGAAAGAAGAGCCGTCCTGTTGAGGCCCCGCCTGGAGCCGCTGGCAGTGCAGCCCTTCAAGCGTGCTGCGCATTCCATGCCAGCCTGCGCCTGAAGGACACCCGCACCTCTCTGCCTGCGCCCCGCCCGAGGCCTCCACATGGGCCACTCCCGGAGCACGTGTCATCACACCTGCCTGGAGAGTGCCCCATGAACGCCCCCGATCCCGCCGTCGCCCTGAACACGCTCAGCGAACTCGCGCGCCTGACGCGAGAACCCCTGCCCGCCTCGCGCAAGGTCTACGTGCAAGGCAGCCACGAGGGCGTGCGCGTGCCCATGCGCGAGGTGCTGCTCACCAACGGCGAGACGGTGACGCTGTACGACTGCTCCGGCCCCTACACCGACCCCAATGTGGCCATCGACGTGACGCGCGGCCTGCCCGCCGTGCGCGAGGCCGCCGTGATCGCCCGGGGCGACACCGAGACCTACGAGGGGCGCGCCGTGCAGGCCGTGGACGACGGCCTCAAGCCCGACGAGCGCCACGACGAACGCATGGCCGCCCTGCGCACCGCCGCCAGCGGCCTGCAGCGCACGCCACGCCGCGCCAAGGCCGGCGCCAACGTCTCGCAGATGCACTACGCGCGCCAAGGCATCATCACGCCTGAGATGGAGTTCGTGGCGCTGCGCGAGAACCAGCGCCGCATCGAACTGGCGGACGACTGGCGCAGCAAGTACGGCGTCGATGCCGAACGCGAGGCCCGCCTGCGCGGCAATCCCATGGGTGCGGCGATCCCGCGTGAGATCACGCCCGAGTTCGTGCGCAGCGAGGTGGCGCGCGGCCGCGCCGTGATCCCGGCCAACATCAACCACACCGAGCTGGAGCCGATGGCCATCGGCCGCAACTTCCTGGTCAAGATCAACGCCAACATCGGCAATTCGGCCGTCACGTCCAGCATCGAGGAAGAGGTGGAGAAGCTGGTGTGGTCCATGCGCTGGGGTGCCGACACCGTGATGGACCTGTCCACCGGCAAGCACATCCACACCACGCGCGACTGGATCGTGCGCAACAGCCCCGTGCCCATCGGCACAGTGCCCATCTACCAGGCGCTGGAGAAGGTGGGCGGCGTGGCCGAGGACCTGACCTGGGCGATCTTCCGCGACACGCTGATCGAGCAGGCAGAGCAGGGTATCGACTACTTCACCATCCACGCGGGTGTGCGCCTGCCCTTCATCCACCTGACCGCCAACCGGCGCACGGGCATCGTCTCGCGCGGCGGCTCGATCCTGGCCAAGTGGTGCATCGCCCACCATAAAGAGAACTTCCTGTACACGCAGTTCGACGAGATCTGCGAGATCATGAAGGCCTACGACGTGACCTTCTCGCTGGGCGACGGCCTGCGCCCCGGCTCGCTGAGCGATGCGAACGACGAGGCCCAGTTCGCTGAGCTGCGCACCCTGGGCGAGCTCACGCAGATCGCCTGGAAGCACGATGTGCAGACCATGATCGAAGGCCCTGGCCACGTGCCCATGCACCTGATCCAGGCCAACATGGACGAGCAGATCAAGCACTGCCACGAGGCGCCCTTCTACACCCTGGGCCCGCTGACCATCGACATCGCCCCAGGTTACGACCACATCGCCTCGGCCATCGGCGCGGCCATGATCGGCTGGATGGGCACGGCCATGCTGTGCTACGTGACGCCCAAGGAGCACCTGGGCCTGCCCAACCGCGATGACGTCAAGCAAGGGCTGATCGCCTACAAGATCGCGGCGCACGCAGCCGACATCGCCAAGGGCCACCCGGGTGCCCGTGCGCGTGACGATGCGCTCTCGCAGGCCCGTTTCGACTTCCGTTGGCAGGACCAGTTCAACCTGGGCCTGGACCCGGAGACCGCGCGCGATTTCCACGACGAAACCCTGCCCAAGGATGCCTCCAAGGTGGCGCACTTCTGCTCGATGTGCGGCCCGAAGTTCTGCTCGATGAAGATCACGCAGGAGGTGCGTGAGTTCGCGGCCAAGCAAGGCGTGGGCGATGGCGATGCGATCGCGCAGGGCATGGCGCAGAAGTCCGCCGAGTTCAAGCAGGTGGGCGGCGAGCTCTACATCCCCATCAAGGCGCAGGCCTGACGAAGCCGCCATGAGTGGCTTGCACATCGGCATCGCGGGCGCCGGCCTGCTGGGCCGCCTGCTGGCGTGGACCCTGGCACACCACGGCCACCGCGTCAGCGTGTTCGACCCAGCTCCTGGGCCGCAGCCCCTGTTCGACGGTCAGGGCGCCGCGGGCTTCACGGCGGCGGGCATGCTCAGCCCGCTGGCCGAGCTTGAAACGGCCGAGGCGGACATCGCCGCACGCGGCTGGGTGTCGATCGCCTGCTGGGCCGGCATCACCAGTGCGCTGGCCGAACGGGGGCACGCCGTGCCCTTCGCCCGCCGGGGCAGCCTGATGGTGGCCCATGGGGCCGACCTCGGGGCTGCACGACGGGTGCTGGCGCACCTGGCGAGCAAGCCACTGCGGGATGAGGGCGGCAACCCATCAGGTCACCAGGCACCCAGCCCTCAGGTGCTGGACAGCGCTCTCCTACGAAGCCTGGAGCCCAGCCTGCACGGCGCCAATGGCCCCTTGCATGCCTGGCTGCTGCCCGGCGAAGCCCACATCGACACCGTGCGCGCCTTGCAGGCCCTGCACGATGATGCGCCCGGCGTGGCGTGGCACTGGGATCAACCGGTGCACACCGTCGAGGCCCATACCCTGGGCCTGGCAAACGGGCAAGCCCGGCGCGCTGACCTCGCGATCGACGTGCGTGGCATCGGCGCACGCCCCGCTCTGCCCGTGCGCGGCGTGCGCGGCGAGACGGTCTGGCTGCACGCACCAGGCCTGGGGCTGCAGCGCCCCGTGCGCCTGCTGCACCCGCGCCACCGGGTCTACATCGTGCCCCGCCGGGGCGACACCGTGCTGGTCGGTGCCAGCGAGATCGAGAGCGAAGACCGCTCACCGGTTTCGTTGCGCAGCGCGGTCGAGCTGATGGCCGCCGCGCACAGCGTGATGCCCGCGCTGGCCGAAGCCCGCATCCTGCGCATGGACCGCAACCTGCGCCCGGCCCTGCCCGACCACCGCCCGCGCATCGACATGGCACCTGGGCTGCTGCGCATCAACGGCCTGTACCGCCATGGCTGGCTGCTGGCGCCTTCATTGGTGGATGACGCGCTGACACAGCTCAAGCTGGGCCGCCTGCCCACACACGCTTTGCCAGGGATCGCCGCGGCCATGCCGTGATCGAACCGAGACGAACAACGACATGTCCGACACCCCCACATCCCTCGACACGATCACCATCCGCACCGACCAGGGCCCCTTGAGCCTGCCCGCGGACAGCACGCTGGCCGAGGCCGTGCAGCAACTGCTGGCGGCGCAAGGCAAAGCGGACGACAGCGTGGCCACCGCCGTGAACGGCCACTTCGTCGCCCGCGGCCAGCGCATGCAGCACCGGCTGCGCGATGGCGACACCGTGCTGTGCTTTTCACCCATCACCGGAGGCTGACCCCATGACCGCCGCCACCACATCCAAAACCTCATCCTGGCACATCGGCGACACCGAACTGCACAGCCGCTTCCTGCTCGGCACCGCGGGCTACCCCTCGCCCGAGGTGCTGCGCCAGGCCATCGTGGCCTCGGGTGCGCAGGTGCTCACCCTGGGCCTCAAGCGCACGCTGGCCGTGCCGGGCCATGGCGATGCCAGTGGCGACAACGGCTTCGTGCAGATCATCCGCGACACCGCCCGCGCGCAGGGCGCCCACCTGTTGCCCAACACCGCCGGCTGCCGCAGCGCGCACGAGGCGATCACCCTGGCCCACATGGCGCGTGAACTGCTGGGCACGCACTGGATCAAGCTGGAGGTGGTGGGCGACGAGCAGACGCTGCAGCCCGACCCTTTCGAGCTGGTCGAAGCCGCGCGCCAACTGGTCCGCGATGGATTCGAGGTGCTGCCCTACTGCACCGATGACCTGGTCAGCGCCCAGCGCCTGGTCGATGCCGGCTGCCGCATCCTGATGCCCTGGGCCGCCCCCATCGGCTCGGGCCTGGGCCTGCTCAACCCCTGGGCACTGCGCACGCTGCGCGCCCGCCTGCCAGGCACCACGCTGATCGTCGATGCCGGGCTGGGCGCACCTTCGCACGCCACCGCCGCGATGGAGCTGGGCCTGGACGCCGTGCTGCTGAACTCGGCCGTGTCGCAGGCGCGCGACCCGGTGTGCATGGCGCGGGCCTTCCGCCACGCCGTGGAGGCTGGCCGCCATGGCTTCGAGGCCGGCCTGATGCCCACCAGCGACGTGGCCGTGGCCACCACCCCGGTGGGCGGCCAGCCCTTCGTGCTGCTGTGAGCCGCCCCCCCATTCTCTGGAGCATCGCCGGACTGGACACGGCCGGCGGCGCGGGCCTGAGCGCCGACCAGCGCGCCGCCGACGCCCTGGGCGTGCACCTGTGCCCCGTGGTGGCCGCCATGACGGCCCAGCACTCCATGGGCGTGCAGGCCGTGCAGCCCGTCACCAGCGCCTGGCTGGATGCCCAGTTGCGCGCCTTGATGCAGGACATGCCACCGGCCGTCATCAAGACCGGCCTGCTGGGCAGCGCCGAGCTGGTGCATGCGGTGGCGCGCTGGGTGGACCGCCTGAGGGCCGACCATCCCGAGCGCCCCGTCGCCCTGGTGGTGGACCCGGTGCTCAATGCCTCGGCCGGGGGCACGGCCTTCGCCAGCGAGGCCGTGCTCGACGCCTACCAGCGCCACCTGCTGCCACGCGCCACCCTGCTCACGCCCAACCGCGCCGAAGCGCGTCGCCTGCTGGGCATCCCGCCCAGCCATGAAGGCCCGCGTGACGAGGTGCCCGACCTGGCCGCCGCCCTGCGCCTGCTGGGCGCGGAGAACGTGGCCATCACGGGTGGCGACGCGATCGGCGGCGACACCCTGCACTGCCTGGACTGGATCGACACTGACCAGGCCCATGGCTGGCTGTGCGCCCCCCGGGTGGACACTCACCACCACCATGGCACGGGCTGCACCTTCGCCACCGGCGCGGCGGCCGCCCTGGCCCTGGGCCACACCCCGGCCGATGCCCTGGTGCTGGCCAAGATGCTGACGCACCATGCGTTGACGAACAGCCACGCGGCAGGCCAAGGCCCGGGCCCTGTGATCGCCACACCCGGGTTCGCGCACGGCATCAGGCACGGCGGTGCGCCGCTGCCCTGGCTGGGGTTGGGGCGCGAACTGCCTTGGCGCCTGCTCCACGGTACCGCGCACGAGACACCGCTCTTCCAGGCGTTCGAGCCGCCCGCCGATGGCCTGTACGGCATCGTCGACACGGGTGAACGCATCACCCAGGCCCTGCATGCCGGCCTGCGCTGCCTGCAACTGCGCCACAAGGCACGACAGGGCGTGCGTGCCCACCTCGACCAGGCCATCGACGCCAGCCAACAGGCCGGTGCCGCGCTGTTCATCAACGACCATTGGCGCGAGACCCTGGCCGCGCTGCCACCACCGGGCAGTGGGCCCAACGCCCGCGTGGGCCTGCACCTGGGACAGGAAGACCTGCTGGCCCTGGGCACCACCGACCGCCGCACACTGCTGGATTCCCGCCACCGCCTGATGCTGGGACTGAGCTCGCACAGCCTGTGGGAACTGGCCCGCGCGGCCGGCTGCGGCGCCAGCCTGATCGCCTGCGGCCCCGTGCTGCCCACCACCACCAAGGACATGCCATGGCGCCCGCAAGGCGAGGACAACCTGCGCTGGTGGGTGGCCCACAGCCCGGTGCCCGTCGTGGCCATCGGCGGCCTGCTCACCCCGGCCGACCTGCGCCGCTTCGCGGCCTGCGGCCCGGCCGCCCTGTGCGTGGTGCGCGGCCTGGGTGCCGATGCGCATGCCCTGCAGGCCACGGTGCCCGTGTTGGGGCAGGCGGTGGCAGATGGCCGTGCAACGGCCTTGCCTGACGGCCCATCCCTCGGCTATTCGGCCAGGCCGCCGCTGCCCCACCCGGTTCTCTGAACTTGTGCGTCAAAGCTGGCTTCTCAAGGGCTGGCCTTTCTGTTAGCTTGTCCGGATCGGGCCTTGCCGCCCCTCAGGATCACACGACAACATGCAAGGGCTTCGCGACGCGCAGGCACCCTCGACCCCTGCGCCTCGTCCGTGGCGCCTGTACCTGGGCCTGCTGGCACCCTCCCTGGCGGTGGTATGCCTGGTCGCCTTGCTGGCCGTGACCAGCGTGAACGTGCTGGCCGCCGTGCGGGCCTACGTGAGTGGCGAGAGCCTGTGGTCCAAGGCACGCCACGAGGCCTTCCTGCACCTGCTGGACTATGCCCAGAGCCGCGAGCCCATTCACTTTGCACGCTACGAGGAAGCCCTGGCCGTGCCCTTGGGTGATCGCCAGGCGCGCCAGGAAATGGAGCGCCCCGATCCGGACATGGCGCGCATCCGCGCCGGCTTCATCCAAGGGGGCGTCCACCCTGACGACATCGATGGCATGGTGTCGCTGTTTCGCCGGCTGGGCGACCAGCCGATGTTCCGAGATGCCCTGAACGCCTGGGTGGAAGGCGACGCGCTGATCGACCGAATGCGTGAATCGGCACGCCAATTGCGCCTGCAGGTCGAGCGAGGCGATGCTCCTGGGGCCCTGACCCCCGCCCTGCGGCAATTGCGTGACATCAACGATCAGCTCACCTTCATGGAAAAGCAGTTCAGCGCCAGCCTGGCCACGGCCTCTCGCCTGACGGAGTCCCTGCTGGTCGGCTCGATCCTGCTGTCGGCTGTGTTGCTGTCACTGCTCAGCGTGGCCGTGATGCGCCGCTCCCTGAGCCGCCAGACGGCGCACCAGCGGGCCCTCGCAGAGGCCAATGATCGCTGGGCCCTGGCCGCCGCAGCCTCCGAGGTCGGCCTGTTCGAGGTGGACATCGCCCGCGACCTGATCCACATGGACGGCCGGGCCTCGGCCCTCTATGGCATGGGTGACCAGGGCGTCACCATGCCCCGCCCCCAGGTGCGGGACATGATCGACGAACAGGACCGGGACCATCTGCGCCAGGGCATGAACGACTCGCTGAACCATGGGGCGGTTCTGAAGAAGCGCCACCTCACGCACGGCGCCGACGGCGTCGCCCGCCTGCTGGAAACCACAGGCCGGATGGACCACAGCAGTGCCGCCGCAGGCAGCCGCCTGGTGGGCGTGGTGCGCGACGTCACCGCCGAGCAGGCCCAGAGCGATCTGGCCGCTCAGCGCGATGCCGCCAGGCAGGTGGCCGAGTCCCAGCGGATGTTCCTGTCACGCCTGAGCCACGAGTTGCGCACGCCGCTCAACGCCATCCTGGGCTTCGCGCAACTGCTGCACCTGGACACCAGCCGCACGCTCACCGACAGCCAAACCCAGCAAGTGCAGTGGATCCTCAGTGCCGGGCAACAACTGCTGGCCCTGGTCGAAGACGTGCTGGACCTCACCAAGGTGGAGGCCGGCGAGGTCCGCATGAACCTGCAGGCCGTGGAGATCGGGCCGATGCTGGAAGGCAGCCTGGCGCTGCTCGACGGGGTCGCCACGCGCTACCAGGTCACCTTCATCGACCGGCTGCCGGACAAGCCCCTGCGCGCGCGGGCCGATCCTCAGCGCCTGCAGCAGGTGTTCATGAACCTGCTGTCCAACGGCTGCAAGTACAACCGGCCTGGCGGACAGGTGACGATCGACGGCAGGCTGGAGGGCGACGAAGTCGTCATCGACATCGCCGACAACGGCATCGGCATGACGCCCGAAGATGCCGGCCAGCTGTTCCAGCCCTTCAAGCGCGTGGTGTCATCGGCGCATTACATCGAAGGCACGGGGCTGGGCCTGTACATCGTCAAGCTATTGGTCGAGCGCATGCGCGGCGAAGTCACGGTCGACACGCGCGAGGGGATGGGGTCGTGCTTCACGCTGCGCCTGCCAGCGGCCACCCCACCCATGGGTTAGCCCTGATTGCTGGCGCAGGGTCTACCCTCAACCATATGTGAATAGTTCACGAGGTGGTGGCCAAGACCACGCCCGGCCAACTCCTCACCCCAGGAGACGTCCATGGTGACGAAACCTCCCACGGCGCACACGCGGCGCGCCTTTCGCTGGCGCCTGCTGGTGGCCGTGCTCGGCCTGATCGTGCTGGACCATTTTCTGGCGCCAGCGCACGCTGCCCGCCAACCCGCTCAAACGGGGCTGATGGCTGCGGCCAGCGTCACAGGCCTTCTTCGCTGAGCCACTGTCGCAAGGTGCGCACCATGTCGCGGTCGTTGTGCAGCCAGGCGTTGTGCCGGTACTCGGCGTAGTACTTCTCTTCGGCACTGGGCTCGCCCAGCGTTTCATAGGTGAAGCGCAGCACCATGCGGCCGGGCGTCGGCTCTTCGATGTCGATGCTCAAGCGCACGGGCGCGGTATCGCCATGCGGCTCCGGGGTGAAACGGATGCGCTCCATCGGCGTGGTCTCCACCTCATCGCGCAGCACGTGCGGACCGAAATGCACCGAGCGCTGGAACACGCCGGGCTCAGTTTCACGCCACTCACAACGCTCGGGGCCCATCGGGAAACGCTGTGGGGTCTGCACGCGCTGCATCAGGCCGCGCCACAGTTGCTCCCGGGTGAACAGCGGGGCCATCGCGCCCAGGGCTGTCGCCGGGGCATTGATTTCAATCAGGTGTTCGAAACGCATGTGCGCAAGCTTAACGCCACGGCCCCTGATGACACGCGAACAGGGTTGCGGTCGGCAGGGGCCGTGTGGTGTGCCGCGCCAGGGCGGCGCGACGTCAGCTTGCTTAGAAATCGACGCTGGCGCTCACGCCCAGCGTGCGGGGCGCACCCGCGGCCAGGTAGCCCGAATCCGGTGAGCCGCCCACCGAAGCCCAGTAGTCACGGTCTGCCAGGTTCTCGATGCGGGCGCGCAGTGTGACCGCACGGCCCTGGATGTCGGTGATGTAGCGAGCTCCAATGTCCACCCGGGTCCAGCTCGGCGCCTTCAGCGTGTTGTTGGCATAGACATACCGTCCGCCTGTATGGATCAGCCGACCATCCAAGGCCACCCCACGTGCCCCCGGCACATCCCACTCAGCGCCGATCGTAGATTGGAAACGAGGCACACCGATCACCTGTTTGCCCTCAGTGCTGGCGACACCCGTCTTCTCCTGCTTCGCATCCAGCCAAGTGGCACCACCTAGCAGGCGCAAGCCGCGCATGGCCACACCTTGAACGGTCAACTCCAGCCCTTGATGCTTGTCCTCTCCCTGCGTTGCGAATACGAGCGCACTGTTGATAAAGGCACGTGGCTTGGATGTTGAGAACAAGGCAGCACTCGCTGACAGGCGGCCACCGTCGTACTTCACACCCACTTCCTTCTGGCGTGACACATAGGGCGCCATGATCTCGCCATTGTTGAGCGGCGTTGGACCGCCGGTGGCAGCCGCCGCCGTCTGACCTTGGGCCAGGCTTTCAACGTAATTGCCATACACAGAGAACTTGGGGGCCACCTTGAAGACCACCCCCAGCAGGGGACTCGTACGGCTTTCGTCGTAAGAAGAGTTCACGCGGCCGGGAACGATCACACCTGTCGTCAGACTGCGCGTGGTGTAGCTCCGGCCCTCTGTCTTCAGTTGCTGATGACGGGCACCGATCGTGACAAGGAGGCGGTCATCAAACAAGGCCAGTGTGTCGACCAGCGCGTAGCTTTCGAAATCCACCTTGCCGTTGTAGGCCGGATCGGAAAGATCATTGCCAAGAAAGGTGAAAGCGGGCTGGGCTGCCCGTACCGGCCGGTAAATGTTGGTGGCAATCGAACTGCCCAACGCATAGGCGTTGTATTTCTTCAGTTGGAACATCGCGTACGACGCCACCAGCTCATGGCCCACGCCGCCGGTGCGCAGCTTGGCTCGCAGGCCCACCTCGCCGGTGTCCACACGGTCTTCGCGAGCATTGTCGAAGCGGCTGGTGCTGGCAGCCCCCGTGGCACCGTTGCTGACCGTGACATTGGCCAGCGAGTTGGCCTCCTGGCCACGACGCGCACCATAGGCAGCCCATGCTGTCACGGTGTCGCTGATGTCGTACTCACCGCGCAGCGTTCCGAAGACGTCGCGCTCATTGGAATACGACCAATCCTGCGCCCAGTTGCCCTCGTTGTCCGGGACGGATGGCAGAGTGGTCAGAGGCGCGGCATTGGTTCCCAGGGTAACGTTGGTACGAGTACGGCGCAACTTGTGATCTTGGTAGCCGATGTCGCCCGACAAGCGGACATCGCGGCTGCGCCAATCCATGCCAACCGAGACCAAGCCAAGGCTTACGTACTCGCGCTCTACATGGGTGCTGCCGTCACGCAGCGCGGCATTCACGCGCAAGCCAGTGCTCTGGTCCGGGCCGAAACGCCGAGCTATGTCGGCGGACACCGTCCCCAGGGATCCATTGCCCTCGAGAGAAACGTTCAACCGGTTCAGAGGCTCATTGGGTGCCCGCTTGGGCAACAGGTTGATCGCCCCGCCAATGCCACTGCCATTCGGGTTGGCGCCGTTGAGGGAAGCCGAAGCCCCGCGCAGCACCTCCACACGCTCGAACAGCTCCGTGGCGATGTACTGCCGCGGCAGCAGGTTGTACAGGCCGTTGTAGGCCACGTCATCCGAGAAGAGCACGAAGCCGCGGATGAAGTACGACTCCTGGAAGTTGCCGAAGCCGCGCGCCACGCGCACGGTCGGGTCGTTCTGCAGCACGTCGCCCACGCTTCTTGCCTGCCTGTCCTGGATCAGCTCGTTGGTGTAGGCCGTGATGCTGAACGGCGTGTCCATGTTGTCACGCGTGCCCAAAATTCCGGCGCGGCCGCCGCGGGCCACCTGGCCACCGGCGTAGGCGGGCGACAGTCCTTGCGCTGAGGCATCGGCGCTGGCGCGCACGGTCACGGTGGGCAGGGCCTCGGTACTTTGGGCAGGCTGCGCGTCGGCGGGCGCTGCCGCGGCTTGTGCCGAGGCGCTTGGTGCGGCCAGGGCGGTCAGCAGGGCCACGGCGGCGGCCACACTGCTTGTTTGGAAACGTGTCATGGAGAAAAGGGGCGTGGAGCGATTGACGAATACCAATGGCCCGCCTCCACCACCCACCACAGTGCATACGGCACGCATGATGTGCGCCGAGGCAGACGCGGAAATCAGCGAGAAGAGCCTGCACCATGGCAGCCAGGCCCATGCCTCAACACTATTGAATGAGAATTAGTATCATTGTAGGCCATGTAAAGCAATGTGTGCAATGCGGCTTCCGTTGACCAAACCACGCGTCAGGCGCCGCAAGCGGGTCCGCCTGCACGGTAGTCGGCATTCCCGGATCGCTTGGCGCATCCCCCAGGCCTGTCCTACACTGCCCCTGTTTTGATTGCTTTCAGATCTGCCCCGAGGCAGCTCCACCCCATGTCCGTCAGCACTTTGTCTTCTGCGCAAGCCGCATCGCCCTCCACACTGCCTTCGACACCGCAGCCCGTGACATGGCAGCCCAAGGCCGTGCTCAACGCCCATGGTTGCGGTGGCGACTGCACCGACCCGAACTTCGACAATGGCCGCTGGCCTCGCGACAAGGTGCTCGAGCTGTTCAACCTGCCCTTCAACGATCTGTTGTGGCAGGCGCAGCAGGTGCACCGCCAGCACTGGGATGCCAACGAGGTCGAACACGCCACGCTGCTCTCCGTCAAGACCGGTGGTTGCGAGGAAGACTGCGGCTACTGCCCGCAGGCCGCACGTTACGACACCGGTGTCACGGCCAGCAAGCTGATGTCGCCCGAGCAAGTGCGCGAAGCCGTGGTGGCCGCCAAGGAAGCCGGTGCCAGCCGCTTCTGCATGGGCGCTGCCTGGCGCGCCCCGAAGGACCGCGACATCGAGAAGGTGGCCGAGTTGATCGGCGTGATCAAGGATGAAGGCCTGGAGGCCTGCTGCACCCTGGGCATGCTGACCGACACGCAGGCCCAGTCCCTGAAGGACGCCGGCCTGGATTACTACAACCACAACCTGGACACCGCGCCCGAGCTCTACGGCGACATCATCACCACGCGCGACATGCAGGACCGCCTGGACACGCTGGCCCATGTGCGCAGCGCCAGCATCAAGGTGTGCAGCGGCGGCATCGTCGGCATGGGCGAAACGCGTGAAGGCCGCGCCGGCCTGATCGCCCAGCTGGCCAACCTGCCCACCTTCCCTGAGTCCGTGCCCATCAACGACCTGGTGCGCGTGCCCGGCACGCCGCTGGCCGACACGCCACCGCTCGATCCGCTGGAGTTCGTGCGCACCATCGCCGTGGCCCGCATCACCATGCCCACGGCGCGCGTGCGCCTGTCGGCCGGCCGCCAGCAGATGCCCGAATCCGTGCAGGCACTGTGCTTCCTGGCTGGCGCCAACTCCATCTTCTACGGCGACAAGCTGCTGACCACCGGCAACCCCGAGGTCGAGCGCGACCGTCAGCTGATGAACAAGCTGGGCCTGCGCAGCGGCAAGGCCGTGACCGCGCGTGTGCAGGCGGGCTGAGCCCCTTCTCTGATTCCTGCTGGATCAAGTCAACGCCTGGCGCCCTGCCGGGCGTTGTGCTTGATGGCCCCTGAGCATGAGATCTTCCATCCACATCGTCGACGTTGACCGCACCGAGACCTGGACGCGTTACCGCACCGGCCTGTGCGACCGCTGCATGGCCAACTGCTGCACCATGCCGGTGGAGGTGAAGCTGCCCGACCTGGTGCGCCTGGAGCTGGTCGACCCCTTCGAGGCTGAGCACGAGGCGCCCAAACAGATCGCCAAGCGCCTGAGCAAGGCCGGCCTGATCGAGCACTTCAATTTCAAGCACGAGATCTACACGCTGGGCCGCAGGGCCGATGGCGATTGCCGCTTCCTCGATGCCCAGACGCGGCGCTGCACCGTGTACGACAAGCGTCCGGGCACCTGCCGCAAGCACCCGCAGGTGGGCCCCCGCCCGAACCACTGCCCCTACGGGCAGCGGAGCTGACCAGGGCAAGACCGGACACCCCCCACACGAATCTGATGTTGGCGGGGTACAAGCCCGGCCAATTGTGAGGAGTAGTTGCCTTTTCCCGGGGGCTGGCCGGATGGCGCTTCGGCTTTATGCGAACCTTGACGTCGCACCTGTCACTCACATCACAACAGCGTGAGCCCTGCATCAACGATGTTCATGAAGAATCCAGCCACCGTGACCAGCCTCTTGATGGCACTGGCCGGCCACAGTCTCGCCGCAGATGTGGCCCCCAATTCCGCGCCCCCCGCCTGGACGACACCGATCGCAGCAGCGAGCGCTGCATCATCACCAGGAAGTGAGGCAGCGCCAGTCCAGGCATCGCCCCCTCTGGACATCCCGACCGGCGCCATGCTTCGCACGGATGAAACCAGCCTGGCCTTTTTCGCGAAAACAAAGGCCTCCATCCCGAACGACCTTTCCATCTACCGCCCGGGCCCGAACATGCCCGAAGCCTCGCCGCAGCTCTTGCGCGACCAGATGAGCAAGACAGCAACGACCGACTTCCTTGGCTACATGCCCAGGGTCCGCGTCACGGGCTGCCCGCAGTGCAAGGGCAGCGACTTCTCCAAGATCATGAAGAGCTTCCTCAAGGGCCTTGGGAGCTACACCGACGGCCCCGGCAAGATCGAGTACCGGGGCGAGCTGCCCATCGAGATTCGCTGGTTCAACATCGGCTCTAGCTTCCTGCCGACCAGCACGAGCCAGTTCGGCATCAGCTACGTCTACGAGGGCAAGCTCATCTCGATGGGCCGCTCTACCGCCGTGGGCAAGGCCTCGGACATCTACCAGCAGGCTGAGGACCTGGGTGTGAGGCTGGGCTACGACCTGCTGTTCCGAATCGGCGTGGGCCTGAAGCCCTACACCCTGATGTCGCTTGACGCCAATGACACCTCCATGCGCAAGGCCTCCCTCGCGCTGGGCGCAGGCCTGACCCATGTCCATACCGCCCTGGGTGGCGTGGATGCTCGCTCGCGCATCGAACCTGTCGACCCAGCCAGGCATGCCCACCTTCTGCCCGCCATCGACGGGATCAACCCTGGCGAAGTCCGGCCCATCACCGAAATGATTCTGGTTCCAGACAGGTGATGCACCAGCACGCCGTGATGGCAGCGTTCGATTGAAGGCGGCCATCATCGTCAGGATGGATGACAAGGCCTGACGCGTGTCACGTTCAATCACCGGCATGAAAAAGGCCGCCCGAAGGCGGCCTGGTCGGAGCCGGCGCGACAGAGCGCCATCATCCGGACAGATCAGTAGCGATACCCCACGGACAGGCCCACGATCACCGGATCGAGCTTGGTGTCGATGTGCTGGCCCGTGCTCAGCGTGCTGCGCACCTTCAGGAAGGTCTTGCCCACCCAGCCGTCCAGGTAGACCTGAGGCGTGAGCGAGTAGGTCATGCCGGCCTGCACGGTCGGCGCGAATTCGCTCTTGATGCTCAGCGTGGTCGAGCCGCCCGGATCGGTGATGGCCGTCAGGGTGCCGTTGCCCTTCTCGCCATAGAACCGAGCGTAGGTCAGGCCTGCGCCCAGATAGGGACGCCACGTGGACTGCGCCTCCAGGAAGCGGTACTGCAGGAACATCGTGGCAGGCACCACGCGGGTGGTGCCGATCTCGCCAGAGCCCGAGATGGCGCCGTCGCCCTTGATCTTGTGCTTGGGCGGGATCGCCAGGGGCACGTCCAGCGACCAGTTGTCGGTCAGCATGTAGCTGATGCCGCCGGCCAGCGTGGTGGACGAATCCACGTCGATCTTCACACCCGGCACCGAGGGTGCGCTCAGGTCACCGCTGCTCACCTGGGGAATGATGGACATGGCACCCACGCGGAACAGCCAAGTGCCGGCCTGCTGGGCCTGGGCCAGGCCGCTGAAGGCCAGCGTGGCGGCCACGAGGGCCGAGGAGAGTGCGAACTTCTTGGTCATGATGTCTTGGTGCTCCCGTCAGCTCACAGCCAGCCGGCTTCGGTCAGGCGCTTGGCCACGAGTTGGGCCAGCAGTTGGTGGCCATAGGGCGTGGGGTGGAAGCGATCCGCAAAGAGGTAGTGCTGCCACCACGTGCTGGTGCCGTCTGCGCCCTGCGAGGGCGTGATCGCCGAGGCCGCCGAATCAGTGCACGCAGCCCTCACGGTCGATGAGCTGAGCGTCACCGCCCCAGGCGAATGGGTACCACCGGCATTGACGATCTGGTCGCACACCGTACCCGTCACATCATTGAGCCCGTACTGGGCTGGATCGGCCATTTCGGCGTTGAAGTTCGTGTAGAAATCAACGATAGCCACCTTGCCCGCGTATGGAGCAAGGTTGGCAGCCAGCCGCGCGTTGTAGGCCACGATCCAGGACTGGATGACAGCCTGCATGGCCAGAGCATTGGTCGACCCGTAGTTTGCAAGCGCTGCAGCCAACTGAGGTGTCTTGGTGACATCCAGCGTGTTCAAGACGGCCACCCGCAGAGCACCCTTGTCGAGCGCATTCGTCTTGATCGATGCGGCCAATTGGTCTGCAAGCTTCTCGACATACGCAACGCCCTCGGCTTGCAGAGCGTCTCGCGTCCCCGCACTTGCGCCCAAGCCCATCGACCCGCGCAGCGCCGTGAACTGTGTGTACGACACACCCAGGTAAGCAGGGACGTACGCTCCAACCAACGTGGCCACGTCATTGGCACTGCCTTCGCCCACGATCAAAAGATCACCAGAGCTGTAGCCTGCATTGCCCGCATCAACCAACTGCTGCAATTGCGACAGCTTTGAGGATGGGTTCGCGTAATAGTTGATGGCCGCACCTGCCACTGCGTAGTTCGTGCAGCCTACGTTCGCGGTAAAGGTCGATCCATTGTCTGGACTGCTGTACGCAGAGCAGAAGTTGCTGATGCCGTAGGAGGCGGCGATGCGCTCTGAGTAGACCCTGTAGCTTGTGCTGCTAGATTGGATCGTCGACTTGTAGCCGAGCGAGCCCGAATCCGCCAAGCTCGCACCCACCACCTTCACCGAGGTGATCGTGGCCTTGGTTTCGCCACTGTTGCCACCGCCACCGCAGGCGGTCAGCAAGACAGCTGCCGACACGGCAGCCAACACGTATTTTTTCACTTCATGAACTCCGTAGGGAGGGCTGGGGAGCGCCCTCGAAAGAGCCACGATTGCAGCACAACAGTCGTATTAATTGATGTGCAGATTCGTAGAAACCCGAAGTTCTATTTGGTGAAAAAGTCGCAAATCCGTCGGTCGGTGTGACGAGGTTCACACCGTATTCAGTGACGCCGCTGTCAACGTCGCGCCTTGGGCACCCAGGCCCACACCATCTCGCACTGGATGGGTGCCGCGCCACTCTCATCGGTGATGGTCACCGGCACGGTGACCTCACCCTTGTCCTGGGTGGTGATCAGGTGGATCTGCTCGGGCCTGAGTTCGGCCACGGCGGTCAGGTCGCCCTGCGCCCGCTTGAGGTAATCCACCTTGAGCGACTTGATCAGCGGCAGCTTGTCGTCCGGCAGGTTCATGCCCACGCAAAAGCCGGTGGCCGTTTCGGCCAGCAGCGCCATGGCGGCCGCGTGCACGCCCTTGATGTGGTTCTGCACCTTGCGGCGGTTGCGTATGCGTACCACCACACGCTGGCTGCTGACTTCGTCGAAGCGCAGGCTGGCCGTGCCGACGAAGGGCACGACCTTGCCCAGCAGGAAGCTCATCAGGGGAACCCGCAGCGCAGCGGGCAGGCCTTGAAACCGCGCCAGGGTGCGGCTGAGCTGGTTGGAACGTTGGGCGGTGGCGAGTGCAGGCATGGTGGCTTCGAGGCGGCTGGGACACAAGAGCCCCGGATGGTAGCTGCTGCCAGCCACCGCCCCGTCGTCAGACGGTGGTGCTCAGCAGTGACGACAACGGGTTGGTGCCGTTCCAGCGCGACAAATAAGGCGCAATGCGCGCGAGCGCGGCCGTGTCCGTCACACCCATCCAGCGGGCCAGCGCGGCCGACAGGTGATCAACCGCCATCGTGGGCAGCAGCCGGCCTTGACCAATGTCGGTGCTGCCACCGACAACATCGGGCAACTCGCCGTAGAAGCGCCCACCGCGCACAGCGCCGCCCAGCACGAAATGGTGGCTGCCCCAGCCATGGTCAGAGCCATCACCATTGGTGTTCATCGTTCGGCCGAAATCACTCGCGGTGAAGGTCGTCACCTGGTTTTCGACACCCAGGGTCCGCAGATTGGCCTGGAAAGTGGCCAACGCTGCGCCGACGCGCCGCAACAGAACCGGGTGCGATGCCGTGAGGCCGTCGTGATGATCAAAACCTCCGAGGGACACGAAGAACACCTGTCGCTTCAATCCCAGGCGCTGGCGGGCCTCGATCATGCGCGCCACCATGTTGAGCTGCAAGGCCAGACGCTGGGCCTCACTCGTGGCCGCCAGGGGTTGGATCTGCGAGCCTGCGGCATCGACCTCGGTGCGCAGCAGGCCATTGGTGTTGAGCGCGCTGCGCAACACACCGGCATGGTGACGGGCCAGCCAGTGGGCATCGGCACCCACGTCCACCGACAGGGCCTTGAAGGCATTGGCCAGCGAAGGAATGCCAAAAAAGCTCTGCTGCATGAGCCGCAGGGAAGGCACGCCCAGGGGATCGACCATGTACTGGCTGGTGTTCTCGCCGGCCACGAACACGGCATTGCCACTCAGGTTCACGCAGGCCAGATTGTCCTTGGGCTGGCGGGCCGCGGCCGCAGGCAAGCCTTGCTCGCCGATGATGCCACCCCAACCTGCGAGCGCCCCTTCCGGACGCGATGACTGCCACACGGCCTGCTGATCGTTGTGAGAGAACAGCTTGGGTGGCAATGAACGGCTGTTGTAGTAGTCGCTTTGCGTGGTGGGGCCCTGCAGAGGCCCGATGTTGAGCAGCACCGCCATCCGACCATCGTCGAACAGAGGTTTGATGTCTTCCAGGGCCGGGGCCAGCGCCATCTGCCGGCCCGGGGGCAACGGGTTGCTCGGGCTCAGCACCTGCGCTGTCAGCGCACCGCGCGCAATGGCCACGCTGGAGCGGGCCGCCAGATAGGTGTCATAGCTGGCCTGGTCGTAGGGCACCAGCGTGTTGCCATGGTCGTTGCCCCCCTGCAGGAAAACGCAGACGACGGCCTTGTAATCATCCGCAGGACTTGCAGCCGCAGCGGCCTCGGCCATGGCTGCCAGGTTCATGGCCCACGGCGCGATGGTTCCGGCCACGGTCATGGCACCACTGCGTCGCAGGAAAGCACGCCGGTTCAGGGTGTCGTTGTTCATGCCTAAGGCCTCATCATTGCTCAGGGAAGATCAGCGCTGCACCAGGTAGTCGGCGCTGGTCATGATCAGGAAGAAGGCCACCACCACACGGTT
The DNA here is from genome assembly GCF_003933735.1 of Aquabacterium soli. Classification (GTDB taxonomy): domain Bacteria; phylum Pseudomonadota; class Gammaproteobacteria; order Burkholderiales; family Burkholderiaceae_C; genus Aquabacterium; species Aquabacterium soli. The sequence goes on along the minus strand of NZ_RSED01000001.1, from coordinate 300,505 downwards.
GCGCGCCTGCGAGACATCGCCCACGCCGAACACATTGGGCGTGGCCTGGGCGGCACGCACCGCCTGCAACACCACGCTCAGCGTGTTCTGCGACAAGGTTCTGCCGGTCAGCAAGAGATTGAGCCGATCCACCAGTTGCTCCGGGGAGGCCGCCAGTGCGTCCCAATCCTGTCCGTCAAGATCGTATTGGGGCGCGATGCGCTCGGCATCGCTGTAGCCCAGGCCAACCTGCACCACATCAAGCATGTAGTTGACATAGCCGACCACCGAAGACTGGTCCGTGATCTGCATCTCGGGGGCCAGCATCGTGCCGGAACCTTCCGACACGGCATAGCCAGGCCGGAAGAAGTTGAAGACCGAGGGCGCACGCATCGGCCCCTGGGCCAGCTTGTCGGACGTGGACAGATTGCCCGCGTTCCAGGTGCCATCGTTGGACACCACGTTGGTGAGGCGACCCCAATGGACCAGGCGCAGCACAGGTTCGCGCAGCTTGCCGCGGCGGGCCTGCTGCTCGTCCGGCAGGCCGACATGCCTCGCCAACGGATCGAGCAGCACCGCACGCAGCACGGCCTTCATGTCGCCACGAACGCCCTGACCGTTGTCATTGAAGGCTTGCGCCACACGCGCCACATGGTTGCGTTCCGGGTTGCTGGTGACCAGCCTCTGGATCAACTGCTTGGCCACGAAGGGCCCCACGTTGGAATGATTGAAAATGAACTGCAGCGCCTGGCGCAACGCTGGCCGGCCCGGGGCTGCCGTGATCGTGTTGCCGGAATCAAGCACCCATTTCGGATCGGTGTCGTAGCGATCACCGAAAAACGTCATCGGGCGGTTCACATAGTCGGCCGTGGTTGACGGCAGGAAGCTCACACTGGTGGCGTCGAAATCCCAGCCGGTGAAGGCACGCGCCAACTGCGTGACGGTCGCATTGTTGTAAGTCTCGACGGGGTTGCCTTGTGCATCCTTGACGGGCTCACCGTAGATGTCCAGTTTCACCAAGCCGATGGTGAACAGTTGCAGCACTTCACGTGCGAAGTTCTCATCAGGATGGCGGCCGGTGCTGTCCGCCTTGGCACTGCCGTGCAGGCTCAGGTATGTGCCCATCGCCGGGGACAGCGTGATGGCCTCCAGCAGATCCAGGAAATTGCCAAAGCAATGCTGTGCCAGCAGATCCCAGAACGCCAGCACCGCGATATGCCCGTAGGGGATCGGCATGTTGCGGACCGACACGACGAAGATCTCGGACAGGGCCAGCACAACCCGTTGCCGCAGGACATCATCCGCCTGGAACAGGTTGAACCAGAGCAAATTGTCCAGACCCACATCGGTCGACATCCAGGCGGGATCGGTCCAGCCCACGTTCTCTGCGATGCTGTACAGGTTGTGCACAGGCGGCGCGGCCATCTGCTCGGCCAACCATCCTTCATAGCCCAAGGTGGTGACGCGCGTGATGCCGTCCACCGTGGCGCCCAGTGCCGCCTGGTTCAGGAACCGGGCGGCCTGGTTCTCATCGGGCCAGGGCACGGGCTCCGACTCAATGCTGTTGGCCACCGTCGGCGGTGCGCTCGGATCGGCAGGATCGTCATCGCCTGCCCCGCCACAAGCGGTCAGTGCCGCACCAGCCAATGCAGCCAGTGGCCACGCCGCGCCGTGCGCGGATGGCTCCAGACCAACTGTGTCTCCCCTGTCATCAACCATCGTCGCGACCTCTGTTAGATGCTGCGCGACTCTAAATGAGCAATTGTTGACGGTACCGATGGCTAACGCTACGTCCCCCCCGAATGAGGGTCGGCAAATCTACCAAGCATCAACGAAGGGCCGCTTGCGGCCCTGCCTGGGTACGGGCATCGGCATGGCCGCCAGCCCCTTCGCCAGCCAGCGGCGGGTGTCGGCCGGGTCGATCACGTCATCGAGCTCCAGATGGGCGGCCATGTTCAGGGCCTTGCCGCGCTGGTAGGCCGCGGCCACGAACTGGTCGAACATCTGTTGGCGCTGCACCGGATCCTCGATGGCCTCGAGCTGTTTGCCAAAACCCAGGCGCACCGCGCCTTCCAGGCCCATGGGCCCGAATTCGCCCGTGGGCCAGGCCACGGTGAAGTCCGGCGCCAGCAGGCTGCCGGCCGTCATGGCCTGCGCGCCCAGGCCGTAGCCCTTGCGCAGCACCACGGTGAAGAAGGGCACCGTCACGCTGCTGGCTACCAGGAACATGCGCGAGAAGTGCCGCACGGTGGCGGTCTTCTCGGCGTCAGGCCCCACCATGAAGCCGGGCGTGTCGCACAGCGAGACCAGCGGCACGTCGAAGGCATCGCACAGCTGCATGAAGCGCGCGGCCTTGTCGGCGCCGTCCGCATCGATGGCGCCGCCCAGGTGGCGCGGGTCATTGGCGATCAGGCCCATGGGCCGGCCCTCGATGCGCACCAGCGCCGTGACCATGCCGGGCGCGAACCGGGGGCGCAGCTCCAGCACCGAGTCGTCGTCGCACAGGGTGCTGATCAGGGCGCGCACGTCATAGACACGCGTGCGCTTTTCGGGCACGGCGTGGCGCAGCAGGCGCTGATCGGCGCAGGACCATTGCGGCAGGCGTCCCTGGAAGTAGCCGATGTACTGCTTGGCCACCCGCGCGGCCTCCTGCTCGTTCTCGACCACGATGTCGATCACGCCATTGGGCGCCTGCACGCTGACAGGCCCCACCTCTTCGGGGGCGAAGCGGCCCAGCCCTCCGCCTTCGATCATCGCAGGGCCGGCCATGCCGATGCTGGTGTCCTGCGTGGCGATGATCACGTCGCAGCAGCCGGCCAGCGAGGCATTGCCTGCAAAGCACCGCCCGTTGACGATGGCCACGGTGGGCGCCAGTCCGCTCAGGCGCGCCAGTCCCAGGAAGGTCATGTTGTCCAGCAGGCTCACGCCAGGGTACTCGTCGTTCGGGCGGCCACCGCCGCCTTCGGCCCACAGGATCAGCGGCAGCGCGCGCTGCAGGGCCAGGTGCAGCAGGCGGTCGGTCTTCTTGTGGTTGACGATGCCCTGCGTGCCGGCGAACACGGTGTAGTCGTAGGCCAGCACCATGCAGCGCGCGGCCTGCTCGCCGAACTGCGCGGCATTGACGGTGCCCAGGCCCGCCACCAGACCATCGGCCGGGCTCTTGTCGATCAGTTGGGCCTCGGTGAGGCGGCGGCGCTGCGAGGCCAGTGCCAGGCCGCCGTACTCCAGGAAGCTGCCTTCGTCCAGGACATCACCGATGTTCTCGCGCGCCGTGCGGTGGCCCTTGGCGTGGCGCCGGGCCACGGCCTCGGGGCGGCGAGCGTCGGTCAGCAGCGCATGGCGCTCGACCACCTCGGCCAGGTCGGGGCGGATATGGTCGGGGCCTGGCGTGTCGTCATGCACAGTCCCCGGACCCGCATCGCCTTCGAAGGCCTCCAGCGCCAGCAAGGGCTGGCCTTCGGCCACGACGGTGCCGGTTTCGGCCAGCAGCGCCAGCACGCGGCCGGGCTGCGGCGCGGTGACCTCGAACTCCATCTTCATGGCTTCGATGACGGCCAGGCGCTGGCCTGCGGCCACGGTGTCATCGGGCTTGACCAGCCAGCTCACCAGCGAGCCGGGCACACTGGCGCACACAGGCAAGCCATGGGCCAGGGAAGCGTCCAGCGCATCCCCACCTTCAGGGCCGGCCTGCACCTCATCAACCCCGCCAGCGGCGAACCGCGGCGGCGGCAGGTGCGCGCTGGCGGCGGCCAGCTCGGCCATGCGGCCCTGCAGCCAGCGGGTGCTCACGCGGTAACCCGCCAGGTCGGGATGGCCCAGCACGGCCTGCAGGAACGCCAGGTTGCTGTCCACCCCTTCCAGGCGGAACTCGGACAGCGCGCGGCGCGCCCGCAGCAGCAGCGCGTCGAAAGCGCCGCGGCGCTCATGCACGATCACCTTGGCCAGCAGTGTGTCGAAGCCTGGATGGGGCTTGAAGCCGGCATGGCCATGGCCATCCACCCGCAGGCCAGGCCCGCTGGGGGGCTCGTAGGCGCGCACCGTGCCGCCGGCGGGCAGCGCGCGGCCTTCGGCGTCCATGCGCTCCACATTCACGCGCAGTTGCACAGCCTGGCCTTGGGGCGCGGGGATGTCGGCCTGGCCCAGGCCCAGCGCGGCCAGGGTGGCGCCTTGCGACAGCTCCAGTTGCGCCCGCACCAGGTCCAGCCCGGTGATCTGCTCGGTCACCGTGTGCTCCACCTGAAGGCGCGGGTTGGCCTCCATGAAATAGAAGCGGCCCGGGTGCGCCACATCGACCAGGAACTCGAAGGTGCACAGGCCGCGCAGGCCCACCTCGCGTGCCAGGTGCAGCGCGGCTTCCAGCAAGCGGTCACGCAAGGCCGCATCCAGATCAGGTGCGGGCGCGATCTCCACCAGCTTCTGGTGGTTGCGCTGCACAGTGCAATCGCGCTCCCAGGCATGGCTCACACCGCCCTGCCCATCGCCCAGTGCCTGCACCTCCACATGGCGTGCACGCTGCACCAGCTGCTCCACATAGACATCACCGCGCCCGAAGGCAGCCTGCGCCTCGGACTGGCAGCGCTCGTAGAACGGCGCGACATCCTCTGGCCGTTCGACCACGCGCATGCCTCGCCCGCCGCCGCCAGCCAGCGCCTTGATCATCATCGCGCCGCCCTCACCCAGGCCGGCCAGGAAGGATTGCGCCTCGGCCAGGCTGACGGCGTGGTCCAGGCCCGCCGTCACCGGCACGTCGCAGGCCTTGGCCAGCGCGCGGGCGCGGGCCTTGTCGCCCAACAGGTCCAGCGCCTCGGGCGTGGGGCCAACGAACACCAGTCCGGCTGCGGCACAAGCACGCGCGAAGGCTGCGCTTTCGCTCAGGAAGCCGTAGCCCGGGTGTACGTGGGTGCAGCCCTCGGCCAAGGCGGCGGCCACAACGTTGTCGATGTCCAGATAGGCCGGCACGCCACGGCCGGGCAGCAAGTGCACCGCATCCACGTGGCGGGCATGCAGCGCGGCCTGGTCGTCCTGCGACACGATGCCCACCGAACGCCAGCCCAGGTCGGCCGCCGCGCGGGCAATGCGGATGGCGATCTCGCCCCGGTTGGCGATCAGCAGGCAGGGTGTGGGGTGAGGCAGAAAAGGCATGGCGGTGGGCAGTGTCGGCAGTCAATCCGGCGGGACACAGGCGTCGCTCGCCGGCTGCCATCGTAGCGGCTGCCCCCGCATGCCTGGCACGGCGACCTGGGGTTGACCCGAATCCACGGCATCGAGCGGGTGTCCGCCAGCGTCATGCAGTTGACACTCGCCGCCCCCTAGAACGAGGGGGGCACCCGCCACGCCGGGGTAAGCCCGCCCCTGGGGCCCAAGGCCCTCTCTTCACACTCGGTGACATCGAGTCCACGCAGCGCCAGTCCAGGCGTTCCAAGCTGACCGAGGAGAGAACACCATGACCATCAGAACCCTGCTCAACACCGTGATCAAGGCCGTGGCCGCCACCGCCATCACCAGCCTGGCCGCTGCGGCCCACGCCGGCTACCTCAAATGGGAGATGGTGGAGTTGCCCGCCTCCACCGGCGCCACCTGCGGCAACGGCACGCCTTACCGCTTCTTCGTCAACCGCACGCCCTTCACCAGCAAGACCGTGGTGATGTTCGAGGGCGGCGGGGCCTGCTGGGACCAGGCCTCCTGCAAGGGCGGAACCCTGCTTGACGCCGTCAACCCGGATGGCATCCCCGCCAACTACATGACCGACTGGAACCGCCAGGCGCACTGGGGTCTGGTCACGCCCTTCACCGCACGCCTGCACCCACTGCAATCGGTTCAGACGCAAAGCTGGAACATCGTCTACCTGACCTACTGCACCGGCGACGTGCACACCGGCAACAAGACGGCCCTGTACAGCAATGTGGACCCGAACAACGCCATGGCCTACATGCACAAGGGCGCGGTGAACGCCCAGGCTGTGGCCACCTGGCTGGCCAACAACGGCCTGAAGAAGCCCGAACACCTGCTGCTGACCGGCTTCTCGGCCGGCGGCGTGGGCTCAAGCGCGCTGTACCCGGCCTTCCGCGAAACCCTGCAGCCCAAGAAGATGGCCTTGATGGCCGATTCGGGCCCGCTGTTCAACGTGCCGCGCACGGCCACGCCGCAACAGGCGCCCTCGGTGCTGCTGCACAACAAGATCCGCGACGTGTGGGGCCTGGACGGCGCCAACGGCCTGGTCACCAAGCTGATCGCCAAGTACCCCAATGCCGGATCGGCCGACAACCTGGGCACCATCACCAGCGGCCTGGGCAAAATCTTCCCCAACGACCGCATCGGCTACACGATGTTCCAGGAGGACACCAACTTCTCGGCCTTCTCGTACCAGAAGTTCTATCCCGAGATCGCCAACGCGCCCACCAACGAAGAGCGCCTGAAGCTGCTCAACGTGAAGTGGCGCCAGGAGATCACGCCCTGGCTGGCCGAGATGAAGCCCCAGGCCAACATCGGCTATTACATCCCCAACAAGCGCGACATCAATGGCTCGCACTGCACGACCATCGTCACCTTCGGTGGCACCAGCATCGTGGAGAAGAAGCTCAAGTCGGTGGGCGAGTTCCTCGACAATCTGCTCGACGGCAAGGGCGCGGTGATGCGGGCCTATGAAGAGAACCCGACGACACAGCGCGTGCTGCTGAGCGACATGTTCGCCGACTGGATCGCGCCGCTGATTCCCTGATCAGCGCTGCCTTGCTGGCTGCGCCCAGCAAAAAGGCCCATGACGGGCCTTGCTTGTTCAGACCCGGCACCGCCTTGGCGGCCCCGGGTCTTTTCAATGGGGTCGCGACAGCGATCAGGCCTGAGGACGACGGCGACGCGCCACGGCGGCCACGATGCCCAGGCCGGCCAGCGCCAGCGCCATGGACGCGGGCTCCGGCACCGGGGCCGCGGCATACACCGAGCCCGAATAGGCATGAAAGCCCAGGGGGAACACGCCGTCCACCGTCAGCGTGTAGCTGCCAGCAGCCAGGTTGGCGAAATCGAACGACAGGTCGTTGATGTCCGTCAGCGACTTGGTCCAGCTGGCGCCGCCCGAAGAGGTGACGGTGACCGACGAAAACGAGGTCTCGCCAAAGAAGTTGGAGACGCTGCCGATCACAGAGGCCGTGCCGCCCAGGGTGAACGTGTAGTCGTGCGAGAAAAGCCGATCACCCGGTTGAGGCACCCGCTCAGCTCCGGAACGCGACCCGCCGAATTGCACCGGGTACTTCGTCAGCGCGCCCAGATCGCCGTCAGGTGCGACCACAGCGAACGAGGAAGTGGACGAGACGGCCAGGACGGCAGCGGCGGCCAACAGTTTGACTTGCATTTTCATAGAGACTCCTTTGGTTTGACGCACTTGGCGCGCACGGTCTTGCATGCCGTGCGTCGTGACAAATGCACGCAGATTGTGCAGGGATAACCCGGATTCACCGAATGCCTTGTTACCCAAACCCCGTCCTGCCGTGGGGTATAACAAAACGCAACTTCCATGACGACACCGTTAAAGCCCCTTTCCGGCGACCAAATGGCATTGCAAACACCTCGTCTCCCTCTGTGGACCAAGCTGACCTATACGGCCTTCGTGGCCGTGCTGGTGCCCTATTACTGGCAGGCCTACGGCCCCACCAATTTCCTGTACTTCTGCGACATGGCGCTGCTGCTGACGCTGGTGGCGCTGTGGATCGAATCACCGCTGCTTGCATCGGCATGCGCTGTCGGCATCCTGCTGCCGCAGGCGGTCTGGATGCTGGACTTCCTGGGAAGCTGGATGGGTCTGCCCTTCACCGGCATGACGGCCTACATGTTCCAGGACAGCCTTCCGCTGTTCACTCGGTTCCTGTCGTTCTTCCATTTCTGGCTGCCTCTGGTGCTGATCTGGCTGGTCTGGCGCCTGGGTTACGACAGGCGTGGCCTGTGGCTCTGGTGGCCGCTGGCCTGGGCTGCGATGTGGCTGTCCTACCTGTACATCCCCATGCCGCCGGCACCTGCATCGAACCCCGGCCTTCCCGTCAACGTGAATTACGTCTTCGGGTTCAACGACAGCGCTGCGCAGACCTGGCTGCCTGCCCCTGTCTTCTTTGCGCTCATGCTGGTCGCACTGCCCGTGGTGGTGCTGTGGCCGACCCACTGGCTGCTCAAGCGCTTCGCGCCCAGCGCGCAGGAGCGTCGAATGCCCAGATCAAATCTGCCGGATCTGGATCTGGCGGAAACGGATCGTCCCACCCGCTGATTGCAGCGCGAACGGCCCGGAGGCGAACCGACCGTCTCGCACGGAAGACACCGCTGTTGGCCGCTTCATCAGCCCAGAACTCGGCACGCAGCTCGGAGCCCTTGTACGAGTTCTTCGACACCAGGAAGCCTGCCTTGCCGTCCTTGCCCTGAAGGGCCTGGTGGCCTTGCAGGTGTCCAGCAAAGTGCTTTCCAGGCGTGCTTGCTCGCAAAACGCTGTTGAGTGCACCATGCATGGCGCCTGATCTATCAAGGGGCAAGGATGAAGCGGGAGGTGGCCATCATGCGGATGTGCTTGGTGGCGTTGATGGACGGTGTATGCAGCAGGCGCATGTCCATCAGGAACACATCGCCAGCCGAGCCGGACATCTCGACGATGTCGATGCCCAGAGCCTGAAGATCGCCCGGCAGGACCTTCGACATCTTCAGCCGTTCGCGAAGCAAGCGACCCGCCGCGCCTGGCCCTCCATGGATGAGATGCGATCCGGCCAGCGCCAGGGTGGCACCGCCATGCGGTGCGACATCGTCGATCAGCACGAAGGCCTGGATGCCCGGTAATCGCTCAGGGGGCTCGGCTGTCACGTCAACATGCCAGTTCAAGCCCTGCAGGGTCCAATTGCCTTGATGAGGCAGTGACAGGAGCAGCTGAGTCGCCTGATGCTCGCGGCCTGGCTCGCGCCCGGCCAACGCCGCCACATTGGCCAGCAACTCGCTCGTCATCCAGGCTTCGTGCACGCCCGGCGCCTTCACCAGCGTCGCCAGCCTGGCGATCTGCTGGAACGGGGGCATGCCTCGCCATGCGCTGGACAGGCTCTTGCCGGCGGCCCAGATCTTCAGCCGCTTCAGCTCATCGAGCAGTTGCTGCCGGACAGGGGCCATGCGCTTCCTGGGGTGGAAGCCGCTCAGCCGCACATAGCCATGCGCCCTGAAATGATCGATGTGGGTGGACTGCATGCCGCCGCAACACCAGAGCACACCACCGGATCAGCCGCCTTGAGACGGCGCGTCGCCCTGGCGCGCCTGCCAGGCTCGCAAGGCCTGCCGGTAATCGTCCATCGCCAGATCATGCGCATCGAAGATGCACGGATCGCAGCCACTGCCACAGCAGGCGTTGATGTCGGGCTGCTCGGGTGGTTCCGGCATCGGGTCTGGATCGGGAACGGCGCTCATGGTGGATATTGTCCCCCACCGTTCGGATCCTTCGATAGGCAAAATTGAACACGTCCCGTTCGCCAAGGGTCCGCCCCATGGGTAGGCGCCGTTCACCTTCCGGCACAATCCCACCCCATGATCGAGGCGCATCCTTCTCCTGACCTGTCCGATTCGCCCAGTTTCGAGAGCTACTTCCGCGAGCCCGGCCTGGCCCCGGAGCAGCCCCTGGCCTGGGCGCTGGGCCAGCGCCTGGACCTGATCGACGCCCTGCGCGGCCTGTTCAACGGGCCGCAGGCCCTGGTGCGGCTGCGCCTGTGGGTGTTCATGGCCCTGGCGGGCCAGCCCCAGGCCCGCTTCTCGCGCGATGACCTGAACCAGCTGTTCCACGCCCTGCTGCCCGACGCCCTGGACAGCGCGCTCAAGCGTCTGCGCGACATCCACCTGCTGGCCTGGGACGCCACCGCCCAGGATTACCACCTGCCGCCCCTGGCGCAGCAGGTGCACGGCCTGCTGGCCTCGCTGACATCGGCGCCCGTGGGCGAACACGACGAGATGGTGGCGCTGCTGGCCCAGGTGGCCGGCGCGCAGCAGCTGGGCCTGGTGGACACCAACCAGCTCAAGCACCTTCACGCCCAGCTGGCCCGCCTGCACGACGAGTTCGCCGAGGCCATCGCCAGCGGCTCCGAATCGCGCCTGCGGCTGGCGCAGCCCCGCTTCGACCGCGCCTTGACGCTGGTGGACCGCGCCGGCCAGGCGCTCACGGCACTGATCCGCGCCGAGCACGAAGACCCGCGGCTGGAACGCGAGGCCCGCGCCCTGGGCCAGGACCAGGCCCGCCTGCTGTCCATGGCCAGCCAGTTCACACGGGCCCTGCAGCAGGCCGACCGCCAGCGCGTCACGCTGGGCAGCACCGGCCTGACCAGCTCCGACGTACGCCGCTGGCTGCAGCACCACCCTGCGCTGTACGAGCTGATGGGCGAGGCCCTGTCCGTGCCCGTGCGGCCGGTGATGGTCAGCCAGCACGACCTGGTGGACGTGGCCGAAGGCGAGTTCGAGCGCGACCGCCCCGTGGCCGATGGCAGCGCCGGCCTGCCACCGCCCACCGAGGCCGCCGATGGCACGCTGGGCGTGCTCTCGCTGCCCGAAGAGCTGAGCCAGATGATCGGCCTGTTCGACCGCTGGTTCCAGCAAGCCCCCGCCGACGCGGCCCCGGCCGATCGCCCGCTGCACGAGGCCGTGCTGGGCGGGCGCTTCGCCCAGGCCGCCTACCGCATGCAGCTGATGCCGCTGCTGGGCGATGGCCAGGCCCGCACGCTCAAGGGCCTGACGGGCGACCTGGCCCGATCGCCCTGGCAATGGCAGGCCAGCGCACGCCACCTGGCGGTGGACGACGAAGCCGTGGCCCTGATCAGCGAAGGCACGCTGAGCCCGTTGCCGCATGAAGCCTTCAAAGGCCCGACAGACCACACGAAAGCCGATGCCACGCCTGGCACGGCCGCATCCCCTTCACGCTGACCTGCGCACGACGCTGATCCAGACATGAGTTCTTCCATGGACGACGCCGCACTGCTGGCCGCAGAACTGCTGGCCCGCCGCTGGCTTCCCCGCCAGCACCCGAAGGTCAAGCGAGCCTTGATCGATGCCGACCTGTGGCAGGCCACGCAAGAGCGCCTGGCCCAGGTGGGCCTGCGCCTGATCGACAACCTGTATGCCGACCACGTGAGCGTGGCCCTGCTGCGCCCGGCCGAGGCCACCGTGTTCGGCGAGGCGGGCCTGAACAGCCACAACAACATCGACCTGCCGCGCGACGCGGTGTCGCTGCTGGTGGTGCTGTGGGCGCTGATCGTGCTGCCCAAGCGCGAGCGCCAGGCCGCGCGCGCCGCCAACCAGAACGGCGACGATCAGAACGACATGTTCGGCAAGGACCGCCCCATGCCCACCGCCGCCAGCGTGAGCCCGATGGTGTCGTACAAGGCCCTGCTGGCCGACTTTGGCGTGCAGCTGGGCAAGAAGACACGCCTGGACACCAACCTCAAGCGGCTGGAGAACCACGGCTTCATCGTGCGCAAGGGCGAAGACATCGCCGAAGGGCCCCTGCTTGATCTGCTGCTCGACTACGACGCGCTGGCGCCACGCATCCTGCAAGGCGCCCTGGGCGATGTGCTGGCCCAGGCCAAGCAGCTCACGGGCAACCTGCCCCTGGCCCTGACCCAGCCGCCGCTGGAAGAGATCATCGAAGACGAACTGGACGATGAACCCGTGGATGACGCCGCCACTGCCGGAGCGCCCACGCCTTCCGCCGACCCGCACACCGACGAGGCCTGACCGATGTTTCACCTGCAAAGCCTCGAACTGCTGCACTGGGACTACTGCCAGCGCCTGACCCTGCCGCTGGACGGCGCCATCATCACCGTGGCCGGGCCCAACGGCTCGGGCAAGACCACGCTGCTGGACGCCATGCGCACCCTGCTGGGCCTGGACTGCTCGGGCGGCCGCAACTACAAAACGTATGCGCGCCACGCCAACGCCGACAGCGCCTGGCTGCGCGCCACGGTGGACAACCGCCCGCGCAACCGCCAATCGTCGAACCGGCCCTTCGCGCGATGCCTGCTGTACAGCGACACCGTCACACTGGCCTGCCGCATCGACCGCAACGGCGGCGACTGGACACGCCGCTATCTGATGACCGAGGGCGATGTCAGCATCGAAGAGCTGGTCGAACGCGGTGACCGCGACTGGCTGGGCATCGACAACTGGCGCCGCCGCCTGGAGGGCGCCGGCCTGTCGCGCGCCATCGCCAAGGTGCTGGCGCTCGAGCAGGGCCAGACCGACCGCCTGTGCGAGTTCAGCCCGAAAGAGCTGCTCAAGCTGGTGTTCGACGTGTTCGGCGACCAGGAGGTGCTGGACCGCTACGACGAGGCCCGCAACCACCAGAAGCAGCTGCTGCAGGAGGTGGAGACGGCCGAGCGCGAGCTGGTGCACGGCAAGGCGCAGCGCGCCGAGCTGGAAGCCCGCGTCAACAACTTCCGCCAGTGGGAGCTGAAGTGCCAGGAGCGCGAGACGCTGGGCACCGAGGTCGTGCCCGTGCTGAGCAATGTCGAGACGCGCAAGAGCCTGTCCAACAAGTTGCGCGAGCTGCACCGCCAGCGCATCCAGTCGGTCGATGACCGCCGGCAGCTGAGCCAGGTCAAGGCCGATCTGCTGCAGCGCCTGCAGGACCAGACCGACAGCGCCGCCCTGGTCGAGCAACTGGAAGCCCAGGTGCGCACCGCCCGCCGCACGCAGGAAGAAGCGCGCGACGCCGAGCGCCCGATGGAGCTGCTGGTCAAGCGCGCCGATGAGCTGCAAGGCCTGTGCGGTGTCGAGGGCGACGAACAGCAGCTCACCCAGCGCATCCAGGAGCTGAGCGAGCGCAAGCAGCAGCTGTCGGCCCAATGGCAGCGCCTGAAGGACCAGCGCGACGAAGCACAGCGCGCGATGGATTCGCTCAAGGGCCAGCGCCTGGCCCCGCCCCCGCCCGAGGTCACGCGCTTCACGCGCACCCTGAGCGATGCGGGCATCGGCCACCACCTGATCGCCGACATCATCGAGATCACCGACGAGAAGTGGCGCGCCGCCGCCGAAGGCGTGCTGCGCGGCAGCCGCTGGGTGGTGGTGCTGGACAGGGCCGGGCAGGAAGCCCAGGCCATGGCCCTGGCCGAGAAAGAGCGCTACCGCCACTACGTGGTGGCCGACGCCGACCACGCGCCGGACAACGCCGACAAGAACAGCCTGCTGGCCGTGCTGAAGTTCTCGGCCCCCGCGCCGCACTGGCTGCTGCGCCAGCTGGGCAACATCCGCCGCGTGGCCGGCACCGACGAAGGCGTGAAGGTGGGCGGCGAATGGATCACACCCGATGCCTACCACCGTGACCCGCGCGGGGGCCGTTCAGTGTGGGTCGACCCGAGCCAGCACCAGTTCGGCGCCTCGGCCATCGCCTCGCGCCGAACCTCGATCGAGAACCGCCTGGCCCAGCTCGACGACGAGATGACGCGCATCGTGCGCGACCAGACCTTCTTCGAGCGCCAGCTGCAGGATGCCCGCAAGGCCGCACAAGGCTTCACCGCCGCGGCCGAGCTGGCCGAACGCGCCTCCGAGTTCGCCGATGCCCGCCAGCAACTGCCCGTGCTGCGCCAGGCGCGCGCCGATGCGGGCGAGCGCTGGCAGCAGCTGGAGACGCAGCTCAAGCGCGCCGTGGTCGAGCAGACCAATGCCCAGCACGCCTACCGGCAGGCGCAGGAAAAGCTGGCCCACATCGAGCAGCGCAGCGCGGCGCACGACCGCGAATGGCAGGCCCGTTTCGACGACGTGATCGCGCAGGCCGTGATGTCACGCGAGGTGAAGCTGCAGATGCCGCGCCACTGGCGCTCCATCGAGCGCATCACCGAGATGCAGTCGCACTATGGCAACGCCACCCAGGCTCGCCTGCGCGCCGAGGCCGTGGAGCGCGAGCTCAATGAAGGCAAGTGGGAAACCGACGGCACGGTGATCGAACAGCTCACGCTGATGAACGCCAACGTGCTGCGCCAGGAAGACGAGCTCAACCAGCGCAAGGCCAGCAACGCCGCCGCCGGCATCGCCGTGGACAACGCCCGCGCGCGCTACACCGACGTGCTGAAGGTGACGGTGCGCCGCTACCGCAAGAACATCATCGAGCTGGGCCAGTTGGCCGGCGTGGAAGTGAACGCCGAACTGCCCCACCTGGACAGCGACGACACCGGCCTGCGCCAGGCCGAGCTGAAGGTGCACTTCAACTTCGACGGCAAGGGCAGCATCGGCCTGAACGACGGCGAGGCCTCGGGCGGGCAGCAGGTGATCAAGTCGCTGATCCTGCTGGTGGGCTTGATGAAGGACGACGAAACCCCCGGCGGCTTCGTGTTCATCGACGAGCCCTTCGCCCACCTGGACGTGCGCAACATCCAGCTGGTCGGCCACTTCCTGCGCTCCACGCGCGCGCAGTACGTGCTGACCACGCCGATCACGCACAACGTGGAGGTGTTCGAGCCGGCCGACATCACGCTGGTGACGTCCAAGAAGCTCAAGGGTTCGCGCTGGGCGCCGCCGATCGGCGTGCTGCAGCGGCGCATCCCGGCCGAGGTCTACTGACGCTTGACGAACACCAGCGACACGCCCATGCCCATCAGCACGCCGCCGAACAGCCGATCACGCACGCGCTGAGCGCCGGGCCGGCGCATCAGCCGTTGCAGCCCGGCGGCCAGCGTGGCATAGCCGAAGCGCATCACCACGAAATCCACCGCCACGCTGGTCAGCGCGATCAGCAGCAGCTGCGGGCCGAGCGTCCGGGCCGGGTCCAGGAACTGGGGCAGCACGGCGACCATGAAGACGATGCCCTTGGGGTTGGTGATGTTGGTGAGCAGGCCCTGCATGAAACAGGCGCGGGCCGGGGTGTGGGCAGACACGGCTGTGGCGCCCAGTATCGGCCTGTGGTGCGAGACCGGATCAGGCTGCGGCTCAGAGTCAACGGCCTGCGCACCCCGCGATGCCGAGCGCCATTGGCTCAAGCCCAGCCAGAACAGGTAGGCCGCGCCCGTCCACTTGAGCACCAGGAAAGCCTGCTCCGAGGCCAGCAGCAGCGCGCCCAGGCCGAAGCCCGACACCAGCATGATCGCCACCAGACCCACCTGCAGGCCCAGCACGCCCGGCAGCACGCCGCGCGGCCCGCGGGCCATGCTGTGCGTCATCGTGAGCAGGGCGCCCGAACCCGGTGAGATCGAGATCAAAAGGGTGGCCACCAGGTAGGCTGTCCAGACATGCAGTTCCATGGGGCCACTGTAACGGCTGCACACGGCGGGCGCGGGTGCCGGACAATAGCGGCTGCACCGCCCTGCCCTTTCTGCCGCATCCCGCAGTTCTCCAGTTCAGTTCTCCCGCCGTGACCGCTCCCCGCTTCGTGCCCATCGCCACTGGCGCCAGCCCCGCTCCTGACACGGGCCAGCTGCGTGCGGGCCAGCACCTGCGCGTGCTCTCGCTCATCCCGCCGATGACGCAGCTGAACACGCCCTACCCGTCCACGGCCTACCTGACCGGATTCCTGCGTTCGCGCGGCGTGCAGGCGTTCCAGGAAGACCTGGCCCTGGCGCTGGTGCTGCGCCTGCTCTCACGCCAAGGCCTGTGCGAGCTGCTGGAGTGCGCCACCGCCGTGCCCGAGGCCCAGCGCAGCGACACGCTGCACATCTTCATCGAAGAGCACGCGCGCTACGTGGCCACCATCAACCGCGTGATCGCCTTTCTGCAAGGGCGCGACTCCACGCTGGCCCACCGCATCAACACGCGCGCCTACCTGCCCGAAGGCCCGCGCTTCGCCACGCTGGACGCCTACCCCGACGACGACAGCGGCGACCCACTGGCCTGGGCCTTCGGCAGCCTGGGCCTGCAGGACCGAGCCCGGCACCTGGCCACGCTGTACCTCAACGACCTGGCCGACGTGCTGCGCCAGGCTGTGGACGGCCGCTTCGAGTTCGTGCGCTATGCCGAGTCCATCGCCGCCAGCCAGCACAGCTTCGACCCGCTGGCCGAGGCATTGGCCGCACCACCCAACCTGATCGACCAGACCCTGGCCGACCTCACGCGGGATGCCGTGCTTCGCCACCAACCCGACGTGGTACTGCTGTCCGTGCCCTTCCCGGGCAGCGTGTACGCGGCCCTGCGCATCGGCCAGACCATCAAGGCCGAGTACCCGCAGGTGCGCGTGGTGCTGGGGGGCGGCTTCGTCAACACCGAGTTGCGCGAGCTGGCCGAGCCACGCGTGTTCGATGTCGTCGATTTCGTGACGCTGGACGCGGGCGAGCGCCCGCTGCTGGCCCTGCTGGAGCACCTGGGCGGCCACCGCTCTCGCGACGAGCTGGTGCGCACCTTCGTGCGTGATGGCAACGACAACGGCAGCGGCACCGTGCGCTGTGTGCGGCACCCCGAGCCCGACGTGCCCTTCGAGCACGTGGGCACACCCACCTGGGACGGCCTGCCCCTGCACGATTACCTGTCGCTGCTGGACATGCTCAACCCCATGAACCGGCTCTGGTCCGACGGGCGCTGGAACAAGCTGACCATCGCGCATGGCTGCTACTGGAAGAAATGCAGCTTCTGCGATGTGAGCCTGGACTACATCTCACGCTATGAGGCGGCCTCGGCCACGGTGCTGGCCGATCGCATCGAGGCCATCGTGAAAGAGACAGGCCAGACAGGCTTTCACTTCGTGGACGAGGCCGCGCCCCCCAAGGTGCTCAAGGCCCTGGCGCACGAGCTGATCCAGCGCCAGCTGGGCATCTCGTGGTGGGGCAATGTGCGCTTCGAAAAATCATTCACGCCCGAGCTGTGCCAACTGCTGGCCGACAGCGGCTGCATCGCCATCAGCGGCGGGCTGGAGGTGGCCAGCGACCGCCTGCTGCAGTTGATGAAGAAGGGCGTGTCGGTGGAGCAGGTGGCGCGTGTGACCCGTGCCTTCACCGACGCCGGCATCCTGGTGCACGCCTACCTGATGTATGGCTTTCCCACGCAGACGGCGCAGGACACGGTCGATGCGCTCGAGTACGTGCGCCAGCTGTTCGAGAACGGCTGCATCCAGTCGGGGTTCTTCCACCGCTTCGCATGCACGGTGCATTCGCCCGTGGGGATGGATCCTGACGCCTATGGCGTGACGCTGCAGCCTCTGCCCGATGGCGGCTTCGCGCGCAACGACGTGGCCTTCATCGATCCGACCGGCACCGACCATGAGCGCCTGGGCCAGGGCCTGAAGAAGGCCATCTACAACTTCATGCACGGTATCGGGGTGGATTCCGATGTGCGCGGGTGGTTCGATGTGCGCGTGCCCAAGCCCACGGTGGGGCGCAACAAGATCGCAAAGGCCCTGGCGCAGCCCTGATGCCCTGGGCTCAGGCCGATGCGGCTTCGCAGATGCGGCCTGGCGTGGTCCACCACACATCCTGCTGCCCGGCCTGCACGATGTGCGTGAGCGCGCGGCGCAGGTGGCGCAGCCGGTGCGGCTGGCCCACCAGGTAAGGGTGCAGCGCGATGCCCATCACCAAGGGCTGCTGGGTTGACTGTTCCAGCATCTCGTCGAACTGGTCCACGATCATGTCGGCGAAATCCGGCCCCGTCATCTGGCGCGCCACGATCATCGGGATGTCGTTGAGCTCTTGCGGGTAAGGCACGGCGCACAGGTCGCCATGCGCGGTGCGCATCACCGTGGGCTGGTCGTCGTGGCACCAGTTGAGCGTGTAGCGGTAGCCGGCGCGGGCCAACAGATCGGGCGTGGCGGCGCTTTCGGCGATCCAGGGGGATAGCCACCCTGTGGGGCGCTGGCCGGACTCGAGCTCGATGCGGCGTGTGCAGGATTCGATCAGCGCGAACTCATCCTCCGGCGGCATGCCGCCTTGCGATTCGGCGTTGGTGTGGCCATGGCCGATCAGCTCATCGCCACGCTTGGCGAAGGCGGCGACCAGCTCCGGGCAATGGTCGTACAGCGCGGTGTTGAGGATCACGCCGGCGGGCAGCTTGAGCTGCTCGAACAGCTCCAGGCAACGCCAGGCGCCCACGCGGTTGCCGTACTCGCGCCAGGCGTAGTTCAGCACGTCCGGGCCGCCTTGCGCGGCCGGCGCCAGGCGCGCACCCAGGCCCTCGCCAAAAGCGAAGTGCTCCAGGTTGAAGCCCAGGTAGACGGCCAGGCGCCTGCCGCCGGGCCAGGCCTTCAGGGCGCGCTGGTGGATGGGGTCGTAGTCGAAGCGCTGGTGCGAGACGAGGGGGCGGTGCGCGGGCACGGTGTCAATCCTTATCGAACGTAGGCTTGCGTCAGGTAGGCCGGCGCGGTCTGCCGCCCCACCAGCCCACCCACGGCCAGCAGGGCCAGCAGGTAGGGCAGCATGATCAGCAAGGCGCTGGGCACGTGGATGCCAAAGGCCGGCAACTGGAACTGCAGCGCCGTGGCCGCGCCGAACAGCAGGCAGGCGCCCAGCATGCGGCCGATGCGCCAGTTGCCGAAGATCACGGCGGCGATGGCCAGGTAGCCCGCGCCATTGGTCATGCCTTCGGTGAAGGTGTGGATGTCGCCGATGGACAGGAAGCAGCCGGCCAGCGCCGACATCACCCCCGTGAGCATGACCGCACCGTAGCGGATGGCCGTGACCGACAGGCCCGATTTGTCGACCGCCTTGGGTGCGGCGCCGGCCGCGTGCAGGGCCAGGCCCACCGCGGTATGGCGCATCATCCAGGCGATCAAGGCCACGATGACCAGGCCTGCGTACAGCAGCCAGGTCTGGTGGAACACATGCTCGCCCAGCAAGGGGATGTCGGCCAGACCGGGCGGTGCCCATTTGGCCAGGCCCGGGATCTCGGTGCGCGAGCGGCCGCCGAAGATCTCGCGGTAGGCCAGCGTGGTCGCGCCGAGCACCAGGATGTTGATGCCCACGCCCGTGACGATCTGGTTGGCGCGCAAGGTGATGCTCAGCACCGCCTGCAGCAGCGCCACGGGCAGCACGGCCAGCACGCCGATCAGCAGGCCCATCGCGGGCGATCCGGTCGCCCATGAGCCCACCGCGCCCGCGAAGGCGCCCGTGAGCATCATCCCCTCCACGCTCATGTTGAGCACGCCGGCACGTTCGCTGACCAGCTCCCCCGTGGCCGACAGCAGCAGCGGCGCCGCCAGCCGGACCGTGGAGCCGGCGAACACGGCGGCCATCTCCCAGCCCATTCCCGATGCCATGCCGTCGATCATCGTTCGGTCTCCTTGTGGCGGTCCATGGCCAGGGCCGCGCCGGCCAGCACCACGATGATCAGCCCCTGGATCACGACGACCAGGGCCGTGGGCACGCCGGCCACCATCTCCATGTTGATGCCGCCCGAGCGCAGGAAGCCGAACAGCAGAGAGCCCGCGATCACCCCGGTGACCGAGCCGCGCGCCAGCAGCCCCACCACCAGGCCATCGAAGCCAAAGCCCGATGAGAAGCCGGCCTTGAGCGAGTACTGCTCACCCTGCAGCATGCAGGCGCCGGCCAGGCCGCCGAACACGCCGGCCGCGAACAGCGCGCCCACCACCGTGCTGCCCACCGCGATGCCGGCACGGCGCGCGGCCACAGGGTTCAGGCCCACGGCCCGCAGGTGCAGGCCCAGCACCGTCTTGTTCAGCACCAGGGCCACCACCACGGCCAGCACCAGTCCGATGGGCAGGCCCAGGTGCAAGGGCATGCTGTAGTCGCCCGTGAGCAATGGCAGCCTGGTCGCCTCGGGGACCTCCAGCGATTCGGGCAGGGTGTTGGAGTGCGTCATGGGCTGGCGCAGCAGCGCTTCGGATTGCACGCTGCCATAGACCATCCACACCGCGATGAAGGACAGCAGCAAGGTGGCGATCACCTCGTTGGTGCCCGCCTTGGCCTTGAGCACGCCGGCCAATGCGCCCCACAGGCCACCGGCCAGCGCGGCGGCCAGCATGGGCAGCACGAAACCCAGGCCCATCGGCAGATCCTGCACATGGCCGTACAGCGCCACGGCCGTGGCCGCGATGCCGCCCACCGCGATCTGCCCCTCGCCACCCACATTGGTCAGGTTGGCGCGCTGGGCCAGCACGAAGCCGATGCCTACCAGCGCGAACACCAGGCTGCGGTTGACGGAGGCCGCGAAGGCATAGGGGGAGCCCCAGGCGCCATCGGCAAAAGCCAGGGCAGCATCCACGACCGGCACGCCCAGCAGGCGCACCAGCAGCAGGCCCACCAGCAAGGAGCCGATCACGGCCGCCAGCGACACCCACAGCGCAGGCCGGGCGGTCAGCGCCTGCAGCCACCTTGGCTGGCTTGATGGAAGCGTCAATGTGTTCATGCCTCGTGTCCCGCCATCCAGGCACCGATGCGGTCGCGCTGCGCGGGCTCGGCCGGGCATTCGCCCATCACGCGGCCCCGGTACAGCACCACCACGCGGTCGGCCACGCGGATGAGTTCGTCCAGTTCTGAAGAAATCAGCAGCACGCCCACGCCTTTGTCGCAGGCTTGCTGGATGTGACCGTAGACGGCTTGCACCGCGCCCACATCGAGCCCGCGCGTCGGTTGTGCGGCGAGCAGAAAGCGCAGACCATCGAGCGTGAGCTCACGCGCCAGCACGGCCTTCTGCTGGTTGCCGCCGGACAAGCCGCCAAAGCCCACGTCGGGGCTGGCGGCGCGAACGTCGAAGCGTTGCATCAGTTCGAGCGCCTGCTCGCGCATGGCGCGGCGGTCCAGCAGGCCCCACCGCCTGAAGCGCTGCAGGCGGTCCAGGAACAGGTTCTCGGCCACGGGCAGGCCCGTGATGCAGCCCACGGCATGGCGGTCTTCGGGCACGATGCCGGCGCCAGCGCGCGTGATCTCGCGCGGGGCGCGGCCCGTCATCTCCTGGCCGTTGATGAAGAAGCGGCCCTCGGTGGCCGGGCGCATGCCCGACAGCACCGCCGCCAGCTCGCTCTGACCGTTGCCCTCGACGCCAGCCACGGCCACGGTTTCGCCAGGGCGCACGATGAGGGTGAAGCGGTCCAGGCGCTTGACCCCATCCGCATCGACCACGCTCAGGCCATCGGCCATCAGCGCGGGTTCGGGCACGCGGCCGGTGCGGATGGCATCGACGCCGGGCACGCTGGCCATGGGCCTGGCGCTCGCAGCTCGGCTTTCAGGCGTGGCGGACGTGTCGGCCAGATCTCGCTGGATCATCGCGCGCACCAGTTCGTCCAGCTCCTGCCCCGGTTGCTCGGACCTCGCGGCCACACGGCCACCGCGCAGCACCGTGGCCCGCTCGGCCACCTGGCGGATCTCGGCCAGCTTGTGCGTCACCAGCATCACGCCGCAGCCTTCATCCGCCACACGGCGGCACACGCCCAGCAGCGCAGCGATCTCGTCGGGCAGCAGCACGGCGGTGGGCTCGTCCAGCACCAGCAGGCGCGGATCGCGCATCAGGCACTTGACGATCTCCACCCGCTGGCGTTCGCCCACCGACAAATCCTGGATGCGCGCACGCGGATCCAGCGCCAGCCCGAAGCGGCGCGACAGATCCGCGATGCGATCTGCGCACTCGCCGCGCTTGAGCACCCCACGCGACTGGCCCAGCAGCAGGTTGTCCACCACGCTCAGGTCGGGCACCAGGCTGAAGTGCTGGTGCACCATGGCCACGTGGCGTGCCAGCGCATCGGCCGGGCCCGTGGGCTTGTAGGGCTGACCATCGAACGTCATCACGCCTTCGTCAGGCTGGTAGACGCCGAAGATCAGGTTGCACAGCGTGGACTTGCCCGCCCCGTTTTCGCCCAGCAGGCAGTGGATCTCACCGGGCGCGATGGCCAGCGAGACATCGCCCAGCGCCCGGAAGGCGCCGAAGCGCTTGCCCATGCCTTGCAGGCAGAGCAGCGCCCCTGCGCTGGCCGGCGCAGACGAAGGCGTCGCGCTGTCAGGCTCGACGGCGGCAGGCCACACGCTCATGCCGATCAACCTTCCAGCACTTTGATCTTGCCGCTGAGGATGTCCTTCTTGATCTCTTCGAGCTTGGTCTTCTGGGCCGCGGTGCCGCCGCAGATCAGCATGTCCGAAGCCTTGGCGCCCATGGCCAGGCCGAAGGGCTTGTAGCCGGCCTTCCAGCTGCCGCTCACCACTTCCTTGATGGCGTATTCCACCTGGTAGCCCACGCCGGTGATGCTGTAGGCCACGTACAGTGGGTCGCTACCGCAGCGGTCGGTGTAGCTGCCGATGATCTTGGTGCCCTTCTCCTTGGCCGCCTGCTCCATGCCACGCAGGCCCAGGTTCAGGATGTGATAGTGCACATCGGCGCCCTGCGCGATGGCGGCCAGCGTGGCCTCCTTCGACTTGGCCACGTCGTCGAAATCACCCGTGTAGTTCTCGACGTACTTGATCTTGGGGTTGATGTAGGCCGCACCCTTGCCGAACTCCTTGCCGGCGTTGACGATGGAAGGGATCTCCATGCCGCCCACGTAGCTCACCGCGCCGTTCTTGCTGAGCATCGCGGCGGCGGCGCCGGCCACGAAGGCGATCTCGGCCTGCTTGACGTCGTAGCCGGCCACGTTGGGCAGGCTGTCGCCCTTGTTGCCACCCACGATGGAGAACTTGGTCTTGGGAAAGCGCTTGGCGATCTTCATCACCGCGGCCTGCGTCTGCCCGCCCACGCCGATCACCAGCTGGTTCTTGCTGGCCAGGTTGGTCAGCGCCTGTTCCATGTCGGCGTAGTTGATGTTCTCGATCATCTGCACCTTGATCTTGTCGCCGTGCGCCTTCTGCGCGGCCACCAGGCCGTCGTAGCCAGATTCCATCCAGCCCTTGTCCGACTTGGAGCCGGGGATCAGGATGCCGATGCGCGTGGCATCGGCGGCCTGGGCTGGGGTGGCCAGCAGGGTGGCTGCAGAAGACAGCGCGGCGACCACGGCGCAAACCGCGAACGTCCGGCGAGTGAGGGAAGAAGACATTGGCATTCCTTTCGCTTAGATCTGTTCGCCGCGATGTAATTAATCAGTTACTACATTCGGCGACGTCACCGGTTGCAATAACGATGCCACACGCTGTTTCACCCTCGTATCGCCCGCCAGGCCCCATGAAAAGCCGCTTCCCGGCCGATGGTCCCGCTGCGCACCGCGCGATCCGCCGCACCGCCCGATCTGGTGCGGCGCGACCCACGATGAAGCACCAGGCACCGCGAACGTGCACCCGGCCCCGAGTTCTGGTGATGACAGGAGAAGTGCGATGACCGCTGTTCCCAACCCCGAAACGCCCGAAGGCGGCGCCCTGGGCGTGTCCCGGCAATACCACTGGCGCGCCACGCCGGGCACCGTGGACATGGCCATGCCCCCGCCGCCGCCACGCCCCTTGCCACTGCAGGCCGCGCCGCAGAACCTGGTGGTCGACCTGGAGCGCACGGCCATCATCGTGATCGACATGCAGAACGATTTCTGCACGAAGGACGGCTGGGTGGACCACATCGGCGGCGACTACCAGAGCGACCGCACGCCCATCGAGCCCTTGCGCAAGCTCTTGCCGGCGTTGCGCGATGCGAAGGTGCCCGTGATCTGGGTGAACTGGGGCAACCGGCCCGACCTGGCCAACATGCCGCCCAACCAGATCCACCTGTACAAGCCGCAGGGCCATGGCACAGGCCTGGGCGACCCCTTGCCCGGCGGGCGCGGCAATGTGCTCGAGAAGGACTCGTGGGCCGCTGCCGTGGTCGACGAACTCAAGCCCCTGCCCGGCGACATCAGCGTCGACAAGTACCGCATCAGCGGCTTCTGGGACACGCCGCTGGACAGCATCCTGCGCAACCTGGGTGTGCGCACGATCCTGTTCGCGGGCGTGAACACCGACCAGTGCGTGCTGCATTCGCTGACGGACGCCAATTTCCTGGGCTATGGCTGCGTGATGCTGGAGGACTGCTGCGCGACATCGTCACCCGCCTTCTGCACCGAGGCGACGATCTGGAACGTCAAGAAGTGCTTTGGCTTCGTGACCGGCTCAGGCCAGGTGCTGCAAGCCCTGAAGGCAGGCGCATGACCCACAGCGATGCCCTGGGCGCCTTCGTACCCGGCCCGCGCCGGGAGCACCCGCCCACCGGCCGTGGCGTGCTCGATGGCCTGCGCCTGGCCGTGAAGGACCTGATCGATGTGCGGGGCGAGATCACCCGGGGCGGCAATCCTGACTGGGCCGCCGCCCAGACGCCGGCGCTGAGCCACAGCCCGGCCGTGGCCGCCTGCCTGGCCGCGGGTGCCACGCTGGTGGGCAAGACCATCACCGATGAACTGGCCTTCAGCCTGGAAGGCGAGAACGCGCACCACGGCACACCGCTGAACCCGCGTGCGCCCGATCGGCTGCCGGGTGGCTCGTCCAGCGGCTCGGCCTCGGCCGTGGCGGGCGGCCTCGCCGACATCGCGCTGGGCACGGACACCGGCGGATCGGTGCGCATCCCCGCATCCTTCTGCGGCCTGTTCGGCATGCGGCCCACCCATGGGCGCGTGTCACTGGCGGGTGTCGTGCCCTTCGCGCCCTCGTTCGACACGGTGGGATGGCTCACGCGCGACGCGGACACGCTGCGCCGGGCTGGCCAGGTGCTGCTGGGCGGCACGAACGCCTGCGCGCCAGATGCCGCGCCGCTGGTGATGCTCGATGAAGCCTGGGCGCTGGCAGATGCCGAGGTGCGCGACACCTTGCAGCCCATCGCCCGGCGCCTGGGAGCCACGGCACATGCCGATGTCTTCGGGGCCCCGATGGCCGACTGGCTGCGCGCCTACCAGGTGCTGCAGGCCGCAGAGATCCGCACGCACCTGGGGCCCTGGATCAAGACCGCGCAGCCCCGCTTCGGATCGGCCATCGCACCACGCTTTGACAGCATCTTTTCCCTGGGCGATGACGAGATCGCCCGCTGGACCGCCTGGCGCACGCAGCAAGGCCACCGCCTGCACGCCCTGATGGCGCGCACACCGCAGGTGTGGGTGCTGCCGACCTCGCCCATGGCCCCGCTGCGGCGCGGTGCCAGTGATGCACACCGCGGCGATTTCTACCAACGCACCCTGGCGCTGTGCGCCCTGGCCGGGCATGCCGGCCTGCCGCAGATCACCCTGCCCCTGGGCACGCTGGATGACGGAACGCCCCTCGGCCTGTCGCTGATCGGGGCGCCCGGCACCGACCTGCCACTGCTGGACCTGGCATTGCGCCTGACCTCCTCATGAGAAGAACCCGCTGACCATGCCTGCCAAGACAACCAAGCCCGCGCCCAAGCGCCCCGCCAAGCGGGATCCCGAAAAGACCCAGGCCCGCATCCTCCAAGCCGCCACCGCCGAGTTCGCGGCCAAGGGCTTCAGCGGCGCGCGCACCGAGCAGATCGCCAAGCGGGCCAAGTCCAACATCCGCATGCTCTACCACTACCACGGGGGCAAGGATGCGCTGTACACCCGCGTGCTCGAGGATGTGCTGACCCGCCTGCGCGAGCAAGAGCTGCAACTGGATTTCTCCGATGCCACCCCGCTGGACGGCATCCTGCAGCTCTTCGATTTCATCGATGGCCACTTCTCCAGCCACCCCGAGCTGCTGCAACTGCTGGCCTTCGAGAACCTCAACAAGGCCGCCCACCTGCGCAAGTCCTCGCGCATCCCGCAGCAGGCCTCGCCTGTGCTCGACCTGATCAACGCGCTGCTGCAGCGCGGCCAGGCCGACGGCGTGTTCCGCAACGGCATCGACGCCCTGCACCTGTACGTGACCATGGTCAGCCTGGCCTATTACGGCAAGTCGCACGCCCACACGCTGTCGCGCATCTTCAAGCAGGACCTGCTCGCCCCCGACTGGCAGGCCGCGCACCGCGAGCAGAACCACCAGATGCTGGCCGGCTTCCTGAGCCACGGCTCGGTCAGCGCCTTGGGGCACCCCAAGGACACGAAACCAACCCGACGCACCAAACCATGACCCGAGACTTCTCACAACCAGGCCGCTCGGCCCTTTACACCTCGCAGGCTGCGGTGGCCACCTCGCATCCACTGGCCGCACAGACCGCGCTCGATGTGCTGCGCCGTGGCGGCAATGCCGTGGACGCGGGCATCGCGGCCGTGGCGCTGCTGGGCATCGTCGAGCCGCAGATGACGGGCATCGGCGGTGACTGCTTTGCGCTCTACCTGCCGGCTGGCGCCAGCGAGCCCATCGCACTCAACGGCTCAGGCCGCGCGCCCATGGCCGCATCGCTCGATTGGTACCAATCACGCGGGATGACGCAGATCGATCCGTACAGCGCCCATTCGGTGACCACACCGGGCGCCGTGGCAGCCTGGTGCCGCCTGCTGGCCGACCATGGCACACGCGGCCTGGATGAACTGCTGCAGCCCGCCATCGAGGTAGCGGAGCGCGGCCACCCGGTAGCCCCGCGCGTGGCCTTCGACTGGGCCCGCGACGAACACCTGCTGCGCGATCCGGTGGCTGCAGAGCTGTTCCTGCACCATGGCCGCGCGCCCTCGGCCGGCGTGCTGCACCGCCAGCCCCGCATGGCCGAGACGCTGCGCACCATCGCGCGCCATGGCTGGGCCGGCTTCTACGAAGGCTGGGTGGCCGAAGACATCGTGCAGCGCCTGCGCGCAGGCGGCGGCCTGCACACGCTGGACGACCTGGCCGCCACGCAGCCTGAGGTCGTGCGGCCCATCGCCACCGACTACCGGGACCACCGCGTCTACGAGTGCCCGCCCAACGGCCAGGGCCTGGGCGTGCTGATGATGCTCAACGTGCTGTCGGGCCTGGACCTGGACGAGGGCGCGATCAGCGAGGCCGACCGCATCCACCTGCTGGCCGAGGTGAGCAAGCTGGCCTACGCGCACCGCGACGCACTCTTCGCCGACACCAGCCACGCACACGTTCCTGTCGACGAACTGCTGTCCAACGACTGGGCCGCGATGCAGCGCCGCGCCCTGTGCATGGACAGCACACGTCCACCGGTGATCTGGCCGGAGGTGGCGCACAAGGACACCGTCTACGTGTGTGTGGTCGACCGCGACGGCAACGCCTTGTCGCTGATCAACTCCATCTTCCACTCCTTCGGCAGCACGTTGGTGGCGCCGCGCAGCGGCGTGCTGCTGCAGAATCGCGGCGCCGGCTTCAGCCTGCAGAGCGCGCACCCCAATGCCATCGCCCCGGGCAAGCGCCCGCTGCACACCATCATTCCCGGCATGCTGATGAAGAACGGCCGACTGGCCGCGCCCTTCGGCGTGATGGGCGGCCAGTACCAGGCCACCGGCCACGTGGCCCTGCTGAGCAACGTGCTCGACAGGGGCATGGACCCGCAGGCCGCGCTGGATGCACCGCGCAGCTTCGCCTTCGGCGATGAACTGGATCTGGAATTCAGCCAGCCTGCCTGGCTCGATGCCGAGCTGTCCAGGCGCGGACACCGCATCACGCGCAGCGGCCAGCCCATCGGCGGTGGCCAGATGATCGTGGTGGACCAGGACCGAGGCTTGCTGATCAGCGGATCGGATCCGCGAAAGGATGGCTGCGCGCTGGGCTATTGAACCGTGTCAACGGGCGATGTGGTTCAACTCCGACCACCCGGCCCACATGATCTCGATGCCGATGCACAGCAGGATGAAGGCCATCAGCCGCGCCATCACCAGCATGCCGACCTCGCCCAGGCGGTTGAGCAGGCGGGCCGAATTGCGAAAGATGATGTAGAGCACACCAGCCGTCAACGCGGCACCCGCGACCAGCACACCAGCCTCCACCATGTACAGGAAGGGCGAGCGCGGGATGGACGCACCGAGCGCAATGGCGGCAGAGATGGTGCCCGGACCTGTCGTCAGAGGAAAGGTGATCGGAAAGAAGCTGCGCCGCACGATCTCGGCATCGGTCAGGTCGGAGGCCTTCTCGGCCACGGCGGTCATGGCCTGGTCCGCGTCTGTGCGGTTGAGCATGCGCCAACCCGTGGCCGCGACGATCAGGCCGCCACCGATGCGCACGATGGGCAGTGAGATGCCGAAGAACTCCAGCACGTAGGTGCCCACCAGCATGGACACCGCCATCACGTAGAAGCTGTTGAGCGCCACCTGGCGCGCCAGGCGCCGGGCCACGCTGCGGTTCTGCCCCACCGTGGCCACGAACACGGGCGCGGTGCTGAGTGGGTTGATCACCGGCAGCAGCGTGAAGGGGATCAGGAACAGTGTCTTGATGTGTGGAACCAGCAACTCGATCACTGTCGCCTCCTTCTTGGTCTGCGGATGTCAGCCGGGCTTGCCCTCCGGCACGGGTGTCTTGTCACGCTCAGCATAGCGCTTGGCCATCACCGAGCACACGAAGAGTTGCAGCTGGTGGTAGAACATGATGGGCAGCACCAACACCCCCATCGACGGATTGCCGCTGAACAGCAGCTTGGCCATGGGCACCCCCGAGGCCAGCGTCTTCTTCGAACCGCAGAACACCGCCACGATCTCGTCTTCCACCGGGAAGTTGAATGCCCGCGCCACACGCTTGGTCAGCCACAGCAGCGGGAACAGGAAGAGGCACACGCCCACGGCGGTCATCGCCATCAGGCCCAGGCCATGCTTGCTCCAGAGCCCATCGGCCACCGAATCACTGAACGAGCTCAGCACCAGCAGCAGGATCACGGCCCGGTCGACCTTGGTCGTCCAGGGCTTGATCTTCTGGAACCAGTGGCCCACCAGTGGCCTCAGCAACTGGCCCAGCACGAAGGGCAGCAGCAGCATCTTGGCCACCTTGAGCATGGTGGCGCCCACGTCCATGGCCTGGCCATCGGCCGCACCACTGAACACCAGGCTGGCCAGCAGCGGCGTGAGCACCACGCCCAGCAGCGTCGACAAGGTGGCGTTGAGCACCGCTGCCGCCACGTTGCCACGCGCCATGGCCGTCATGGCCACCGACGATGAGACCGTGGACGGCAGCACCGCCAGGTAGAAAAAGCCCAGCAGCAGGTCGTGCGGGATGAAGCGGCCGACCAGCGCGTTGAGCAGCAGCCACCACAGCGGGAACAGCGCGAAGGTGCTGATCTGCACCACCAGGTGCAGCTTCCAGCGCGAGGCACCGTGCTTGAGGCTGTCGGTGCTCAGGCCCATGCCGTGCAAAAAGAAGATCAGGAAGATGCCGATGTCGCCGACCACATCGAGGTGCAGCAGGCCGCCGGTGCGCCCCAGGTTCGGGGCGATGGAGGCCAGCACCACCGCGCCCACCATGCCGATCAGGAACCAGTCGGCCGCGCCGCCCTGGTGCTTGCGGCCAGCCGCACGCCGGTTCGCCAGCCGCGCCATCGTTGTCATCACCTTCGCCACGTCGTTCTCACCCCAGTCACAATGCAAGGCCGCCAGCCTAACGCGCTGGCGGCGTTCCCGATCGCCCCGTTTGGACAGAGCATGCCGAGAAACGGACAAAACGCGCGCGCCCCCGCCCGGCAACCTCGACAGCGCACCCTGCCCGCCTTGAAGGAAGGGCTGCCGCGCCCGGTGCTGGCCCGCGTGGAATCGCTGCCCGCCGGCTCCTGGACGGCCGAGCACAGCCACCCCTGGGCGCAACTGTCGTACGCCGTGGAGGGCGTGCTGCAGGTGCACACCGCCACGGGGCAGTTCATGGCGCCGCCCGAACGCGCCATCTGGGTGCCGCCTGATCTGCCGCATGAAGTGCTCACCGCTGGCCCGGCCGAGATGCGCAGCCTGTATGTGCGGGCCGATGCGCTGGCGGGCTCACCCCTTGGCCTGGCCTGTGCCTGCCGCGTGCTGGACATCTCCATCCTGGCGCGCGAGCTGATCCTGGCGGTCTGCGCCCTGCCGCCCGATTACGACGAACACGGCGCGCCCGGCCGCCTGGTGAGCGTGCTGCTGGACCAGTTGGACCAGTTGCCCACGGCGGCGCTGGACCTGCCCCTGCCCACCGATGCCCGCCTGCTGCGCCTGTGCGAGGCCTTGCAGGCCGACCCGGCCGATCGGCGCACCCTGGCGCAGTGGGGACAGGAGATCGGTCTGACCGAGCGGTCCATGGTGCGGCTGTTCCAGCAGCAGACGGGCCTGTCGGTGGGCGCGTGGCGCCGCCGACTGCGCCTGCTGGCCGCGCTGGGCCCGCTGGAGGCCGGCGCCAAGGTGTCCGGCGTGGCAGCAGGCTGCGGCTACGCCTCGGCCTCTGCGTTCATCGCGGCCTTCTGCGCAGAGTTCGGCGTGACACCGGCGCAGATGTTCGCGCGGGCCTGAGCGCGACGCCCTCCCGGAATCAAAGCCCCAAAAGAAAAGCGGGCCCGAAGGCCCGCTCTGCGCGAAGGCGGATGGACGGAACGTCGATCAGCCGCGGCGGCGACGGGCAGCCATCAGGCCCACCACGCCCAGACCAGCCAGGGTCAGGGCCACGGAACCGGCTTCGGGCACGGGGGCTGCAGCCAGCTGGTAGTTCACGGAGTACACGCCCGAGAAGTTGGTCGTGCCACCCACGTGGAAGCTGTAGTCGGTACCAGCAGCCAGCGTGTAGACGCCATTGACGGCGGACAACAGCGTGGCGCCGTCATACACGGCCAGCGTCAGGCCCGTGATCGGGTTCTGAACGAAGGGGAACAGCGTGAAGGTCACAGCGTTCGCCTGGGCCGTCGAATCGGCGGCCACATCGAAGTTGATGACGTCGCTGAAGGAACCCGAGCCCAGGACGGCGTAGGTCAGGGATTGCGGGATGCCGGAGACCAGAACGCCGGCCTCGTAGGTTGTGGCCATGGCAGAACCTGCCACAGTCAGGGCGGCGGCGGCCACCAGATGCTTGATGAACTGCATTGCTTGCTCCAATTTCAGGGGATAACGAGGACTACTGAGCCCAATTCTCCGGGTTTGCGTCAAACGGCGCCCCCCGCCGACGGGGGTGTCCAAGGTCATTCCCCCCCCGCGAACAGGGGGAAACCACTCCTTACACGCATTACAGACAGAATTTCCAGACAGGGTTTCCCGCCATTCGAAATGTAAGCAGGTCTACCCACAAAGAAATGACGGCCCCGAAGGGCCGCCATCGATGACCGCAAGGCAGGATCAGGCAGCCAGGCGCTGCTCGATCTTGGCCTTGGTGGCGGGCATTTCAGCCGGCAGGTGGAAGGCCAGTTGCTGGAACAGCTCTTCGTGCAGCTTGAGTTCCTGCGTCCAGGCGGCGGTGTCGATGCCGATGACCGACTGGAACTGCTCCTTCGAGAAGTTCAGGCCATTCCAGTTGATGTCTTCGTAGGTGGGGCTCAGGCCGAAGGCGTTGTCCACGCCCTTGGTGGTGCCGGTGATGCGGCCCAGGATCCATTCCAGAACGCGCATGTTCTCGCCATAGCCGGGCCACACGAACTTGCCGTCGGCGCCCTTGCGGAACCAGTTCACGCAGAAGATCTTGGGCAGCTTGGCGCCCTCGCCCTGCAGCTTGGTGCCCAGGTTCAGCCAGTGCTGGAAGTAGTCGCTCATGTTGTAGCCCATGAAGGGCAGCATGGCGAACGGATCGCGGCGCACCACGCCTTGTGCACCGAAGGCGGCAGCCGTGGTTTCGGAGCCCATGGTGGCAGCCATGTAGACGCCTTCCGTCCAGTCCTTGGCCTCGGTCACCAGCGGCACGGTGGTCGAGCGGCGGCCACCGAAGATGAAGGCGTCGATCGCCACACCGGCGGGGTTGTCCCATTCGCTGTCGAGCGCGGGGTTGTTGGTGGCGGCCACGGTGAAGCGGGCGTTCGGGTGGGCGGCCTTGGCACCGGTTTCCTTGGCGATCTGCGGCGTCCAGTCCTTGCCTTGCCAGTCGATCAGGTGGGCGGGGGCCGTGTCGGTCATGCCTTCCCACCACACGTCGCCATCGTCGGTCAGGGCCACGTTCGTGAAGATCACGTCGCGGTCCAGCGAGTGCATGCAGTTCGGGTTGGTCTGCATGTTGGTGCCGGGGGCCACACCAAAGTAGCCGGCCTCGGGATTGATGGCGTACAGACGGCCATCGGCACCGGGCTTGACCCAGGCGATGTCGTCACCGATGGTGGAGACCTTCCAGCCGTTGTAGCCCTCGGGCGGAATCAGCATGGCGAAATTGGTCTTGCCGCAGGCGCTCGGGAAGGCCGCGGCCACGTGGAACTTCTGGCCCTGGGGGTTGGTCACGCCCAGCAGCAGCATGTGCTCGGCCAGCCAACCCTGGTCGCGGCCCATGGTGGAGGCGATGCGCAGCGCGAAGCACTTCTTGCCCAACAGGGCGTTGCCGCCGTAGCCGGAGCCATAGGACCAGATCTCGCGCGTGGCGGGGTAGTGGACGATGTACTTGACGGTGGGGTTGCAAGGCCAGACCGAATCCTTCTGACCAGCCTCGAGCGGCGCGCCCACGGTGTGCACGCAGGGCACGAACTCGCCATCGGTGCCCAGAACGTCGATCACGCCCTTGCCCATGCGGGTCATGAGCTTCATGTTGACGGCCACGTAGGCACTGTCGGACAGCTCGACACCGATGTGGGCGATGTCGGAGCCCAGCGGGCCCATGCTGAAGGGCACCACATACATGGTGCGGCCCTTCATGGCGCCCTTGAACAGGGCGCCTTCACCGGTCTGCAGCTTGGCGCGCATTTCAGCGGGCTCGCACCAGTTGTTGGTGGGGCCGGCATCTTCCTTGCGATCGGAACAGATGAAGGTGCGGTCTTCGACCCGGGCCACGTCGGACGGGTCGGTCACGGCCAGGTAGCTGTTGGGGCGCAGCTCGGGGTTGAGCTTCTTGAAGCTGCCGGCGTTGACCAGCAGGTTGCACAGGCGGTCGTATTCTTCCTGCGAACCATCGCACCAGACGATGTCCTTGGGCTGCACCAGGGCGGCGATCTCGGCCACCCAGGCAATCAGTTTCGCATTCTTGACGTAGGCGGGGGCATTCACCTGCGTCGCTGTAGCTGTGGTCATGACAGAAGCTCCAAAAGTTGAAATCAAAGTCTCGACAGCGCAAACATCAATGAAATCAAAGACTTGTGCGCTCTCGACACCTTGCTTCGGCTGGCCCGCCCGACGAGGCACGGGGCATACAAGCCCCATGCCAGTCCAACAGGCAGCCACCCCGCCGCGCCATCAGTGTTTCATCAAACAGTCATTGGCGACGGCCCCGGGGTCTGTGAACCGAGCCCGCCATTTTAGTTCAGTCCGCATTTTTCAGGCGTCCCCCTGCTTCGAGGGATTGCACGGGGAGGACAAACACCGTGCCAACTAATTCACATGGTGCACTCCCGCACACGGGTGGGGCGTGAGGGCCGCCACAATACGGCAACGCTATGGCAAAAGATTTCACACCGGTCTGAATGACGTCCATTGAACTCGACGCGCTGGCTTTCAGCGCACGCATCGCCTTCGTCACCGTGCTGATCAGCTTTCCCCTGGCAATGCTGGCGGCGTCCTGGACGGGCCGCAGAGGACTCAAAGGACGTTGGGTGCTCGACGCCTTGCTGCTGCTGCCGCTGGGGGTGTCGCCCGCCGTGATCGGCTGGGGCGTGGTGAGCCTGCTCGGCCCGGAGGGCCCGGCGGGCGATTGGCTGTCCAAGGGCCAGGGCTGGCAGGCCGAAATCACACCTCACGGCCTGGTGCTGGTTGCCTTCTGCCTGGTGCTGCCCTTGATGATCCGCACGATGCGCCCGGCCTTCGAAGCGGTCGACTTGCTGCAACTGCAGACCGCGCGAACGCTCGGGGCCACCCGCTGGAGCGCGTGGTGGAGTGTCACCGTCGCTCAGACTGCGCCAATGCTGCTGTCGGCCGCCGCGCTGGGCTTCGCCGCGGCCTGGGGCGAATCCGGCGCCTCCGTGGTGCTGGCAGCGGCGCTGCAGGCCCGGTGGCCGCAGACAGCCCCGGATGCGGCCACCGTGCCGCTGACCCTGCTGAGTGCCATGCAGACCGAACGCGGCCAGGCCATCGCTTTTCGCTTGAGCATGGTCTCGCTGGGCGTGGCGCTGGCGGCCATGCTGCTCAGTGAATGGGCGCGGCAGCGCTGGCGCCGCCGCGCCCTGCCCCTGGATGCGCGAGGGGTGAGCCGGTGAGCCGGGGCACGCCATCGCCCCCCGCCCCCCTGGCGGTCGAGTTGCGCCTTCGCCGTGCCGGGCTGGACATCCAGGCCCAGTTCCGCGTGGCGCCCGGTCACGTCTGCGCGCTGGTGGGGCGCCCAGGATCGGGCAAAACGGCACTGATGCAGTGTGCCGCTGGCCTGATCCCGGCGCAATCCGGCCGGGTGAGCGTGGGCACCGATGTGCTCTACGACAGCCCGACCGGACTCAACAGCCCCCCCGAATCGCGGCGCTTTGCCTGGGTGGACGGGCGCGGCCTGCTGTTCCCGCACATGAACGTGCGACGCAATCTGGAGTACGGCTACAAGCGCGCCGCCGCACCACGCCATCAGATCGACTACGAATCAGTGCTGGACTGGCTGGACCTGAAGTCGCTGCTGGCCCTGTGGCCCCACCAGCTCGCCCCGGCCCAGCGCCAGCGCGTGGCGCTGGCGCGTGCGCTGCTGTCCATGCCCAGTGCGCTGTTCCTGCGCGATCCATTGGGCCAGGTGCCCACCCATGAACAACCGGCACTGCTGGAGCTGCTCGGCGAGATGCGCACGCGCTTTCGCCTGCCCACGGTATTCATGAGCCCCCGCATCGACGAGGCCATCCGCCTGGCCGATGACGTGGTGATCCTGCACGAAGGCCGCGTGGCCAGTGCCGGCCCGCTGGCGCGGGTGCTGTCGGATGTGTCGCTGTCGACCTTCCTGGAGGGCGTGCACGCGGGTTGCGTGCTGGAAGGCCGCGTCAGCCAGCACGACATCGAGTGGCTGCTCACCGAGGTGGACGTGGCCGGCCAGCGCGTCACCATCCCGGCCCTGCTGCAGGCCGAAGGCAAGCGCGTGCGTTTGAAGATCCGCGCCCGCGACATCAACATCCACCGCGAAGCGCTGCCGGATTCCAGCATCAGCAACCAGCTGCGCGGGCGCATCACCCAGGTCATGCTGGCGGGCAACAACGGGGCCTATGGCGCCGTGGCCGTGGAGCTGCACCGCCTGCTGGACCTGCACGACAGCAACCCTCCCCCCGCCGAAGCGGTGGTATGGAGCCTGCTGACGCGCCGCACGATCGAGCAGATGGGCCTGGCACCCGGCCAGGACTGCCATGTGAGCTTCAAGGCCATGGCCGTGACCGTGGCGCCCCGCGCGTGAGCCGGCACCGGGCCCGGGCTTTGCTATCCTGGATCCCATGACCCTGACCTGCCAGCTCCTGTCCGTCAACGTGGCTCAGGCCCGCCACGTCACCATCGACGGCCGCCAGATCCTCACGGCCATCGACAAGCACCCCATCAGTTCGCTGGAAGACCCGCGCCGCATCACCGTGGGCCCACTGGGGCTGGAAGGCGATGAGCAGGCCGATCCCACCGTGCATGGCGGCCAGGCCAAGGCGGTGTACGCCTACCCGCATGAGCACTACGCCTTCTGGCAGACCGTGCGGGCCCAGGCAGGCAAGGCCGGCTGGGATGACACCGCCAACCCCGGACTGCTGGGCGAGAACCTGACGATCACCGGCCTGCTGGAAACCGATGCGTACATCGGTGACGTGCTGCGGTTTCCGGACTGCTCGCTCGCCGTGAGCGAGCCGCGCCACCCCTGCTACAAGTTCGAGGCCAAGCTGTTCCGCCAGGCGTCCAAGATGATGGTCCAGTCGGCCTTCTGCGGCTTCTACCTGGCCGTGCGCCGGGGCGGCACCATCGCCGCGGGCGAGCACTTCGAGATCGTGCCCGGCCCGCGCGAGGTCAGCATCCGCGACCTCTTCCGCGACCAGATGTCGCGCAAGAAGCTCTGAGGCGTCAAAGGTCCTGAGCCCGGCGGCGCAGCACGCCGCCCAGCACGGCCAGGCCACCCAGCAGCATCGCCAGGCTTTGCGGCTCGGGCACGGCGGCGACCGTCAACTGCCCTTGCAGCAAGCCTGAACGATCGATGTTAAGGCGTTGGTCCGCATCGAGCAGCGCCGGCAGGCCTTGCGTCAACTGCTGGTGGGCCGACAGCGTCAGCACCAGCTCGTCGCCGACCACAGCCTCGAAGCTCAGGTGGATCTGCTGGCTGCCACTGGCCGACCACAGGCTGTCATGGCGGGCCAGGCTGTCCGTGCCGCGCGAGATGTCAAGGCTCAGGCCGACCTCGCCCAGGCCTGGCAGGCCGCCGAACAGGGCATCGGCCGAGCCGGTGAAGTCCACGCGCACGCGGGTGCCCGCGGCCTCGCCGGCATCACCCGCAATCAGCAGGCGCAGGCCGCCCAGGGCCAGGTCCTGCGTGAGGTTGAAGCCGGACACCGTGGTCTGGGTCGTGGCGGCCACGTTCCAGTACTGGGAGGCGGACAGCATCACGTCGGCCGTGTCCGGCGCCGTCTGGGTGTCCACCACGATCAGGTGGCTGTGGCCTTGCTCCATGCTGGCAGAGCCCAGGGACTGAGCCCCGCCAGCCAGGCTGTCCGCCAGCAGCACCTGCCCCGGGCCCGACAGATCCTGCAGTGCGCCGATCACGGCCTGCCCCGCGCCCTCACCGCCGACCTGGCCGGACTGGTCCAGCAGGTCGAAGCCCGCGCCCGGTGACAGCAGCGTCCAGTGCGCGGCCTGGGCCGAGGTCTGCGCGGCCAATGCCAGCCCGAAGGCCAGCACCGCGGTGCGCAGGGTGTGGGCCACAGCGGCCCCTTGGGTGGTCTTCATCATCGTGGGTACTCCAGTGACCTGCCCTGTGCTCAAGGCAGCAGGGTGATGCGGTTGCGCGGGCCGGGCGCCACACCGGCCCGGTTGGCGCGCAGGTAGGCTTCGAAGGCATCGGTGTCGACGGCGCCGCCCAGTCGGTTCGTGCCATTGCGCAAGGCATAGAACTGGTCGCCGCCATCGGCCAGGAAGCTGTTGACCGTGATGCGGTAGCTGGCCGCCGGGTCCACCACCACGCCGTTGATGCGCAAGCTGGCCGGATCGACCTTGCTGCACGCCGGGGCACTGGCGCTGTAGGCATAGCGCAGGCTGTGCGAGATCTGCAGGACGCGGGCAAAGGGCTGGCCGGTGGCCGGTGCATCCGCAGGGTAGCCCTGCGTGCAACCCATGAACTGCTGCTCCAGCGCCAGCTTGAGATCGGCGCCGCTCAAGGTCATCGTGACCATCGCGTTGCCGAAGGGCTGCACGGTGAAGGCCTCGCCATAGGTGACCTGGCCATCGCTCTTGCCCGGAGCGCTGTAGGGCATGTCGGCGCGGATGCCGCCAGCATTCATCAAGGCCACCACGGCCTCACCGAAGCCTGCGTCATCGGTGGCATCGAGCTGCGCATCGGCGATCACGTCACCCAGGCTGGACTCACCGGCGGCCTTGGCATCGCGCGACAGCGTGGCCGTGATGCGGCCGATCACGCGGCTGGCGGGCGCCAGGGCCTCGGCCTTGTAGTGGTCGACGATGGCCTTGAGCGAGGCGCTCTCGGCCACGGCGCTGCTGTTGGGGATGCTGACGTTGTTGGCCGTCACGCTGCGCACATCGTGCGTGCGGGTGTCGATCACCAGGTCGATGTCGCTGACCATGCGGCCGTACTGGCCCGCCGAGGTCACGCGCACCGGCACGTTGGCCTTGTTGGGCAGCGCGCAGTTGTAGGCCTGGTGTGTGTGGCCGCTGACCACCAGGTCCACAGCCGGATCCAGCCGCTTGACGATGTCGACGATGGCACCGGACACACCGGTGCAGCCATTGGCGCCACCGGACACGATGGCACCCCCTTCATGCACCAGCACCACCACGGCCTCGATGCCCTGGGCCTTGAGCTGCGGGATCAGCGCGTTGACGGTGTCGGCCTCGTCCTTGAAGGACAGCCCCGCCACGCCGGCGGGCGAGACGATGGTGGGCGTGCTCTCCAGCGTCATGCCGATGAAGGCCACCTTGTGGCCGAGGAAATCCTTGATGCCGACGCCGGGCAGCAGGGTCTGGCCCGTGGCCTTGTCCTGCACGTTGGCGGCCAGGAAGCCGAACTGCGCGCCCTTGAACTGGCCTTCGGCATTGAGGTCGGCGGCCAGGCCCTTGCCGGAATAGAGGTCGGTGGGGTGGTTGCCGCCGTGCTGCATGCGCAGGATCTCGGCCTTGCCTTCGTCGAACTCGTGGTTGCCGACGGCATTGAAGTCGATGCCGACGCGGTTCATGGCCTCGATGGTGGGCTCGTCGTGGAACAGGGCCGACACCAGCGGGCTGGCGCCGATCATGTCGCCGGCCGACACCACGGCATGCAGCGGATTGGCGGCCTTGAGCTCGGCCACCTTGGTGGCGAAGCGCGCCACGCCGGGGTTGCTGCCCGAGGCTTCGACCGAGCCATGAAAGTCGTTGAAGCCGATCAGCTTGACCTTGAGCGTGCTGCCCACGCCGGAGGCCTGCGCGGCCGACAGCAGCTTCACGCGCTCGACCGCCGTGAGCTTGCCGGCCTTCTGCAGATCGAAGGACACGCGCGAGACGTGCGACACGAAGGCTGCCTGGCTGGCCCAGGGCTGCTCATCGGCAAAAGCATCGTCCAGCGTGGCGCAGTCAGCGCCGACCACGCGGTTGGCCAGGCCGGTGTCGTGCGTGCCGAAGGTGACCTGGCTGCTGGCGCCGATGGTGCAGGCCGGGGTGGCCGCATGGGCCGAATGCCAGCCCAGGGCGCCGATGAGGGCGCAGGTCAGGGCCATGGCGGTGGAGTGGTGCTTCTTGTCGATCATGGTCGGGGAAATCCTGGTGTAGTGATGGTCGCAACGACGAGGTCAGCGCGACAAGCGACGGCGGCCCATGAAGCCCAGCAGGCCCAGGCCGGCCAGCACCATCGCGGCGGCATCGGGTTCGGGCACGGGGGTGACAGTGAAAGCCGTGGTGCTGGGCACGACGCTGGCGTAGCCGCCATCGCCACGGTCGGTCCAGTGGGCGGCGTCGGACACCAGGGACTTGTAATCGGCCAGGCTGGCCTTGCCATCTCGGGGGCCGGTGTACTCGGCGTAGTCGCTGCCATTGCCCAGCTTGACGGCACCGGCGCCGATGCTCAGGCCGGTGTTGCTCAAGCTGCCCTGGGCGCTGCTGAAGGCACCCGTGGAGATCGCTGCCAGGAAGCTGGTGGGGGTGCTTGCGTTGGTGCCCTGGTACAGGTAGATGGTTTCGTTTTCTGCGCTCAGGCCGTAGTTGGTGCTGCCGGAGACCGACGCACGGCTGAGGGTGCCCAGCGAAGCGCTCAGGCTGGTGGTGTCGATCCTGGAGAAGCGGATGACGGTGCCGGCGGCGATGGTGCTCGCGCCGGTGGTCCACTGGTGGTGGCTTTCACCGGTGTTGAAGGCCGAACCGTTCCATTCGTTGTCGCTGAAGTAGAACTGGGTGTTGGCGGCCAGGTCGACGAAGGTCACGAGGGACCAGCCGTCTTCATCGGCGTTGTAGGCGGTGAAGGCCAGATCGCCAGCGCTCAGGGCGTTGGCATTGAAGGCGGCGACGGCGGTGGCAATGGCCAGGATCGAGCGCTTGAAACCGGTGGACATGCTGGGTACTCCGTGAAGGTGCGGCCCGGAAGGGGACCGTTCTGGAGGACATGCTAGGGACGGCGTTTGAAGCGCTCATGACGTGGCATGAGCCGTTTGCGGACAGCACGTACCCCTGCCCTGCGTCTGGCGCGAGGCCAGTCACAGCGGTGTCATCAGCGATTGCTGGCCAGTGTCAGTGGCTGGGGTTGCGCACGCCTGCGGCCACATGCCCGGCGGGCACATGCGGTGCAGCGTTCTCGACATGACCGGTCTGGTCGTCGAAGAAGAAATCGGGCTCGAACTCGCGCAGGAAGGCGCCCTTGGGCAGGCCGCCCAGGAACATGGCCTCGTCGACCTCGATGTGCCAATCCATCAGGGTGCGGATGGCGCGCTCGTGCGCGGGGGCGCTGCGGGCGGTGACGAGGGCGGTGCGCAGGCGCATGGGCGAGGGGCCATGGCCTTCGCCGGGCGGTGCGTTGTCGGGCTTGGTGCTGGCCTGCTCCAGCGCGCGCAGGGCGTGCAGGGCCAGCAGCAGCGGCTTGAAGGGCCCGGCCGGCAAGGGCTTGGCGGCCTGCT
Organism: Aquabacterium soli; assembly: GCF_003933735.1. Classification (GTDB taxonomy): domain Bacteria; phylum Pseudomonadota; class Gammaproteobacteria; order Burkholderiales; family Burkholderiaceae_C; genus Aquabacterium; species Aquabacterium soli. Next base: position 260,581 of record NZ_RSED01000001.1, on the reverse strand, counting down.
CGACCTCGTGGCGCTGAAAGGCGTCCAGCCCGCCATCCTGGAAGACCTGCTCGGCCTCGTCGGAGAAAAGCACGGCGTCGCCGTCGAAGGCGATGCGCACTTCGTTGGGGTGGGCCTCGCCGGCACGCGCTGAATGGGGCAGCACGCGGGCGGCAGGCACGCCAGCGGCCAGGGCAGAGCGCACATCGGTGTCGTTGGCCGACAGGAACAGGTGGGCCCCCAGGGGGCGCAGGTATTGCCAGGGCGGGCGGCCCCGCGTGAACACGCCACGCTCGATGGGCAGGCCGTAGTGCTGGGCGGAGCGGAACACGCGCAGGCCGGAGGCCGGGTCGTTGCGCGAGAGGATGACGACCTCGACCCGGGGGGCGCCAGGGGCGTTGAAGGCCAGCAGCTTGCGCACCAGTTGGAAGGCGACGCCAGGACGGGCGGGGGTGTCCAGGCGGTCGAGCTGGAGCTGCATGTAGGCGCGGTCGTCCGCGGCTTCGAAGAGCTTGTTCTCCTCTTCGAAATCGAAGAGGGCTCGGGCGGAGATGGCGACGACCAGTTGGCCTTCTAGCGATGCGGGCATGTTGTGAGTTTAGTGGAGGTCGCTCGGGTGGGTCAGGTATGGGTGGGGTCGGAGGGTGTGGGTGGGGCAGGCTGGCGGCGGTTCACTGTGGCGGTCGGCCCTTCAGGCCGACTGCCCTGCGGTGCTCGGCGCCACAGAGGCCCTTGCCAGCCCGCCCCACCCGCACCCTCCGCCCTGCCCCACCCAGCCCTGCCGCCCTCACTGGGGAGTGAGCAGGGCTGCGCCCCGCTCACCGTCATTGCTCGGCTTCGCCATCGGGTTGGGAGGGAAGGTCGGGTGGCCCTGGGGGTGCGCCTGTGAGGCGCCGAGGAGCGCAGTGGTGAGGTGGGCATGTGCGCAGCACATGCTTCGTTCATCTGACTGGCCGCAGCTGTTTGAGCGAAAGGCCCATAGGGCCTGTAGCGAGTTCTGCGGCCCCACCTCACCGCGAGCACCGCAGGGAAGTCATCGCCAAGGGCGATGACCGCCTCACGTGAAGCACCCCCAGGGCCACCCGACCTTCCCGGAGCGCTCCAAATCCGAGCAAAGGACCTACTGCACAAACCCGATAGAAGCCTTCTTCACAGACCCCACTGGCAGATCCCGAACCGCCAGTGCGTCCCGCCCATCCAGCTTCGCATTCCCGAACGCCGTCATCAAGGCCCGCCTCATCTCACGCGGCGCCAGCGTCGACAAGGCCTCCAGCACCGCCTCAGACAGCTCAGGCACAAACCGCTGCCCCCAGGCGTGATCGGCACGGATGCTGCGGTACAGCTTGCCTGCGATCCTGCGAGCAGCCTCCGCATCCGGCATCTCGATCTCGAACACATTCACCCGGTTGAGGATCGGATCCGGGATCGCTCGCGCCTCGTTGGCCGTGGCCACCCAGATCACCTGGCTCGCATCGATCGGCACCTCGGCGAACTCGTCGGTGAAGTTGTGCGCCGTGTCGTGTTCCAGCAGGCTGTAGAGCGATCCCAGCGGGTCATACGCATGCTCGCCGCCCGCCTTGTCGATCTCGTCGACCACCATCACCGGGTTGGCGTACTGGCCATCGACCAGCGTCTCGAACACCTTGCCCGGCCGCGCGCCCTTCCACTGGCTGGAAGCGCCCGACAGCACCCAGCCCGCCGTCATCGAGCTCATCGAGATGAAGCCCATGCCCGTGCCCAGCAACTGCGCCATCTCGCGTGCGAAGTGCGTCTTGCCCACCCCGGGCGGGCCCAGCAGCAGCATGGGCGTGATCTCCAGTGCATCGTGGCTGTCGGTGCACAGCGCCAGCTGGCGCTTGAGGTCATCGAGCACCTCGTGGAAATTGGGCAGCTCGTCGTAGAGGTGCTCCATCGCAGGCAGACCCGAGGGCTTGACCTGGAAGCGGTCCGGGCCCATCTCAAGCATGCGCTCGTAGGTGGCGCGCAGGCCCTCGTGTTCACGCATGGGCAGCTTGCCCAGTCGCCGCTCGACCTCGTCGAGCCGGTAGACATGCCGCATGTGGGCGATCGGGATCCGTGTGCGCGCACCGGCGTCCTGCACCAGGGCCAACTCCCCACGACACACACCCACATCATCACGATGGTTGCTGCTCGTCTTCATCACTGCGCCTCCACCCGGGCGTGAACACCATGGCCCGGGACATGATCACGACATCATTGCAGCAAAGAATAGCCGAGGTGAGCCCGCGAACAAGGGGGCCCTGCCGGGGGGCAAATACGGCCCACAAACGCGCCTATCCGGCGTAGGATCAGTGGCTGGATACAACTGAGCTGACCGAAAAGGCGACAATCCGGGGTAAGAAATCACACGGAGGCCCATCGCCATGTCCGCCCGCGCTGCACAGGGAGCCCTGTCTCCTGACGCCGCCCTGCCAAGGCTGCCCGCCTGGCACCGCCGCCTGATCGCCCTGCTGGGCTGGATCGGCGCAGCCACCTTCCTGACGCTGCTGGTGTGGTCGGCCCATCCCTGGTTCATCAGCCAGTCGTCCCACCCGGATGTGAGCTTTGCGCAGCAGCGTTTTCGCCTGATGCCCACTGCGGTCAATCCAGGCAGTGAATGGCTGGACGTGACACTGCCCGACACCTGGGCCGAGCGCGGCCAGCCCGGCGGCGGCGTGGGGCGCTACGAGATCACCTTCAACCTGGCACGCGCGCCAAGCGCCTTGGGCGAAGGCCCATGGGCCGTGCGCATCGACCGGCTCAGCTTCCAGCACCGCCTGTGGCTCAATGGCCAGCTCATCCATGCCGCCACAGTGGGCGCCGCCGGCCCCACAGGCCGGCCGCTGGCCTACATGGTGCAGGTGCCGCGCGAGCTGCTGCGCGAAGGCCCCAACCAGCTGGCCGTCGAGGTGCACCACGGCAGCATGGGCGGGATGTCCGTGCCCATCATCGGGCTGGCGGCCGATGTGATGCCCGGCTTCACCGTACAGAGCTTCCTCACCGAGGGCCTGCCCCTGGCGGTGAACGTGGTGTCCGCGGCGTTCGCCGTCTTCCTCACGCTGATCTGGCTGCGGCGCCGCCAGGAGGTGGGCATGGGCATGCTGGGCCTGCTCGCCATGGTGGTGTCCGTGCGCAACAGTGCCTACTACGTGGTCAACGGGCCCACGATCCCGCCCGAGCTCAGCGCCTGGATCTACTTCAGCGCGCAGACCACGGCCACCGTGCTGCTGGGCGCCTTCGCGATGGCGATCGCCGACAAGAACTGGCCGTGGTTCCGCAAGGTGCTGTGGGGCACGCTGATCGGCGCGCCTCTGCTGGGCGCCATCGCGGTGTCGCACGGCGTGCTGCCGCAGGTGCGTGCCGTGGTTTACCCGGCGATGCTGCTGTTGATGCTGCCCACCTTGACCCTGCTGCTGCGCGTACCGGCCAAGTTCGGCGGATGGTCGGGCCGGGGCATGGTGCTGGGCATCGCGATCTCGCTGGTGGCCGGGGTGCACGACTACATGCGCCTGCAGGGCATGGTCTCGGTGATGCACACCTACTGGATGTCGCTGGCCACGCCCATCACGCTGGCCAGCTATGGCGTGGCGCTGATGAACCGCTTCATCGAGGCCGTGGGCGAGGTCGAGCAGCACAATGTTCAGCTCGAACGCAAGGTGGCCGAGCGCACCGAGGACCTGGCTGCGGCCAACGCCGCCAAGGGCCACTTCCTGGCCGCGGCCAGCCACGACCTGCGCCAACCCGTGGCCGCCGTGGGCCTGCTGTCGGGCCTGCTGCGCGAGCGACTGAAAGATTCGCCCCTGAAGGACATGACCGACCGCCTGGCGGACGCCGTGCGTGCGATGGAGAACCTGCTCAGCGGGCTGCTGGACCTGTCGCGACTGGAGGCCAAGGCCATCCGCCCGCACTGGCAGGGGGTGGCGCTGGGCGACCTGCTGCGCCGCATCGCCACGCACGAAGATCCGGCCGCACGGGCGAAGGGCCTGCGCCTGCGCCTGCGCCCCACCCAGGCCGTGGCCGAGAGCGATCCCGTGCTGCTGGAGCAGATGGTGCGCAACCTGGTCGGCAATGCCGTGCGCTACACCCAGCGAGGCGGCGTGCTGGTGGGCGTGCGCCGTCGCGGCCAGAACCTGTCCATCCAGGTGTGGGACACGGGTGGTGGCATCGCGCCTGAAGACCAGCAACGCATCTTCCAGGATTTCGTGCAACTGGCCAACCCGGAGCGCAACCAGGCCAAGGGCTTGGGCCTGGGCTTGTCCATCGTGCAACGCGCCTCGCGCCTGCTGGACCACCCGATCGGGCTGCGCTCACGCGTGGGCCATGGCTCGTGCTTTTCGATCGAGGTCCCGGCACGGCTGGGTGCGCAGGCCGTGGCCCAGGCCGCCGCCACGCCTGAACCGGCACCTCCGGCCGGATCGGAGCACCCGCTGCAAGACCGCCACATCGTTGTCGTGGACGACGACGCCAGCGTGCGCCAGGCCCTGACGGAGCGCCTGCGCGCCTGGGGTGCCTACGTGAGCGCGGTGGATTCGCTGGACGCGCTGGACGAACTGCTGCAGCGCGTGATGTCCATCGACATGCTGATCACCGACCACCGGCTGTGCGATGGCGATGGCCTTCAGGCGATTGGCCTGGCGCGAGGCGCGCACCCGCAACTCGCAGCGCTCGTGATCACGGGGGACACGGCCAGCGAACAGCTGCAATCGCTGATGAACAGCAGCATCCCGGTGCTGCACAAGCCTTTCCAGGCCGAGGCGCTGTTGCGGGTGATCGAGCTGCAGTTGAGCGTACATCCCGACAACCTGGGTGGCACTGCGTCGACCGCGGCCAACGCCTGATCACCAGCGGGTGATCACTTCACCCAGGTGTTCATCTGCATGATGGGCAGCATCACCGACATCACGATCAGCATCACCACCAGGCCCATCACCACGATCAGCAGGGGTTCTAGCACCGTGGCGATGGCCAGGGCCTTGCGCTGCACTTCACCAGAGAGCTGGTTGGCCGCACGCTGGAGCATGAGGGGCAGTTGGCCCGTCTGCTCGCCCAGGCGTGCGAACATCGGCAACAGACCCGGGAAGCGTTTCTTGGCCGCCAGGGCCGAGGCCAGCGGCGCACCTTCGCGCACCTGCACCAGCGCATCGAGCGCATCGGCCCGCATGGCGCGGTTGGACAAGGTTTCTGCGGCGGCCTGCAGGGCCTTGAGGATGGGCACGCCCGAGCCGGCCAGCATGGCCAGCGTGCCGGCGAAGCGCGCTGCGTTGTAGCCGCGCGAGAGCTTGCCGATCAAGGGCAGGCCCAGCCAGAAGGCATCGAACTTCAGGCGGAAGCCCTCATCGCGCCGAGCGAACATCAGGCCCGAGAAACCACCGATCACCACCAGCGCGATCAGCCAGCCCCAGTTGCGCATCAGCGCGCTCAGGCCCAGCATGAACTGGGTGAGGAAGGGCAAGGCCCGCTTGCTGCTGGAGAACACCTGGGCCACCTGTGGCACCACGAACACCAGCAGCGCCACCACGATCACCACGGCGAACAGGGACACAATGGCGGGGTAGAGCGTGGCGCCGATCAGCTTGGATTTCAGCGCCTGCTGCTCTTCCAGGTCGTTGGCCAGCTTGTCGAGCACATTGCCCAGCTGACCGCTCTGCTCGCCAGCCGCCACCACGCCGCGGTACACATCGTCGAACTCGCGCTTGAAGCCGGACAGCGCCTGCGCAAACGGAGCGCCGGCATTGACCTCCGAGCGCATGTGCGCCACCAGCTCGCGCTGGCGGGGGTCTTCGGCCTCGTCGGCCAGGGCCGTGAGCGCGCGCTCCAGCGGCAGGCCCGCCACGACCAGGCCCGAGAGCTGGCGCGTCCATATGGACAGATCCGAGGCACCGAACACGCGCCGCGTGAAGAGGGTCGAGGGCGCCTTGCCGCCGGCCTCCTGGTGCGCCTGCTGCTGCGCCATCACGGCGTCCACCTTCAGGGGCACCAGGTTCTGGCCGCGCAACTGCGCACGGGCCGCCTTGGGGTTGTCGGCATCGACCAGACCGGACACGGTCTTGCCGGCGACATCCAGGGCTTCGAAGCGGAAAGCGGCCATGGGGGGCTCCGGCCTTATTCGCGCGTGACGCGCAGAACCTCTTCAAGCGAGGTGACGCCTTCGTTCACCAGCCGCTCGCCGTCCTCGCGCATGGTCTGCATGCCATCGAGCTGGGCCACCTCGAACAGGCGGGCCTCGGACGCCTGGCTGTGGATCAGGCCGCGGATCTCGTCATCGGCCACCATCAGCTCATACACGCCTGTCCGGCCCTTGTAGCCTGTCATGCCGCATTCGGTGCAGCCCACGGGGTGCCAGCGGTGCTGCTCGTCTTCGCGCTTGCAGTGCGGGCACAGCTTGCGCACCAGGCGCTGGGCCAGCACGCCGATCAGGCTGGAGGACAGCAGGAAGGGCTCGATGCCCATGTCGGTCAGGCGGGTGACCGCGCTGGGCGCGTCGTTGGTGTGCAGCGTGGCCAGCACCAAGTGGCCTGTGAGCGAAGCCTGCACGGCGATCTGCGCGGTCTCGAAATCGCGGATTTCACCGATCATGATCACGTCAGGATCCTGCCGCAGGATGGCGCGCAGGGCCTTGGCGAAGGTCAGCTCGATCTTGGCGTTGACCTGGGTCTGGCCGATGCCGGCCAGCTCGTATTCGACCGGGTCTTCCACGGTGAGCACATTGGTGGTCGAGGCATCGACCGTGCTCAGGCCCGCGTACAGCGTGGTCGTCTTGCCCGAGCCGGTGGGCCCGGTGACCAGCACGATGCCGTGGGGCTGGCGCAGCAGGCGCTTGAAGCGGTCGAGCGAATCGCCGCTCATGCCCAGCGATTCGAGGGTGAACTTGTTGGCATCGCCCTTGTCCAGCAGACGCAGCACGGCGCGCTCGCCGTGGGCTGATGGCAAGGTGGACACGCGCACATCCACCGCGCGGCCGCCGATGCGCAGGCTGATGCGGCCATCCTGCGGCAGGCGCTTTTCAGAGATGTCGAGCTCGGCCATGATCTTGAGGCGCGAGATCAGGGCGGCGTGCAGGGCCTTGTTGGGCGCGACCACCTCGCGCAAGGTGCCGTCGACCCGGAAGCGCACGGCCGAGCTGCGCTCATACGGTTCGATGTGGATGTCGGAGGCGCCATCCTTCGCGGCCTGCGTGAGCAGCGCGTTGAGCATGCGGATGATGGGCGCGTCGTTGCTCGATTCGAGCAGGTCTTCCACGGCGGGCAGGTCCTGCATCATGCGAGACAGATCGACCGCGCTCTCGACCTCGCCGACCACGGCGGCCGCGCTGCCCTCGCCGGCCGCATAGGCCGAAGCGATGCGCTGGCTCAGCGTTTCAGCGGGCTCGCGCTCGATGGCGTTGACCACGTAGTGCCGCATCACCTCCGACAACGCCGACAGGGGCACGCCCTCGCTGGTCCAGAGGGTGACGCGCTCGCCGTCGGTTTCGAGCAGCAGGCCATTGCTGCGCGCGAAGGCGTATGGCAGGGGGTGGCGGGCGCCCATGGTTGTGCTCCGGCTCAGTTCGACGGGAAGGCCGGCGCGACCGGGGGCAAGGGCTGCGTGGGCACCACCGGCTGCGGAGACACGGGCACGGCCGTTGACGGTGCCAGGCGCGGGGCATAACCCGAATTGGGCGGCATCACCACCGTGGGCTCCGGCGCGCCGGGCATGTCCAGCGGCTGGCGTACCGAGGGCGGGGATAGATCGTTGCTCAGCTTGAGTGGGTCAAGCATCGGTGCCGAGTTGATCGGCAGTGCCCAGGGTATGGGCTGTCCTGCCAATTGACGCTGGCGCATGTAGTCGTAGCGGTCCAGGGTGACAGCATTGGTGGCCTCTTCACCGCGCATCACCACCGGGCGCAGGAACACCATCAGGTTGCTCTTCTTGCGCTCACGCGAACGCGATTTGAAGAGATTGCCCAGGTAGGGGATGTCGCCCAGCAAGGGCACCTGGGAATCGGAGTTGCTGTATTCGTCCTTGAGCAGGCCAGCCAGCACCAGGGTGGAGCCGTCGTCGATCACCACCGTGGTCTCGATCGAACTCTTGTTGGTGGTCGGCCCATTGGCGGCGTTGACGGTGGCCGCTTCGACGGATGAGTTCTCCTGGAACACCGTCATGCGCACCACGCCGCCCTCGCCCACCTGCGGACGCACCCGCAGGGTCAGGCCCACGTCCTTGCGTTCCACCGTGGTGTACGGGCTGACGGTCGAGCCGCCGCTAGAGGTCGAGTAAGAGCCCGTCACGAAGGGCACGTTCTGGCCGACCACGATCTTGGCTTCCTCGTTGTCCAGCGTGATCATGTTCGGCTTGGACAGCACGTTGCCGTCGGCCTTGGTCTCCAGGAAGTTGGCCAGTGCGCCCAGGCTGTACGTGCCATTGCTGTTCTTCTTCACCACCCCGATGTTCAGGCCCTTGGCGTTCGCGAGCGTGGTTTCCGGGCTGACGGCCGCGGCAAGCAGGCCGGGGATGCCACCCACGGGCAGGTTGGTGCCAAGCCCGGCGGTGCTGCCCAAGGCACTCACCCACTGGATGCCGACCTCGTTGAGCTTGTTCTCGGACACCTCGACGACCATGGCCTCGATGTAGATCTGCGCACGACGGCCATCGAGTTGGTCGATCACGGCCCGCAACTGGCGGTACAGCGCATCCGGCGCGGTGATGATCAGCGAATTGCTGGCGGGGTCGGCCTGGATGAAACCGCCCGTGGAGGGCTGAGCCGAGGCGCCCACTGGGGCAGTGGCCTGGGTCGATGCGCCTGACGAAGAGGATGAGCCCGAGGAAAGTGAACTGGAACTGTTGCTGGTGGTGCTCGCAGTCGGTGTGGTGCTGGTCGGCATGGACGAAGTGCCGCTGCTGCCGCCGGACGATGAGGACGACCCGCCGCCCGTCGGGAAGGCCGCGCGCAGGATCTGCGCCAGCTTCACGGCATCGGCGTTCTTGAGGTAGACCACGTTGATGCCGCTGCCAGCCAGACCATTGCTGCCGGGCCGGTCCAGCCGCTGGATCAGGCCCTTGAGCATGACCAGGCGTGCCGGGTTGGCTGCGCGCACCAGCAGGGTGTTGGTGCGCGGCTCGGCCATCACCGTGGTGGACTGGGTACCGGCAGCAGCGCCCGGCACGGCCGTGCCGCCACCATCGGCAAAACGCTGCACCATGGGCGCCAGATCGGACGCGATGGCGTACTGCAGCGGGATCGCCTCCATCTCGGTGGCGTTGGGCACATCCATGGCCGCGATGATCTGGCCGATGCGGCGCAGGTTGTCGGCGTAGTCCGTGATCACCAGCGTGTTGGTGGTCGGGTTGGCGTTGATGGTGTTGTTGGGGCTGATCAGTGGGCGCAGCACCGTGACCATGCTGTTGGCCGTTTCGTACTGCAGCCTGAAGATCTGCGTGAGCACCTGGTCGCCCGAGCGCTTGACGGCATTGCCGACATCGACGGTGCCGGTCTGCAACTTGGCCTCGGCCTCGGGCACCACCTTGAGCAGGCCTGCGACCTCTACCAGCGCAAAACCCTGCCCGCGCAGGGCCGACAGGAAGTTCAGGTAGGCCTCGCGCGGCGTGAGCGGCTGCTCGCTGTACAGCGTGATCGTGCCCTTCACCCGCGGATCGACCATGATCTGGCGATCGATGATGGCGGCCATGGCGCGGGCCACGCCGTCGATCTCGGCGTTGACGAAGTTGACGGTGACCGTGGCCCCCTCCTTCTTGACAGGAGCGGCCAGGGCCTGACCGGCCGACAGCAGGGACACCAGGGGCAGCACGCCGCCAGGTCCGAAGACCAGCGCCAGGGTGGTGGCCAGCGCAACCGCGCGGGGACGTGAAACCAGAGGATGGGTCAGCATGACTTATCCGATCGAAATGACAGAACGGTCGCCTTCGCGGCGGCCGATGATGTTCAACAAATTGCTCAAGGCGCCGCGCTCGGCCTCTGCGGCCGAGGCCTCGCCCCGGAAGCGCACACCGCCCGGCCCGGCCGAGCCCGCACCACTGAGTTGCAAGGCGCCACTTTCAGTGGCCAGGCCCAGCATGACCTGTCCTTGCCCGCCATCCAGCGACAGCCGGTAGGTGCCCAGGCGATCCAGCGTGGTCACGCGCGAGGCCACGTCCTGGAACACGAAGTCGGCACGGCCCTCCACCATCAACTGGCCCTGGGCCCACTCCATGCGCAGACCTTGCGTGCGCAGGCGCAGGGTACCGGTCAGCTCCAGGGTGTTCCAGGGGGCCCCCAGGCCAGACAGCCAGCCGGCGGGCCACTGCGCGTTCACGCCGGCATCGTATCCACCGGGCGCGCCCGCCGGGGCCTGCGCCTGGCGGCCGTTGATCAGTTCAGCCTGCACACGCCCCCAGCGCGGGCGCACGATCAGCGCCACAGGCTCTGGCAGGCAGCAGTCCTGGGTGAGCTCCAGCCGCAGGCCCAGGCCATGCAGGCGCAAGTGCCAGCCCAGCCGCCCCGGCAAGGCCCGTGCATCGCGGCTGCCCGGTCCGCCGGTGAGCACCGCCACCGCATCACCCGACCACACCGTGCCCTGGGCCTCGGCCAGGACCAGGCGCCCATTGGTACGGGCGGTCACTGTGTTGGCCAGCCAGGAAGCCGGCGCGAAAGCCAGCAGGCCCAGCAGAGCACCCAGCGCCGCCCCCCAGGCGCCCCAGCGGCGGCCCGCCTGGCGCATCTTTTCCCACTTGACGGTTTCCAGGGTGGATTCCAGCCAGCGCGAGGTGGCCTCGAAGCTCTTGGGCTTCCAGCCGGCCACACCGCGCTTGAAGGAAGGGAGCCAGGACATCGGCAATGCTCCTCAGCGCCCCGTCGGCGCGGCGCCGGGCAGCACCACGCTGACGGTGCCGGAATACACACCGGGCTCGATCTGCGCAAAATTGGCCTCCACGGGCCGCGCACGTGCGTTGGCCCGCGCCTCGGCCAGCCACTGGGCCAGGTCGGCCCCCGCCACCTTGGTGAGCGTCACCACGGTGCGATCAGGCAGCACGCGGATCTTGGCGCCTTCGCCCAGGCGCTCGGTGGCGCTGCGCAGCGCAGCCTCGGCCTGGGCCGGCGGCACCACAGGCATCTGCCTCAGCGTCTTGACCTCCGCCGCCTGGCGCTGCATGTCTTCGAGCACGGTGTTGACTTCGCGCAATTGCACTGGCGTCTGCTGCAGTGTCTTCCAGGCCGGGCGCACGCCCAGCAGGAACACCAGCGTGATGCCCAGAAGCCAGGCCATCACGGTGATCATGCGGCGCTCCCGGGGCGCCATGGCGGCCCAGCGCGTCTTGAGCTGGACGCGCAGGTCGTTGAGCGAGGAAGCGGTTGCGGATTGTTCGGCCATGGTGTCTCTTGATCAGCCCCGTCCCGCGCGACGCACGGTGACCTGGCCGTTGCCCTGCTGCTCGACCGAAAAGCCGATCGCCTGGAGCGCTTCACTGAACTGCATCACCTGAGGCTGCCCCCATTGTTCAGGCAGGGCCACGGACAGGCTGGCGCCATCGTAGGCCAGGCCTCGCGAGGGCACATCGCCCTGCCACGCTCCTGCCACGGCCTGCATCAGGGTCTCCAGGTCGGCATCTCCGGGCTGGCCGGCCAGGGCGCGCAGGTTGTCGGTCTCGCGGCGCATCTGCACGGGGGCGTCCAGCACCACCTGCACCTGGGGGTGCGTCTGCTTGAGCACGGTCGTGATGGCATCGCGGCGGGCCTTGACCTCGCGCTGCTGGTGCCAGGCCCACAGGTTCAGGCCGACCACCTGCACCAGCACCAGGGCCAGCAGGCCCGCCCGCACCGGGCGCCACTGCGGGCTCAGGAACTGGCGCCACTGGTCGGCCACCACCTGCAGGCCCTTGGTGTTGGGCGTGAGTTCGAACTGCAGCAGGTTCCACATCGAGCGGGCTGCCTGGAGCAGGTGCTCGGTCTGGGTTTGCGCATGCACCGCGTGGCCCAGCCAGCGTTCGGCCGGCGCGGCCGCCGCCGGCGTGGCAAAGCACCGGGCGCCATCGGGCAGCGGCTCGGGCAGCAGGGCCCGCGCCAGGGTGCCGCCCAGGGGCCAGGTGGCCACGCCGTCGGGCGTGGACCAGGTCACCATGAGTTCGGCGCCATCCTCGCGGCTGCTGCCGGGAGTGTCGTGCACCTCGTGGAAGTAGGCGGTCTCCGGGGCGTCAGGCCACACGGCAGGCACCACGCGGGTGACACGCACCTTGGCCTTTTCGAGGGCCATCAGCTGGCCGGTCAGCCAAGTGTGGTCGCACACAGCGATCCAGGTGGGCTCGCCGGCCTTGGCCTGCGGGGCCACGGCCAGGTGCAGGTCTTCCGGGTCGTCCAGCAGTTGTTCTTCGAGCAGGCTGCCCAGGGCCTGCCGCAGGCGGGCCGACGGGGCGCGGGGCAGGACCAGGCGCTGCCAGCTCACATCGGTGAAGGCGGTCACGGCCACCACGGTGTCGGCCTTGGGCAACTGCCCGGCCGGGGCCACGCCCTGGCGGGCCACGGTCTGCCCATTGACCGTGAGCACATAGACATACTCGCCAGGCCCTGCGGACACGCCGGACGCCGACGCCGCCTGCGCGGGGTCGGAAGACAGGCGACGATGCGCCGGCAGCTGGATGATGAGTGTGCTCATGCCCTGGGGGACAGCTCGTGTGAAAGGGTCCGACCACACAGGGTAGTCAACCTGTCGATTGTAGAAGGCCGAAAACAGCGGCCATTTAAGGATTCATACCCGTTTTGCAACATCAGGGGGCCCCGGACGCAGCCTGCATGTCCTTGCCGGACACCGAGCTTTCAAACAGTACACGGATGTCCTGTCCATTGCGCTTGACCAGGTACCGCTTCTGCATGACGCTGTCTTCCAGCCGCAGACGGCCGGTGATCTCGAAATAACTGGAGACCACGGCGGCACCGTTGCCGGTCAGGGCCGGCGTGCTGCCCAGCACATTGGTGATGTCGTTCACGTCCTTGAACGGGTTGCGCTGGCGGTACTGCACCAGGCGGTCTGCGCGACTCACATCCACATTCAGCACGGCGGCAAGCACCTCGCGAGGGGCGGTGTTGAGGTTGATCGGCGATTGGGGTACCGGCCCCCCCTGGTCGTCCACGATCAAGGCCACGTAAGGCCTCAACCGCTCGGCCACGCCCGCGTCCACCCCCAGCCAGGTGATCTGGTCCACCGTCTGAGGCATCACCGGGGCCTGCGCGCGGCCCGCGTCGCCTCCCAGCTTGGCGAGCATCACGGGATCGGCACTGTGCAACGCGAGCCAAGAGCGCCGCAGAGACTGCGCCATCACATCTGCCACGCTCGTCGACAGGGACAGGTACTCGCACAGACGCTGCAGCACCTCCAGCTGGCTCTGATCGATATCCCCCTGGGCGTCGATCAGTCCCCACAGGTTGAAGCGGGCAGCGACATCGTAGATCTGGCCGGACAGGAAGGCTTCCGGCCCGTCCTCCGTGGCGGCGTTGTTGTTCTGGTCGGCCGCCAGGAAACTGGAAATGCGGGCCTCGGCCAACGGCACCGCCCAGGGTTCGCCCAGGTGATCCTGGGCCCGGTCGTCCGTGCGCAGAATCAGGCGCCCCCAGTCCAGCGCGCCGCGCAGGATCCACTGCGATTGCGACACCGCGCGTTCGGACGACTCTACCTGTACGGCCCGCCACTGCTGCCAGACCATGGACGAGGCGATGGTGACGACGATGGTGACGATCACCATGGCGGCCAACAACGCCGCCCCTCGCTGGCGGCGGGGGCCGGCGGCCGATTGAACAAGCTGTGAATGACGCGCCATGTGACCGCTCAGTTCTGGTTGGGCTGGTAGGCCAGCGCCACATCACGGATGATGGACCCCTCAAAGCCGCTGTCGGGGCCCATGGTCAACACACAGCGAATCCCACGCGGCAAGCTCGATCGGTTATTGCTGAGCGCCTGCCCCAGCGTCTGACCAGGGCGCTGGGAAGACCCTGCACTGGACTGCGCGTTGGTCCACACGCCTCCTCGGCTGAAGTACACCTGCCACTGGTCGATGCTGGGCAGCGCCTCCAGGGAGCCGGCTTCGCCGCCCTGGAAGGACATCGACCTGGTCCATTGCTCCTGCAGATCACCCACCGTGGTCACCGGCGGGCCAGCCCAGCGCACCCAATGTCCGCTGCGCAGCGCCCACACCACCACCTGCATGCCGCCACCAGGGGCACGCCGCGTCAGGCGCAGCGCCGCACCATCGAACAGGAGCGGCTCCACAGTCTGTGTGTCCAGCACGGACCCCAGGTCGACCCGCCACTGAGTCATCACCGACTGCAAGCGCAGCGTGCGCTGCACGCTCCCATCGGCCACCTCACGGGCCTTGCTGATGCCATCCACGCCCTGCCAGGCCATCAATGCCATCACGGAGAGGATGAGCAGCGACACCATCACCTCAATGAGCGTGAAGCCAGCCTCGGTCATGCGCAAACGCCGGGGCACCCGGGAGCCGGTGGCGAAAGGCTCAGGCTTGGTTGCCATCAATCTGGATACCTCGACACCACGGTGGAGATGCTCACCACGGACTGCCCTTGTTCGTCCAGCACCTGCGTATCCACCCGGCGGAAATTGGGGTTGGGTGTGGTCTTGACGCGCTGCAGGCCTTTGAGCTGGCGCCCCAGCTGCTGGCATTGGAACTCGCCCTCGCCTGGATCCGGGTAGACGCGGGCCAGGCGCAGGTTGGTGAGCTGGTTCTCGGCACACCACTGCGCCACGGTCAGATCGGCCAGGCGCTGCGCATTCACCGTGAGCCCGCCCGCCGCCTTGAAGCCGGCGGCCAGCGTGATGGCCACCACGGACAGGGCCACCAGCACCTCGATCAGGGTCATGCCGCGCGGTCTGGCATGGACTTCAGCGCGCATTGGCTGCCCCTGGTATGCCCGGCTGGGCATCTTCGCCCAAAACCGGCGCGAAGGGCGACAGGCCATCGGTGCTGACCACCAGTTGCCGCTCCCCCAGGCGCAGGATCACGCTTTGCGCCCCAATGACAGGCTCAGGTCCCAGCACGATGCTGCTGGAGCCCACCACCTCTGCACGCACATCACGCTCCATCCATTGCAGCCCAGGCACCAGGGCCGGAGGCAGCCCCAGGAACTGATAGTCCGCACCGGATTCGTTCCCGCGAGGGATCCACAGCACGGTCATGCCACCGGATCGGGCCTGTGCGCGCGCCGACTCCAGCAAGGCCACCAAGCGGGCGGCCTCACGCTCCAGCCTGGAAGTGGACGGATCGGGAATCGCGAAGGAGACCACCGCCGCGGTGATGGCGATGATCGCCACCACGACCATGAGCTCCAGCAGCGTAAAGCCGCGGTGCTTATTGCCAGGAGCCGATGTCGGCATCCTTGCCTTCGCCACCGCTCTGGCCGTCGGCGCCAAAGCTGAACACGTCCACGCTGGCAGCATTCTTCACACCTGGGTTGACGTACTGGTAATCATTGCCCCAGGGATCCTTGGGCAGTTTTTCCAGGTAGGGCTTCCAGTTGGCCGGGATCGGGCCGGCGCTGGGCTTGACGGACAGGGCCTGCAAGCCCTGCTCAGCCGTCGGGAAACGCTGGTTGTCCAGCTTGTACAGCTTGAGCGCCTGCATCAGGTTGGACACGTCCGTGCGGGCCGCCGTGAGGCGGGCATCATCGGCGCGGTCGAGCACGTTGGGCACGATCAGCGCGGCCAGCAGGCCAATGATGACCAGCACGACCATCAGCTCGATCAGGGTGAAACCACGTGCGACCCGCTTGAGGGCCCGGGCGGTGAGACGAGAAGGCTTGTTCATACAGGAACGCTCGGAAAACACGTCATTCATGACAAAAACGGTGTGCCGTCAGGCATCGCGTGGGCTTGGCGTACAAGGGGGGCCAGCATGCCGCACTTTGACAGGCCGACACTGCAGGATCTACCCGCGGTGTTCGGGACATCTCTCAGGCCGAAGTTCCCCGGCAGCCATGATAATGTGCCGCACCATGGTATCTCGCATCCTCGCTCTGCTCGTGTGGGCAGCCGTCGCCGCCAGCCTGGCCTTCTGGGGCCTGCGCTGGATGGCACGCCCTGCCGCCGTGCCCCCAGGCACCAGCTCGGTCGCCCTGTCGGGGGCCGTGCCGCGCGCGGATGTCACACGCCTGCTGTCGCCCCCCGCCACCGCGGCGGACGAGCCCAGCGCGCCCTCCCAGCAGGCCATGCTGGCGTCCCGCCTGCAACTGGTGGGGGTCGTGGCGCCGCGCCGACAGGGCGATGGCGGGATCGCTCTGCTGGTGGTCGATGGCAAGCCGGCACGCGCCTACAAGACGGGGCACGCGATCGACGGTGATCTTGTTTTGCAATCCGTGACCCAGCAAGGCGTGCAGATCGGCCCGGCCGGCGGCGCCGCTGCGGTCAACCTGAACCTGCCGCTGCTGCCTGCCGCCGCCACGGGCATGCTGCCCAGCGCGAACGGCGTGGGCGGTGCGCCAGCCGGCATGCCGCCTGAAGGGCGTGCAGGAGGCTACAACCCGTCTCGCCCGGTGCCCATGCCGTCGCGCCCGGGGGGGGGCATGGCAGACACCCCCGTAGAAGGGGCAGAGCCAGCTCCCGCCGGAGGACCAGGTGCCGCCATCATGCCCGGAGACACTCCCCAACAGGTGCCCTCCCGGCTGGCCGCAGCCGCCCCATCGACTCACGCCACCAGCTCGGCTCGGCAGCGCTGGATGATGCGCCGCGGTGCCGCACAGCAGGCCTCGTCGCCAGCCGACAACACCCTTTGAGATCTGCAAACGGCCAGCAACGCTGACCGCCGTAGCCAGACCTCAGCGCAGGAACAGGCGGTACACCGGGTTGCGGCTCTCGTCCGTATACCGGTAGCCCAGGCCATCCAGCACCTTCGGCACACGTTTGGCATCCCTGGCAGGCACCTGCAGGCCGACCAGGATGCGGCCATAGTCGGCGCCCTGGTTGCGGTAGTGGAACAGGCTGATGTTCCAGTCGGGCGGCATGCTGGACAGGAAGCGCATCAGGGCGCCCGGCCGCTCCGGAAACTCAAAGCTGAACAGGCGCTCGCCTTCTGCCAGGGCCGAGCGGCCGCCCACCATGTGGCGCACGTGTGTCTTGGCCACCTCGTCGTGGGTCAGATCGACCGTGGCGAAGCCCTGCGCATCGAAGCTCTTGGCGATCTGGGTGGACTCGCCCTTGCGCTGCGTGCTCAGCCCCACGAACACATGGGCCTGGCGCTCGTCAGAGATGCGGTAGTTGAACTCGGTCACGCTGCGCGGGCCGATCATTTCGCAGAACCGGCGGAACGAGCCGCGCTCTTCCGGGATCGTGACGGCGAACAGGGCCTCGCGCTCCTCACCCACCTCGGCACGCTCGGCCACGAAGCGCAGCCGGTCGAAGTTCATGTTGGCGCCGCAGTTGATGGCGATGTAGGTCTTGCCCTGGCCGCCATGACGGGCGGCGTACTGCTTCATCGCGGCCACGCCCATCGCACCCGAGGGTTCGACGATGGAACGCGTGTCCTGGTAGATGTCCTTGATGGCCGCGCACACCGCATCGGTGTTGACGATCACGAAGTCATCGACGTACTTGCGCACCAGACGCAGCGTCTCCTCGCCCACCAGCTTGACGGCCGTGCCATCTGCGAACAGGCCGACATCGGCCAGCGTCACGCGCTTGCCGGCCTTGGCCGAGCGGGCCATGGCATCTGAATCATCGGTCTGCACGCCGATCACCTTGATCTCCGGGCGCACGGCCTTGATGTAGGCCGCCACGCCGCTGATCAGCCCACCGCCTCCGATGGCCACGAAGACCGCATCGATCGGGCCGGAGTGCTGGCGCAGGATCTCCATGGCCACCGTGCCCTGCCCCGCGATCACGTCCGGATCGTCGAAGGGGTGCACGAAGGTCATGCCCTTTTTCTGCTCCAGCACGCGCGCATGCAGCGCAGCATCGGAATAGCTCTCGCCGTGCAGCACGATCTGCACGTTGTCGCCACCGAAGGCGGCCACGGCATCGACCTTCACCTGCGGCGTGGTCACCGGCATCACGATGGTGGCCTTGCAGCCCAGGCGGCGCGCGCCCAGCGCCACGCCCTGCGCGTGGTTGCCGGCCGAGGCGCAGATCACGCCCTTGGCCAGCGCCTTGGCACTGAGCTGGGCCATCTTGTTGTAAGCGCCGCGCAGCTTGAAGCTGAACACCGGCTGGGTGTCCTCGCGCTTGATGTAGACCTCATGGCCCAGCCGGCGCGACAGGTTGTTGGCCCGCACCAGCTCGCTCTCGATGGCCACGTCGTACACGCGCGTAGTAAGGATCTTCTGCAGGTAGTCGGCCAGAACCAGCGGCTTCGCCTTGACGGGCTTGGCGATCGTCTTGATGGCAGGCTTGGTCGCCTTCTTGGCGGGCTTGGCCTGGCTGGACACAGCAGCGGCCTTCTTGCGGACGACGGCGGGGGCGGCTTGGGAGGGCATGGCGGGCTCCGGGCAAGGGGCAGGCGGGAGGATCACAACCGCCTTCGATCAAGCAGATCCTGAAAACGACAAAGGCCCGCGGCAACGAGTGCTGCGGGCCTGCGGGGCGTGTGTCCGGCGGCGCTCAAGGCCGGCGGACAACAGCGGTGAGTGCGACGATCACTTCCTGCGCAGGCGCCGGATCGCGGCAATCTGCGCGGCCATGATGGTCAGCTCGCTCTGGGCTTTGGCCAGGTCCAGCTCGCCCTTGGCGTTCTGAACGGCTTCCTGGGCCACGCGCTGGGCTTCCAGCGCCTTGGCCTCGTCCAGGTCCTTGCCGCGGATGGCGGTGTCGGCCAGGACGGTGACGCAGTGCGGCTGCACTTCCACGATGCCGCCAGCAACGAAGACGAACTCTTCCTGCTTGTTGTCGGCGCGCTGGATGCGCACGGCACCCGGCTTGATGCGCGTGATCAGCGGCGCGTGGCGCGGCAGGATGCCGAGCTCGCCCACTTCACCCGGCACGGACACCAGGGTGGCCTCGCCCGAGAAGAGAGACTCCTCAGCCGAAACAACATCAACGTGAATGGTGGACATATGCGCTTCCTAAAAAACCAATTTAGCGTGCAAAACGGTGTGAGTGGCAAGCCATGCGTGTCCTGACAAGGCGCCGCGCGCAGACATAGCGGAAGCTATGGCGAGCACGGCAACGCGGTCAGGGCGCGCAGGGCGCCGCCAATCACATTGTTTTGGCTTTTTCGAAGGCTTCGTCGATGGTTCCGACCATGTAGAACGCTTGCTCAGGCAGGCTGTCGCATTCGCCGTTCACGATCATCTTGAAGCCACGGATGGTTTCCTTCAGGGGCACGTACTTGCCGGGCGAGCCGGTGAACACTTCGGCCACGTGGAAAGGCTGCGACAGGAAGCGCTGGATCTTGCGAGCGCGGGCCACCAGCAGCTTGTCTTCAGGGGCCAGTTCGTCCATGCCCAGAATGGCGATGATGTCGCGCAGTTCCTTGTAGCGCTGCAGCGTGCCCTGCACGGCGCGGGCCACGGAGTAGTGCTCTTCACCGACCACGTTCGGGTCCAGCTGACGCGAGGTCGAGTCCAGCGGGTCCACGGCGGGGTAGATGCCCAGCGAGGCGATGTCACGCGACAGCACCACGGTGGAGTCCAAGTGGGCGAAGGTCGTGGCAGGCGACGGGTCGGTCAAGTCATCCGCAGGGACGTACACGGCCTGGATCGAGGTGATCGAACCGATCTTGGTCGAGGTGATGCGCTCTTGCAGGCGGCCCATTTCTTCGGCCAGGGTGGGCTGGTAGCCCACGGCGGAAGGCATGCGGCCCAGCAGTGCGGACACTTCGGTGCCGGCCAGGGTGTAGCGGTAGATGTTGTCCACGAAGAACAGCACGTCCTTGCCTTCGTCGCGGAACGACTCGGCGATGGTCAGGCCGGTCAGGGCCACGCGCAGACGGTTGCCCGGGGGTTCGTTCATCTGGCCGTAGACCATGGCGACCTTGGACTCGCCCAGGTTCTCCAGGTTCACGACGCCGGAATCGGCCATCTCGTGATAGAAGTCGTTGCCCTCACGGGTACGCTCGCCCACACCAGCGAACACCGACAGACCGCTGTGGGCCTTGGCGATGTTGTTGATGAGTTCCATCATGTTCACGGTCTTGCCCACGCCGGCGCCACCGAACAGACCCACCTTGCCGCCCTTGGCGAACGGGCAGACCAGGTCGATCACCTTGATGCCGGTTTCCAGCAGCTCTTGCGAAGGCGACAGCTCGTCGTACGCAGGGGCCTTGCGGTGGATGGGGGCGGTTTGAGCCGAATCCACGGGACCACGTTCGTCGATGGGCGCGCCCAGCACGTCCATGATGCGACCCAGGGTGGCCGGGCCCACGGGCACGGTGATCTGGGCGTTGGTGTTGTACACCTGGTTGCCGCGGCGCAGGCCGTCGGAAGAGCCCAGCGCGATGGTGCGGACAATGCCGTCACCCAGCTGCTGCTGCACTTCCAGGGTCAGGGCCGAGCCGTCCATCTTCAGAGCGTCGTACACCTTGGGCATCTGGTTGCGCGGGAACTCCACGTCCACCACGGCGCCGATGCACTGAACGATCTTGCCCACAGCTTGAGCTTGTGTGTCAGCCATTTTTCGTTCCTTCAATGATTAAATCTGGGGTCAGACCGCAGCCGCACCGGCGACGATCTCGGACAATTCCTTGGTGATCGCGGCCTGGCGGGTCTTGTTGTAGACCAGCTTGAGCTCACCGATCACGGAGCCTGCGTTGTCGGTCGCGGCCTTCATGGCCACCATGCGTGCCGACTGCTCGGACGCCATGTTCTCGGCCACGGCCTGGTAGACCAACGCCTCGACGTAGCGCACCAACAGGTCATCGATCACGGCCTGCGCATCAGGCTCGTAGATGTAGTCCCACTGGTGGTTCTCGTCGGCCTGCAGATCGCCGGCCTTCAGCGGCAGCAGCTGCTCGACCATCGGCTCCTGCTTCATCGTGTTGATGAAGCGGGTGAAGCACAGGTAGACCGCGCTCAGCTCGCCGGCCGCGTAAGCGTCCAGCACCACCTTGGTCGGCCCGATCAGCTTGTCGAGGTGGGGCGTGTCGCCCATGCCCGTGACATGCGAGACCACCTTGGCACCGATGCGGTTGAAAAAGCCGAACGCCTTGTTGCCGATCGCGACCACTTCCGACTTGATGCCTTCGCCTTCAAGCTCGCGTAGCTTGTTGGTCACGGCACGCAGCACGTTGGTGTTGAGGCCACCGCACAGGCCCTTGTCCGTGCTCACCACGATGAAGCCCACCTTCTTGGCGCCAACGTTGGCGACCATGAAGGGGTGGACGTACTCGGGGTTTGCCTTGGACAGGTTGGCTGCGATGTTGCGCACCTTTTCAGCGTAAGGCCGGGCCGCGCGCATGCGATCCTGCGCCTTGCGCATCTTAGAAGCCGCGACCATTTCCATGGCCTTGGTGATCTTCTTGGTGTTCTCGACGCTCTTGATCTTGCCGCGTATTTCCTTGCCTGCCGCCATGGCGTGCTCCTTAGGCGAAGGTCTTCTTGAAGGCAGCGATGGCTGCTTCAAGTTCGCCTTCGGCTGCCTTGTCCAGAGCCTTGGAGGCTTCCAGCTTGCTCAGCAGATCGGCGTGGCTGGTCTTGAGGAACTGGTGCAGACCGGATTCGAAGGCCAGGACCTTCTTCACGTCCACATCGTCCATGAAGCCCTTGTTCACGGCGTACAGCGTCGCGCCCATCAGCGAGATCGGCAGCGGCGAGTACTGAGCCTGCTTGAGCAGTTCGGTCACGCGGGCACCACGGTCCAGCTGCTTGCGGGTGGCTTCGTCCAGGTCGGAGGCGAACTGCGCGAACGCGGCCAGTTCACGGTACTGCGCCAGGTCGGTACGGATACCGCCGGACAGGCCTTTGATCAGCTTGGTCTGGGCAGCGCCACCCACGCGCGACACCGAGATACCGGCGTTGATGGCGGGACGGATACCGGCGTTGAACAGGCTGGTTTCCAGGAAGATCTGGCCGTCGGTGATCGAGATCACGTTGGTCGGAACGAAGGCGGACACGTCACCGGCTTGCGTTTCGATGATGGGCAGTGCCGTCAGCGAACCCGTCTTGCCCTTGACTTCACCCTTGGTGAAGGCTTCGACGTAGTCGGCGTTCACGCGGGCTGCACGCTCCAGCAGACGCGAGTGGATGTAGAACACGTCACCAGGGAAGGCTTCGCGGCCGGGAGGACGGCGCAGCAGCAGCGACACTTGGCGGTAGGCCACGGCCTGCTTGGACAGGTCGTCATAGACGATCAGCGCGTCTTCGCCGCGGTCGCGGAAGTACTCGCCCATCGCGCAGCCGGAGTAGGCCGACACGAACTGCATGGCAGCAGAGTCAGAGGCCGACGCGGCCACGACGATGGTGTAGGCCATCGCGCCGGCTTGTTCCAGCGCGCGCACCACGTTCTTGATCGACGAAGCCTTCTGGCCGATGGCGACGTAGATGCACGTCACGCCCTGGCCCTTCTGGTTGATGATCGCGTCGATGGCGACGGCGGTCTTGCCGGTCTGGCGGTCGCCGATGATCAGCTCACGCTGGCCACGGCCGACGGGCACCATCGAGTCGATCGACTTCAGGCCGGTCTGCAGGGGTTGCGACACCGACTCACGGGCGATCACGCCGGGAGCGATCTTCTCGATGGGAGAAGACAGCTTGGCGTTGATCGGGCCCTTGCCATCGATGGGCTGGCCCAGGGCGTTGACCACGCGGCCAACCAGCTCGGGGCCCACGGGCACTTCCAGGATGCGGCCGGTGGTCTTGACCACGTCGCCTTCGGAGATGTGCTCGTAGCCGCCCAGGATCACGGCGCCAACGGAGTCGCGCTCGAGGTTCAGGGCCAGGCCGTAGGTGGGCACGCCGCTGGCATCAGCGGGGAACTCCAGCATTTCGCCCTGCATGGCATCGGACAGGCCGTGCACGCGGACGATACCGTCGGTCACGGAGATGACCGTGCCTTGGTTGCGGATGTCGGCAGCCGCGCCGAGACCTTCGATGCGGCTCTTGATCAGTTCGGAAATTTCTGCGGGATTCAGTTGCATTGCTTTGCTCCCAGTCTGGTCAAGGGCTGCACAGGGCAGACCTCGTTGACAACGACCGGCTGGATTTCAGGGTTCACTTGACAGCCCTGAAGGCCAGCCAGTGGGGGGTGGGCGACCATGTGTGCACCAGTCTTGGACAGGCAGCTCTCCGGGGTCAGGCCAGGAGGGCCGTCTTCATGCGCTCCAGGCGGGCCTTGACGGAGGTGTCGAGCACCTCGTCGCCCACCACCACGCGCACGCCACCGATCAGCGTCGGGTCCAGCTGGACCGTGGGCTGCAGCTTGCGGCCGAAGCGCTTCTCCAGGGCACCCTGGATGTCGGCCAGTTGGGCGGCATCGACAGGGAAGGCACTGTAGACAGTGGCTTCGGACACACCCTGACGGGCATGCACGAGGGATTGGAACTGCTCGGCCATCAGCGGCAGGGCCGCCAGACGACCGTTGTCAAGAACGGTACGCAAGAAGTTGGCCACGGCCGGCGCCAGCGCCACCTTGGCGGCACCCGACATCACTTCGAAGACTTGCTCCTTGGTGACGACGGGGTTGTCCGCCAGGGACCGCAGCTGCGGGTCGCGGGCCACCGTGGCCAGGGCCTCGACCTGACCGAGCCAGGCAGCCTGGTCGGCATCGGACGCGGCCTTGAACAAGGCGTCGGCGTAAGGGCGGGCGATGGTGGCAAGCTCGGCCATGATCACAGCTCCGTTTTGAGGCGGCTCAGCAGGTCGGCGTGGACCTGGGGCGAGACTTCGCGCTGCAGAATCTGCTCGGCGCCCTTGACCGCCAGCGTGGCGACCTGCTCGCGCAGGGCCTCACGGGCACGCACGACCAGCTGGTCGGCTTCGGCCTTGGCGTCGGCGACGATCTTGGCGGCCTCGGCCGCTGCGCGGCTTTTGGCATCCTCGACCAGCGTGTTGCCGCGCTTTTCAGCGTCGGCAATGCGCTTGGCGATGTCTTCGCGGGACTGAGCGAGTTCCTGCTGCACGCGCTGGTTGGCGGAGGCCAGTTCGGACTTCGCCTTGTCAGCGGCAGCCAGACCGTCCGCGATCTTGGTGGCGCGCTCGTCGAGAGCCTTCGTGATCGGGGGCCACACGAACTTCATCGTGAACCACCACAGGATCATGAAGACCACGATCTGCGCAATCAGCGTTGCGTTCAGATTCACGGCTCGGACCTTTCTCGGTTAATTGAAAAACTCAGTCGAGAAAGACCGATTACTTCGGCAGGTTCGCGATGAACGGGTTGGCGAACGCGAACAGCATGGCGATACCGACACCGATCAGGAAGGCGGCGTCGATCAGACCGGCCAGCAGGAACATCTTGGTCTGCAGTTCGTTCATCAGCTCAGGCTGACGAGCGGTCGCTTCGAAGTACTTGCCACCCATCAGGGAGATACCGATACAAGCACCCAGGGCGCCCAGACCGATGATCAGACCACAAGCCAGCGCGACATTGCCCAACACGAGTTCCATGATTGCTCCTAAAGAAAAAAGTGAGGTTGGTAAGGAAAGAGAGGAAACGGGAGAGAGAGGATCAGTGACCTTCGTGGGCCTGACCGATGTACACCAGGGTCAGCATCATGAAGATGAAGGCCTGCAAGGTGATGATCAGGATGTGGAAGATGGCCCAGGCAGTGCCTGCGATCACATGGCCGATCCACAGGCCGATGCCACCCAGCGAGGCGAACCCCACGGCGCCCATCAGCGCGATCAGCATGAACACCAGCTCGCCGGCGTACATGTTGCCCCACAGCCGCATGCCGTGGGAGATGGTCTTGGCGCCGAACTCGATCAGGTTCAGACCAAAGTTGGCCGGCGCCAGCAGGATGATGCCGACAGGGCCGTGCGCATGGAACGGAGCCGTGAACAGCTCCTTGAGCCAGCCGAACAGGCCCTTGATCTTGACGTTGTAGTACAGGCAGATCAGCAGCACGCTGACGGACATGCCCAGGGTGATGGACAGGTCGGCCGAGGCCACGACACGCATATAGGCGTGGTGGGGATCATGCCCCTGCGCCTCATAGGCCTTGGCCCACAGGCTGGGCAGCAGGTCCAGCGGCAGCAGATCCATCGCGTTCATGAAGAAAATCCACACGAACACCGTCAAGGCCACCGGGGCCACAGCCTTGCGGGACGTGGCATTGTGGATGATGCCCTTGGCTTGCGAATCGACCATCTCGACGATCAGCTCGACCGCGGCCTGGAAACGCCCCGGCACACCCGATGTTGCCCGACTGGCGGCGCGCCACAGCAGGAACACGGCCAGCAGGCCCAGCGACACCGACCAGAAGATCGAGTCGTAGTTGATGTACGAGAAGTCCGCGATGGCCTGCGGCTCCGCGTGGTTCTGCCAGTGGCGCAGGTGGTGATTGATGTATTCACCGGCCGTTGGCGCGTGGTGGGCCACGGCTCCGGCCGCGGTATCGTGTGCATCAGCAGACATCAGCAACTCTCGTCAGACTCTAGATTTCTTGGAGCCCTGCCACAGCAGGACCAGCCCATTGACCTTCAGGCACAACACCAGGGTGACCAGCAGCGCAACCCAATCCAGCGAGGGCACCCACTTGGGCGCCAACGCGAGCAGGGCCACCACCAGTGCCAGCTTGACGACCTCCCAGAACAGGAGCCCACCCAAACTGCGCCTTGCCCCGCGTCCGAACACCCCACGCACCATGAGCGCGCCGGGCACCACCACCACCGCTGCACCATAAAGTGCAGAGATGAGCGATGGCAGGTTGCGAGAAAGGCCTCCCCAGATCACCGCCACGACCACCCCGATCAGCGCTTGCAGCGCGATCACCCGCCAAGGCGAGAGGGAGGGGCTTTTCGCGATCAGGGCCTGCGCCTCTTCTCGCGTGAGCGGTTGCACCGGGGGATCAGGCTCTTGCTGCGGCCAGAATGAATCCTGCCACCCTGCAGTTGCAGGTGCTTTCGCTGGAGCCCCTGGCGCCACCGCAGGGGAGGATGGCATGGGCTTTTCCATGAAAGAACACTAGCAACCACGTTGGCCACCGCGCCGGCACACCCCGTTAAAGGCAAGCCCGCACTGGCAGCGCACAATGAACCCGACCTGATGTCGGCAAAACCCAAAGATTATACGTGCTTACCCCCACGCAAACCAAGCCCCCTGCACATCGCGCATCGCGGGCAAGTGCTGATGCCCCCGTGAATGGATGATTAATCGCAGCGCACCAGTCGCGTGCGCACGACAGAAAACGGTGCATCACAGAGGGAGGACGCACCTCAAGGAGGAGCGCAAGAGACACCACCAGAACCGCCGGCGTGACGCGACAAATCTAACGCGTCATCCCTCGATTGGGGGGAGCCCCCGGGCAAGCCCCATCCTGTTCAGAAGGGTCCGACTGGCATGCTCTCGAACAATCGTTCACTGAAACACTTTGTTTCCGGCCTTCTCTCCATGCGGCATGCATGGAGCGCTTCGCGAGGGCCACCAACGGAGCAACACCATGGCCAGTCCCGCGCACAAGGAAAAGACCCGGACCTTCTTCCGTCCCATCTCGTCGGTCACTGTGTCGCACATCAAGCAGATGTACGAGCTGTACTCGCAGTACTACGAGAACACCTCGCTGGACATCTTCCTGAGCGACCTCAGCAAGAAGTCGGGCGTGATCCTGGTCGAGCGCAAGGCCGACGACCGCCTGGTAGGGTTCTCGACACAGACCTTCTTCGATCTGAAGATCGAGAACAAGCGCGTGCGGGGCATCTTCAGCGGCGACACCATCATCGAGAAGGAGTACTGGGGCAACAACGACCTGGCCAACACCTTCTACCGCCGCCTGATCATCGAGCGCATCAAGCGCCCCTTCGTGCCGTTCTACTGGTTCCTGATCTCCAAGGGGTACAAGACCTACCTCTTGATGACCAACAACTTCTACAACTACTACCCGAAGGTCGATGGCAACCGCGCCGGCCGCGACGACCACTACCGCGCCATCACCGAGGCCTATTGCCAGCAGCTGTTCCCCGATGCGTTCGATCGCAAGAACATGGTGCTCGACTTCGGTGAAGACTACGTGCGCCTGAAGGGCGAAGTGGCCGACATCACCAACGAGCTCAAGGCCAGCAACCCGCACATCGCCTTCTTCGAGAAGGTGAACCCCGGCTGGCGCCGCGGCACCGAAGTGCCCTGCCTGGCAGCGTGCGATTACGAAAGCCTGTTCCGCTCCATCGTGGACGTGCCCTGGAAGTGGGTGAAGAAGCACATCCTCGGCACCCACAAGCCTGAAGGTCTGGCTGTGGCACGCAAGATGGACAACGAGCAGCGCGCCACCGCGTCGACAGCCTGGCTGGACACCGATGTCCAGGACGGACTGGAGAGCGGCAAGGCTTCCTGAGCATGGGCGCAGGAACCTCATTCGGCCACCAACTCCTCAAGCTGCTGGTCACCCCCGGGTGCCGGCGTTTCGAACGGCACCTCGGCGAGCTGGAGGCCATCCAGCGCGGCCGGCTGTCGCGTTGGCTGGCCGCCGTGGCCGCATCGCCCGAGGGGCAGCGCCGCGGCGTGCGCGCGGACTGGACCTGGGAGCAGTTCGCCCAGCACATGCCGCTGACCACCTACGGCGACTACGCAGAGGCCCTGGAGCGCCAGCGTGCGTCGCGCGGACGCGAGATGGTCGATTCACCGGTGATGCGCTACCAGCCCACCAGCGGCTCCACCTCCGCTGTCAAATGGATCCCGTACAGCAAGCTGTTCCTGGAAGAGCTCGACGAGGTCATCAGCGCCTGGGTGGGTGACCTGTATCGCCAGTTCCCAAAGCAGGGGCGCGGCACGCACTACTGGTCGCTGTCGTGGATCCCCACCGACATGCGCGGCCAGACCGCCGGCGACATCAACGACGACATGAAGATGCTGTCGTGGGGCAAGCGGCTGCTGGCTTATCTGACGCAGTCGGTGCCGCAGGACGTGGCCCTGGCCGAAACCTCGGACGACTCGCTGTTCGCCACCGTGGCCTACCTGGTGGCCGACGAGACACTGGGCTTCATCTCGGTGTGGAGCCCCACGTTCGCGCTGGGCGCCCTGGAGCAGCTCTCGCACTGGCGCGAAGAGTTGGCACAGGTGATGGACACCGGCGACTGGGGCGCACGCGCGGCCCGCATGCCCGGCGTGGCCTGCCCGCGCTCAGCCCGCGCCGCGCAACTGCTGCGCGCCTGGGACGGCCAGCTCGATCCCGCCTTCTTCGCCAAGCTGTGGCCCGGCCTGGCCGTGGTCAGCTCATGGGACACGGCTGCGGCCGCCCCCTGGGCCGACAAGTTGCGCGCCCTGCTGCCGCATGCCAATTTCCAGGGCAAGGGCCTGTGGGCCACCGAGGGCGTGGTGACCTTCCCTTTCCAGGGTCGCTTCCCGCTGGCCTACCTCAGCCACTTCTACGAGTTCGAGGACACGGCCACCGGCCAGGTGCTGGCGCCGTGGCAGGTGCGTGAAGGCATGGAGGTGATCCCCATCCTGACCACCGGCTCCGGCTTTGCCCGCTACAAAATGAGCGATGTGGTACGCGTGGACGGCTTCCTGGGCCAAGTGCCCTGCCTGACCTTCCTGGGCCGCAACGACGGCGTCGACCTGGTGGGCGAGAAGACCAGCGCCACATTGGCCCAGCAGATCCAGGACGGCATGTCGCTGCAGGGCAGCCTGCCCGTGACCCTGCTGGCCCTGGACCAGAGCACCCGCCTGTCGCCCGGCTACGTGCTGCTGGTGGAATGCGCCGAGGGCACCGACCGCGGCGCGCTGGAAAGCTCGCTGGGCCGCCAGCTGGAGCAGGCCCTGCTGAACAACTTCCACTACAAGCTGGCGCGCGAACTGGGCCAGCTGCAACCCGCGGCCTGCGTGGCTTTGCCGCACATGCGGGATTTGTACCTTGACCAATGCCGCCTGCGTGGCATGGTCGAGGGCAACATCAAGATCGAGCCGCTGCGGCACTGGAAGGGGCAGATCCCCGATGTGCTGAGGCAGGCCCTGGACGAACCGGCCGTGGCCGCCTGACGTCACCGACGTTCCGGCCTCAGCAGTACCCACCACGCCGCACCACCCAACGCATTCGACGAGGACTCCATGACCATCACCGTGCGTCTCGGCACGCCCGCCGACAATCCCAAGATCCATGATCTGATCAGCAAGATCACGATGCCGGGGCCGGCCGAAATGTGCTTTCAGCGCCAGCCGGATTTCTTCATCGGCGCCAAGGTGATCGGCGACGAGTTCGTGCTGGCCGTGGCCGACGACTCCGAGCGCCCCGAGGTGCTGGCCGGCCTGACGGTGATCTCCGGCCGCGACCTGTACATCAGTGGCCAGCGCCGCCGCGTGTACTACTCGGGCGACACGCGCGTGGACCCGTACTACCGCCGCCGCGGCATCGCCTCGCAGATGTTCGTGGCCCAGAAGGAATACCGCAGCACCACCGATCTGCTGCAGGGCATCGTGATCAAGGACAACGTGGCCCCGCTCGAGGCCGCCAAGAACGCGGCCGATGGCGTGCTGTTCGACTACTGGGTCAGCCACACGATCGAGACGAGCTTCATCTTCACGCGCAAGATCAAGCCGCGCATCCCGGCCGGCGTGGAGATCCGCGCGGCCACGGCCGCCGACGTCCCCGCCATGCAGGCCTTCTTTGACCGCGAGGCCCCGCGCCGCAACGGCTACCCCTGCTACGAGTTCGCGAAGGTGCTGGCCAACGACCCGTACTACGCGGGCATCTCGATCGGCGACTACGCCCTCGCGTTCAAGGCCGGCCAGATCATCGGCATCCTGGGCAGCTGGAACCAGAAGGCCTACAAGCAGACCCGCGTGATGGGCTTCAAACCGCCCATCGGCCTGATCCGCCCGCTGTACAACCTCTACGCCTCGATCGCCGGGGGCTTTCGCCTGCCGCCGGTGGGCGGGGTGCTGAACTACCTGACCCTGCACACCACGCTGGTCGCGAACGACGACAAGGATGTGTTCCGTGCGCTGATCGACTGGATCATGGCCCACCAGGGCCAGAAGTACGATGCGCTGGCCTGCGGCATCACGCACGGCGACCCGCTGGTCGAGGTGCCGCGCGGCTACAAGCGCCAGAAGCTGTTCTCCAGCCACTTCTGGCTGAGCTACGGTGAGGACCCCCGCCCCGGCATCGACAACCGTCCCTTGTTCGTCGAACTGGGGCGCCTGTGATCTCGTGACCATGGCAGGCCATCGCCAAGCCTGCCTCCATGACCTTTGTTGAGTGAAGTTCCCATGAAACGCCTGTCGTTCAACCCCTCGTCCGCCCCGATCCGCCCCGCCCTGGCCCGGCCTGCGCTGTGTGCCAGCCTGCTGCTGGCAGCCGCCGGCCTGAGCGGCTGTCTGGAAGGTGATGCCCGATCCCAGTTGCCTGGCTACATCGAGGCCGACATCACCGCGGTGGCCACGCCGGTGGCCGGCACGCTGTTCCAGATGGGCGTGAAGGAAGGCCAGGTCGTCAAGAGCGGCGAGAAGCTCTACACGCTGGAATCCAACCGCGAGCAGGCGCAACTGGCGGAGGCCCAGGCGCGCAAACTGCAGGCCGAATCGCAGCAACAGAACCTGAGCAAGGGCGCCCGCAAGGACGAGCTGGAGCAGGTGCGCGCCAAGCTGCGCTACGCCAAGGCCCAACTGGCCCAGATGCAGACCAACCTGAAGAAGAGCGAGACCCTGGTCAAGAAGGGCTTCATCGCCGAGGCGCAGGTGGACGCAGACCGCACCAATGTGGCACTGGCCCAGGCCCAGGTCGAAGAAGCCCGCGCCGCGCTGCGCCAGGCCAAGGAAGGCGGCCGCGACGACGAGAAGCGCGCGGCCGCGGCCCAGGCGTCGGCCGCCGTGGCCGGGGTGGCGCAGGTGGAATGGCTGCTGCAGCAAAAGCAGGTCACGGCCCCCGTCGATGGCGTGGTGCAGGAGATCTTCGTGCGCCAGGGCGAGTTCGCGCAGACCGGTGCCTCGGTGCTGTCCATCCTGCAGAAGGACAGCCTGCGCGTGCGCTTCTTCGTGCCCAACGACCTGCGCCCGCGCTTTTTGCCCGGCTCGCAGTTCCAGGTGAAGGTGTCGGGCTGCGACGAAACCCTGACGGCCCGCACCACCCGCGTGAGCGCCCGCCCCGAGTACACCAACCCGCTGATGTTCGGCCCCGAGCTGCGTGACCGCCTGAGCTTCCTGACCGAAGGCCGCATCGAAGGTGCCAGCAAGTGCTCCGTGCCCCCCGGCACCCCGGTGGGCGTGGTCCTGGCCCAGACACAAGGCTGACCGCAGACACGACGAAAGCGAAAGGCCCGACGTGTCTTCAGCGACCACCCTCATCGAGGTCAAGAACCTCACCAAGACCTTTGGCACGCACACGGTCGTCGATCAGCTCGACATGACGATCGAGCCAGGGCAGCTCTATGCCTTCCTGGGCCCCAACGGCAGCGGCAAGACCACGGCCATCCGGATGATGTGCGGCCTGGTGCCGCTCACCTCGGGCGGTGGCACCTGCATGGGCTACGACATCGCCACGCAGTCGGACAAGATCAAGCCGCTGCTGGGCTACATGACGCAGCACTTCAGCCTCTACCCAGACCTGACGGTGCGCGAGAACCTGGAGTTCGTCTGCCGCCTGTACGGCGTGAAGGACATCCCGGGCCGCCTGAACGAACTGGTCAAGCAGTTCGCCTTCGACGACCTGGGCCGCGACAAGCAACTGGTGGGCACACTGTCGGGCGGCTGGAAGCAGCGCCTGGCACTGGCCTGCGCCATGTCGCACCGCCCCAAGCTGCTGCTGCTGGACGAACCCACTGCCGGCGTGGACCCGAAGGCCCGCGAGGCCTTCTGGGACATCCTGCAGGAGATCTCGGCCAGCGGCGTGTCTACCCTGGTCAGCACCCACTACATGGACGAGGCCATGCGCTCGCATCGCCTGGCCTACATGCTCTATGGCCGGCTGCTGGTCGACGACAAGCCTGAAGAGGTGATCGCCAAGAGCCACCTGGTGGCCATGCAGGTGGGCCTGAAGGGCCCCGTGGACCTGGTGGCCATCAGCCGCGACCCACGCGTGGTGCGCCTTTCGCGCCAGGGCAACAGCGTGCGCCTGGTGGCCCGCTCCAAGGAGGATGTGGCCAGCTGGCTGCAGACCCTGGGCGATTCGGCCGGCGCGGTGCACGAGATCGACGTGGGCCTGGAAGACGTCTTCTTCCACCTGACCCTGCAGCAGCAGGGCACCAACACCTCTTTCTGAGCGCAAAGCAGTCATGTCTCCCCATCGCATCTACGCCATCGCCCAGAAAGAGTGGCTGCACATGGTGCGCGACCGGCTCACCTTCATGTCCCTGATGGTCGCCACCATCAGCTACGTGATCGTGTTCGGCTACGCCATCAACCCCGATCCGCGACACATCGACACCATCATGGTGGACCACGACAAGAGCGAGTTCTCGCGCCTGTACCGTGCTGCCCTGATCCAGAGCGTCTACCTGAAGGTGGACCCGCGCGAGATGTCGGCCGAGCAGGCCAGCGAATACCTGCGCAAGGCCAAGACCTCCGTGGTGATCGAGATCCCACCCGATTTCACGCGCAACCTGATGGCTGGCAAGACAGCGCAGTTGCTGGTGGAGGCCGATGCGACCGACCCGGTCTCGCTGAATGGCGCCATATCGTCCACCGGCGAGGTGGCGCGGCAGGTGGCCGCCCACATCCTGCGCAAGGACCAGCTGCACCAGCCCAGCATCGGCCCCAACGTGGATGTGCGCGTGCAGCGGCGCTTCAACCCGTCCAGCGAACACACCTTCTACATCATCCCCGGGGTGGTGGGCATGATCCTGAACATGTCGCTGATCATGATGACGGCCATGTCGATCACGCGCGAGAAGGAGCGCGGCTCGATGGAGTTCATGATGGTGACGCCCACGGCGCCATCGGAGGTGATCGTCGGCAAGATGATCCCCTACTTCTTCATGGGGATCGTGCAGGTGCTCAGCATCCTGGCCATCGCCTTCTGGCTGTTCAAGATGCCGCTGACGGGCAGCGCCTGGGCCCTGGCCTCGCTGCTGTTCGTCTACGGCGTGACCACGCTGATGGTGGGCATCTTGATCTCGACCGCGGCGCAATCACAGATCCAGGCCATGCAGCTGTCGTTCTACTACATGATGCCGACCATCATG
This sequence comes from Aquabacterium soli, assembly GCF_003933735.1. Lineage (GTDB taxonomy): Bacteria > Pseudomonadota > Gammaproteobacteria > Burkholderiales > Burkholderiaceae_C > Aquabacterium > Aquabacterium soli. The sequence goes on along the minus strand of NZ_RSED01000001.1, from coordinate 227,433 downwards.
CTGTCGGGTTTCATGTTCCCGTACAGCGGCATGCCGGCCTGGGCGCAGTGGATATCGTCCACCCTGCCGATGACCTACTTCATCCGCGGGGCGCGGGGCGTGTTCCTCAAGGAATTCGGCATCGCCGACATGTGGCCCAACCTGTGGCCCATCGGGGTGGCCTTCCTGGTGTTCCTGGTGACCTCGATCAAGAGCTACCGCAAGACGCTCAATTGATGGGTGGGCAGCCCGGCCGAGCACGGCCAGGCTGCCTCGGTCTTCTGCGGCTTCAGCCGCCCACCAGGGCCTTGCCTTCGTCAATGATGCGCGCCAGGGTGTCATCCACCCGGCTCAGGTACTCGTCGACCTGCTCGACCGTGGCATCGCAGCGCTGCCAGACCACGGGCAACAGCAACTGGCCATCGAGCTCGGTCACCACGTGCAGCATGGACACGCTGGGCACTGCCGCCACCAGCTTGACCATGCGCAGTTTGGCATCCGGCGCATTGAGCTTGGACACGTTGCCCAGGCTGGTGGCGTGGCAGCTGATGCGCGGCATGCGCCCCTTGCGCTGCATGCCATGCACGATGTGCGACAGCAGCGTGCGGCCCAGCACCGGCATGGCCATGCCGGGTAACTGCCCCCACAGCATCTCGCGGCGCTCGAAACGGTCCATGCCCTCGTCGATCTGCGCCTTGATGGAGGCCGCCCGCTCGCGCAGCGATTTGCGCCCCACCTCGGTGACCAGGAAGGCGCCCACATGGTTGCCCCACAACAGCCTGGGCTTGTGGCCGGCTTGCTGCGGGTAATAGCGCCGCAGGTCGACCGACTGGCGCACCACTGCGCCGGCCAGCGCGTCATTGGGCGCGTAGGACAGGTAGGTCTCGCACAGCGCCAGCGTGACCAGGCTGTTGACGCTGAGGTCCAGGATGCGCGCCACGCGGCGCAGATCCTGGGTGTCCACCGGCACCGTGTGGTGGCGCAGCATGTGGATGCTCAGGTAGGGATGGCCTTGCGGCGCGGCCTGCTGGATGTGCAGGCTCTTGAGCAGCTTGCCCTCGCGGGCGCGGTGCTGGAAAGAGCGCCACAGCTTGACGGGCCATTGCAGCACGGACGCCGGCGCCAGCGCCCCCAGGTGCGAGGCCGCTTCCAGCGGCTGCGCGGGAATGCGCGGCCCACCGTTGAGACGCGCCAGCAGGTCGGTCAGGAACTGCAGGGCCGAGCGTCCATCGAACAGGATGTGGTGTACCGACAGGAACAGCGCGGGTGAGGTGGCATGCGGCACGAAGCGGAAGCGGCACAGCAGGCCGTGCTCCAGCGGCACCACTTCGTTGAGGATCTGGTGGTGCAGGCGCTCCAGCGCGGCCGGATCGCCCGCATCGACGTGCGCGTCTTCGCGCCAGGCCACGTCGAACAGCTGGTCGGTGGTCTCGTTGTCCGGCAGGATGCGCATGCGGTGCGAGTGCAGGCCCGCCTCGACCACCCCGCGAAAGCGCGGCCATGCGCTGACCAGTTCCCGCAGCACGGCACGCAGCCGGGCCGGCTCGATGGCCTCGTTGAACTGCAGCATGTAGGTGATCACCATCGAGCCCGCCAGCCCTTCGACGGCGATGTAGGCATGCTCGGTGTGGTTCAGGGCCAGCGTGGGTGCGGCCAGGGATGAAGGTGTAGGTGCGACAGCCATGCACCCGATGGTGCCAGACCCTGCGTGGGCGCCGCCTCCTGATTTGCGCCACCCCTCGATCGCGTGCCTACAATGCCCGGATGACCTCGCCCACCACCGCCCTGCCCCGTCTGGCCAACGACCGTTTCCTGCGGGCCTGCCTGCGCCTGCCCACCGACTGCACGCCCGTGTGGCTGATGCGCCAGGCCGGCCGCTACCTGCCCGAGTACCGAGACACTCGGGCCAAGGCCGGCAGCTTCATGGGCCTGGCCACCAACCGCGACCACGCCTGCGAGGTGACGCTGCAGCCGCTGGCGCGCTACGACCTGGACGCCGCCATCCTGTTCAGCGACATCCTGACCGTTCCCGACGCCATGGGCCTGGGCCTGAGCTTCGCGCAGGGCGAGGGCCCGCGCTTCGCCAGCCCCGTGCGCGACGAGGCGGCCGTGGCCGCGCTGGCCGTGCCCGACATGGACAAGCTGCGCTACGTGTTCGATGCCGTGAGCACCATCCGCGGCGCCCTGACCAACGCCGATGGCGCCGGCCGTGTGCCGCTGATCGGGTTCTCGGGCAGTCCCTGGACGCTGGCCTGCTACATGGTCGAGGGCAGCGGCTCGGATGATTACCGCCTGGTCAAAACCATGATGTACCAGCGCCCCGACCTGATGCACCGCATCCTGCAGGTCAACGCCGATGCCGTGGCCCTGTACCTGAACACGCAGATCGCGGCGGGCGCGCAGGCCGTGATGATCTTCGACTCGTGGGGCGGCGTGCTGGCCGACGGCAACTTCCAGGCCTTCAGCCTGGCCTACACGCAGCGCGTGCTCAGCCAGCTCAAGAAGGAGCATGACGGCGTGCGCATCCCGCACATCGTGTTCACCAAGGGCGGCGGCCTGTGGCTGGAGCAGATCGCCGACACCGGCTGCGATGTGGTCGGCCTGGACTGGACTGTGAACCTGGGCCAGGCCCGTCAGCGCGTGCAGGACCGCGTCGCCTTGCAGGGCAACCTGGATCCCAATGTGCTGTTCGCCCAGCCCGAGCAGATCCGGGCCGAGGTGATCCGCACGCTGGACAGCTTCGGCGCACCGGGCGCGACCGGCGGGCACATCTTCAACCTGGGCCACGGCATCAGCCAGTTCACGCCCCCTGAGCATGTGAGCACGCTGGTGGACACGGTGCACGCGCATTCGCGCACGCTGCGCGGCTGATCAGCCCGCTCAGGACTTGTCGCGTGCGGCCAGCACCGCTGCCGACAGGATCAAGGCACCGCCGACCAGCACCGGCAGACTGAGCGAGCCGCCGCCCCACCACACCGAGGTCACGGCCGCAAACACCACCTCGGTCAGCATGATCACCGAGGTGATGCGCACGGGCAGGCGCGCGGCAGCGTACTGCAGCGCCATGTTCGACGCCACGAACAGCAGGCCCATGCCCAGCGCCAGCCACAGCCAGGCCGCCTGCGGCGTCGGTGGGGCGGGCACCTGCCCTTGCCACATGAGCACCAGCCCGAGCGCCACGGGCAGGGCCACGCCGCCACTGAACATGGCCAGCGCGCGCACTGGTGCCTGCTCATGGGCCATCTGTCGCAACAGCACGTTGGTGAAGGCAAAGCCCACCCCTCCCGCCAGGCCCAGCCAGTCGGCCAGGCCGTCGAAGACGGGCCAGCCCCCGGCCGGGGGCCGCAGCACCAGCACGGCACCCGCCAGCGCCAGGCCCACGCGCATCAGCGCGCCGGGCGTGATGCGCTCACCCAGCATCCACCAGGCCAGCAGCGCGGCCCACACGGGCATCAGGTAGAACAGCAGCACCACGCGCACCACATCGCCCGCACTCACGCCCCAGTTGAAGGCTGCATTGGTGGCACCGGCCGCCAGTGCCAGCGCCCACAGGCGTGGCCGCGTGGCCACGATGCGCCAGGCGGCGGGCCGCGAGGCCGTGATCACCAGCACGCCGATGGCCAGGAAGAAGGCCGTGGCCCAGAGTGCATGCAGGCCCTGGGCCTGCAACTGGCGCAAGGGCCACCAGGACACACCCCACACCAGGGCGTTGAACAACAGGCCCAGCACCGGCCACATCCTGCTCGTCAGCATCTTCTTGTCGTTGTCTCGTCGTCGATCGGGAGCAGCTCAGCGTCGCTCCACCACCATGGGGGCCAGGCGCAGCGCATCCCGCACGCGGCCGGCCACGGCCTGTGCATCGTTCTTGGAAGCGTAGGGCCCGGCCTGGAGGCGGTACACCTGGCCTTCCTGGAACACGCCCAGCAAGGGCGACAGGTTGATCATCTCGTCAGCCACCCGCTTCTGGAAGGCGTCCACACCCGCACGCTGGCTGAACGCGGCCAGTTGCACCCAGAAGCCCTTGGAGGCCGGCGTGAAGGCGCGGGACTGGACCACGGCCGGCGCGGCAGGCACCGCGTCGCCGCGCGACGAGGCGGCTGCGGGCGGAGGTGAGGCGTCGTCCAGCTGCGAGGCCAGTGCCAGGATGGGGTCATGCTCGCCAGGGTCCACGGGCTCCAGGGCCGGTGCCGGCGTGCTCAAGGCCAGGGCGGGAGCGGGCGATGGCGCCACCACCATCGGCGGCGGGGCCGTGTCCACCTTGGCCACCGAGGTTTCAGAGCGCCACTGGCCCGTGCGGATCTGGTCGAAGGTCAGGCGCTCGATCTCGACCTCGATGCTGCCCTTGCTGAGCATGTCGAGCTTGACCGCGGCCGTGTAGCTCAGGTCGATCACGCGGCTGCTGTGGAAAGGGCCTCGGTCGTTGATGCGCACGATGATCTCCTTGCCCGATCGCACATCGCGCACCCGCGCGTAGCTGGGGATGGGCAGGGTGCGGTGCGCCGCGGTCATGCCGTACATGCTGTAGACCTCGCCACTGGCTGTGCGGCGACCATGGAACTTGGTGCCATACCAGGAGGCGCCTCCCCGCTGCCTGAAGCTGACATCGCCCTCGAGCGGTTCGTAGCCTTGCCCCAGCACCACGTAAGGCTTGTTGGGCCCCCCCCGGCGGACGGGCTCGATGCGCGGCTCGGCATCAGGCACCTTGGCCAAGTCGGGCGGGGGGCTGGCGGGGGCGCCATCGCGGCTGCTGGTGCCAGGGCGCGGCGTCTGGCCCGTGCCGCTGCCTGGCCCCGGACCGGTGGCACAACCGGCCAGCCACAGCAGGGCCAGGGCCACCACGGCCAGGCCGGGGCGTCCCAAGGGCCCCATCGGCAAGGCAGGAACGGACAGATCACGCATCCCGCCACCATACACGAGGCCGGCACCCGTCCGCCCCATGGCACACCCTGTCACAAGCCTGCGGCGTCCACACCCTGCAGGTCACCAGTCGGCCTTGGCACAATGCACCCAAGCCGCACGCGCGCCGTGCCTTCCACCGCGACCTCCTCCGACGCCGCCACCATGTCCAGCACACCCAAGCTCCCCTTCGACCACGCTTTCGAACGTGGCATGCGCAACCGCCGCGCCGCCCTGGGCGACGCCTGGGTCGACAAGTCCGTGGCCAAGGCCAACACCTTCAACGCCGAGTTCCAGCACTTCATCACCGACTACGCGTGGCATGGCGTGTGGGGCCGCCCCGGCCTGGACTGGAAGACCCGCCGCGTGCTGGTGCTGGCCGTCACCAGCGCCCTGGGCCGCTGGGACGAGTTCGAGATCCATTTGCGTGGCGCGCTCACGCCCGGCAACGCCCACACCCTGAGCCCGGACGAGGTGCGCGAGGCCCTGATCCAGATCGCCATCTACGCGGGCGTGCCCGCGGCCAACACCGGGTTCGCCAAGGCCCTGGGCATCCTGCGTGAACTGGGCCTGGAGCCCCCTGCCCACCCGGCCGACAACGCCTGGCACTCGGGCGAGGGCCGCCCGGCCTTCACCACGACACGGCCCAAGCTGTTCGCCACCATCCGCGAGCCCCGCCACGCCGACACCGGTGCCGACGAAGGCCGCCAGACCATCGTGCTCAGCCACGCCCTGGGCCAGGACCACAGCATGTGGGATGCCGTCGCCAACCAGCTGGCCCGCTACCACCGCGTGATCACCCCGGACACGCGGGGCCATGGCCGCTCAGAGATCCCGCAAGGCCCCTTGACGCTGGCCGAGCTGGCGGCCGACGCTGCCCGCGTGATCGACGAGCTGGCCGAAGGCGGCCCGGTGATCTGGGTGGGCCTGTCCATGGGTGGCATGATCGGCCAGGAGCTGGCCCTGCAGCACCCCGACAAGATCAAGGCGCTGGTGCTGGCCAACACCACCAGCGCCTACCCCGAGGCCGGCAGGCAGGCCGTCACCGAGCGCATCGCCACGGTGCAATCGCAGGGCCTGGGGGCCATCGCCACAGCCACCATGAACCGCTTCTTCTCGGACAGCTTCCGCGAGCAGCAGCCGGCCGCCGTGGCCCGCCACCAGCGCCTGTTCGAAGCCACCGATCCGGAGGGCTACACGGCCTGCTCGGCCGCCATCCGCGAGATCGACCTCACGGCGCGCCTGGGCGAGATCGGCGTGCCGACCCTGGTGATCGCCGGCAGCGAAGACCAGGGCACCCCCACGCCCATGCTCGATACCATTGCGCAGGGCATCCCGGGCGCGCACCTGGTCACGCTGCAGGGCGCTGCCCACCTGAGCGCGGCCGAGCAGCCCGAGGCCTTCTCCGAGGCCGTGGCCGAGTTCATCGCCGGGCTCTGAGCCGTTTCAAGGCGTGGGATGGCGTCATGCTCTATGCTGAGGCCTTCACCCCGCCCGCCTCCTTGCGTCCCTTGTCCCGCGCGCCCAGCCGTTCCCGTGTCGATGTCTTCCCATTCTCCCCAGGCGGGCGCCGCCACCATGAACCCGGCCCAGATGGAGGCCGTGCTGCACCTGCACAGCCCCTGCCTGGTGCTGGCCGGTGCCGGCTCGGGCAAGACACGCGTGATCACGCAGAAGATCGCGCGCCTGCTGCAGCCCGGCGAGGGCGCAGACCTCGCGCCTTCGCAGATCGCCGCCATCACCTTCACCAACAAGGCGGCCGCCGAAATGCGCGAGCGCGCCAAGGCCCTGATCGGCGCCAAGGCCGCGGGCAAGCTGCTGATCTGCACCTTCCACTCGCTTGGCGTGCGCCTGCTGCGCGAAGACGGCACGGCCCTGGGCCTGAAGCCTCAGTTCTCCATCCTGGACAGCGACGACGTGACCAGCATCCTGCGCGATGCCGGCGGCACCACCGACGCCAAGCAGGCGCGCTCATGGCAATGGACCATCAGCCTGTGGAAGAACATGGGCCTGAACAGCAGCCAGGTCGCACCGCACATCACCACCGACGACGAGCTGGTGGCCGCCAAGGTGATGAAGCTGTACGAGGAGCGCCTGTCCGCCTACCAGGCGGTGGATTTCGATGACCTGATCAGCCTGCCGCTCAAGCTGCTGGCCGAGCACGAGCACGTGCGCCAGAAGTGGCAGCGCCAGCTGCGCCACGTGCTGGTCGATGAATACCAGGACACCAACGCCACCCAGTACGAGCTGCTCAAGCTGCTGGTGGGCAGCGAAGGCATCTTCACCGCCGTGGGCGACGACGACCAGTCCATCTATGGCTGGCGCGGCGCCACGCTGGACAACCTCAAGCGCCTGCCGCAGGATTTCCCCACCCTCAAGGTGATCCCGTTGGAGCAGAACTACCGCTCCACCAGCGCCATCCTGCGTGCGGCCAACAACGTCATCCAGCTCAACCCCAAGCTCTTTCCCAAGACGCTGTGGTCGGACCTGGGCGAAGGCGAGCCCATCAAGCTGATGGAGTGCGACAACGAAGAGCACGAGGCCGAGCGCGCCGTGTCGCACTTCCAGGTGCTGCACGCCCAATTGCTGGCGGCCAACCAGGCCGATCCCTCGCGGGCCGACTGGAGCAACTTCGCCATCCTGTACCGCGCCAACCACCAGGCGCGCCCGTTCGAGCAGGCGCTGCGCAAGGCCAACATCCCCTACAAGGTGTCGGGCGGGCAGAGCTTCTTCGACAAGGCAGAGATCAAGGACCTGTGCGCCTGGCTGCGCCTGCTGCTCAACAACGACGACGACCCGGCTTTTCTGCGCGCCGTGACCACGCCCAAGCGCGGCATCGGCCACCAGACGCTGGGCACGCTGGGCGAGTTCGCGGGCCAGTGGAAGGTGAGCCTGTTCGAGGCCCTGTTCGCCGAATCGCTGGCCGCCGCGCTGAGCGCGCGCGCCCTGGGCAGCCTGCACGAGTTCGGCCGCTACGTGAATGACCTGGAATACCGCGCCCGCCAGACCTATGGCAGCGAAGACGCCAAGGCGCTGCTGCTGGAGTGGCTCAAGGACATCGGCTACGAGCAGCACCTCTACGACAACGAAGAGAACGAGAAGATCGCAGCGGCCCGCTGGACCAACGTGCTGGACTTCATCGACTGGGTGGCCAAACGCTGTGGCGGAGAGATCGAGAACGACGGCGGCATGTCGGTCGAGACCGAGAAAAAGAGCGTGATCGAGGTGGCTCAGCTGATCTCGCTGATCACCAGCCTGGCCGAGCGCAATGCCGACCAGAACGTGGTGACCCTGTCGACGCTGCATGCATCCAAAGGCCTGGAATGGCCGCACGTGGTGCTGGCCGGCGTGAACGAGGGCTCCCTGCCCTTCTCACGCGAGGAAGGCGACATCCTGCCCCAGCAGATCGAGGAAGAGCGCCGGCTGATGTACGTGGGCATCACGCGAGCCAGGCTGACACTGGGCGTGAGCGCGCTCAAGCGCCGAAAGAAGGGCCGCGAGTACGTTCAGGCCATTCCCAGCCGCTTCATCGCGGAGATGAAGCTGAGCGAAGGCGGCGGCGGCGTTCCAGGAGAAAGCCCGCGCGACAAGCTGCGTCGCCTGCGCGAGGAGATGGCGGCCAAGGCCAAGACCTCGGCGCAGACGCTCAACCAGCAGCCCTGAGCTGCCGCTGCCCTGCCGTACCGCCGAAAAAAAACCCGAGTCGACGAATCGGCTCGGGTTTGAATCCACCAAAGGAGGAGGGTGGAGGAGACAAACAAAACACACTGTTGAGAACCCGCCGTGGCGGGAAAGTTCAGCAGTACGTATCAAAGTGTACGGAATGCGGTGGCTGCCAACAAGGGTTTTCACCACAAAGCCGACCGCCTCTGTGTGAAATTAAACGCTTCCCAGGCGGCCGCGTCAACAGGCAGCGGCACGGGCACAATCACAACTTTCACACCTTCATAAGAATGCGTCGCGTTTTTACATGAACGCGCCACGGAGAAACCCGATGGAATGCACCATCCACTGGCAGCCCGCCTCGGGCATGGCCTTCATGGCCGAGACCGGCAGCGGCCACGTCATCAACATGGACGGCGCCCCGGACGGCGGTGGCCGCGACTTGGCGCCCCGCCCCATGGAAACCGTGCTGGCCGGCACCGGCGGCTGCACGGCCTACGACGTGGTCCTGATCCTCAAGCGTGGCCGCCACGATGTGCGGGGCTGTTCGGTCAAGCTCACGGCCGACCGCGCCGAGACCGACCCGAAGGTGTTCACCAAGATCAACATGCATTTCGTGGTGACGGGCGTGAACCTGACAGAGGCGGCTGTTCAGCGCGCCGTCCAGATGTCCCACGAGAAGTACTGCTCGGCCAGCATCATGCTGGCCAAGACGGCCGAGATCACGACCAGCTTCGAGATCGTCGCGGCCTGACGGGGCTGTGCGCCACCGGCCTCAGAGCCGGTGGGCCGTGACCGTCATCACCTTGGCGGCGGCGCGCATCAGGGCGCGCACCGGCAGCGGCAGCGGCACGCCGCCAGCCTTTTGGGCCGATTCCGCATGCTCGGCCTCGTCGTCACGCATCTGCGCCACGATGGCCCGCGAGGCCGTGTCGCCCGGCGGCAGGCGCGACATGTGGCTGTGCAGGTGCTGCTCGACCTGGCGCTCGGTCTCGACCACGAAGCCCAGGCTCACCTTGTCACCGACGCGTGCGGCCAGCAGGCCGATCGCGAAGGCGCCGCTGTACCACAGCGGGTTGAGCAGGCTGGTGCGCCCGCCCAATTCGCGCAGGCGCTGCTCGGTCCAGGCCAGGTGGTCCGTCTCTTCGTCGGCGGCCGCCTCGAAATGGGCGCGCAGCGCCGGGTCGGAGGTGCCCAAGGCCTGCGAGGCGTACAAGGCCTGGGCGCAGACCTCACCGACGTGATTCACGCGCATCAGTGCGGCCGATTCGCGGCGGTCGGTGTCGGACAGCAACTCGCCCTCCAGGGCGGGGCGCGGGCAGGCGCGCGAGGCCACATGCGTGCCCCAGACCGTGCGCAAGGCCGAATCCACCGCGATCAGGGCGCGGTCCAGCGGGCTGTGCCGCACACCGGCGGCCACTTGGGAAATCTCGCTCATGGAAGGATCCTAGTCCATCCGCGGGCGGCCGGCCTGCGCCAGCGCAATAAAGCCTGGCCGGGCTCCGCCTAGCGTTGCATCAGCCCCCGGCTCTTGGCGATGGACATCAGGATGCCCAGGCCCAGCCCCAGGGTGACCATGGCCGTGCCGCCATAGCTGATGAAGGGCAATGGCACCCCCACCACGGGCAGGATGCCGCTGACCATGCCCATGTTGACGAACACGTAGGTGAAGAAGCCCAGCGAGATGCTGCCGCCCAGCAGGCGAGAGAACAAGGTGGGCGCCTGGGCCGAGATGATCAGCCCCCGATAGATCAGGCACAGGAAGAGGAACAGCAGCAGCAGGCAGCCCGCCAGGCCGAACTCTTCGGCAAAGGCCGCGAAGACGAAATCGGTCGTGCGCTCGGGGATGAACTCCAGGTGGGTCTGCGTGCCCTTCATGAAGCCCTTGCCGCTGATGCCGCCCGAGCCAATGGCCACCATGCCCTGGATGATGTGAAAGCCCTTGCCCAGCGGATCCTGCGTAGGGTCGAGCAGCGTGCAGACGCGGTGCTTCTGGTAATCGTGCAGCACGACCCAGTCCAGGCCGGGCTGGCAGATGCGCTGCTCTGACACCACCACCGCCGTGATCCCCGCCGCCCCGATCAGCAGCACGGGGATGATCAGCTTCCAGCTCAGACCCGCGAAGAAGATCACGTACAGCCCGCCCGACAGGATCAGCAGCGAGGTACCCAGGTCCGGCTGCTTCATGACCAGGCCCACCGGCACCGCGAGCAGCAAGCCAGCCACGACAAAATCCAGGCCCCGCAGCTGCCCCTCGCGGCGCTGGAACCACCAGGCCAGCATCAGCGGCATGGCGATCTTGAGCATCTCCGAGGGCTGGATCACCATGCCCACATTGAGCCAGCGTGTGGCGCCCTTCTTGGTGATGCCGAAAATGGCCACGGCCACGAGCAGCAGCACGCCGACGACGTACAGCGGCACGGCCAGCGCCATCAGCCTTTGCGGCGGGATCTGCGCCACCGTGAACAGCACGATGGCGGCCAGCGCCATGTTGCGGGACTGGTCGATGAAGCGCGTGCCGTGGTCGTAGCCGGCCGAGTACATGGCGGCCAGGCCCACGGCGCACAGGCAGGTCACGATCAGCAGCAGCGGCCAGTCGAAGCCGGCCAGCACCGGTTTGAGGCGCTGCCACAGCGAGGGTTTTTCAAAGGCGATGTTCATGGCGTTCTCGCCGAGACCGGGGGCCGGGAAACCGTGAAGGGAAGCGAGGACGCAGTGGCAGGCGCGGACGGGGAAGCCGGTGCCGGTGCCGGTCGAGGCACGGGCGCCGATGCCGATGCCGATGCCGATGCCGATGCCGATGATGTGGGCAGCACAGGCGCGGAGGCGCCCACGACCGGGGCCGAGGCACCCGAAGCCGCCTGCGCCGCCGACACCGGCGCGTCCATCGAGAAGGCATCACGCCCCCGCGGCAAAGGCACTTCGCTGGCCTTGCGCGGTGTGCCGATGGGCGCGGTGGCCTTGCCCTGCTGCACCGCTGCGATGTCTTCCTCGCTCGGGTAGATGTCGGCCAGCAGGTAGTCCAGCACGCGCCGGGCGATGGGGGCGGCCGCCGCCGTTCCCCAGCCAGCGTTCTCGACGATCAGCGCCAGCGCCACGCGCGGCTGCTCGGCCGGCGCAAAGGCTTCGTACAGGGAATGGTCGCGCCGGTACTCATCGACATTGGCCGCCTTGTAGCGTTCGTTCTGCTTGAGCGTGACGGCCTGGGCCGTGCCCGTCTTGCCGCCGCTGGTGTAGGGCGCCCCCAGGAACACGCGCGCCGAGGTGCCCTCCTGCGCCACGGCCGACATGGCCGAGCGGATCAGGGCCGCGTGCTCGGGCTTGATGGGCACGGGCTCCAGCGGGTGGCCGGCCACCTCGCTGCGGTGGCGCTGCACCACGTCTTCGATCTCGCGCACCACGCGGGGCTGGAAGCGCTTGCCATCGGACACCACGGTGGACAGCGCCGAGGCCACCTGCAGCATGGTGAAGGTGTTGTAGCCCTGGCCGATGCCCAGCGAGATGGTCTCCCCGGCGTACCACTTCTTCTGCTCGGGGCGGCGGTAGGCCTTGCGCTTCCACTCGGTGGACGGCAGGATGCCCGTGACCTCGCCCTTGAGGTCGATGCCCGTCAGGCGGCCGAAGCCCAGTGGCTCCATCTGGTCGTGGATGGTGTCCACGCCCAGTTCGTTGGCCAGCGAGTAGAAGTACACATTGCTGGATTCGGTGATGGCGCGGCGCATGTCCATCGCGCCGCCGCGCTCGTTCTCGGGGCTGCGGAAACGGTGGCCACCGAACATGAACACGCCGTTGTCCATGATGATGGTGGACGGGTGGCGCTTGCCAGTGTTGAGCGCCGCCAGCGCCATGAACGGCTTGTAGGTCGAGCCCGGCGGGTAGGTGCCGCGCAGCGCGCGGTTGAGCAGCGGCTTGTCGGGCGACTCATTGAGCTCGCGCCAGCTTTCGGTGTCGATGCCGTCGACGAACAGGTTGGGATCGAAGGTGGGCTTGCTGACAAAGGCCAGCACCTCGCCGTTGCGCGGGTCGATGGCCACCAGCGCGCCACGGCGGTTGCCGTAGAGCTTCTCGATCAGCTCCTGCAGCTTGATGTCGATCGACAAGGTGAGCGTGTTGCCCGGCGTGGCCGGGTTGGAGCGCAGGCGCCGCACGGCACGCCCGCCCGCGCTGGTTTCCACCTCTTCGAAGCCGGTGATGCCGTGCAGGTCCTTCTCGTAGGCCTGCTCGATGCCCAGCTTGCCGATGTAGTCGGTGCCCCGGTAGTTGGCCTGCTCTTCTTCCGGCCAGTCCTCGATGGCTTCCTTTTCTTTCTGGTTGATGCGCCCGATGTAGCCCAGCACGTGGCTGGCCACCTCGCCATAGCGGTAGTGGCGGAACAGGCGGGCCTGGATCTCGACCCCGGGGAAGCGGTAGCGTTGGGCGGTGAAGCGGGCCACTTCTTCGTCCGTCAGGCGCGTGCGGATGGGGATGGACTCGAAGCTCTTGGATTCTTCGCGCAGGCGCTTGAAGCGGCGGCGATCCCGCAGCTGGATGTCGACCACGTGCGAGAGCGCATCGATGGTGGATTCCAGGTCTTCGACCTTCGAGGGCGTGATCTCCAGCGTGTAGGCCGAGTAGTTGTTGGCCAGCACCACCCCATTGCGGTCGACGATGAGGCCCCGGTTGGGCACGATGGGCACGACCGCGATGCGGTTGTTCTCGGCCTGGGTGGCCAGTTCGTCGTGGCGCACCACCTGCAGCACCAGCAGGCGGGCCACCAGCAGGCCGAAACAGAACAGGACGAAGCCGGCCGCTGCCCACAAACGTGTGCGAAAACGGCTCAGTTCGGCTTCGAGATTCTTGATTTCGGTCATGCGCGGGCCACGGATCGGGTCCAACCCTCTATCGTAGCCCGGATCACCGGACGCCCGGGCCCTTCGCACGGGCCGCGGGGCTCAGGAATTGGCGCGCCGTTCAGGCTCGCCGGCAGGCTGGGCGCCTGCTCAGAAGCGCCACAGGCCCTGCAGCCACCAGCGGGTGGCGGCGTCCTGCTCGGATTCCACCTTCTCGCTGCCCAGGCGGCTGGCCACCATCAGCTTCAGGCCCACCGTGGGCAGGGGCGCCCAGGTGACGGAGGCACCCGCGCCGCTGAGGAAGCGCTTGTTGTCGGCCGAGGCGTTGTAGGCGTTGCGGTTGATCTGGATACCGCCCGCGTCCACGAAGGCGGCCAGTTGCACCGGGCGCAAGGGGATCGTGTAGCGCACTTCGCCAGACAGGATGTAGCCCTCGTCACCAGGCGACTCGCCCTGCGGATAGGCCCGAACGCCAGAGGCGCCGCCGAGCGACAGCTTCTCGGACGCATCCAGGTTCTTGGAAGCCAGCTGGCCGTAGGCCGAGCCGAACAGCGCCCAGTTGGTCGAGAGCGGCCAGGTCAGGTTGCCGGTGCCCGCCAGCTTGGTGAAGCCGCCGTCGCTGCGCGCCGTGGCGGCGTCGTTGCTGCGCACCGACGCGGTCCGGATGTCCAGATCCCCCCGGCTGAGCACGGCCGCAGCGGCATAGGTGGCCGGCGTCAGGCTGCCGGTGTTCAGGTTGCCATAGGCATTGAGCGACAGCGACAGCACCTGGCTGTCCTTGCGCGTGGAGGCCACCGGGGCGACGGCCTCGATGCGGTCCTCGAACGATTTGTCGTCGTAGGTGACGGTGGCCAGCAGATTGGTGTCCAGCGAGCGCTTGAGCGGGTAACTGGCGAACACCGAGGTGATCCGCGAGGAGCCCCGGGCGTCCAGCAGCGCGTACTCCCGGCCCAGTTCGTAGCGCAGCATGGACCACGAGGTGCCCACGACCAGTCCGGAGCCGCCCACCGGCAGGCGGTATCCCAGGCGGATATTGCCCAGCTTCTCGTCGGTGATCAGCGAACGGACCTGCAACTGATCGCCCAGCCCCAGGGGGCTGTTGACGTTGATCGTGCTGGACACGCGGTTGTAGCCGGTGTAGCGGTTGCCGTGGTTGTCGGCATCGAGCTGCCCGGACACGCGGGCACCCGGTTCGACCACGAAGCCCAGGTCGGTCTCACCGGTGCCTGCGCCCGGTTGCAGGTTCACGGTGGCGCGGCTGGCGCCGGGTGTTTCGCCCAGCAGCAGCAGGCGGCGCTCCAGCGATGGCTCGTGCACCACGGCGCCCACCTGCACATCGCCCAGCATGCGGCGCACCTGCCCGTCATCGACAAGCGACTGGTTGTCGATGCTGACCTTGCCCACGCGGCCTTCGAGCACCAGGAACTCGACCACGCCGTCGACGATGTCCTGCTCTGGCAGCACGGCGCGCGCCACGGCGTAGCCCGCCTGCTCGTACTGATCGGTGATGCGCTGGGCGGCGGCCTGCAGCTCGGCCAGCGTCACGTGTTTGCCCATCAGGTCGCCCACCAGGCTGGTCAGCATGTCATTGCTGAACACGGTGGCGCCGGTGATCTTGAGGCCACGCACCTGGAAGCGCATGGTGGAGGCCGAAGGGGCCGCTGGCGCGGGCTTCTGAACATGCACCGCCTCCGCATCGGCGGCACGCGGGACGGGCGCCACGGGCGGCAGCACGGAACGCTGCACATCACCTGCCGTGGGCGGCGCGACCTGGGCCTGGGCCGCGGCCATCACGCACAGCAGGGTGGCCACAGCGGCCGTGACGGGCTTCAAGGCCCGCGTCATTGCTTGAGCACGCTTCATCATCCGTGTTCCTGAAAACAGAAAGGCCACGGCTCATGGCCGCGACCTGAAAGAGCCCCGGGCGGGGATCAGCGCAGAGGCTGGGGCGACTTCACGCCACCATCGGTGACGCGCAGCGGACTGCGGTCACTGCGACGACGGGCCTTGATCTTCTCCGGGTCGTCTTCTTCGCCAGCGGCGGTGGGCGGCAACTGGGCGAGCAGATCGCCCAGGCCTGCCAGGTCCACGTTGATCGATGTGGGTTGTCCACCGCCGTTGTTGATGATGGTGCCCAGATCCGGCGTGGTGGTCGGCGGGTTGGGCGGCGGGCTGGTGATGGCGCCCGTGGCCGATACCAGCGTCACATCGTAGTTGTTGAGGCTGCTGGCGCCGTTGGCATCGGTGATGGCGTAGCCACCATTGACGTTGATCCCGCGAACGCCGACGGCGCTGCTGTCAAAGGACTGGCTCAGCGCCGCGATGCTTTCATTGGCCACCAGGCCGCTGGCCTGGGGCGCCGCGGTGGAGGTGGCGGTGGTGTCGAAGGCCTTCGAATCGGTCACCGCGCTCAGCGTCAGGCCAGCCCGGTTGATCGTGCTGGTGGTGTTGGCGGCGTAGGTGACGTCGTAGTTGTTGCCGTTGTTGCCATCGTTGACGGTCACGCCGGCCACTGTCACGGTCTTGCCCGTGCCGGCGTTCTTGTCGGTGTAGGCGAAGCTGCCGCCCGAGATGCTGTCCGTGCCCTTGAGGCTGGTGCCCGCGCCGACCTGCGCCGTGCCGTTGGCGTCCAGCAGACCGTTGTAGGTCTTGGTCACATCAGCCGAGGTGATCGTCAGGCTGGCCTTGTCGATCACACTGGTGGTGTTGTCGACGTAGGTCACGTCGTAGTTGTTGCCGTTGTTGCCATCGTTGACGGTCACGCCGGCCACTGTCACGGTCTTGCCCGTGCCGGCGTTCTTGTCGGTGTAGGCGAAGCTGCCGCCCGAGATGCTGTCCGCGCCCTTGAGGCTCGTGCCCGCGCCGACCTGCGCCGTGCCGTTGGCGTCCAGCAGACCGTTGTAGGTCTTGGTCACATCGGCCGAGGTGATCGTCAGGCTGGCCTTACCGATCGCACTGGTTGTGTTGTCGACGTAGGTCACGTCGTAGTTGTTGCCGTTGTTGCCATCGTTGACGGTCACGCCGGCCACTGTCACGGTCTTGCCCGTGCCGGCGTTCTTGTCGGTGTAGGCGAAGGTGCCGCCCGAGATGCTGTCCGTGCCCTTGAGGCTGGTGCCCGCGCCGACCTGCGCCGTGCCGTTGGCGTCCAGCAGACCGTTGTAGGTCTTGGTCACATCAGCCGAGGTGATCGTCAGGCTGGCCTTGTCGATCACACTGGTGGTGTTGTCGACGTAGGTCACGTCGTAGTTGTTGCCGTTGTTGCCATCGTTGACGGTCACGCCGGCCACTGTCACGGTCTTGCCCGTGCCGGCGTTCTTGTCGGTGTAGGCGAAGGTGCCGCCCGAGATGCTGTCCGTGCCCTTGAGGCTGGTGCCCGCGCCGACCTGCGCCGTGCCGTTGGCGTCCAGCAGACCGTTGTAGGTCTTGGTCACATCAGCCGAGGTGATCGTCAGGCTGGCCTTGTCGATCACACTGGTGGTGTTGTCGACGTAGGTCACGTCGTAGTTGTTGCCGTTGTTGCCGTCGTTGACGGTCACGCCGGCCACCTTCACGGTCTTGCCCGTGCCGGCGTTCTTGTCGGTGTAGGCGAAGCTGCCGCCCGACAGGCTGTCGGTGCCCTTCAGGCTGGTGCCCGTGCCGGCCACCGCGGTGCCATCGGCACTCACCTGACCGTCGTAGGTCTTGGTCACATCGGCCGAGGTGATCGTCAGGCTGGCCTTGTCGATCACACTGGTGGTGTTGTCGATGTAGGTCACGTCGTAGTTGTTGCCGTTGTTGCCATCGTTGACGGTCACGCCGGCCACCGTCACGGTCTTGCCCGTGCCGGCGTTCTTGTCGGAGTAGGCGAAGCTGCCGCCCGACAGGCTGTCGGTGCCCTTGAGGCTCGTGCCCGCGCCGACCAGGGCGGTGCCATTGGCACCCAGCAGGCCGTCGTAGGTCTTGGTCACATCAGCCGAGGTGATTGTCAGGCTGGCCTTGTGGATGGTGGCCTGCAGCGTGGCAGGCACCAGGAAGTTCGCGCCGAACGATTGGGCCAGGATGCTGCCTGTCACCGTAACATCCACACCCGTGCCGGCGTTGCGCGACACGAAGTCGGCGCTGGCGAGCTTGAACACCAGGTAGTTCGCGGTGATCTGCTTCAGGTCGACCACGGCGGTGGCAGCGGTCGTGCCGTCATAGGTCTTGTCTTCAGCGCTCAGCCAACCGTCCCGGTCCTGAACCGGCGTTGCGGCAGAGTTCGGATCACCGACGATCTTGGTGAAGGTGCCGCCCGCATCGAGCTGCGCCGTGATCGTGCCGTTGGTGCCGGCGCTCATGTTGCCCTTGCGCTGCTGCACCGTGATCTGGCCCACGCCACCCAGCGCGGTGAGGCGGATGGCGCCATCCGGGCCGGCGCTGACACCGCCGGCCTCGATCACGCCCTGGGCATTGACCACAGCCTGCTTGCTCGAACGGGCATCCATGGCGATCTGGCCACCGGCCGCGCGCAGCGTGCCTGAATTGACCAAGCTCTTGCCATGGGCCGAATCCGTCGTCAGGCTGTAGGTGAAGGGGCTGCCGTCACCGGGTTTGAACTCGGCGCGGCCACCACCCAGCAGGTAGATGCCGCCGCCAGGCGCCACGATCGTGCCGGTGTTGATGACCTTGTTGCCCACCAGCGCAACCATGCCGCCCTGTGTGGCCACGATGGTGCCGGCGTTGCGCACTTCGGCCGTGCTGCCATTGGCCTGCAGGACCACGCCGCCGTTGGCCGCGTTGAACGACACCAGGTCATCCGTGCTGGCCATGAAGCCGCCCACCGTGACCTGCGCGCCCGCGCCCACGAGCACCCCATTGGGGTTGAGGATGAACACGTTGCCGTTGGCCTGGAGCTGCCCCAGGATCTCGGTGGCCACGCCACCCTTGATGACGTTCAGCGCCACGGCATTGGCCGAGGGCTGCACGAACTTGAGTGTTTCACCGGCAGCGACACCCAGCGTCTGCCATTCGATGCGCACACCGTTGGTGGTCTGGTTGACGGTGGTCGTGGCCCCGGAGGTGGCCAGCGTGGCACTGCCCTCGACGGGGTTGAACCCGGTACCCGCTGCGTGCGCCCCAAGCACGCACAACAGCGCGCTGGACACGGCCACGGCCTTGCTGGCGGTGCGGGCGCCACAGGCGCGGGCCATTTCAGCCACCGCGACAAAACCACCAGCGGCTTCACGCCAAATCAAACGGTACACATGGTTCATGACTACAACCTCGACAGACAGCTTGCACATGCAGCCCGGCCGTGACGCAAGGCGCCATCAACCCGGCGGCTGCGGCAAGCAAGACCCGCCACAGCCCAAAACAGGGACTGACGAGGTTTTAACGTCTTGAAACAATTCCCGCAATCCCGGATTTGGTGGGTCATGCACCGGCACTGAGCGTGAAATAAGTCACGATTGTCCGGAATGCACCAACTCTGATCAGAGGGGCCGGTTCTTGTCCCGATCAGGGGCTCGGCGTTGCGGCGCCAACAGCAGCATGTGCGCCACGGGCCAGAGCGCCGCCTCGAAAAGGGGTGCCGCCAGCAGCCCCCAACCGGGGAAGGTGGCGCCCGCGATCAGGCGCACCAGCAGGGCCACGGCGTGCGCCGCGATGAACAGAGGCAGGATCTGCACGGCCTGCGACCCAACCGTGAACCAGAGCAGGCGCCGGTGCACGGTGATGGCGAAGTAGCTCAGCAGCGTGTAGGCCAGGGCATGCTGGCCGAGCAAAGCACCATCGTGCACATCCATGAACAGGCCGAAGACGAAGGCCGCCCCCACGCCCACGCGGCGCGGCTGGTGCACGTTCCAGAACACCAGCACCACGGCCAGCACATCCGGCAGGGCGGGCACACGCCCCACTGGCAGCAGGTTGAGCATCAGCGCCAACAGCAGGGTGACCCAGATGAACACCGGGTTGACGGGCAACAGCAGTTGCGAGCCGCGCGGCATCATGGTCATCGCCCGCCCCCGTCCTGCGGCGCTGCGCTCGCACCGGGCGCCGGCAGCGACGCCAGGGAGGCGCCTTGGCCAGGATGGGTGGCATGGGCCGCCTGAGCCGCGGAAGCAGGATCGCTCGGCCGCGCCGGTAGCTGGTCTTGCACCGGGTGCAGCACCAGCACATGCTTGGGCGAGTCGGGCTCGGCCATGGGCACCAGGGCAATGCGGGCAAAGGCCGAATCGGCCCGGCGGTCGACCCGCAGCACCTTGGCCACCGGCAAACCGGCCGGGTAGATGCCATCGAGCCCGGAGGTGAGCAGGATATCGCCGGCCTGGACGTCGGCATTGCCAGCCATGAAGCGCAACTCCATGCCCTGCGCCTGCGGCAGGCCATAAGCAACGCCGCGCTGCTGCGTGCGGGCATTGAGCACGGGCACGGCGGCATCGCGGTCGGTCACCAGCGTGACCTCGGCCGTGAGCGGGTACACGCGGGTGACCTGGCCGAGCACACCGGTTTCATCGAGCACGGGCGCGCCCAGCACCACGCCGTGGCGCCCGCCACGGTCCAGCACCACCTTGCGGGTGTAGGGATCGGGCGCGTCGTAGAGTACCTCGGCCGCGAGCGTTTCCACATTGATGCGGGGGCGAAGTTCGAGCAGTTGGCGCAAGCGGGCGTTCTCGGCCTCCAGGCTGGCCACGCGCATCACGCGCTCGGCCTGGGCGGCCACGGCCTGTTCAGCCACATTCTCGGCGCGGCGGGCGTCATCGAGCCCGCGCAGGTAGTGCCCAGCCTGATCCCAGCCGTGCACCGGGGCCAGCAGGACCTGCTGCACCGGGTGCAATACCGTGGCCAGGGCAGCACGCAGCGGCTGCGTGACTTGGAAGCGCACGTCGGCCACCATCATGAACACGGCCAGCGACGAGAAGAACAGCAGGCGTGTCAGCGCCGACGGCCCTTGCTTGAAGAAGGGCGGCGGGGTGCGGTCCAGCGTGCCCAGCGACATGGTTGCTCATCAAGCCGCCAGCGCGGCGAACGGCCTTATTCGGAGGTGAAGATGCTGCCCAGGCGGTCCATGCGCTCCAGCGCGATGCCGCAACCGCGCACCACGCAGGTCAGCGGGTCTTCGGCCACCAGCACCGGCAGGCCGGTCTCTTCGGCCAGCAGGCGATCGAGGTCGCGCAGCAGCGCGCCGCCGCCGGTCAGCATCATGCCGCGCTCGGCGATGTCGGCGCCCAGCTCGGGCGGGGTCTGCTCCAGCGCGTTCTTGACGGCCGACACGATCTGGTTGAGCGGGTCGGTGAGGGCCTCGAGGATCTCGTTGCTGGAGATGGTGAAGCTGCGGGGCACACCTTCAGAGAGGTTGCGGCCCTTGACTTCCATCTCCTTGACCTCGGAGCCCGGGAAGGCGCTGCCGATGTGCTTCTTGATGGATTCAGCGGTGGGCTCACCGATCAGCATGCCGTAGTTGCGGCGGATGTAGCTGATGATGGCCTCGTCGAACTTGTCGCCGCCGACGCGGACCGAGCCCTTGTAGACCATGCCGCCCAGCGAGATCACGCCCACTTCGGTGGTGCCGCCACCGATGTCGACCACCATGGAGCCGGAGGCCTCGGAGACCGGCAGGCCGGCGCCGATGGCCGCGGCCATGGGTTCTTCGATCAGGTAGACCTCGGAGGCGCCAGCGCCCAGCGCCGACTCACGGATGGCGCGGCGCTCGACCTGGGTGGAGCCGCAGGGCACGCAGATGATGATCCGCGGGCTGGGCTTGAGCACCGAGCGCGGGTGGACCATCTTGATGAACTGCTTGAGCATCTGCTCGGTGACCGTGAAATCGGCGATCACGCCGTCCTTCATCGGGCGGATGGCCTCGATGTTGCCGGGCACCTTGCCCAGCATGGCCTTGGCCTCGTGGCCCACGGCCTGGATGGATTTCTTGCCATTGGGCCCGCCTTCGTGGCGGATGGAGACGACCGAAGGCTCATCGAGGACGATGCCCTTGTCACGCACGAAGATCAGCGTGTTGGCGGTGCCCAGGTCGATGGCCAGGTCGGTGGAGAAATAGCGGCGGAATGTTCCGAACATGAATACGGCTCCGGCGACCGGGATCGATGCGGTGGGGGCCTCGCGGATGCAACCAAGCCCGAGGTCGTCGGGCAGGCATCCGGGCACACGTCCAACCGGCACGCCACAGGTCGCTGCGGGGGTGGTGGGATAACCTAGGATAATACCCCATCCCCTGGGTAAAACCGGGCATCCCGCCCGTGGTTTCACCCTCGGTTCACCCCTCGACACGCTTGCACCCACCATGGCTTCGAACCCCGCCACATTGACCCCCGAGGACATCGGCCGCATCGCCCAGCTCGCCCGGCTGGAGCTGAGCGCCGCCGAGCAGAGCGCCATGCTGGCGCAGCTCAACGGCTTCTTCGGCATCGTCGAGCAGATGCGCGCGGTGGACACCTCCGGCGTCGAGCCTCTGTACACCCCCCTGTCGGCCATCGAGGACGTCACCCTGCGCCTGCGCGAGGACGCCGTCACCGAGCCCGACCAGCGCGAGGCCAACATGGCCAACGCCCCCGCCGCCGACGGCGGGCTGTTCCTCGTGCCCAAGGTGATCGAATGAGTGCCGCCATGACACAAGTGCCCCACGACCTTCACGACCTGACCCTGGCCGAGGCCTCGGCCCGCCTGGCCGCTGGCCAGACCACCAGCGAAGCCCTGACCCGCCACGCGCTGGCCCGCATCGAGCGCCACAGCAACCTGGGCGCCTTCCTGCACGTCGACACCGATGGCGCGCTGGACGCCGCCCGGGGCGCCGATGCCCGCCGCGCCGCCGGCCAGGCCCTGGGCCCGCTCGACGGCCTGCCCATCGCCCACAAGGACATCTTCGTCACGCAGGGCCAGCCGACCACGGCCGCCTCGAAGATGCTCAAGGGCTACCAGAGCCCTTTTGACGCCACCATCGTGGCCCGCCTGCACGCGGCCGGCATGGTGTCGGTCGGCAAGCTCAACTGCGACGAGTTCGCCATGGGCGGCGCCACCGAGAACTCGGCCTACGGCGTGGCCCGCAACCCCTGGGCACTGGACCAGATCGCGGGCGGCTCGTCCGGCGGCTCGGCCGTGGCCATCTCGGCCCGACTGGTGGCCGCGGCCACGGGCTCGGACACCGGCGGCTCGATCCGCCAGCCGGCCGCGCTCACGGGCGTCACCGGCATCAAGCCCACGTACGGGCGCTGCTCGCGCTACGGCATGATCGCCTTCGCCTCCAGCCTCGATCAAGCCGGCCCGCTGGCCCGCACGGCCGAAGACTGCGCCCTGGTGCTGCAGGCCATGAGCGGCTTCGACGAGCGCGACGCCACCAGCGCCCAGCAGCCCGTGCCCGACCTGGCCGCCGCGCTGCGCACGCCGCGTGCTGGCGCCACCGCCGATCAGCCACTGGCCGGCCTGCGCGTGGGCGTGCCCAAGGAGTTCTTCGGCGAAGGCGTGAACCCCGATGTGCTGGCCGCCACGCGCGATGCACTGGAACAGCTGCGCAAGCTGGGTGCCACGCTGGTCGATGTCAGCCTGCCGCGCACCGAGCTGTCGATCCCCGTGTACTACATCATCGCGCCGGCCGAGGCCTCGTCCAACCTGAGCCGCTTCGACGGTGTCAAGTTCGGCCACCGCGCGAAGCAGTACACCGACCTGGCCGACATGTACCGCAAGACCCGCGCCGAAGGCTTCGGGCCCGAGGTCAAGCGCCGGATCATGATCGGCACCTACGTGCTCTCGCACGGCTACTACGATGCCTACTACCTGCAGGCCCAGAAGCTGCGCCGCATGATCGCCGATGATTTCCAGGCAGCGTTCAAGGTGTGCGACGTGATCGCCGGCCCCGTGTCGCCCACGGTGGCGCGCCCCATCGGCTCGCAGACCGACCCGGTGGCCGACTACCTCGCCGACATCTTCACCTTGCCCGCCAGCCTGGCCGGACTGCCCGGCATGAGCGTGCCGGCCGGCTTCGGCGACCAGGGCCTGCCCGTCGGCCTGCAGCTGATCGGCAACTACTGGCAGGAGGCCGCGCTGCTGCACACCGCGCACGCCTTCCAGCAGGCCACCGACTGGCACCTGCGCGCACCCGCCGCCCTTTCCGCGCTCGACGCCTGATCAAGACGACACCGACACCATGAGCACCACCCTGATCCGCGGTTTCGAGGTCGTCATCGGCCTGGAAACGCACGTCCAGCTGTCCACCGCGTCCAAGATCTTCTCGGGCGCCTCCACCCACTTCGGCGCCGCGCCCAACACCCAGGCCTGCGCCGTCGACCTGGCCCTGCCCGGCACGCTGCCCGTGATGAACAAGGGCGCGGTCGACCGCGCCATCGCGCTGGGCCTGGCCGTCGGCGCCATCGTGGCGCCGCGCTCGATCTTCGCGCGCAAGAACTACTTCTACCCCGACCTGCCCAAGGGCTACCAGATCAGCCAGTACGAGATCCCGGTGGTGCAAGGCGGCTCGGTCAGCTTCTTCGTGGGCGAGCAGGCCCACACCGTGCGCCTGACGCGCGCCCACCTCGAAGAAGACGCTGGCAAGTCGCTGCACGAGGACTTCGCCGGCTTCAATGGCGAGAAATCCAGCGGCATCGACCTGAACCGCGCCGGTACGCCGCTGCTGGAGGTGGTGACCGAGCCCGACATGCGCTCGAGCCCCGAGGCCGTGGCCTATGCGCGCGCGCTGCACACGCTGGTGGTGTGGCTGGGCATTTGCGACGGCAACATGCAGGAGGGCTCGTTCCGCTGCGATGCCAACGTGTCGGTGCGCCGCCCGGGCGCCGCCCTGGGCACCCGCCGCGAGATCAAGAACCTCAACAGCTTCAAGTTCCTGCAGCAGGCCATCGACGTCGAGATCCAGTGGCAGATCGACCAGATCGAAGACGGCCTGCCCATCCAGCAGGCCACCGTGCTGTTCAACCCCGATGCCAATGGCGGCCGCGGCGAAACCCGCGCCATGCGCACCAAGGAAGACGCGCACGACTACCGCTACTTCCCGGATCCTGACCTGCCGCCGCTGGTGATCGCGCCCGAATGGATCGAGCGCGTGAAGGCCACCATGCCCGAACTGCCCGGCGTGATGGCCGCGCGCTTCGAGAAGGACTACGGCCTGCCCGCCTACGACGCGACGATGATGACGCAGTCGCGCGCGTTCGCCGAATTCTTCGAGAACGCGACCAAGGTGAGCGGCGCGCCCAAGCTGGTGTCCAACTGGCTGATGGGCGAGGTCTCGCGCCGCCTGAACGCGGGCGAGCAGGGCATCGAATCGAGCCCCGTAGATGCCACCCTGCTCGGCGCGCTGGTCAAGCGCATCAGCGACGGCACGCTGCCCAACAACGCCGCCCGCCAGGTGTTCGAAGCCCTGTGGACAGGCGAGCAGGCCGGCGTGGCCGAGGCCCTGGCTCGCGTCGATGCCATCATCGAGGCCAAGGACCTCAAGCCCATGGCCGACACCGGCGAGCTGGAAAAGATCCTCGACGACATCCTGGCCGCCAACGCCAAGTCGGTCGAAGAGTTCCGAGCCGGCAAGGAAAAGGCCTTCAACGCGCTGGTGGGCCAGGCCATGAAGGCCACCAAGGGCAAGGCCAACCCGGCCACCGTGAACGAGCTGCTCAAGAAGAAGCTGGCGGGCTGAAGAACTGACCCACGCCAGGGCTGCCCGGCCCTGGCTGGAGCATCATCTTGCCCAGGAAGCGGCTGGCCCTTGCGCCAGCCTCGTCATTTCCGGGAGGGTGGTGCGGCGGCGGTGCTGCCACCTTGGGTTGCCCCAGGCACATCCGGAACGGACCCGGGAGCCGCACCCGCCCACAGCCTCTTGAGGCGCGCCAGCTCCACGTCGTACAGGGCGTTGATGCGTCCCAGTTCCGAGCGGTGGTTCTCGATGATCTCGCGCTGGGCATCCTGCGAGGTGGTGTTGTCCTCCAGCGCGCCGCGCAGCTTGAAGGGCAAGGGCTTGCCCTTATAGAACTCCGCATCGGCCTGCAGCGGCTTGCGCTCGGCCTGGAGATCCTTGATGCGCTTCTCGGACGAGGCGATCGCACCACGCACATCATCCAGCGCCGCCTCGCGGGCCCTGCGGTGCGCCCCCTCGTTCGGGTAGCGGTTCAGCAGGTTGCGGTCGCGCCGCACGGCGTCCTTGTAGGCCGCGTCGGCCAGGGCCTTCTGCCGGTCGGCATCTTCCTGCGCCGCTCGCTCCTTGGGGCTCATGCGGGGAGGCATCACCTTGCGTGACGAGCCATCCTTGTTCATCAGGCGCTGCTCGCGGTCCAGGCACTCCTGGATCGGCCGGTCCGAGGTCATCCGGCGGCCATTGGCATCGGTGCACGAGTAGATCGTCTGGGCAGCCCAGGCACCCGTCAACACCAGTGGCGACATCAGCACCAGGGCCAGGAAACCTCCTGCCACAACGATCCTTGCCCGGACGGGGGATGGTTCGCGATGGGCGGACGGGGCTGCGGTCATGCAGGCGGCTCCAGGCATGGGATGAACAACAAGGACGACGGAGATCAGACCCCGTAGCGCTGGCGGTAGGTCAGCACGGCCGGGTGGAAACTGGCCAGGGCCGGATCGGCCTGGGTTTCCAGATAGTGCAACAGGTCGGCCAGGGCCGCAATCGAAACAACCGGCAGTTTGTAGCGCTGTTCCACCTGCTGCACGGCGCTCTCTTCAGCGTCCTGGCCGCCCGCAGTGGCTTTCTCCTGGCGGTCCAGCGCGATGGTCACGCCGCAGGGCGTGGCGCCTGCCGCGGTGATCATGTCGATGGACTCGCGCACCGAGGTGCCTGCCGAAATCACATCGTCGATGATCAGCACACGGCCCTTGACCGGGGCGCCCACCAGGGTGCCGCCCTCGCCGTGGTCCTTGGCCTCCTTGCGGTTGTAGGCGAAAGGCACGTTGCGGCCCAGGCGCGCCAGCTCGATGGACACGGCAGCCGCCAGGGTGATGCCCTTGTAGGCCGGACCGAACAGCATGTCGAACTCCAGCCCGGACGCCAGCAGCCGGCGTGCATAGAATTCGGCCAGGCGACCAAGCTTGGCGCCGTCGTCGAACAACCCTGCGTTGAAGAAGTAGGGCGACAGGCGGCCGGCCTTGGTCTTGAATTCACCAAAGCGCAGCACCTGCGATTGCACCGCGAAGGCCACGAAATCCTGGGCCACGGCGTTGCTGGTAGGGGTGTTCGTCATCTTGAGATCTCAACGTGTTCAGACTGGTATCCCTCAACCTCAACGGCATCCGCTCGGCGGCCACCAAGGGCCTCATTCCATGGGCTGAAGGACTGTCGGCCGATTGTATGGGGGTGCAGGAGCTCAAGGCGCAGGCCGCCGACATCGCCGGCAAGTTCGAATCCATCGCCGGCATGCAGGGGCACTTCCACCATGCGGAGAAGAAAGGCTACTCCGGGGTGGGCCTGTACAGCAAGCATGAACCGTCGGACGTGCTGGTCGGCCTGGGCGAGCACGACGCCAGTGGCGAGTTCGACGCCGAAGGGCGCTGGGTGGAGCTGCGCTTCGACAAGCCCGGCCGCAAGTTGTCCATCATCAGCAGCTACTTCCCCAGTGGCTCCAGCTCCGAAGAGCGGCAGGAGGCCAAGTTCCGCTGGCTGGCCATCGTCGAGCCGCACCTGGCGCGCCTGGCGGCCGAGCGCGACTACATCCTGGTGGGCGACATCAACATCGCGCACCAGGCGCAGGACCTGAAGAACTGGAAGGGCAACCAGAAGAACAGCGGCTTCCTGCCCGAGGAGCGCGACTGGATGAGCAAGCTGCTGCACCTGGAGAACAACGCCCGCCTGGTCGACGTGTACCGCCACCTGCACCCGGACACCACCGACGAGAGCTACACCTGGTGGAGCAACCGGGGCCAGGCCCGTGCCAAGAACGTGGGCTGGCGCATCGACTACCAGCTGGCCACGCCCAAGCTGGCGCTGCTGGCACGCCAGACCTCGGTCTACAAGGAGCAGTGGTTCAGTGACCACGCACCGCTGATCGTGGATTACGATCTGGCGATCTGACACCAAGGGAACGAACATGAGCGGCGAGCAATCGATAGGCTTCAACCGGATCGTGGGCCCGCTGACGGGCGATTTCCTGCGGGCCTCCATGGCCGCGGCCCAGCAGCGGCAGGGAGCGGCCGCCAAGACGCCACCACCCCCGACGTCCCTCCCGCCGTGCGCCTTCGTGCTGAACGACAAGCCCATGAGCACGTTCACGTTCAATGGCACGGGCTACGACGCCTTCTCGGGCCTGAACGACAAGGTCAACAAGAAGGAGTTCGTCTGCACGGCCAGCGAGGGCGCGATCCCGCCAGGCACCTACTACATCGTGGACCGGCAGTCGGGCGGACGGCTGGGCTGGATCCGGGATGCACTCAGCGGCAAGGACGAATGGTTTGCGCTGTATGCCAAGGACGACGCCGTCGATGACGTGGCCTTTTGCGACAAGGTTCGCCGGGGCGAGTTCCGCCTGCACCCCAAAGTCGGGATGGGGATCAGCAAGGGCTGCATCACCATCGACAAGGTCAGCGACTTCGAGGCGATCCGCAAGGTGCTGCTGGGGGCCACCAAATTTGAGATCCCCGAGCTGAAGGGGACCATGGCCTATGCCATCGTGGTCGTGACATGACCCCGGCACGCATGGCCGTCGTGCCCGTTGGTGGTTTGCTGGGGGGCGCCGCGGCCACCTGGGCCTGGCTGGCACTGCCAGGCCTGTCGCCCTTGTCCGAGCGGCTGTGGACCGCCCTCAACCACCTGCTCGGCGGCCAGACGCCGGGCGCGGCTTCGGATCTCGAGCTCTTGCTGGTCTTCGGTGCGGGCGCCGTGATCACCGGCATCGTGCTGGCCCTCGTCTTGCGGGCGAAGCGCCCCTGATCGAGCGCCCGGCCCGTGGCTCAGCCCACGGCCTTGTCCAGCTTGCCCAGCTCGCCGCGCAACTCCTTGCACATGCGCACGATGACGTCCTCGAGCTTCTGCCTGGCCTTGTCGTCCTTGGCGGATTTCTCGGCCATCTGCAGGGCGTGCGAGAACGAATCGCCGTCATGCACCTTCCACACGCCCCAGAAGGCGTCCTTCAGGCGCGGGGCGTTCTTCACGGTGTTGTGCACGGCGTTGCAGGGGCCCTTGCACAGCTTGTCCCACAGCTCGCGGGAAGGACTCTTCTGACACTGGTCCAACCCCTTGTTCAGTGCCGTCAGGTGAGGCTGCAAGGTCTTGCGCAACTGGCCGTCGGCCTTGACCAGCGTCTTGCGTGCCTCATCGAAGGGCCTGAAGATGGTTCCGAGGTCCTTGAAGGCCTCGGCCACCTCGTCGGCGGCCTTGGCCATCTGGGCCGCCAGCACCACCACGGGCTTGGGCACCTTGGGGTCGGCCTGGCACAGCTTGGCCAGGGTCAGGGCCTGCTTCCTGGCCTCCAGTGCCTGCGCGATCAGCGGCACGACGGTGCTGCGGTAGGCGGCCTTGGCGCCTTTCTCCGCATCTTCCAGCTCGTCCAGTGTCGAGAAGACCTGGTTGCGGCGCGGCTGCAGGTCGGCCACATCCACCTTCTTGTAGAGCCCCTCCAGCTTGGCCAGCACCATCGCCAGGGCCTTGCCGTCGTCGCGGGTGGACACGGGCGCGCCCTGCTTGAGCCACTGCGCGGCGCTCAGGGCGTCGGGCCAGTGGCCGCTGCGCTCGAAGGGGTTGAATGCCGCCATCAGAGCACCTCTTCGCCCAGGTGATGCGAGCGCAGCAAGGCGCGCAGGCGGATGGGCTTGAGCGGCTTGCGCAGCACCGAAATGCCGCGCTCGGCGGCGCCCCGGTCCACCGCGGCATCCACCTCGCCGGTGACCAGTGAGATGACCGGGCCTTCGCCGATGATCGCGCGGATGCGGTCGGCCACCTGCAGGCCGGTCTCGTTGTCGGCCAGTTGATGATCGAGCAGCACATGCCAGCGCTTGTCGAACTCCTGGCTCAGGATGGCCAGGGCCTCGTCGCCGCAGGCGCACATGCTCACGCGCACACCCCAGTCCTTGAGCAGGCGGTTCATGGCGTCGCGCACCAGCGGGTCGTCCTCGACGAACAGGACGTTCAGGTCAGCCTCCAGCGTGGGCACTGGTTCTTGTACTTCTTCTGCATCGGATGGAGAGTCTAAGGGCAAGGTGACGGCGAATGAGCTGCCTCTGCCGGGGATGGACTGCACCTCGATCTCGTAGCCCAGCGCCGCGCACAGGCGGTGCACGGTGGACAGGCCCAGGCCGTAGCCCTTGTCGCGCTGGCGCTCGGGGTTGTTCACCTGGAAGAAGTCGTCGAAGATGCGGCTCTGGTCATGCGAGGCCAGCCCCACGCCCGTGTCGGCCACCACCAGCGAGCAGGCGCCCGGGCGGCGGCGCACCCCCACCAGGATGCGCCCCTCTTCGGTGTAGCGCACGGCGTTGGACAAGAGATTGCCCAGGATGCGCTCGATCACGGCCGGATCCGCATGCACCCACAGCGAGGTGGGCACGTTGCGCACCGACAGGCCCTTGGCCCTGGCCCCCGGGCGCACCTGGATCAGCACCTGGTCGACCACGCGCTGCAGCGGAAAGGCCCCCGGCTTGGCGTTGCGGTGGGCCGTCTCCGCGTGGGTGACGCCCAGGATGGCGTCGAACAGCCCCGTGAGGCTGCTCACGCAGGATGTGATGTGGTCGATCAGCTCGCGCCGCTCCACCTCGGCCGGATCCTTGCGCAGCAGCGCGCTGTACAGGCCCAGGGCGTGCAGCGGCTGCTTGAGGTCGTGGCTGGCCGCACTCCAGAAGCGGGTCTTCTCGGCCGCGGCCAGCTCGGTCACTGCCGCGGCATGCTCGGCCTTGGCCACCAGGTGGCGCTCGTGCTCGAGCAGGTCTGCCGCCGTCAGGCGCATGTCCAGCGCCGTGCGCAGCGCCCGCTCCGTCTGCCGGGCCGACACCACCAGGAAGCCGCCCAGCATCGTCAGCCCAAAGGCCACGTAACTGGAATAGGCGTCTGGCAGCCACAGCAGGTACAGCACCGACGGCAGCAGGCTGCCCGCCAGAAAGGCATACAGGCTGGCGATGAGCGTGGTGTACAGGACGGCACTGCCAGCCGCCACCGCCACGATGCCGAACACGGGGTACAGCAGCGTGTACAGGTTGCCCGGGTCATGCAGCAGGACCAGGCCCAGGCTCCAGCCCAATCCCAGGGCCCCGGCCTGTGCCACCTTCAGGTGCCCCCACCGACGCACCTGCCCATCACGCACGGCGTGGGTGGACGCGTAGCGCGCATAGGTGCGGTGCAGCCACAGGCCGGCACCCTGGATCACCAGCATCACGGCCAGCCACAACACCACCCGCTCGTGCACCACCATGTCCCACAAGGCCAGTGAATTGGCCAGGGCGGTCAACAGGATCAGCCCCGCCAGCAGGCCGGCGCCGCGTGCACCGCGGTAGGCCAGCGCCACCTGCTCGGCGCGCAGTCGGCGGGCGCGGTCCTCAGCCTGGTCCATCATGCCGGGAGCCTCACAGCAGGCGCTCACGCAGCGCCTGGCTGACGGCCTCGGTGCGGTTGCTCACACCCATCTGCTCGAAGATGTAGGACCAGTGGTCCTTGACGGTGCGCTCCGAGATGCCCACCAGGGCGGAGATCTCCTTGTTGGACAGGCCCTTGGCCGCCAGCCGCAGGATCTCCTTGCGCTTGTCAGACAGGCTGACGACGGACAGTTCCGCGGCTGGCGCCACGTCGTACACCGAACCGCCCTCGAACAGGCTGCGCAGCGCTTCGCCCAGCGAGGCGATGTCCCGGTCCTTGGACAGGCAGGCCACACAGCCCAGCACCTGCGCCTGGCGGGCCATGGCAGGATCGGGGGCGCCACACAGCAGCCCCCGCGCCACCGTGGGATGCCTGCGCGCCACCTGCCCCAGCAGCGCCAGCCCATCGCCATCGGGCAACTGAAAATCCGACAGGCACAGGTCGATGTCCTGGTCGGCTGACAACACCTGCAAGGCCGACGCATGGCCATCGGCCAGCAAGATGCGCAGGTCGGGCGTGGCGTCGCTCAGCGCCCGGCGGACGCCTTCCCTGTAAAGCGGATGGTCGTCCACGAAAAGCAGTGTGTACATGGAAAGATGATCCCACAGTGACAGCGGGCGCCGCATCCGTACCAACGGCCGGGTGCAGGAGAACCCGATCCTGTTCATGATCCGCAATGCGCTCCCCAGCCTGTGAGATTTACACACTACACAATAGGTATCCGTCCTTTCGTACGGTTGCATGGACGGATGGGCTGGGGCACCATGCCGGACAAATTCAAGGAGCCCACCATGCTGCCCAGCCACGCATCACATCTTCCCCAGCAGGATGACGACACCGTCGCCCTGTGGGGCAATGTCCAGCGCCGTCCCGTGCGCCGTGTCGCGCTGGCCTCTGCTTTCGACAACCGACAGGAGCAGCCCCCGCTCGCCAACCTGCACCTGCCGCGTCTGTGGCAGGAGATCCAGGATCTGTCCGCCCACGAAGTCGACGCCGGCCTGCTGCACCTGCTGCAGCGCCTGTCGCATGTCCTTGGGGCAGACGGCATCCGCTGGGAGTTGCTGGCATCGTCGCAGCCTGGCAGCACGGTGTGCGTGGCGTCCCAGGTGTTCTGGAATCTCCAGCAGCCATCCACCGAGCTGACCGGGCCGGAGTTGTCCCTGACCTTGCCGATGCGCGGCGGCATGCGCATGCATTTCCACCTGATGCGCACGCAGGGCGCCGACGCCTTCACCGAAGCCCACCGCGCCACGCTGGAGCTGGCCCTCGCCGGGCTGTCCCGCTGGCTGAACTGGCTCACGCTCAGCCATGGCCCGACCCTGGCCACAGGGCCGCTGCCCCCCCACCAGCGCAAGGTGCTGCTGCTGTTGCTCACGGGGCTTTCCGAGAAGCAGATTGCCGCAGAACTGAACCTGAGCACCAACACAGCGCACCAGTATGTGACCTCGCTGTACCGGCGCTTTGGTGCGCGCAATCGGCCGTCGCTGACGGCACAGTGGCTCGGAGCCGGCCTCTAACCCCTAGTTCTAGGGGGTCACCCCTTCAGTGCCGTACGGCACGCAACATCCGCTTGCAGATCGTGGAAGATGGACACCTAGAATCGGCCGCCACTTCTCATTGACCCTTCAGGCAGGAATTCCTCATGCGTCCTTTGTTTTCGCTCTCCGCCGGTGTTGCCGCCGCTTCCCTGATCGCCATGTTGACCGCGTGCGGTGGTGGTGGCGGTGACAAGGGAAAGGCCATTGAGCCTCTCCCGGTCGGCACCTTGACCTTCACGGGGACGAGTGCCGGAACCTACGTCGTGACCCCGTCGGCGACCACTGTCACCGGAACTGCGCCCATTCGCGTCCGACTGGAAGGCACGCCTACCTTCAGGATCACATTCGAATATGACCCGGCCGGCACGGGCATCAATGGGCTGGACCTGCCTGTCGGCAGTGGCGGCAGCGTGGTCAACTACGGGTGCATTGCCCCCTGCAACGGAACGGCGCTGGACAAGGCAGCCAGAACCCTGACGTTCACCAACACCACCTTGTCGGACGGATCTTCCTCATCGGTCACCATCAATGGCACCGTGACCTGGTGACCCCCTAGTACTAGGGGCCCCGAGCCAGCGCCAAGGCCCCCTAAAGGGGCAAGCCCCCTAGCTTCAGGGTGACCGGATACTCTGTCCGCGGCGATACTCGCACCAAATTGTTTCCAGTTATTTTTGCCGTGCGCCACGTTCCTACAACTCGGCGTCAGGCTTGCTGTTGCTTGGACGAGGGAACCCGTGGGAAAAACTTCAGGAACCGCCCGCTCGTGGCTGTTGTGCGCGAGCGTCGCTTGTGTGTTGAGCCAGGCCGGCTGGGCGGCTGCCCAGACCGTGGTCTCGCCTCTGGTTCAAGAGCCGCCGCCGGGCACCCTGCCCAACATCGAGCAACTCAAGCCGGCGCAGCCCCTGGTGAAAGCCTCCCCGCTCGAATCCCTGCCCGTTCCCGCCCCGCCCCCCGAACTGGGCAAGCCCAGCGACGACATCACCCTCGACGTCAAGGCCTACACCGTCGATGACTCGGCTCCCAACGAGGTGCGTCAGGCCCTGCACGAGCTGACTGCTCCCTTCGTCGGGCCGCAACGCAATTACGAAGACTTGGTCAACGCCGCGGCCGCGGTCACCCGGTTCATGCAGCGGGAACTGGGCTACTACCTGGCCTACGCCTACCTGCCCGAGCAGGACCCAAAAGACGGCAACGTCAAGATCGCCATCCTGGAAGGCCGCCTGGACCAGGTCATCCTGAACTGGCCCGAAAAATCGCTGGTCAAGCGCGACGTGATCGAGCGCTTCCTGGCCCGGCTCAAGCCCGGCACCATCCTCAAGGTGCGCGACGTCGAGCGGGTGGTGTTCACCGTGAACGACCTGTACGGCATCCGCGCCCGTTTCGAGGTCAAGGCCGGCCGAACGCCGGGCACCGCCTCGCTGGTGGTCACCCCCCAGTCCGAGCCACGCTTCAGTGGCCGGGGTGAGTTCGACATCAACGGCTCGCGCTACTCAGGCGAATACCGCGCTACCGCGATCGCCACCGTCGCCAGCCCGCTGGGTTTGGGCGACAGCCTGACCATCAGCGGCCTGGCCTCGACCAGCGGCGGCCTCAAGTTTGCGCTGGCCAGCTATTCGCTGCCCGTGGGGTCAGACGGCCTGAAGCTGGGCGTGTCGGCCTCACACGTTCGGTACCAACTGGACAAGGACATCTTCGAGCTGAACCTGCACGGCTCGGCAGATGCCTACAGCGTGTTCGGCCTGTATCCGCTGATCCGCTCGCGCAACCTCAACTCGTTCGCCCTGGCCACGGTGGAGCAAAAGTCCTACACCGACACCATCGCCGGCTACACCACCGAGAAGGAAACCAAGGACCTCCAACTCGGC
The DNA here is from genome assembly GCF_003933735.1 of Aquabacterium soli. GTDB lineage: Bacteria > Pseudomonadota > Gammaproteobacteria > Burkholderiales > Burkholderiaceae_C > Aquabacterium > Aquabacterium soli. The sequence continues at coordinate 193,193 of NZ_RSED01000001.1, read as the reverse complement.
CTGGTAGGCGACTTCCGCGACAACTGGCTGACCGGCGGCGTGAACGCCTACGAACTCACGTGGATGCACGGCCGTGTCGAGATGAAGAGCGGCAACCTGGCGGTGCCGAACAACTTCGACAAGTACTCGCTGGGCTTCTCGCGCCTGCAGAACATCGTCAGCAACCGCCTGCTGGCCTACTTGCGCTACAAAGGGCAGATCGCCTCGGTGAATCTGGACACCACCGAACGCTTCGGCATGGGCGGCCCCTCCGGCATACGGGCCTATGCGCCAGGCGAAGGCACCGCCGACACCGCGCACCTGGTCACCACGGAACTACGCTGGCTGCCACCGGAATCCCTGTTCGGCCGCCTGAGCCGTGAAATGGTCTTCAGCGTCTTCTATGACGTGGGCTTCGCGAAAGTCCGGCACGCGTCGGACGGCACCCCCTCGCAAACCGACAACACGCCTACGCTCGCTGGTGCCGGCGTCGGCTTCGTGTGGGACCGCCCGCAATCGTTCGCCGTGCGCATGAGCCTGGCCTGGCCCACACAGGGTGAGCCCGTGAACGACAAGAAGGAACGTTCGCCACGGGTGTACGCCACCTTCGTGAAGAACCTTTGAACCTGCCCCCATTGAGCGCTGACAGCCTTTGAACACCGCTGCCAGCCAACGCCAAGAGATCCAGAGAGTCCCACCATGAACCGTCGTCGTGCACGCCAACTGACATCGTCCCCGCGTCGCTGGGCGCTGCGCCCCCTGCCCGCTGCGCTCATGGCGGCCATGATGCCCATGGCGTCATGGTCCTTCGACGTCGGCCAGGTGGTGCACGGACAGGTCACGTCCAGCACGAACGGCAACGCAACCACCGTCACGGTGCACACCAACACGGCCATCGTGAACACGAAGGATTCGTCCATCCGTGCCAACGAGTCGGTCACCATCGACATGCTGGCTGGCGGGCGCTCGAGCCTGCTGGTGCGCGACACCAGCTACGACCCCACCTACCTGATGGGCAGCCTACAGTCGAACGGGCGCGTGTTCTTCCTGAACCCCAACGGCATCGTGTTCGGCAGCGGCTTCAGGGCCGATGTGGGTGCGCTGGTCGCGTCTACGCTGAACCTGGCCGACGAGGATTTCAAGAAGAAGCAGTACAAGTTCAGCCGCGTGCCAGGGGGCAGAGGCGCCATCATCCAGGACCCAGGCAGCCTCATCCAGGCGAGTGAAACCGTGGCCCTCGTGGCCCCGCAGGTCACGCAGGCGGGCACCATCGTGGCGCCGCGCGTGGGCCTGGCCGCCGGCACCGAGGCCCTGCTGGACCTAGACGGCGACGGCCTGATCTTCCTGAAGGTCGGCAACGCGCAAGAGGCGTCGACTCGACTGACCCAGCTGGGCACCATCATTGCCGACGGCGGCACGGTCGACATCCAAGCCCGCGCCCGCGAAGCCCTGGCCGACACCGTGCTGAACGTGGACGGCATCATCCGGGCCCGCAGCCTGGGCACGCGCGAGGGTCGCGTGGTGATCGATGGCGGCAACTCGGGCATCACGGCGGTGAACGGCCAGGTCGATGCCACCGGCGATGACGCCGGCGAGCGCGGCGGCCAGATCAGCGTGTTGGGCGACAAGGTGGGTCTGTTCGGCTCGGCAAGTCTGGATGCGTCCGGGCGGGCCGGCGGCGGCACGGTGCTGGTGGGCGGCAACTACCAGGGCACGGGCGACGAGCGCCGGGCCAGCCACACCTTCATCGGCAAGGATGCCAGCATCAAGGCCAATGCACTCGACGATGGCGACGGCGGCAAGGTGGTGGTGTGGTCGGACGAGGTCACGCGCTACTTCGGCAGCATCGAGGCGCGCGGTGGCGCGCAAGGCGGCAACGGCGGCTTTGTCGAGGTATCGGGCAAGCAGTCGCTGGTGTTCGACGGCAAGGTCAGCCTGGTCGCACCGTTCGGCGTCGGCGGCGTGCTGCTGTTGGATCCGCGGGACATCATCCTCGCAGGCAGCGGCGGGGCGGCTTTCGTCGACCAGGCTTCGCCCACGCCAGACGTGGCCTTCGCGGCCAGCGGCAGTTCCGACGTCACCCTGGATGTCGATGACCTGGAAGGGGTGGCGGAGTTGCGCCTGCAGGCCTCCCGCGACATCATCTTCAACGCCAACCTCACGATGGACAGTGGCAAGAACGTGGTGCTGTCGGCCGGCAGGGACATCAGCCTCGGCACGTTCACGCTGCGGGCACAGGGCTCCGGCACGATCACCCTGACCGCCAATGCCGCCGACGGCTCCGGTTCGGAGGCCGACGGGCTGGGCAGCATCACCACGGGCACGGGCGGGCTGATCCGCGCGGGCTCGGGGCTGGTCACCCTGAGCGCGGGCAGCACGGGCATCAACGTCGATCTGCAGGCCAACGATGTGGCGGTGACGACGACCGATGCGGGCAACGTCACCATCCGCAACCAGGGCAACCTGAATTTCGCCGGCAGCGGCTCCAGCGTCGCGGGCAACCTGAGCGCCACCGTCAACAACGGCTCCATCAGCGACTCTGCAGCGCTGACGGTCACAGGCACCTCGTCCTTCGCCACCACCTTGGCCGCTGAGACGATTGACCTGGGCAGCGTCACCCTGGGTGGCGCGGCCTCGTTCTCCACGGTCAGCGCAGCCAACCAGGGCGCCGTCAGCGTCAGCAGCACCAGCGCCATCATCCTGGGCACCAGCAACGTCCGCGGCAACCTGAGTGTCACCTCCGGTGGGCACATTTCCCAGACCGGCGCCCTCACCGTGAGCGGCAACACGACCCTGCGCTTGAACTCGGCGCTGTCCGACATCCACCTTGGCAGCCAGGCCAACTCGTTGGCCGGCACAGTGACGGTGACCGGTACGCTCACCAACGTACGTGACCTGGCCATCCGCAACACGCACGACAATGCAGCGCTGCCGGTCGGCCTGTCGGGCATGAGCAACCTGCAGGATCTGACGCTGCTCTACAGCGGCAACGTGGACACGATCGACCTGCCCACCCTGAACCTGCGCCACCTCACCGTCAGCAGTGGTCGCACCAGCGATGGCGTGCTGGGCGACGCCGACGAAGCGATCACCACCGCAGGCATCATCACCGCCTCGGGCAACGTGAGCCTGAGCGCGACAGGCTCAGGCCGCGACGTCGACGCAGACAAGCTCAATGTCACCGGCACCATTGCCATCAACACCAACGGCGCCAACGCCAATGCCGTGGTCGTCAATGACAAGGCCGTGAAACTGCTGGGTTCCAGCGTTGGCGGCAACCTCTCGCTGACATCGAAGGGCCATGTCACCCAGGAGGCTGGCGCCACGCTGACCGTGGGTGGAACCACCACCCTGGCCGTGACAGCGGACGACTCGGACATCCTGATCGGCAACACCGGCAACAGCTTCGCCGGGGCCATCAGTTTCAGCGGCGCTGGCGCTGCTGATGAGGCTTTCATCCGCGACGTGTCGATCACCAATGCGCACGCATCGGCCGTGATGCCTACGCTGACAGCCCTGACCGGTCTGCGCGACCTGACGATCAATTTCACGACCGCCAACGTCACCCTGGGCCAAATGAGCGTCAGGAACCTGGTGGTGACCAGCGGCGGCGCCACCGGGGTCATCGACAGCGGTACCCTGACGGTGAGCGAGGACGCCAGTTTCAGCACCACGGCCAACAATGCGACCATCGTGGTCAATCAGTTGGCGGTCGATGGCAACATCTCGGTCAGCACCGCAGGAGCCAACGGCCACGCCACCATCGTCAACGATGCCGGCGTGAAGCTGGCAGGCTCCACGGTTGGGGGCAACCTCACCGCCACGGCCACCAGCGGCAACATCACCGACAGCGCCACAATCGCTGTCACCGGCAATGCCAGCTACATCACCCTGGCAGACAATGCCACCATCACCGTCGACAACCAAGCGGTGAACGGGAGCTTCGCGCTCACCACCAACGGCACCACTGGTCACGCCATCGTCACCAACGCCACAGGTGTCGCCCTGGCCGCATCGACGGTGGACGGAAACCTGACCGTCACGGCCACCAATGGCAGCATCACCGACACGGGCACCGTGACGGTCAGCGGCAACGCCAGCTACAGCGCGTCGACAGCAAACAGCGGCATCACGCTCGACACCCAGGCCGTCAATGGCCAGTTCACGCTGAACACCAGCGGCACCACGGGGCACGCCGCGATCACAAATGCCACCAAAGTGGTGCTGGCCGCCTCCAGTGTAGGTGGCAACCTGGGCGTCACTGCCACGGCTGGCAACATCACCGATGAAGGCACGGTCTCGGCCGTGGGCAATGCCAGCTTCACCACCACGGGCAACGACGCCACCATCGTGGTCAACCAGCTGGCCGTGGACGGCACCATCGCCGTGAACACCGCGGGCACCAGCGGCCACGCCACCATCGTGAACGATGACGGGGTGCGGTTGAATACCTCCAGTGTGGGCGGCAACCTCACGGCCACCGCCACCACAGGCGACATCACCGACAGCGGCACCGTCACGGTCGGCGGCAATGCCACCTACGCCGCCTTGGCGAACAACGCCATCATCAACGTCGTCAACCAGGCGGTGGCCGGCACCTTTGCCCTCACCACCAACGGCACGGCAGGCCACGTCACCATTGCCAACGCCACGGGTGTGGCGCTGGCGGCCTCCAACATCCGCGGCAACCTCGGCGTCACGGCCACCAACGGCGACATCACCGACACGGGCCTCATCACCGTCACCGGCAGCGCCAGCTACACCGCATCGACCGCCAACACGGACATCACGCTGGACACCCAGGCGGTCAGCGGGCCCTTCACGCTCAACACCAATGGCGCCACGGGCCATGCCACCGTGACAAACGCCTCCGGCGTGGTCCTGGCGGCATCGGGTATCGGGGGCGACCTGGGCGTCACGGCCAACACCGGCAACATCACCGACAGCGGCACCATCGTGGTGGGTGGCAATGCCAGCTACACCACGTCGGCCAACAACGCCACCATCACGGTCGACGACCAGAACGTGGCAGGCACGTTTGCGCTGACCACCACCGGCACCAACGCGAACGCCACCCTGGTCAACCACAGCAGCAAGGATGTGGAACTGGCCACCTCAAGCGTGGGCGGCACCTTGAGCGTGACCTCCGGCAGCCACATCAGCCAAGCCACCGGCGCCACGCTCAGCACGGGCGGCGACCTCACACTGACAGTGGGAAGTCCCAACTCGGACATCCTGCTGGGCAGCGGCGGCAACAGCCTGCGCGGGGCCATCAATTTCGGCGGCACGCAGAGCAACGTTCGCAACCTGGCGCTGGGCAGCAACTCGGCGTCGGCCTCGATTCCATCGCTGGCCGGCCTGAGCAACCTCAACAACCTCACCATCAACTTCAGCGCGGCCAATGTCACTCTCACGGCCCTGAACATCAGCGGCAACCTGGATGTGACCAGTGGCGGCGCGACGGGCATCACCGACACCGGCCCGCAGACCGATCGCGTGCAGGTGGGCGGCACGGCCAAGTTCACCACCACGGCCGCGGGGGCCGACATCGACCTCGATCAACTGAGTGTGACCGGCACCATTTCGGCCAACACCAGTGGCTCGGGCGGCCATGCCACGCTGGTCAATGCCACAGCGGTCGATCTGGCCGCGTCCAACGTGGGTGGCAACCTCACGGTCACTGCCACCACAGGCGACATCACCGACAGCGGCACCGTCACGGTGGGCGGCAACGCCAGCTACAGCACGCTGGCCTCTGGCGCCGACATCAATGTGAACCAGCAGGCCGTGGCCGGCCGCTTCGTCGTCAACACCGTGGGCACGACAGCGAATGCCACCATCCTCAACCTCACGGGTGTGACGCTGGATGCGTCCACCGTGCATGGCGACCTCACCGTCACGGCACAGTCCGGCAACATCACCGACAACGGCCTCATCACCGTCGACGGCAATGCCCGTTACACCACCTCGGCAGCAGGCGCCACCATCGGCGTTGATCAGCAGGCAGTGGCGGGCTCCTTCGCGGTGAACACCAATGGCACGGGCGCCCATGCCACGATCATCAACAGCGGGGCCGTGAACTTGCTGGCCTCCGATGTGGGCGGCGACCTGACCGTCACGGCCCAGGGCGGCGCCATCACCGATGCGGCCACAGTCAAGGTCGGCCGCAACGCCAGCTACACGACCACCACAAACAACGCCACGATCACGGTCGACAACCAGGATGTGGCGGGCACCTTCGCCGTCAACACGACAGGCCCGAACGCCGACGCCACGGTGGTCAACATCAAGGACGTCGAGCTGGCCACCTCCGACGTCGGGGGCTCGCTGAACGTGACCTCCAGCAGCAGCATCACACAGGCCACGGGCGCCACGCTCACCACCGGCGGCGATGTCGTTCTGACCGTGCTGACCGCCGGCTCCGACATCGAACTGGGCAACGGCGGCAACGCATTCGGCGGCGCCTTCATCGTGGCGGGCGATCAGAGCCTGGTGCGCGATCTGGCACTGGGCGGCTCCACGCTGACATCCATCCCCTCGCTGGCGGGCCTCACCAACCTGCGCAACCTGACACTGAACTTCAGCACGGCCGACATCGTGCTGCCCACGCTGAACATCGCGGGCAACCTCAGCGTGACCAGCGGGGGCACCACCGGCATCACGGCCATGCAAGCCATTTCGGTGACGGGCAATGCAAGCTTCCGCACCACCCAGGCCAACGCCGACATCCTGGCCACCCAGCTGACGGTGGGCGGCACCCTCTCGGCCCACACCGCCGGCACCAGCGGCCATGCCACCCTGGTCAACGCCACCGCCATCAACCTGGCGGCATCGGACGTGGGCGGCAACCTCATCGCCACAGCCACCACCGGCGACATCACCGACAGCGGCACGGTGACGGTGGACGGCACCGCCAGCTACACCACGCTGGACACGGATGCCAAGATCACCATCAACCAGCAGGACGTGGGCGGCACGCTCACCGTGAACACCACCGGCAGCAATGCCGATGTGCTGGTCGTGAACGACCGCGCCCTGGTGCTGGGCACGTCCAACGTGGGCGGCAAGCTTGATGTCACCGCCATCACGGGCAACCTGTCAGACGGCGGCACCATCACGGTGGGCGGCACCGCCCGCTACGCCACCAATGGCGCCAATGCGACCATCACGCTCGACGAACAGAACGTGGCCGGCGCCATCACGCTGGGCACGGTCGGCGCCAACGGCCACGCCAGCATCATCAACGCACATGCCAACGGCATCAGCCTGGGCACCTCCACGGTGGGCGGCAACCTCAGCGCCACGGCCAGCAGCGGCGACATCATGGACATCGGCCTGATCACCGTGGGAGGCCAGGCCACCTACACCACCAGCGCCAGCAACGCCACCATCGAGGTGAACCAGCAGGCCGTGAGCAACGGCATCGCGGTCAACACCACGGGCGCTCTGGGCCATGCCACGATCAACAACACGCTGGGCGTGGCCCTGGGCAACTCCAGCGTGGGCGGCAACCTGTCTATCACGGCAGGCGGCGCGATCACGCAAAACGGCGCGGTCCAGGTCAGTGGCACGACCACGCTGTCGGCCGTCGGCCAGGCCATCACGCTGACCGACACAGGCAACGACTTCACAGGCGCAGTCTCCGCCACGGGCGGCGCCGTCCAGATCACGGATGCGAACACGCTGACCGCGTCGCTCACTGCGACGGGTGCGTCTGCCCTGACGGCGGGCGGCGACCTGGTCGCCTCCGGTACGGCTGCGGGCCTGACCACGACCACCACCAACGCAGGCTCCACGAGCCTGGGCGCCACCACCGTCACGGGCAACCTGTCGGTCAACAGCGCCGGAGCCGTCAGCCAGAGCGGGGCCCTGACCGTCACTGGCACCTCCACCTTGTCGGCCAGCGGACAGACCATCACGCTGAACCACGCCAGCAACAACTTCACCGGCCTGGTCACCGCCACCGGCTCGACCATCCAGCTCAGGGATGCCAACGCATTGAGCGCGGCATTGACCGCCTCTGGCGCGGCCACGCTGACCGCCGCGGGCAACCTGGGCGTCGCCGGATCGGCCGCAGGCTTGAGCACCACCACGACCAACGCGGGCACCACCGCCCTGGGCGCCACCGCCATCACTGGCAACCTCTCGATCAACAGCGCCGGGGCCGTCAGCCAGAGCGGGGCCCTGACCGTCACCGGCACCTCCACCGTGTCCGCCAGCGGGCAGACCATCACGCTGGACCACGCCAGCAATAACTTCACCGGCCTGGTCACCGCCACCGGCTCGACCATCCAGCTCAGGGACGCCAACGCATTGAGCGCAGCACTGACCGCCTCTGGCGCGGCCACGCTGACCGCCGCAGGCAACCTGGGCGTGTCCGGATCGGCCGCAGGCTTGAGCACCACCACGACCAACGCGGGCACCACCACCTTGGGTGCCACCACGGTCACGGGCAATCTGTCGACCACCAGCGCCGGCGCCGTCAGCCAGACCGATGCCGTGACCGTCACCGGCACCTCCACCGTGTCGGCCAGCGGACAGTCCATCACGCTGGACCACGCCAGCAACAACTTCACGGGCCTGGTCACGGCCGCCGGCTCGACCATCCAGCTCCGGGACGCCAATGCCTTGAGCGCGGCATTGACCGCCTCTGGCGCGGCCACGCTGACCGCCGCGGGCAACCTGGGCGTCGCCGGATCGGCCGCAGGCTTGAGCACCCCCACGACCAACGCGGGCACCACCACCTTGGGTGCCACCACGGTCACGGGCAATCTGTCGACCACCAGCGCCGGCGCCGTCAGCCAGACCGATGCCGTGACCGTCACCGGCACCTCCACCGTGTCGGCCAGCGGACAGTCCATCACGCTGGACCACGCCAGCAACAACTTCACGGGCCTGGTCACGGCCGCCGGCTCGACCATCCAGCTCCGGGACGCCAATGCCTTGAGCGCGGCATTGACCGCCTCCGGCGCGGCCACGCTGAGCGCTGGCGGCAACCTGAATGTGTCGGGATCAGCCGCAGGCTTGAGCACCACCACGACCAACGCGGGCACCACCGGCTTCGGCGCCACCAACGTCACCGGCAACCTGGCCAGCACCAGCGCCGGGGCCGTCAGCCAATCCGGTGCGCTGACCGTGTCGGGCTCCAGCACGGTGTCGGCCACCGGCCAGACCGTCACGCTGGACAACACCGGCAATGACTTCACTGGCACCGTCACGGCCACCGGATCGACCGTGCGGATCACCGATGTCAACGCGCTGAACGCCGCGATCACCGCCTCGGGCGCCGCCACGCTGATCGCTGGCGGCAATCTGGGCGTGTCCGGCTCGGCCGCGGGCCTGAGCACCACCTCCACGGGCGGGGGCACCACCACCTTCGGCATCACCAACGTCACCGGCAACCTGCTGGCCAGCAGCGCCGGCAACATCCTGGACACGGGCGCTCTCACGGTCTCCGGCACCTCCAGCCTGACCACAACCGGCAACAACGCGACGATCACGCTGGACCAGCTGGCGTCCACCGGCGCGGTGGACGTGCACACCACCGGCACCAACGGTCACGTCACCATCGCCAACGCCTCGGCCTTGATCCTGGACGCAGACGATGTGCAGGGCAGCCTGAGCGCCAGCGCCCAGGGCACCCTGACGCTGACCGACGCCGTGCACGTCAGTGGCGGCAATTTCATCCACCTGCGCGCGGCCGGCACCAACAGCGACATCACGCTGAACCAGGCCGTGAGCAGTGGCTCCGGCGAGATCAACATCCGCGCGGACCGCCACTTGACGCTCAATGCCGACGTGGGCACCAGCGGCCGCGTACTGGCCCAGGCCGGCGGCAACCTGCTGCAAGGGGCTGGCACCACGGTATCCGGGGCCCAGATCGGCCTGCTTGCTGGCGGTTCGGCGACCGGGCTGGACCTGACAGCCGGATCGACCGCGCTGGTCAAGGCCGGCGGGAACATCACGGGCCAGATCAGCGCCAGCACGGCCGGCCTGCAATCGAGCACCGGCCTGATCAACGTGAACACCTCGGTGAACACGCTGTCGGCTCAGGCCGGCTCGTCGATCACGGTCGTCAACGACCAGGCATTGACGGTGGCCGCCGCCGCAGGCGGTGCCGTGAGCGTCACCACCGCGGGCGCCCTGACCGTGGCCCCCATCGGGCCGGTGAGCATGGCGGCCAGCGGATCGGACGTGCCCACGGGCAAGGCCTTCGAACTGGCTGAAGCCACCAGCGCCCAAGGCGGGGTGCAGACCGGCACGGCGGCGGGCTCAACGCTGACCCTGGCGGGCGGCAGCGGCAATCACGACGTCACGCTCAATGGCGCCGTCACCACGCACGATGGTGGCGCCATCACCGCCTCGGGCAAGGTGCGCATCAACAGCGACATCAACCTGACACAGGGCACGCTGAACATCACGGCCAACGCCACCCCGACGGCCACGCTGCGCCCGGGGGTGTTCTCGGCCGAGTACGCCCCGGTCCGCGTCTTCGAGGGCGTGGTCACGCAAGGTGGTGGCCGCATCGTCACCGGCACGGGCTCGACCCTGGTGGTCAATGCCACCAACAATGGCTCGATCTACCTGACCGGCAACAACGACATCCGCGGCGGCATCTCGGCCGTGAGCGGTACCTCGGGCGAAGTGGGCGACGCACGCTTCCTGGGCAGTGCCCCCATCTCGGTCAGCGAGATCAGCATCAAGTCCACCGAAGTCAATGTGGCGGGCAGGCCCGATGGCGCCATCCCCGGCCCGGCGGGCTCGGCCAAGGGCCTGGAAGGCGACAGCATCACGCTGGAAACCAGCAAGATCACTACCAGCCAGTTCGACGGCACGATCCGTGGACGCATGCCCTTCGACAAGACCCTGCAGATCGTGGCCGCATCGCTGCCATCTCTGGCCATCAGGATCCCAGCGTCCGAACTGGGCAACGGCAGCTCTCCCCTGTTCATCGGCGGCAGCACCGAGTCCGGCTGGATCCGCACCCGCCTGGGCAGCGACGCCCTGGGCGGCATCGTGACCGTCAGCCCGGGCGGCGTGGGCCAGGACAAGGCCATCGTGTTCCTGGGAGGTGATGATCCGGCCCCGGTGTACCCGGGCAGCGGCAAACCATCCGAGATCCGGGTGTTCTACAACGGCCTGGCAGCTGCCACGCCCGAGGAAGAAGCGGCTCTGACCTCGGTGCTGTCGATCATCGAAGACCAGCGCAAGGCCCGCTTCGAAGAAACGGTCCGCACGGAAAACGTGTCGTCCCGGCTGCGCGCAGGGGTGATTGCCGAGGTGGGCGCCGGCCGGCCCGCCACCGAGGGCAGCGAGTCGATTCTGATGCCGCCATCGTGCACACCGGCCGCGGGCGCGATGACCTGCCAATAAGTAACTTACGCAAACGCGTCGTTTCAGGATAAAAATGCCGTTTTGCGTACCGAACCATTGGCCGACATCTGTGTCGGAGTTTCGACCTCAGTGCTCTTGTTGGCATGAAACACCCCAAACCCGACGCTCCTGACACCACCCGGCGGAACCTGCTCGGCCTGCCGCTGGTGGGCTGCCTTCCCCTCGGCGGCGTGAGCAGCCTTGCCTCGGGCTACACCGACGATGGGGCCACGGGACCGGCACCGCGCGCCACCCCAGCCAAGGCCGACGGGCCTGCGCCGGTGCGCCTGGCCCTGCTGATCGGCAACCGGGCCTACCCTCCGCCGTTCGACCTGCCCCCGGTGCACAAGAACGTGCGCGACCTGCGGGCCGTGCTCGAAAAGCGTGGTTTCAAAGTGACATCGGTGGTCGACCAGGACCCGGGCAATCTGCGCCGGGCCATCACCCAGTTCGCCCAGCAGTGCCAGAACGCGCCGGCCGATGCCTCGGTGATGTTCTATTACACGGGCCACGGCATGCAGGTCGAGGCCGAGAACCTGCTGCTGGGGGCAGGCGTCAATCCCAGCGCCAATGAACCGGTGCTGCTCAACGGCAGCCTGCACTTCAAGCGCGATGTGATCGACGTGCTGCCCAAGCGCCCCAACGGGCTGACGATGACCGTGATCGACGCCTGCCGCACCAACCTGCGGGCAGCGCTGCAGGCCGGCGACGGCTTCAACCAGGTCGAGGCCCCCGTGGGCTGCCTGATCGCGTTTTCCACCGGCGCCGGCAAGCCCGCGATCTCGCCTTCGGTGGAAACGGCCAACACCTTCTACACGGCCTCGTTGGTCAAGGTGCTGAACACCGCGTCCGACGACATCACCTTTTCGGACATGTTCCGCCTGGTCAAAACGGACGTGCAGAACACCATGCTGAACCATCCGATCGCCGGCATCCGGCAGATGGCCCAGTTCCCCTTCATCGCCGAGAACGTCCGCACCAAGATCCGCCTGTCGCTGCTGGCCAGTGCCCAGGGCGCGCCCGTCAAGTTCAGCAGCCAGGACGAATCGGCCCTGTGGCAGCAGATCGAAGCCAGCGGTTGGCCGGTCGATCTGATCAAGCTGTCGGACGACTACCTCAAGCGCTTTCCGAACAGCACGCTGGCAGGCAGCGCCCAGGTGGCCCGAGAAGGCGCCGACGACGCCGCCAAGGCCATGCGCCGCAACGACGTGCGCCTGTTCAAGAGCGCCTTCTTTCCCAAGGCCGAGACCGGCAACCCCGTGTGGGCAGAAATCCGCAAGGCGGCGCGTGGCGACAAGGATGCCGCCGCGCGGATCGCGCGCATCTACCTGCGCGGCGAGGGCGTCGACCGAGATACCAACCGCTACGAAGGCTGGATGCAGTACGCCGCGGCCCTGGGCAACGGGATCGCCTCGTACGAGCTGGCCGTGTACTACCGCAACCTGGACCAGCCGGTCATGGCAGCCCAGTTCGAGACCCGTGCCCGCGAGCTGGCCTACACACCACCGCCCACCCTGGACCACAACCGCAAATGACCTGGAACAACAAAGTCATCTGGACGGAGGGCATGTTCCTCCAGCCGCAGCACTTCCAGCAGCACGACAGGCACATCGAGCAGCAACTGCGTGACCGACTGCAGGCCGCCTGGGCCTACGGCTGGGGGTTCTCGTCGCTCACGCTGGACGACGCCGCCCTGAACCTGGGCAAGCTGGCCATCTCTGCCGCCCAGGGCCTGCTGCCCGACGGCACCGCATTTTCCCTGCCCAACAACGATGCCGCCCCGGCCGCATTCGATGTCCCCGCCGATGCACGCAACGAACTGATCGTGCTGGCGCTCACGCTTCAGCGCCCGGGCGTGATCGAATCCGACGCCGAGGAAGCCGGCGGCTCGCTGGGCACGCGCTACAAGGTCACCGAGGTCGACGTCGGTGACAACAACACCAACGCCGACCGCGACGCTGCCCTGCAGATCGGCCGCATCAACCTGCGCCTGATGATGGCGCGCGATGCGGTCGAAGGCTATGCCACCCTGGGCGTGGCCCGCGTGATCGAACGCCGTGCCGACAACAAGGTCGTGCTGGATCCGCACTACGTGCCTCCGCTGCTGCACTCGCGCGGCCATGTGATCCTCGACGGCTACGTGCGCGAGCTCTACGGCTTGCTGCACCAGCGCGGCGAGGCGCTGGCCAGCCGGCTGGCGCAACCCGGCCGCAGCGGCTCGGGCGAGATCGCCGATTTCCTGCTGCTCGAAACCGTCAACCGCAACGAACCGCTGTTCGCGCACTTGCAGGGCGTGTCGGTGCTGCACCCCGAGCGCCTGTACAGCGCCTGCCTGACGCTGGCCGGCGATCTGTCCACGTTCCGCGAGCGCCGCCGTCCCAGCGCCTACCCCGAGTACGACCACGACGACCTCGCGCGCACCTTCCGCCCCGTCATCGACGACCTGCGCCAGTCGCTGTCGATGGTGATGGAGCAGACCGCGATCCCGATCGAGCTGCAGGACCGGAAGTACGGCGTGCGCGTGGCCATCATCTCGGACGTGGAGCTGCAGCGCAGCGCCCAGTTCGTGCTGGCGGTGGCCGCCCAGATGCCGGGCGAGGCCCTGCGCGGGCGCTTCCCGACGCAGGTCAAGATCGGCCCGGTCGAGCGCATCCGCGACCTGGTCAACCTGCAACTGCCCGGCGTCACGCTGCGGCCGCTGCCGGTGGCGCCGCGCCAGATCCCCTACCACGCAGGCTTCAACTACTTCGAGCTCGAAACCCGCAACAACGAGCTGTGGAAGCAGCTCGAGAGCTCGGGCGGCATGGCGATGCACATCGCTGGCGAGTTCCCGGGCCTGGAGCTGGAGTTCTGGGCCATCCGCGCCTGAGAGGGAGAGAGGGAAGTCCGACATGCCCGCTCACCCCACCCTGACCACACGACCATCACACTCAGCGGCCCACCGGGCCGCTTTCCGCGAACGCCGCCGTGAGCACACGGGCGGGCAGAAAGCATCGTCATGAGCGATCAAGATCCCTTTGCCGCGTTCGAGTCCGAACGCACGGTCATCAAGCCCAGCGCCGGACGTGCCCGTCAGGGTGGCCAGGCCGGCGGCGCCGGTGGTGGCGCGGGTGGTGGTGGTTTCGGCGGCGGACCAGGGGGCCCCGGTGGTGGTGGTGGCTTCGGCGGTGGGCCTGGCGGCCCCGGAGCCGGCGGTGCGCCCGGCGGCAAGGACGCGCCGCTGGCCATGGACGCGCTGATGACGGCCAGCCTGAACCCGCTGGTCTCGGCCGCCATGCCGCTGCTGACCACGGCGCCCCGCATCCGCCACATGGTGCAGCACCCCAATCCGGCGGGCCTGAAAGATGCCCTGTCCGAGGGCATCCGCAAGTTCGAGGGCCAGGCCCGTGCCGATGGCCTGCCCAATGAGCAGATCGTCGCCGCACGCTACATCCTGTGCACCCTGCTCGACGAATCCGCCGCCAGCACGCCCTGGGGCGGCTCCGGCGTGTGGTCGGCGCAGAGCCTGCTGGTGCAGTTCCACAATGAAACGTGGGGCGGCGAGAAGGTCTTCCAGCTGATGTCCAAGCTGGCCGAGAACATCCCCAACAACCGCAACCTGCTCGAGCTGCTCTACGTGTGCCTGGCCTTCGGCTTCGAAGGCCGCTACCGCGTGCTCGACAACGGCCGTGCCCAGCTCGACAGCGTGCGCCAGCGACTGGCCCAGCTGCTGCGCCAGGGCCGCCCCGAGCCCGACAAGGCCCTGTCCATCCGCTGGAAGGGCGAAGAGGCCAAGGCCGCGCGCCTGGGCGACGGCATCCCGCTGTGGGTGATCGCCGCCTTCACCGGCCTGCTGCTGCTGGGCATCTACATCGGCTTCCGTTTCGGCATCAACGGCTCGTCCGACCCGGTGTTCAGCACCTTACAGGCCATGGACGCCAAGGCCGGCAGCACGCCCGCGGCCACGCCGCCGCCGGCCGACAAGCCGCGCCTGGCCGGCCTGCTGAGGCCCGAGATCGAAGCCGGGCTGGTCAACGTGCAGGACCTGGCCGACCGCTCCATCATCACCATCAAGGGCGATGGCTTCTTCGAGCCCGGCAGCGCCGAGATCGCAGACAAGGTCAAGCCGCTGCTGGTGCGCATCCAGGATGCGCTGCAGGCCTTCCCGGGCGCGGTGCTGATCACCGGCCACACCGACAACCAGCCGATCCGCTCGCTGCGCTACCCCTCCAACTGGCACCTCTCGCAAGACCGCGCCAATGCCGTGAAGAACACGCTCGGCGGGATCAAGCCCGACCGACTGCGCGCCGAAGGCCGTGCCGACACCGAGGCCGTGGCCGACAACGGCACACCCGAGGGCCGCTCCAAGAACCGCCGGGTCGAGGTGACTCTGTTCGTGGCCAATGCCAGCGGACAGGCCGCCTCCCTGACGGGCGCACCACCCGCCGCATCGACGACGCAGCAACCTCAAGCGGGCCAGTGACCGATCATGAAAAAATTCCTGTCCTTCCTCGTGCATCCCGTGCTGCTGGCCGTGCTGGGCGTGCTGGCGCTCTCCGCTCTCGTGTGGTGGGTCGGCCCGCTGATCGGCTTCGGCGAGAGCAAGCCCTTCGAACCCACCTGGGTGCGCCTGACCATCATCGGCGTCTTCTTCGGCATCCTGATCCTGAGCCTGGTGCTCAAGGCCATCCGGCGCAAGCGCGCCAACGCGGCCCTGCTCGAAGGCATGGCCAAGGGCCCCAGCGCTTCTGACAAAGAAGCCGCCACCCTCAATGACCGTTTCAACCAGGCCGTCAAGGTGCTGCAGGAATCGGGCAGCGGCAAGCGCTCGGTGTTCCAGCGCGGCCAGTTCATGTACGAGCTGCCCTGGTACATCTTCATCGGCGCGCCCGGCTCGGGCAAGACCACGGCCCTGCTCAACGCCGGCCTGACCTTCCCTCTGGCCGAGAAGCTGGGCCAGGCCAGCGTGCGCGGCGTGGGCGGCACCCGCAACTGCGACTGGTGGTTCACGGATGAAGCCGTGATGATCGACACGGCCGGCCGCTACACGCTGCAGGAGTCCGACAGCAGTGTCGACGCCAGCGCCTGGGACACCTTCCTGTCGCTGCTCAAGAAGACGCGTCCGCGCCGCCCGCTCAATGGCGTGCTGCTGACGATCAACGTGCAGGACCTGCTGCAGCAGACCCCGGCCGACCGCAAGGAGCACGCCGCCAAGCTGCGCGCCCGCATCCAGGAGCTGCACACCAAGCTGGGCATCCGCCCGCCGGTGTACGTGCTGCTGACCAAGGCTGACCTGATCGCCGGCTTCAACGAGAGCTTCGGCGCCATGGGCAAGGAAGAGCGCGACCAGGTCTGGGGCTTCACCTTCCCGTACGACGCCCGCGGCGAAGCCGACACCCTGCGCGAGTTCCAGTCCGAGTATGCCGCGCTGGAAAAGCGCATCCGCGAACGCCTGGTCGAACGCATGGAAGCCGAGAACGACGTGCTGCGCCGCGCCGCCATCTTCGCCTTCCCGCAGCAGTTCTCGGGCCTCAAGGGCCTACTGGGCGGCTTCCTGGAACAGGTCTTCGGCGGCGGTGGCTCGCTCGAAGAAAAGCCCATCCTGCGCGGTGTCTACTTCACCAGCGGCACCCAGGAGGGCACGCCCATCGACCGCGTGCTGGGCACCCTGGCCCGCACCTTCGGCGTCGAGCGCCGCCTGAACGCGCCCGCCGGTGCGCGCGGCAAGAGCTTCTTCCTGCACCGCCTGCTCAAAGAGGTCGTCTTCCAGGAGCAAGGCCTGGTCGGCGAGAACCGCGCCGTCGAAGTGCGCCGCCGCCGGCTCAAGCTGGCGGGTGTCGCCGCGCTGGCACTGCTCAGCGTGGTGCTGATCGCCGGCTGGAGCGTGAGCTATGTGCGCAACAAGGCCTACGTGGCCGAGGTCGAGGCGCGTCTGCCTGATCTGCAGAAGAAGGTCGACGGCCTGCCCCCGGCCACCAACAGCGATGTCACGCCCCTGCCCGATGTGCTGGGGGCCGTGCGCAACGCCGCCGTGCCTTCCGGGTTCGACTTCGAGAACGTGCCGCTGAGCTACGGCTTCGGCCTGTTCCAGGGCGACAAGCTCGACGCGGCCGCGCAGATCAGCTACCACCGCCTGCTGGACCACGCGATGATGCCGCGCGTGGCCCGCCGCCTGGAAGAGCGCCTGCGCGCCGTCAACCAGAGCAACCTGGAGCTGGCCTACGAGGCGCTCAAGGGCTACCTGATGCTTTACACGCCCGACAAGTTCGACCCGGCCGGCATCAAGGCCTGGATCACGCTGGACTGGGACGTGAACCTGCAGCGCAGCCTGACGCCCGAACAGCGCGAGGCGCTCGACAAGGACCTGGACGACATGCTGTCGCGAGGCGCCCCGCAACCCAACGTGCCGCTGGACAAGAACCTGGTGGCCAATGTGCGCGAGATGCTGGTGGCCTACCCGCTGGAGTACCGCGTGTTCAGCCGCCTCAAGCGCCAGCAGCTGGGCTCGGACCTGCCCGAGTTCTCGGTGGCCTCGGCCGGCGGCCCCAACGCCTCGCAGGTGTTCACCCGCGCCAGCACGCAGCCGCTGACCAAGGGCATCCCGGGCCTGTTCACGCGTGATGGCTACCACAAGGCCTTCAAGGATTCGGTGGGCGCCGTGGTCGAGCAGCTCGCCTCCGAAGAAGAATGGGTGCTGGGCACCAAGTCGGCCGCGACCGGCCTGGCAGCGCTCAAGGACAAGGCCACGGGCAACCAGGCGGCCGATGAAATGTCCAACCGCGTGCGCCGCCTCTACCTGGAGGAATACATCAAGGTGTGGGACGCCTACCTGGCCGATGTGCAGCTGGTCAAGCTGGGCGGCCTGGACCGCAGCCTGCAGGTGGCCCGCGTGGTGTCCGCGCCTGATTCGCCGCTGGCCTCCTACCTGCGCGGCGTGGCCCGCGAGACCAAACTTGTCCTGCCCAAGGGCGAGGCCAAGGAGAAGGCCGGCTCCGACACGGTGGTGGGCAAGCTGGACCAGCGCACCGAGAAGGCCCGCCGCGAAATGGCCGCGCTGGGCGCCGGAGAGCCCGGACCCACAGGCGGCAGCGCCGCCCCCATCGAGCAGATCGTCGACGACCACTTCGCCTACATCCACCGCATGGTCGAGGGCACCCCGCCGCCACTCGACGAAGTGCTCAAGATGTTCAACGAGGTGTATGTGCAGCTGGCCGCCGTGGATGCCGCGCAGAAGACCAAGACCCCGCCCCCCCCGGGCGGTGGTGCCGCCGCCAAGGCCGCCGCGGCCCAGCAGCCCGAGCCGATCAAGTCGATGCTGGAGCAACTGGCCGATGCCGGGGCCTCGCAGAGCCGCGTGGCCGAGCGCCAGGGCCTCACGGCCGAGCTCAAGCCGGTGGCGGACTTCTGCCAGCGCGCCATCGCCGGCCGCTACCCCTTCTCGCCCGGCTCCAAGGCCGACGCACTGCCGGACGACTTCTCGCAGATGTTCGGCGTGGGCGGCCTGATGGACGACTTCTACCAGCGCCGCCTGGTCACCGTGGTCGACACCGGCACCAACCCCTGGAGCTTCAAGCCCCTGCCCGACGGCACCAAACCGGCCGGCGGGGCCGCGCTGGCCGACTTCCAGCGCGCTGCGCGCATCCGCGACGTGTTCTTCCGTGCCGGCGGCAAGGTGCCCGCCTTCCGCGTGGACATCCGCGCGCTGGAAATGAGTCCCGATCTGAAGGAGCTCAACGTCGACATCGACGGCCAGGTGATCAAGTTCGTGCCCGGCAACACCACCGTGGCCACGGTGAACTGGCCCCCGCAGCGCCTGGCCTCGCAGGTCAAGGTCAGCACCGTGCCGGCCGGCACCCCGCAGGTGTTCGACGGCTCGTGGGCGCTGTTCCGCATGTTCGACCGCTTCGAAGTGCTGCCCTCGGCCCAGCCCGAGCGCTTCCAGGTCGTCATGAACCTGGACGGCAGGAAGGCCAAGCTGGAAGTGATCGCCAGCAGCGCCTTCAACCCGTTCCGGCTGCGCGAGATCCAGCAGTTCCGCTGCCCGGGGTCGCTGTGAACGGCCTGCCCGACACCTTCGGATCCGACGGCGCCGAGCCGGGCAGCGCCCCAGGCGGCGTGCCTGGCTGGTATGGCAAGCTGCCCTCGCTGGGCGATTTCGCCTCGCGCCGCCTGTCGCATGAGCTGATCGAAGCCTGGGACGCCTGGCTGGCCGAAGAGATCGGCACCCTGCGCCAGCAGTGGCCCGACGAGTGGCTCAATGGTTACCTGCAAAGCCCCACCTGGCGCTTCGTGCTGAGCGCGGGCACCTTGGGCGCAGCCCAGGCCTGGCCGGTGGCCGGTGTCTTGATGCCCTCGGTCGACCGCGTGGGCCGCTACTTCCCGCTCACCATCATCGCGCCGCTCACCAACCTGCCGCGCAGCCACGAGCAGGCCGACAGCCTGTTCAACTGGCTGCACGCCATGGACGACCTGGCTGCCGATGCCATGGAAGAAGACTGGCCCATCGATGCGCTGGACCAAGCCCTGGCCCGGCTCCCCGCCCCCGTGTGGACGGACGAGGCGCCGCCTTTGGCCCAGGCCCTGGCCCGCCTGGCCAGCGGCGACACCCGCCTGGTGGCGCTGCCCCTGCCCGAGACACGCCACGCCCTGGCCGACGGCCTGGGCCGCGCCCTGTGGCATTCAGGCCTGGATGCGCTGCTCTCGCGCAGCCTGGCCCCCGGCCTGAGCTGGTGGTGGGCCGAACCCGCCGATCCGGCCCAACCCCGCCAGACCCTGCTGGGGCGTGGCCTGCCCAGTGGGGCCGACTTCGAAACACTGATGGGGCCGCAGCGCCACAACGGCCTGGTACACAGCGGCTTCGCCCCGGCAGACCTGGGTGATACTGCAGCACCCGATCACCACGCCGTTTGACCCACGATGAGCAGCGACCCCTTCTCCAATCTGCCACCAGGGGACTCTCCCGAAGAGGACGACCGCACGGTGATCCGCCCGTCGCCACGGCCTGCCACGCCTGTGCCCGCACCATCGCCCGCCGCCCTCCCGCAGGACGCCGCCGATGAATGGCTGCCCCCTGTGGCCCCCCTGGCCCCTGAGCCGGCCCAGCCCAGCGTCACCGGCGGCCCGGCCAGCATCCCCATCCCGCCCACGCGCCCCTCGCACACCGCCGGCCTGGGCTCGCCCGCCATCGGCGGGGTGCCCGGCGACCATGGCAACACCCTGCCCGTGGGCACCTACGTCGGTGAGTTCGAGGTCACCGACACGCTGGGCGAAGGCGGCTTCGGCATCGTCTACCTGGCCTGGGATCACTCGCTGGAGCGCAAGGTCGCGCTCAAGGAATACATGCCCGCCGCGCTGGCCGCGCGCGGCCAGGGGCTGGCGGTCACCGTCAAGTCCGCCCGCCACGCCGAGACCTTCGAAGCCGGGCTGCGCAGCTTCGTGAACGAGGCCAAGCTGCTGGCCCAGTTCGACCACCCGTCCATGGTCAAGGTGTACCGGTTCTGGGAGGCCAACGGCACCGCCTACATGGTGATGCCCTTCTACGAAGGCACCACCCTCAAGGACACGCTCAAGGAGATGGGTGGCACCCCGCCCGATGAGGCCTGGCTGACCGCCCTGCTCGCGCCCGTGAGCGAAGCGCTCGAAGTGCTGCACGGCCAGCAGTGCTACCACCGCGACATCGCCCCCGACAACATCATCCTGCTCAAGGGCACGGGCAAGCCGCTGCTGCTCGATTTCGGGGCCGCCCGCCGCGTGATCGGCGACATGACGCAGGCGCTCACCGTGATCCTCAAGTCCGGCTACGCCCCGGTGGAGCAGTACGCCGAGGTGCCCGGCATGAACCAGGGCCCCTGGACAGACGTCTACGCGCTGGCCGCCTCGGTCTACTACGCCATCAACGGCAAGACCCCGCCGCCCGCCGTGGGCCGCCTGGTCAACGACAGCTACGTGCCCCTGGCCCAGTCGGCCGCCGGCAAGTACAGCGACCGCTTCCTGCGCGCCATCGACCACGCCCTGGTCGTCAAGCCGGACGACCGCATCCAGAACATGGCGCAGCTGCGCGAAGAACTGGGGCTGGGCCTGGGCTACGTGCCGCCCACCACCATGCCCTCGCCGCACGGCGGCGCTCCCAAAGGTACGGCCGGCGGTTCCGGCACGCCGCCCAAGGCCAAGCCAGCCAAACCCGCCAAGGCAGACGGTGAGGCCCCGAGCAACAAGCGCCTGCCATTGATCATCGGTGGCGCGGTACTGGCGCTGGCCGCGGCCGGCGGCATCGGCTATGCCGTGCTGGGCGGCAAAAAGGACGCGGACGCGCCTGACACCCCAGCCTCCGCGCCCGCTGCCAGTGCCGTCACGGCGGCCGTGCCCGCACCGGCCCCCACCCCGCCGGTCGAGGCCGCCCCCACGGGCCCCTTCGACCCCGTCAAGGAATTCGACCGCATCGTCACCAACGCGTCGACCAGCTTCACGGTCGAGGGCGCGCCCATCAAGCAGCGCCTGCAGATCGGCAAGGACCGCCTGGGCTTTTCGTTCACCTCGTCCAAGCCGGGCTATGCCTATGTGCTGCTGGTCAGCACCGACGGCACCTTCATGAAGCTCTTCCCCAACCGGATCGCACCGACCAACCACGTCGAGGCCGGCGAGCACATCCACCTGCCCGACAAGAGCTGGCCCATGGACGCGGCCGGACCGGCCGGCACGGACCACTTCGTCGTCATCGTCTCCAGCCGCCCGCGCGACTTCACCGAGGCCGGCGGCCGCAACGAAGGCGGTTTCGTCGAATTCCCGCGCGACGAGGCCGAAGCCGCCTGGCGCAACCACAAGGGCCCCGGCTCGGTGTTCGCCGGCAAGCCCGTGTGTGATGGCGGCGGCGCCTGCCCGGACGACTACGGTGCCGCCCATTTCACGCTCGAAGAATTCGAATAAGCCACCCCCTCCGTCCCACCCGGGACACCCCAGATGCATCCCAGGGAGCGAACCGCATGAGCACCGACTGGACACCCAATTTCGGCCAACTGGACCGCACCGCGCCCACCTGGGCGCCCAAGCGCCCCGTGCGCATCGCCCTGCTGGGTGATTTCAGCGCCGGCGCCGCCGCCGGCCGCCTGGACAGCGGCAGCGCGCTGTCCAAACGCAAGCCCATCCCGGTCGAGTTCGACACCCTCGAAGACGCGCTTTCGCGCCTGGACGTCAAGCTCAACCTGCCGCTGGGCGAGCAGGGCAGCGTCGAGATCAACCTCACCGAGCTCGAGTCCTTCCACCCCGACGAGCTCTACCGCAACCTGGATCTGTTCTCGCAGCTGTCCAGCCTGCGCAAGCAGCTGAACAATACCGCCACCTTCGCCAAGGCCGCCGCCCAGGTGCAGGGCTGGGCCGATGGCAAGGCCAGGAAGGCCACGCGCACCAGCCGCAAGTCCAAGGCCCGTGGCGCCGCCCCCGCGGCCGATGCGAAGCTGAGCGATTTCGCCCGCCTGGTGGGCTTCGCCAGCGCACCTGAAGACGCGCCCGCAGCCGCCGGCGGCGCCGACGCGCTGATCCGCAGCATCGTCGCGCCCTTCATCGTGCCGGCTGCCAGCCCCAACAAGGATGCGCTGGTCGCCTCGGTGGACAACGCCCTGTCCGACGCGCTGCGCGCCGTGCTGCACCACGCCGACTTCCAGACGCTCGAGTCGCTCTGGCGCGGCGCCGACTTCCTGCTGCGCCGCCTGGAGACCGGCCCCGGCCTGCAGGTGCACCTGATCGACCTGAGCGCCGAAGAATTCGCCGCTGACCTCAGCAGCACGGACGACCTGTCCGAGACCGCGCTGTACAAGCTGCTGGTCGAGAACCCCTCGCAGGACAAGACCGGCGGCTACACCCTGCTGTGCGGCCTGTACCAGTTCGAGGCCACGCCGCCGCATGCCGAGCTGCTGGGCCGCATCGCCCAGATCGCGCAGCAGGCCAATGCGCCCTTCGTCACCAGCTTCAGCATCGACGGCCTGACCGACCGCAAGAAGCCGCCGCATGCCCTGGTGCAAGAGGCCTTGCGCGCCCTGCAGGGCCTGCCCTCGGCCAGCCACCTCAGCCTGATGGCACCTCGCTTCATGCTGCGCCATCCCTACGGCAAGCGCAGCGACCCGATCAGCAGCTTCGAGTTCGAAGAATTCACGGCCCAGGAGGGCCTGCGCGGCATGCTGTGGGGCCACCCCGCGCTGCTGGCCGCCAGCGCCGTGGCAGGCAACGATGGGCTGACCATCGGTGATCTGCCCTTCTACCATTTCAAGGATGCGGACGGCGACACCATCGCCCTGCCCACCACCGAGCGCCTGCTCAACACCGACGCGGCCACCACCCTGCGTGACTGGGGCATCAGCCCGCTGCTGGCCCACAAGGGTGCGCCCGAGCTGCGCCTGGCCGGCCTGGACGCCGTCAACGGCGCCGCGCTGGGCAAGGCCACGCCGGTGTCGTCCAGGCCCCGCGTGGGCGTGGAGACCAAGGTCGGCATCGGCGCCGGGCTCACCGTCACGGCCACCACCCGCAAGCCCGCCGCGGGCAAGCCGGCCACCAAGGGCGACGATGACGACGTGCTGGCAGGCCTGAGCGGCGACGACAGCGGCGCCAGCGACGACCTCGACGCACTGCTCGCCGGGCTGGACGACTCGTCCTCATCGTCCAGCGACAGCAGTGGCGATGACGACCTGGACGCCCTGCTCGCCAGCCTGGGTGGCGACGACAGCAGCGCGTCCAGCGACGACAGTGCATCGTCCGACAGCGGCAGCGACGAGATGGACCCGGAGCTGGCGGCCTTGCTGGCCTCGCTGGAGTGAAGGCTCAGCCGGTTGACGCGCCGGCGCCGTCTTTCTGCCCGTTCACACCCATCCCTTCGGCCCCGTCCTTTCAGACGGGGACACTACCTTTCCGGCAATGGGCAAGCCGCCCAAAGGTGCCTAGAGTCGGCCCACGATTGCAGCCACAGCAGCGCCCGGGAGGCGCACGCCGCATCGAGGGCCGACACGCCCACGAAATGACGCATCACACGCCATGAGATCCATTCGACACCTGCTCTCCCGCATCACCGCGCCTTTGCTGCTGGCCGCCGCCACAGCCTTCGGCCCCGCCGTGGCCCAACCCGCCGCGCCGGCCAAGGCACCTGCCGCAGCCGCCAGCGCCGCGGTCGACACGCCCCGCAAACCTGGCGTGCTGCGCGTGGCCGTCAAACCGGCCAAACCCTTCGCCTACGAAGAAAATGGCCAATGGAAGGGCTACAGCGTCGAGTTGTGGAACGCCATCGCCCAGCAGGAGCAATGGCAGTTCGAGTGGGTGCCCATGGACACCGTGCCGCAAACCCTCGAAGCCCTGCAGAAGGGCCAGGTCGATGTCGGCGTGGGCGCGCTGAGCATCACCGAAGAGCGTGAAAAAGTGCTCGATTTCTCGCACCCCTTCTTCGAATCGGGCCTGCAGATCATGTCGCCCGTGGCCTCCGCCGGCTCGATCTGGGTGGCCCTCCAGGGCCTGGCCTCGGCCCCGGTGCTGGGTGGCTTCGGCGCCCTGGTCCTGGCCCTGCTGCTGGTCTCCTGGCTGCTGTGGTGGTTCGAGCACAAGGACAACGAAGAGAGCTTCCCGGCCCCGGCCTGGATCGGCTTCAAGGAATCGCTCTGGTGGTCGACCAACATCCTGATCGCCGGCGGCTGCGAGAACAAGTCGCCCAACGGCACCCCCGGCCGCCTGCTGGCCGTGGTGTGGATGCTCGGCGGCATCGCCTTCACCTCCTACATCACCGCCGTGTTCACCTCCACCCTGACGGTCACGCGCCTGAACACGCAGGTGCGCGGCATGGCCGACCTGCAGGGCCAGATCGTCGGCACCGTCGAGGGCAGCTCCAGCGACGCCTACCTCAACAAGCTCGGCGGCATCCCGGTCGAGGGCCACGACTCGGTCGATTCGGCCATGGCCGCGCTGCTCAAGAAGGACGTCAAGGCCGTGGTCTACGACGCCCCGATGCTGCGCTACTGGATGTCCACCCACCCGGCAGAAAATGAAAAAGTCGCGCTGGCCGGTGACACCTTCGCCCGCCAGCACTACGGCTTCGCCCTGCCGGTGGGCAGCGCCAAGCGCAAGGAAATCAACGAAACCCTGCTGCAATTGCGTGGCTCGGGCTTCCTGGAAGATCTGGAAAAACGCTGGTTCGGGTCCATCCAGGCCCCGTTGAGCCAATGACCTGATCAGGAGGGCTGGGCCATCCCTAAGCTCAGGGACCCGACCCCTACCCCGACGACGCCGTTGAGTCTATGATTGCCGAATTACCCTAAGGAGCACCCGCCATGAACCGCCCCCTCACCCCTGAATCGCACGCTGCGCGCCGCATCCTGGCCGCCTGCCTGCTGACAGCGGCGCTGGGCGCCTCGCCCGCCTGGGCCCAGGACGCCGCGCCCGCCCCCGCCGATGCCGGCGCGGCCGCCGGCCCCGTGGATGTCGGCACCACCGTCCCCGATGCAGCCTCTGTCAAGGAAGGCCTGTTCCCTGAAGACGCCTGCAAGGAACTCGAAGCCAACGGCTTCAAGTGCATGGGCTTCAAGCCCGCCATCAAGTACTCGCTGCCCGCCTCGTCGTTCGCGCTGGGCTCGGCCGTGCTGCCCGAGTTGCTCAAGCGCCAGCTCGACGTCTTCGCCGACGTGCTGCGCGGCAAGCGTGGCTCGTCCGGCCGCCAGGTCAAGATCGTGGGCCACGCCGATGCCTCCGGCTCGCAGGCCGGCAACCTGAGCCTGTCGCAGCGCCGCGCCGAATCCGTGCGCGCCTACCTGGTCCAGAAGGGCGCCGATGGCGGCATGCTCGAAGCCGTGGGCCTGGGCTCGACCGACCCCAAGAACAAGGCTGATCCGTACTCCAGCGAGAACCGCCGCGTGGAGATCGGTCGCGCCAAGTAAGCGCACCGCACCGCAGGAAGGCCGCTGATCCAGCGGCCTTTTTTCCGCCTGCGCCTCGTCATCGCTCCATGCCCAGCGGCAACACCCATGGCATGACCACGCGCCTGGCCCGCAACACGCAACTGCTGCAGGCAGCCGTGGCAGCGCTGGGCAACGGGCAGCAGACCGGCCAAGGGGGCACGACAGCGTCCACCCCGCCGCCGGCCCGGCCCAAGGCCGTGCGCACCTTCACCGATGTGCACGATTTCAATCGCGCGGCGAACAATGGCGCCTGGGTGAAGACCGTTTTACGCAACAAGGCCGGTGGCTGACATGGACATGCTCGAGCTGCAGGAGCAATTCATCGGCGAACTGCTCGACGCCATCACCGAACCATGGGAACGCATCGAGGTGCACTACGAGAACTTCGCATGGAGCGATGGCAGCTCGGAGATCTACGTGGCCAACCGCTTCCTGGGTGACGAGAAGATCGACGTCGACCTGTCCGTAGAAGCGCTCGACGCACTGGCGGCGCTTCAGGAGCACCCGCCCCAAGGGCAGAGCGAAGCCTGGACCTGGCTGACGTTCACCCTGTACGCCACAGGCAAATACCACTTCGATTATCAGTACGGCGTGCCGCCACTGGTGGCGCGGGAAATCGCGGCAAACCGTTGATCAGACGCCAATGTGGCAATGGCGCGGCCAAGACCCGCCATCCACGACACAACGCAAGGGCGCGCGAGCGCATGGCGGCTCGACCCGGGCCACTGCTTCATCGACAGATCGTGCTGCACCCACCTGCCGAAGCTGCGTGCAGGCGCATCAAGGAATGTGCTCGGTGACCTGCCCAGGGAAGGTCACCTGGATCACCCCGGCCCACATGCACATCAGCTTGCTCGTGTTGTTGAGCGCGGGCATGTTGGCCAGCAGCACCGTGGGCGAGCCAGGCACCCAGGGTGACACGGTGGCCGGCACGCAGGGCATGGGCGTGAGCACTCCCATGGCAGCCGCCGTGGCCGCCGCCACCACCGGGTTGGCGGGGCTGGAACACATCCCGAACGGCCGGATGTTCACGATGGGGATGTGGTCCATGATGTTGGCCGCCGGCTGGTTGCTGGTCATCATCCGGTTCAGCGGCAATACGCCCATGGCACTGGGCGCAGCCCCGAAGGAGCATGCCAGCAATGCGTTGTTGCACACATGGCTGATCGCACCGCTGCCTGCCGATGAAGCCCCTCCGGCTGCCGCAGCCACCGCGGGTGCCGCGATCTTCTTGACCGCAGAGATATTGTGGGTAGGCCAGATGGCGCCCTCATAACCAGAGGGGTTGAGCCCGCCGACTTCCAACGCCTTCCAGGTGAAATCGATGCAGCTGTTCGTCAGCCCGTTGTAACGTGTGCTGAAGCCGGCGGCGGTGGGGTCCTCGCCAAAGGATTTCATCGCGTTGTACTGCGCATCGGAGATGTCGATGGTGCGCGAGTACGCCTTGCTCTTGTAGTTCGTGCTGTCGTCGTTGTAGACCTGTCCCGGCGCGAAGGGGCTGCCGTGGTGCTCTTCGTCGGGAGCGAACCCATAGCTGGTCGTGCTGCCATCGTCGTCCGTGAGCTCATACCACATGTGCCCCACGGAGGATGTCCCTCCAGAGGCCAGCTCCGTGCCTCTGTCGGCAATGTTGATCGTGACCTTTGGCATGTGTGGCCTCCTTACTTGCCCATGTAGGCCCGGACAACGGAGAACTGGGTCCCCGCATCCCGGTACTGCGGCGCATCGTGTCGGTTGACGAGCCTGACCTTGAAACGGCCTGGCGCGAGCTTGACTGACGCCAGCCGGCTGACGAGCTTGTCGGCGGTCGCTGATGTCTTGCGTGGCCGCTCGATCTCGCTGTCGTGGACGGTGCGGTCCTGCCCCCCGTCCGCAGCCAGAGCGATCACCGACAGATGAACATCGATGCCTGCGCCAGGCTCCTCCCAGCGCCCCGTTGCCGGATTCAAAAAGGGCGCTCCCGCAAGCCGAACCGCCTGGGCGCGGCCGGCCGCATCGCCCTCCTTGAAGGGGTAGAGCAGGTTGAAGGCGTAGAACGTCTCCTCCCGGATCTCGAATTCAGCCTCGACCACGGTCTGCGCGTGAGACATGTCTACCGGCAATTGGAACGGTGGATGCTGCAGGCCCGCACCGTTCACACAACCGCTGGACGCACCGCCGATGAACAGCGCTGCCAGAACACGGCGACCGATCCCGGGCAGTCCGGGTGTCCGGGGCTTGCTCATGGCTCGACCCTCAGTTTTTCAATGCGCGTGGCCTTGCCCCGCTCGAAGTACACCCTGAACACCCATGTGGGCTCCCCGGGGAACTGTGTGTTGTTGACGAAGGTCATGACGATCTCGCTGTTGTCCGGCTCGATCGACTGTCGCCACATGACGTCCAACGGGTTGGTGTGTGGTGGCCACTTCGCAGGGTCGGCCTTCACCTTGTAGGTGAAGGCGCCGCCCGCCAGCCTGGCCTCGAAGGGTGCCATGCCAGGAAGCACCTGCCCTTGCAGGATGGAAGCACGGTGAGCCTCGGGAAATGCTGCAGGCTCCTGCTCGAACATCCGTTGGGCATAGGCTTTCCGCTCCGTAGGCGTCATGTTCATGAAAAAGCTCCTTGCGGCCTGCGCATCAGGCGGGGTCGTCCAGCGCCCACACCGTCAGGGCGCTGAAGTTGTCATGGCTGGGCTTGTGCGCGGCATTGCGCAGCACCAGGGCTTCCAGGGTGCTCAGCCATTCGCGCGGGTCTCGGGCCTGCGTCAGCGTCTGTTGCAGCACGGCCTCGTCCACGTACTCCCACAGCCCATCGGTGCACAGCAGGAACACATCGCCAGGGGCGATCACCCACGGGTCGTGGCTCACACCGATGTGCAGGTCTTCTTCCTGCGAGCCCAGCGCGCACAGCAGTTCGCTGCGCTGGACATGGTTGCGCATCTGCTCCGGGCGGATCAGGCCGCCATCGACCAGCGATTGCACCAGGCTGTGGTCACGCGTCTGCATGCGCAGCTGGCCGCGGCGGAACACATACAGCCGTGAATCACCCACGTGGCCCCACATCGCGGTCTGCGTGTCCAGCTCGATGAACAGGGCCACCACGGTGCTGTGCATGTGCTCGCGCACCCCGCCCTGCTGGCGATGCTGGTGGATGGTGCGGTTGGTGTCCAGGATCAACTCGTGCACCGACGCACCGTTGTTGACGGGCTGCTGGGCATTGCGTTCGATGATGTGGCGCACCGCCAGCTTGGAGGCGATGTCGCCGCCGCCATGGCCACCTGCGCCATCGGCCACCACGCAGGTGAGGTGGTGGTCGGAGTGCCAGTGGCCGCAGGCATCTTCGTTGTAGTTGCGCCCCCCCTGGCGCGAGATGATGGCCAGATCCAGCTGGATGTGGCCCGGCGCCCCGTACACGGTGTCAGAGAAGTTCGACATGGTTGTTGCTTTCGGTGTCGTCTCGGTCACGCGTCGCCATGCTCACGCGTCGCGCTGCAGTTCGTCGATATGGGCTTCGTAGGCACGCAGGAATTCCTTGCCGAACAGCTCGTGGAAGTCGTCGCTGGCCTCGGCAGATATCTGGCTGTAGAGCTCGGTGAAGACGTCCCACATCTTGGCCTTGCGGGCGCCCGGCAGCACCGAGGCCAGCACCGACTTCTGGGTGAGCTTGCCTTCGAGCACACCCGGATCGAAACGCTTGAGCACCCCTTCGAGCGCGGCGCGCATGCCAGCCACGAAGGCGAACTGGTGGGCGCGCAGATCGTCGTAGGCATCACGCATGGCAGGGGCCGGCGGCATGAAGCCGCGCGCAGGCGGGCTGAGCAGGTGGTTCAAGGCCACTTCGACCGAGGGCGAGAACTTCAGCGGGTTGTTTTCCTTGGCCACGATCATCGTGACCTCGGCGCGGATCTCGCGCTTGAGCGCGGCGCGGGCCACCAGCAGTTCCACCGTGCCCTTGGTCGACTCGTGCACCAGCTGGCCGAGCAGCTTCATGAACTCGGGCGTGAGCGACTGGATGGGCAGGGCCGACATGCCCAGGCCTTCGCGCAACGCGGCGATGAGGGCGGCCTGGTCGGTGGGCGTGCCGGCCGCTTCGGCAGCGGGTGAAGGCTGCGGCACCGGGGACGGCGCTGCAGCGCGCACGGCAGGTGGGGTGACCGGCGCGGCAACCGGCGCCGCCACGGGCACAGCGGTCCGCTGGGCCGGCGGCGGTGTGATCGGCGAGGACGCTGGGCTGCCTATGCCCAGGTCGGAAAAATCCAGTGGATCGAGCACCCCACCGCCAGAGCCACCGGTGCTGCCACCACCCAGCAAGGCCAGCGGATCCAGCAATGCATCACTGGCATTGGCGCGCCCGGCGGGCGATGCCGGCGCTGGTGCATGTGCTGGCGGCATGGCGGGCGCCACCGGTGCCGACACCGGCGGCTTGGCAGCCGCCGTCGTGCCGAAGCTGTCGAAATCACCCAGCTTGGCCTTGGATCGGATCACGGTGCGGCCTTCCTGGGCACCATCGTCCCAGGACATCACGGCCGAGCCGGCCCCACCGGCCGCCGGTGGCGCCACGGGCCCGGCCACCGGCGCCGCCGGGGCCTTGGGCGCGTTGACCTTCAGGGGCGGCTCCATGAACGGCTGGTTCAGCGCCGAGACATTGTCCGGGGCGGCCGTGGCCGAGGCCACGTTCACCGAGTTCAAGGACTTCATCGGGTCGAGGTGGTTGGCCATGTTGGGCTGGGCCGAGGCCTGGGCCAGCACCGAATTGGCCAGGGGATCGCCGCCGCCGCTGCCACCACCCAGACCGAACATGGCATCGATGGACGACGAGGTGTTGGCCTTGCCGCCGCCCAGATCACCCATGCCGGGGATCAAGGGGGCATTGGCACCGCCGCCCAGTTCCAGCCCGAGGCTGTTGCTCTGGCCGAGTGAACGGGCCAGGTCCTGCGGCTTGGGGGCTGCCACCGGATCCGGGGCGAAGGGGTCCCAGTCGTCGGGGATGCCCCCGGCCGCCGGGGCCGCGGGGGCCGGGGCGGGTGACGGCGCACCAAAGCCACCGCCGAAGCCACCCCCCCCGCCACCACCACCGAAGCCCCCTGCCGAGGGGGCCGCTGCTGGCGCGCCAAACCCGAAGGGATCCCCCGCAGGCGCCGGGCTGCCGGCAAAACCGAATGCGGCCAGAGGATCGGTGCTGGCAGCCCCGACTCCACCCGCAGGCGGGCGTGCGCCACCCGCGCCACCACCACCGAAACCACCGCCCGCCGCAGCCGGCCTGGGCGCACTTGGCGCAGGTGCCGCGAAAGCCATGCCGCCCAGGTCACCGAAGGGATCACCTGCACCACCGCCCGCATGGGCACCCGCGGCGGCACCACCGGCCAGCACGTCCACCCGGATCGCGTAGCCACCGATCTGCAGCTGGTCCCCGGCTGCCAGGGGCGCCTCCACGCCGTTGCCCAGCGAGCGGCCATTGATCAGCACGGCGTTGCTGCCGCGGTCCACCAGGGCATAGCCGCCGTTGCGGAACACCACCTGGGCATGCACGCGAGAAATCGAACGCTCGGGATCGGGCAGCACGAGCTGGTTGGTGTCGGCACGGCCGATGTTGCCGCCCAGCTCGTCGAACTGGGCCGACAGGGCCTGGGGCAGCGGCGTGCCGTTGTAGGTCTGGACAGTGAGCTTGATCACGATGCGGTTCCTGGGGGACTCGGTGGGTGCGGGGGCGTGCGCCTTGCTCAGCGCAGTATGTAGAGCTTGCCTTCGACCTGGGCCAGGCGCAAGGGCCATGCCGCCCACGCGCCCCCCGCTTCCTTGGGGCCTGGCGCGGTGCGCAAGGCCGGTCCACCGTCGGGCGCCAGGCATTCGACCAGGCGGCCTCCGGCCACCGGCCTCAGCACCAGGCCATCGGGCTCGGGCGGCTTGACCGTCAGGGCCTGCGCCTCGAACAACTGCTGCACATGGTCGCGGATGTCCTGCACCCAGGCGTTCGGCGCGCGCTGGTAGGCCAGCGCCAGCTCTTCGGTGCGCAGGCGGGCCGCGGCCAGCAGGCTGTCCGGGTCGCCGCGCAGCAGGTCCAGCGCGATGCCTTGCAGCGTCTCCAGCACCTGGCGCTGCAGCGCTGGTCCCTGTGTGATGACCGGCGCCTCCAGCCAGCGCCAGCGCGGGAAGGTCACGGGCAATTCCACGTCCTGGCCGAAGCTGAAAGGCCAGTCATGGGTTTCGTTCAGGCCAGGCGTCCACGACAGCTGGGACAGCACCCGGGCGTTGGGGTCATGCGGCGCCTGGCCCTGGTGGCACAGCGCCAGCACCACGCGCACCCCCACGCTGCCATCGCCCACCTTGGGCTGGGCCGGCGGCGCTTCGCCCACCAGGGGCGCGGGGGGGCCGGCCGTGAAGCTCAGGCGGTTGCGGCCGGCCACGGCGTACTCGTGCACGGGCAGCGTCACACTGCCACCCTCAGCACCCAGGCGCGCCAGGGGCAGGCCATTGAGCTGCACCTCGGCGGCACAGCCCCTGGCCTGCAGGCGGATCATCATCAGGCGTTCCATCAGCCGGCGCTCCAATCCACCAGCGTGATCGCCGGCCACAAGGTGCGCGTGGCGGTCTGCTCGCCCCGCACCGGATCCCACACCCTGAGCGACAGCGTGCACGGCAGCAGCGCCAGCTTGAGGTACCACTGCCAGCCCTGCCCGTCCGGGCGCGGCCGCAGGCCGGCCTCGCCCACCAGCGCACCCGGCTGGCTGCCAGGCGCCTCGGACACCGTCGACAGGCCGGTGTGGCTCAGCGCGTCGAACTCCACCGCGAAGGGATGCGACCACGTCGTCTTGACCGCCATCAGGCGCTCGGCCAATGCCGGCTCGGGCTGTTCGCGCATCACGTCGGCCTCCAGCAGCGCGCGGCCGGTGGACAGCAGGCGCACGCGGCCATGGGTGCCGGCATGGCGCAGCTCGCCCATCACCGTCAGTTCGGTGGCACAGGCCACCAGTCGGGCGATCAACTGGGCCCGCAGGAAGCCACTGCTGCCTTCGGCGGTGACCGCTTCACGCGCCCCCCAGGTGAACGCCGCCAGGCCGTGCAGCAGTTGCGGCACCGCCTCGATCCGCGGGGACAGCAGCACCTCTTCGCGCATCAGTTGCTGGTACCAGCCGTCCATGCCATTGACGAAGGCCTCGCCCAGGCGCGAGAAGCCCTGCTGCCAGGCGCCGACGGGCAGCGGCTGGCCATCGCGCTCCAGGCGCACCAGCGGTGGCGGCGCGATGTCGCGTGCGCCCTGCTGGGGCCACTGCCAGGTGGGCTGCGGCAAGGCCTTGAACTCGGCGAACCACTGCTCGGCCGGCAGGATGCTCAGCACCGCCTGCTGCGTGCCCAGCGGGGCCCCCGCACGGCGCAGGCCGCAGGTGCACGCGGTGATCTGCACGTAGCGCGGCGGGCGCTCGCGGCACAGGGCGCCTTCGGTCACGGGCGTGGTCACCGGGGCGCCGGGCTTGCCCTGCTGGGCTGCCGGTGTAGGGCCGGCAGGCCCCGTGCGCGCCTTGGGCGGGATGAACTCTTCGGCCGCGTGCAAGGGGCTCTTGATCAGGCGCGCGGGCATGCCCATGAACACCTGCCCGCCGGCATCGCTCTTGAACTCCACACGCGGGTGCACATGGGCGTCGCACACGGTGTCGATGGCGCAGCGCAGGTGCAGCCAGGCCTTGTGCCCGCGGGAGGCCGGGTAGGCCAGCGCCGCGATCTGGCGCGGTGCCACCTCGGCGCCGGGCAGCGGGGGCGTGTCGGTGCGGTAGCGCTGCGGCTCGGCGGCCACCGGGGCGCGGTTGACCAGCACCGCGCCGCCCGACAAGGCCAGGCGGTATTCCTGGCGCCAGCTCTGGTCGCCCAGGGCGATGTCGAAGGCGGTCATGTCGCAGACCTGGCGTGGCTGGGGCAGGCCGGCCTGCCCTTCGATCCAGGGCGCGGCCTCGGGGCCCGCGGCCACGGCCTCCAGCGCCGCATCGGCGGCATCGAACTGCTCGGGCTTCACGCCGGCGGCTGCGCGCTGCGTGAGCTCGTCATGCGAGCGCAGCGCCAGCTGCTGCACCTTCACGCCAGGCGGACGGTGTTCGTCACGCAGGATCTCGGTGGCCCATTCGAAGCCCGGCTTGTCATCGAAGGCCGGTCCCCACACGCACCACAGGTTCACATAGCGCGCCGCATGCACGGGCTCCAGCAGGCCGTGGCGCTGGGCCTGCAGCAGCGCCGCATCGACGAAAGCCTCGCCCCGGTCGCCCAGCTTGGCGGCCAGCACCGGCCACTGCACCGTCAGCACCCGCGCCAGGGCCTGCGCCAGGCGCTCGCGCTGCAGGCTCTGCAGCCATTCGTGTTGTTCGGCGGTCAGGCGAAGCATGGCGTCCCGTCCTTCACGCGTTGGCGACCGGCAGGCATTCGCGAGGCGTCACGACCAACTGGCCCGCGCTCAACGACAACCACTGCCACACCTTGGGCCCCACCATGACCCAGTCGGTCAGCGGTCCGTAGGCGGCATCGAGCTGCTGCGGGTCGAGCTTGGGCAGCAGCGGTGCCCACAAGGCCGGGTCGTGCCACGTCCAGCGACGGCGCTGCCCATCGGGCAGGGTCACGTCCAGCAACCGGCGGCCATGCTCGCGCATGGTCATCAGGTTGACCGGCCCCAAACCGATCACACCCCAGCCGGGGTAGGTGCTGGAGCACTCCTGCAGCAGCCAGTCGGTGAAGGCCCCCTCGGGGTTCAGCTCGACCAGGTAAGGCGCCTGGGCGGCTTTCTCCGGCGTCAGTGCACCGCGCCACAGGCAGTCCCAGCCGCGCGCATCGGCCTTGTCCAGCAGCCCGCGCACATCGGGCACCACGGCGCCGCTGATCACCGCGTGGGCGCGGGCAGCGGGGGAGGCCCACAGCATGGACTTCAGGTGCGCGTAGGACTGCTGCTGCATGCGTGCAAGGTCGGATCGAACGAAGGCGGTATTGTCAGGCCGCGCCCGGGGTCAGGCGCGGCCACCAGGGCATCAGAACAGCGGATCCTTGTCGGGCTCGGGCTTGATGGCTTCCACAGGTGCCGCGACGGCCGGAGGGCTGGCCGGGCTGGCCGACCCTGCACGGCCACCGCAGTTGATGTTCACCAGCGGCGCGTCGATGCTGATGGTGGCCGGCCCGATCACGATGCTGCCCGCCCCCGCCTTGAGCGTGAGCGTCATGCCCGCCTCGATGGTGACGTTCATGTCGCCCTTGAGGTGCACGTTCATCGCCGCGCCCTTCATGTCCTGCGTGGCCTTGATGTCGATGCCCTGCATCGCATTGACGCCCACGTTGGCCTTGGTGTCGACCACGAAATCGCCGTCGGAATGCAGGTTGATCACGCCGGTGGTGGTCTGCAACCAGTCGCCACCCACCGAGTTGTGGTGGTCCTTCAGGAAGGTGGTCGTGACCTTGCCGTAGACGATCTGCTCCACGTCCTTCTCGACCAGCTCCTGGCGCTTGCCCTTGAGGGTGATGAACTGGTCGGCCTTGACGGTGTCGTAGTCGTTGTTCTCGACCTCGCGGTGGAAATCCTTTTGCGCTTGCAGCCAGATGTACTCGCTGCCGGGCTTGTCTTCGAAGCGGAACTCGTTGGACTGGGCCTTGTCGGTCGAGGCCATCGAGCGCGACAACATGGTCGTGACGCTGGCGTTGGCCGGCAGCGCGTGCGGCGGCATGTACTCGGCGTTGTAGACACGGCCCGTGATCAGCGGCTGGTCGGGATCACCCTCCAGGAAGCTCACGACCACCTCGTCGCCCACGCGCGGCAGGCTGATGGCACCGAAGTTCTTGCCGGCCCAGGGCTGCGACACGCGCACCCAGCACGAGCTCTTGTCGTCCTTCTTGCCCAGGCGGTCCCAGTGGAACTGCACCTTGATGCGGCCGTACTTGTCGGTGTGCACATCGTGAGGCTTGACGGCCGCGGGGCCCACCACCATGGCCGTCTGCGGGCCATAGACCATGGGCTTGGGCGTCAGGCGGGGCGCACGGTACTTGTCGGCCGTGGGCATGACCTGGAAGTCACATGAGTAGTGGCCATCGGAGCCTTCCTCGCCACCGATCTCCGCGCCTTCCTCGATGTAGATGTTGGTCGACAGCACCAGGTACTCGCCGTCGAGCGCCTTGTTGGGCAGGCCGTCGACCTTGAAGGTGGTACCGCAGGTCAGGCCCCGCGCGTCGGATTGTCCGCTGGCCACCTGGTAGCCGGCCTGCTGCTCCTGCGCGCGGGCCTTGGCGTAGGCCGTGCCGTCGCCGTCCTTCGTGTACTCGCCGGGATAGTCGAACACTTCGTAGCTGTTCAGGTCATGCTGCCGCGCGACGGCGCTGTCCTTGCGCAAGGCCACACTGGGGCGTTCGAAGTCGTAGTCGGCCAGCACCACCTTGGTGGGCAGCACCTGCACGCCCACGCTCCAGCTCTGAATGGTTTCGCCCTGGTCGCCATGGGCCTCGGACCAGTTGGCCTTGTACGGGATCTTCTCGTACAAGGCCACGGAATGGTGCGCCGAGGCGTTGTCGCACAGCACCATCTCGTGGCCGCCGGCGGTGTGCTCGAAGTAGTAGTAGATGCCCTCCTGCTCCAGCAGGCGGGTCACGAAGTTCATGTCGCTCTCACGGTACTGCACGCAGTAATCCCAAGGCGTGTAGGTTCCCGTGAGCTTCTTGCTGACCTTCTTGATGCCGGCGTGGTCGGCAAAGACTTCCTCGACGATCTGCACGACCGTCTTCTCCTGGAAGATCTTGCAATCCTGCGTGCGCGACAGGAACCACAACCAGGGCCGCAGCGTGGCCTGGTAATGGAAGAACTGCTTGGTGCGCCGCCCCGAGTGCGCGAAACGCGCCACCAGCCCGTTGAAGTGCCGTTTGCCCTCGGGCAGCTCCAGGGCGATCGACATGCTCTTGCCCAGGAACTTCTCCAGGTCCAGGTCGGGTTTGTCGCTCAATATCTCGACCTGGTATTCGAATGGCCGTGACAGCCCCTCCGAGGCCGACAGCGACATCAGCTGCATCTTGCCCTTGCCGGGCACATCGCAGGTCAGTTCAGCAAGCAGTGCCATGATGATCCTTTCAATCCTGTCTTCGCCCGGCATCAGCCGGGCTTTGTTCTTGCGGTGCGCCCATGCGGCTTCGCATGCCTAGCGCCCCTGCAGCAGGCCGGCCTGGATGACGCCCGTGTCACGCAGCTGGCCGACGAGGCTTTTCCCATAGATGGACCGGTAGACGCCCTCGGCGGCCAGGGCCCCGACCACACCGGCCACCAGCCCGACACCGATCACGACCGCGCCCGATGCCCCGACCGCCACCAGCACGGCGGTGGCCAGGCCTGTGGCCAGCGCACCACCGGCCGTCGTCACGGCCTCTCGGCGAATGAACTCGGCCTTCTGGTGCTGAGGGGTGTTCTGGTACTCGTGGTACGTCCACCCCAGACCCGCCACCATCAGGATGGCGCCGCCGGCCTTGAGGTAGCGGGCGTTGCGCAGCACGGCCGCATCCACCCCGGCATTGGTCTTCTCGACATTGCGCAGGATCTGCCGCAGGTGGTCGTCGCGCGACCAGGTGGCCCGGGCCGGATTGGCCTGTGATCGCTTCATCAGGTTGTTGAAGTTGCGCCCGCCGGCGCCGTACTTGGCCCAGTCCCGTGCCTCGGCGGCCAGGAAGGCATCCGGCCCCGAAGGCACACGCCACAGCCGTGCGACCGTGGTGCGCTGGCCCGATGCCTGCCTCACCAGGGCCTCGAGCTCGGCCGAGGTGGGATGGGGGCCCAGCTTGGACAACCTGGCCTGGGCAGCCTCGACCAGGGCGCGGTCCACCTCCTGGTAGCGACGCCGTATCGGGTCCCAGGTCGCCCCGGCCAGGAACTGCCGTGCACCCGCGCCACCCACTCCGTTGTCCAGGCTGAGCAGGAAGGCATGGCCTTCCTGCTCCGTGCTGCCCGGCACCATCAGGGTGTAGCACTGGCGGGCGATCGGGTCATCGATCACCAGGGTCACGCACGTCTGTCCGGTCAATTGGTCCATGGCTGGCCTCACTCGTCCCGAAGGACATCCACGAGGCCCAGCGGCCCCGTCTCTTCACCGCCCTGGCGAACGGCATCCCAGACCGCCAGGCTGAACTGCCCGCTGCCGCGGCGCATGGCGCACCAGGCCCAGCCCAGCGTGCCCCACCGCCAGGGCCAGCCCACCCGCCGCAGCCGGAAAATGCCCCCGCAGGATTGCGCCCAGGCCCCCAGCGCATCCACATGCGCCTGCGAGGGCAGGTTCAAGGCAGCCGCCAGGGCGATGCCATCGCGCGTCTGCACCACCCAGCGCTGCTCCGCCTCATCGGGCACACCGGGCAACACCGCCACGACCGACCACAGGCGCTCCAGCGAGGCCAATGGCAGACGCCAGCCACCGACGTTCACCACGTCGGAGCCCAGGTCCAGGTCGATCACCGCGGCAGCGCCCATGGTGTGCTCAGCCGAAGTCGTAGGTGAAGTCGCCCTCGGCTGCACCCAGGGTCACGCTCTGCAGCGCCTCGCCACGGCTGGTGCGGCCCAGGTACTCGATCGAGATCTTGGGCAGCACGGTGTTGGTGAGGATGGAATCGATGATCCGGCCGCCCGCTTCCGGGTTGTCGCAACGCTTGACGATGAGCTTGACCGCGTCGTCCGAGTAGTTGAACGGGATGCGGTGGTTCTCTTCGACACGGCGCTTGATGCGGTTGAGCTGCAGGCGCACGATCTTGCCCATCATCTCTTCCGACAGCGGGTAGTACGGGATCGTGACGATGCGGCCCAGCAGCGCAGGCGGGAACACCTTCATCAGCGGTTCCTGCAGGGCCATGGCCAGCGAATCCGGATCGGGCGAGAGCTCCGGGTCCTTGCACATGTTCATGATCAGCTCGGACCCCACGTTCGAGGTCAGCAGGATGATCGTGTTCTTGAAGTCGATGAAGCGGCCTTCGCCGTCTTCCATCGAGCCCTTGTCGAACACCTGGAAGAACATCTCGTGCACGTCGGAGTGGGCCTTTTCCACTTCGTCGAGCAGCACGATGCTGTAGGGGCGGCGGCGCACGGCTTCGGTCAGGATGCCGCCTTCGCCATAACCCACGTAGCCCGGAGGCGCGCCCTTGAGCGTGGAGACGGTGTGTGCCTCCTGGAACTCGCTCATGTTGATGGTGATGACGTTCTGCTCGCCGCCGTACAACGCCTCGGCCAGCGCCAGCGCGGTTTCGGTCTTGCCGACGCCGGAGGTGCCGCACAGCATGAACACGCCGATGGGCTTGTTGGGATTGTCCAGGCGGGCGCGCGAGGTCTGGATGCGCTTGGCGATCATGTCCAGGCCATGCTGCTGGCCGATCACGCGCTTGCCCAGGGCCTCGCCCAGCTTCAGCACGGTTTCCAGCTCGTTCTTGACCATCCGGCCCACGGGGATGCCCGTCCAGTCGGCCACCACGGCGCCGACGGCGTACGCATCGACCGAGGGCATGATCAGCGGGGCATCGCCCTGCAGCTCGGCCAGCTTGCCCTGCTCGGCCTTCAGCTCTGCCAGCAGCGTGGCGCGCTGCGCGTCGTCCAGCGTGGCCGCTTCGGAGGCCTGGCCGTCGACCGGCTTGTCACCGCCGCGCAGTTGCGCACGCAGCGCCAGGATCTTGTCGACCAGGGCCTTTTCTTCCTTCCAGCGGGCATCCAGGCCGGCCAGTCGGGTCTTCTCGGCGTCCAGCGCGGTGGCGGCGTCCGTGCGGCGGCTGCCCACGTCCACCCCCACAGCCGATTCACGGTCGATGATGCCGATCTCGATGTCCAGCGCCTCGATGCGGCGGATGGCGTCTTCCACCTCGGCGGGCGTGGCGTGCTGGCTCACGGCCACACGGGCGCAGGCGGTGTCCAGCAGGCTCACGGCCTTGTCGGGCAGCTGGCGCGCCGGGATGTAGCGGTGCGACAGCTTCACGGCCGCTTCGATCGCCTCGTCGAGCAGTTGCACCCTGTGGTGCTTCTCGAGCACGGTGGCCACGCCACGCAGCATCAGGATGGCCTTGGCCTCGTCGGGCTCGGGCACCTGCACGACCTGGAAGCGGCGGGTCAGCGCCGGATCCTTCTCGATGTACTTCTTGTACTCGGCCCAGGTGGTGGCACCCACGGTGCGCAGGTTGCCGCGCGCCAGGGCGGGCTTGAGCAGGTTGGCCGCATCGCCGGTGCCGGCCGCGCCGCCCGCGCCCACCAGGGTGTGCACTTCGTCGATGAACAGGATGATGGGCTTGGGCGAGGCCTGCACCTCGTCGATCACCTGGCGCAGGCGCTGCTCGAACTCGCCCTTCATGCTGGCGCCGGCCTGCAGAAGGCCGATGTCCAGGCTCAGCAGGGACACGTCCTTGAGCTGGGGCGGCACGTCGCCGCGGGCCAGGCGCTGGGCGAAACCCTCGACCACGGCCGTCTTGCCCACGCCGGCCTCGCCGGTCAGGATGGGGTTGTTCTGGCGGCGGCGCATCAGGATGTCGACGATCTGGCGGATCTCGTCGTCACGGCCGGTCACCGGGTCCATCTCGCCCTTGCGGGCCTTCTCGGTCAGGTCGACCGTGAACTTCTTGAGCGCTTCCTGCTTGCCCATGGCGGCCGGGGCGATGGCGCCCTGGTCGGAGCCCGGCTGGCTGCTGCCCAGGCCGCTGCCATCCTGCGCGCCCATGCGGCTTTCAGACGTGCCGCCGCAGACCTTGTCGAAGTTCTCGGCCAGGTCATCGACCTTGATCTTCTCGAACTGGCGCGAGATGGCCAGCAGCGCATTGCGCAGCGTGGTCGTGCGCAGGATGCCCAGCAGCAGGTAGCCCGTGCGCACCTGGCTGTCGCCGTACTTCAGCGTGCCGTAGACCCAGCCGCGCTCGATGGCGGCCTCGATCTGCTCGGAGAAATCGGAGATGGCGGTCGAGCCACGCGGCAAGCGGTCCAGCGCCGTGGTCACGTCCTTGGCCAGCACCGACGAATCGATCGCATAGTGGCGCACGATGGCGTCCACATCGGATTCGTTGTTCTGCAGCAGCTGCGTGATCCAGTGGATGAGCTCCACATACGGATTGCCACGCAGTTTGCAGAAAACGGTCGCCCCCTCGATGGCCTTGTAACCCAGGGGATTGAGTTTGCCAAACAAGGCCACCCGGCTGATTTCACTCATGGCTTGCTCCTTAATTTACGCAAGAGAAAGATGTTCTACGTTCATGATCAGATCGGCCGCATCGCGGCGGCGCTGCTTCTGGTTCATCCAGGTGCTGCGCCCCAACGCACCGGCCACGGGCGACTTGCCCAGGGACCACGCGGGCACGTCATCACGGTGCAGGATGAGCTTGAGGTCCCAGGCGAACTCGAAGCCCACATACTGGCGCACCAGCGATTTCAGTGAGGCCAGGCCCGTGGCGCCCGGCAGGAACTCACGGTACTGCGCCAGGTGCAGCGGCCCGATGACGATGCGGAACTTGTGCTGCACATCCCACACCTGTCGGCCCAGCACCGCACCACGCCCCAGGCCTTGCTGGCCATGGCGCGTCAGGCGCGAGCGCTCCTCGTCGGCCAGCGGCATCCAGTGCCCGGCGAACTGCTCCACCTGCACCGGCACGTCGTACTGCACCTGGATCCAGGCGCGCAGCCCATCTGCATCGCGCACGCCCCGCGACAGCCGGCCGGCATAGAACAGCTTGGCATGGTCGGGCAGCGCGTCGCGCTGTCGGAAGGCCTCGCCGCCGAAACCGAACATCGCCCCCAGCCAGCGCTCGACGCTGGCGTCATCGGCCCTGTCGAGCAGCACCGCGGGCTGGGTGCGCGTCCAGGCACGGTAGAACAGCAGCCCGAAGCGGTGCAGCAGCATGTCCAGGAAGCGCTGCATGGTCGGGTCGCCATGGTGCATGGCGCGCTCTCGGGCGTACTCGGTCAGGTGAATGGGCAGGGCGCCATTGGGGCCCAGGAAGCTGAACACCCGCTGCACCAGGCGCACGGTGCCGGTGTGCCCGACCTGCGTCTGCGTGATCGGGGCGGGCGCGAAGTTCAGCGCGGCCTCTTGCGCGAACCGCACGGGCTCGTCCTGCGGACGCAGGGCCGTGCCCAGGCGCGGCAGATGAGGGTGCGTGCCTTCGATCCGGCGCAGGGCCTGGAACAGGTCGAAATCATAGGGACGCTCCTGCAGCCTTTGCCACAGGGCCTCGGCCAGGGCCTGGCTGGCCGCCTGCAGATCCGGCTCGCGAGGGGTGTCGAAGGCAGCGCTCACAGCACAGGCCTCGCGCCCAGACCGGGCTGCCAGCGCATCACCTCGCCACGCGCCAGCGAGTGCAGCGAGGTCTGCACGAAGCTGTTCATCGACACGTGCCGCGCCAGGTAATGGTGCAGCACGGAAGCGAACAGGAAGGCACTGCCGCCCTCGAAGGACAACTCGTCGACCGTGAGTTGCACCTCCAGCCCGCGCCCGAAGGCGATCGGGCCGGGCACCGGGTGGCGGCGCACCACGGGCTTGGTGCGCACGTGGCGCAGCCCTTCGATCTGGCGGCGCGTGGCCGGGTCACAGGCCAGCGTGAACAGCTGCAGCAGCTCGCGCAGGGCCTGGGCGCCCTGCTCCGCATCCGTGTCGATCAGCGACAGGTGGTTCAGCGACAGCAGGTTCAGCAATTGCCAGGCCGCCGCGTTTTCACGCAGCGAGCTCAAGGGGCGCGACGGGCCGGCCAGCACCTGCACGCCCTGCAGCGGCGCGGCCGTTTCCAGGGCCATGCCCGCACCGCCGCCCACCGGCATGAAGACCGGCAGGTCACGGTTGGTGCACAGGGCCTGCAGCGAGAGCTGGCGCAGGGTCTGCGGGAAAGGCGCCTCGCGCGCATCGACCAGCGAGATGAACACCTCCGAGCCGATGTAGCCCGACCGCGCCCCTTCCCTGCGCACCTTGTCCGACGGCAGGCGCGGCTCACGCAAGGTGCTCCAGTAGGCCTGGTGGCCGGGCGGCGCACTGTGCGGCGTGGCGAACAGCGGATGGAAGGTGACCTGCTCGTTGGTCTGGGTGACACCTTCGACGGTCTGCAGGGAGTAGATCTCGTAGTCGGTGGGGGCTGAGCGCTCCGGCACCACATGGAATTCGAACGCG
Source organism: Aquabacterium soli (assembly GCF_003933735.1). Lineage (GTDB taxonomy): Bacteria > Pseudomonadota > Gammaproteobacteria > Burkholderiales > Burkholderiaceae_C > Aquabacterium > Aquabacterium soli. Next base: position 149,864 of record NZ_RSED01000001.1, on the reverse strand, counting down.
CTGTCATTGACCTGCACGCGGTCGGCACGGTGCGGGAACAGGTTGATGGCGGGCGCGCAGTGCAACGCGAAATTGCTGGCATCGACCGCGCCCTCCAGCCCCTCGCCCTGGCGGGAGAACAGCAGCACCAGCTCGCACTCGTTGCCCGGGCAGGCTGCGAAGCCACGTGCCAGCTTCTTCACATCGAAGAACATGAAGCGCTGCGGAAAGGCGAAGTACTCCTGCATCAAGCGCGTGCCCGACAGGCCCCGCTGGGTGACCGGCAGCAAGGCCTCGTCGTCACCGTAGCCCACGGGCTGCACCACGTCGCTGTCCAGCCAGACCCGCGAGCCCTCACCCGCGCGGCCCGGCAGGCCCAGCATCGCACCCGTGCACGCGCCCAGCACCAGCTCTTGAAGGCGGAAAGCCACGTCCTGCAGCCCGGCCAGGTAAAAGCGCAGTTGGTCGACCCCCAGTTGCGTGAACTGCAGCCCGTCGGGCAGGCCCATGCGGATGCGCACCCCGCTGCGCGGACGGTCCTTGAGCGGCAGGCTGGACAAGGACAGATCCGCCGCGTTGATGAAGTACTCCGCCGATTTCACGGTGATGGGCGTGAGCGTGACGTCGTGCCCGGTGCGGAACTCGCAGCGCGTGGCACTGACCGAGGTGCTCGGCCCCATCAGGGATGAGCCGCGCGGCAGCACATAGCCCTTGAGCAGGCCCGGGTCCGGCTGGGGCTGGAACTGCGCCACCATCATCGAGGGGATCGGCGACGACAGGTTGGGGCAGACCATGTCCAGCAGGCGCTGGGACAGCTTCGGGAACTCGGCGTCCAGCTTCAGGTGCACCCGCGCGGCCAGGAAGGCCGAGCCCTCCAGCAGACGCTCGACATACGGGTCGGCCACCTCCAGGCCTTCGATGCCCAGGCGCGAGGCGATCTTGGGGAACTCGCGCGCGAATTCCGCGCCCATCTCACGGAGGTAGCGCAGTTCCTGGTTGTAGTAGCGAAGCAGTCGGGGATCCATGTTCAGCCCCGCATGTCACGGACACTGGACTGCCCGGTCTCCACGTCCATCGACGCGCTGAGCAGCAGCTCCAATGGCACAGGCTGGTTCCACATGTGCCCCCGGATCACCAGCTTGAGCTGGTTGTGGTGGCTGTGCAGCGAACCGTCGATCTGCGCCTCCACCTCCAGCGTCTCGCGATCGATCCGCGGCTCGAAATCCAGGATGGCCTGCTTGATGTCGTTGCCGATGGCGCGCAGGTCCATGCGGCCCACGGCCTCGCCCGACAGCGAGGGCAGGCCATAGTTCAGCACCGAGTGCTGGGCAAAGGGCGCCTGCTTCCACAGCGCCGCCTCTTCGTCGATGTAGGCCGGGCGGCTCTGCTTGGCGCTGGTGCGCCGCGACGGTTCGGCCCGGTTGGCATTGAACAGCCAGGACAGGTCGCGCAGCACCGCGGCGCGAAGCTGCTGACGCGACAGCACGCGGGCATCGAGCGATTCACTCTTGTTGCCCGGGTCCGCGTCGGTCAGGCGATCCAGCAAGGAGGGCTGGAGTCGTTCCTGGGAAGTCAGCTCAGCCATGGTCCGCCTCGGCCCCGGCTTCGCCCTCACCCTCGCCATCATCATCAGCCGGTGGCGGCTGCAACTCGATCAGGCGAACGTTCAGCAGGTCGTGATCGCCCAGGTTGGAGCTGAACACGCGCTGGCCCAGGCCGGCCCAGCGGTCCGCGCCGATCTCGCGCCATTCGGTCTTGCGCGACAGCAGCAGTTGTGCGTCGCCGCTGTCCTGGGTGCCAGGGTAGCGCGAGGGGATCACCGCCACCACCTCGCCACCGTTGGCGAAGGTGAGGTAGGCCGGGGTCCAGACCATGTCGCGCAGATCCTGCGGCAGCTCGAACGAGATGCGGCTCAGGCGAGAGAAGGGAATCCAGTAGTACTTGCCGTTGACGAAGGCCTCGAGCACGGGGCCCAGGCGCGAGTCGGCATCGGCGATCCACTCGAAGGGCTCGCCATCGATGGCCCCGGGCACGGCGGGTGCCTCGTCGAAGGCCTTGGCCGCCAGCTCGTTCGACAGGGGTGCATTGCCCTGCCCGACCTGCAGCAGCGATTCGATCAGCTTGGCCAGCCAGGGGTCCGGGTGCCCGAAGACCATGGGCGCACGCTTGCCGGCGAACACCTCGGCACGCAGCAACTCGCAGCGCAGCGCATGCCCGACCATCTCGCGCATCGGCCCGGCCGACGGCAGCAGGTCTGCCACGACATTGAGCTGGGTGTGGGCGCGCGACCACTGGCCCAGCACGCACAGCAACTGGGCCATGAAGATACGCAGCCGCGCGTCGGCCGGCTTGGCCTTGACGGCGGCGGTCAGGTGCTGCAGCGCGCCTTGCGGATCACCTGCGCGCAGGGTGGCTTCGGCTTGGGCCAGGGGTTCGGACATCGGGCGGCTCTCTTTTCTTGAGAATGAGGGGTGCGAGGGGATGGCGGCCAAGCGCTCAGGCGCGCTCAGAAGCCATGGCCGCAATCGGTGCAGAAACGGGCGGCGCGGGGCATCACACCACCGCAACCGGGACAACTCTTGTGGGTGCTGGCCATGTCGAAGCCGCACTCGTGGCAGAAGCGCCCACCACTCGAAGGCACCTGGCAGTTAGGACAGGCCAGCCCGCCCGCGCCACCTTGCCCTTCGTCATACCCACCGCCATGGCCGGCCGACGCGCCACCCGGCCGCTTGTGCTTGTTGAGGCAGGTCTTGCACTGGCTCAGACTGTCGTCCCAGCACTCGTCGCAGGCCTGGTTGCGGCACTCCGTGCACTGGTTGAAGTAGCGCTGGGCCTGCGCCTGGGCCGCCTCAAACGCCTCTTCGTGTGCCCCGCGCGCACCGGCCGTGGACATCGCGCTGGTGGCCTTGCCGGCCTTGTTCAGGTCGGTCATCAGGAAGGTCAGCCGCGTCAGCCAGCCTGTCAGCTGGCCCATGCGGTGCGCCTTGAAGGGGCTGCGCCAGGTGAAATCGCAGCACTGGCAATAGAACTCGAACTGAAACCCAGCGCCGACGTCGCCCGCCGTGCTGCTCAGGTCTCGGTAATTCTTCATCCGGATCATGGTCGGGCCTTGATGTGGTGACTGGAGCGCTTACTTCTTCTGCGGATGCTTCTTCAGGTACTCTTCGATGATCTTGATGACGTCATCCTTGGTGAGGCCCAGTTGCTCGCTGAGCGATGAATCGCTGTCAGCGGCGGTCAACTGCGCCGGCTCTTCCTGCTCGATGCCCGGCGGCATTTTCAGCGCGAAGATCTTCTGGCCCTTGTTGCCGTGGTCGCTCTTGTAGCGCACCTCGACCTCGTCATACGACAGGCTCCAGTCTTCGTCGAGCACCACCTCCATGTCGCCGCACTGGACGTTCAGGTCGCAGGACATCAGCCGCACCGACTTGAGGATCACCTTGAGCTCGACCGCCTTCTCCGTCCGCTGCCGGATCGTGAGGGTGGCCGTGCCGCAGGTGGCCCCGCTCTTGAGCAGGGCCATCATGGGCACGCTGGCAACGTCCACCGCCTTGGAGATGCTCAGCCGGCGGCCTTCGGCCTGGCGATCAGCGCTGCGGGCATCTGGCGACTTGTCGGCCATCTTCAGGCCCCACTTCCAATCGAACAATTCGATCTCGCCCTTGTGCCCTTCGGCCTGGCTGTTGCCAGCCACGGCACCCAGCGCCAGGTAAACCTCTGCGAATTCCATGACCTGCCTCCGTCGTGTCTACGATCAGCCCAACCACACCGGGATCATTTGAGATCCATGCCGTCCACTTCGGTCAGGAAGGTACTGCGCTTGGTCGAGAAGCTGCCATTGGGATTCACCTCGAAGACCTCGATCTTCAGCGACGAATACCGGATGGACAGCTCCTCCTGGAGCACCATCGCCTTGCCGTCGGCCACCAGCGCCACATCGATGTTCTCGATGAACCCGCCCTGGACTTCCAGGGTGAAGGCATCCCGCATGTCCCCCTGGCTGCCCCCAGCCCCGGCGCCCGTGCCGAAACCGTGCGCCACGGTGACCTTGGCGGTGGTGATGCGCTTGCGCTCGCGCATCGCCGTCATCAGGGTGACCGATGAGCTGTCGAAACGCTTCTTGAGCGAGAGCACATCCGCCTCGACGCGCCGAGTGACCGTGCGGCCAGCGCCCACGCCCTTGATCACGTCCTTGCCGGTCATCGACCAATCGAAATCCGACAGGATGATCTGGCCCACATAGCCGGCCGTCTCGCTCTCGCCGATGTTGGAGGCGTCGAGTCCTTCAATGGACATCTTCAGGAATATCTGGCTCCAGCCCATGGTGCACCACCGTGATGACTAACGGCAAGCCGTTGACACAATGAACAAATCCGGGAGCCCCTCGCAAGGAGGAAGCACCCGGACCACATCAGCAAGACAGGTCTTACTTGATGATCTTGTTGGCGGCGATGTCCCACTCGAACGGCATGTCGCCAGACAGCTTGCCCTTGTTGTCCTGGGGCTTGTAGTTGATCTCGATGGACTTGGACACCATTTCGACGTCCTGGCTCACAGCGCCGTCTTCGCCACCCTTGGTCGAGACCTTGGTGGTGAAGGCGTCCTTCATCTTGATCTGGAAGAACTGCTTGGGCAGGCCGTCGGCATCGCCGACTTGCTTACACATCACGATTTCAACGGTCGCGAAGTGCACACCCTTCACGATGTTGCGCATGATCGTGGGGGAGGACTTGTCGAAGTAGTGCGAGAAGCTGAACACGCCGGGTGTGGCCTTGCCGACCGCAGCGCCGCCGCCCTTCAGGAAGCTCGATTCGGCTTCGATGTCCCAGCTCCAGTCGCCGATTTCGATCCAGCCCTGGTCGCCATGGAAGTTTTCCTGGAAGGACTCGCCCTTGTCGACGCCCGCGAATTTGATGAATGCATTACCCGGCATGATTGACTCCTAAGTGGTCAGTGTTAACGAACGATGGCTTGATCAGCCCTTCTTTTCAGAAGGCAGTTTGGAGACAAGCCGCAGAGAAACCGTGAGGCCCTCAAGCTGATAGTGAGGTTTGAGGAAGAACTTCGAGGAGTAGTAGCCCGGAGCGCCTTCCACCTCTTCCACCACCACCTCGGCCGCCGCCAGGGGGCGTTCGGCTTTGGTGACTTCGGTCGAGTTGGTCGGATCCCCGTCCACGTAGTTCAAGATCCAGTCGTTCAGCCATGAGGCCATGGCGTCGCGGGACTTGAACGAGCCCACCTTGTCCCGCACGATGCACTTGAGGTAGTGGGCAAAGCGGCAGGTGGCAAAGAGGTAGGGAAGACGCGCCGCCAGCGCCGCGTTGGACGTGGCGTCGGGGTCGTCGTATTCGGCAGACTTCTGCAGCGACTGGCCACCGATGAACGCCGCGAAGTCGGAGTTCTTGCGGTGGATCATCGCCAGGAAGCCGTTCTTGGAGAGCTCGGCCTCGCGACGGTCGGAGATCGAGATCTCGGTGGGGCACTTCATGTCCACGCCGCCGTCATCGGACGGGAAGGTGTGCGTGGGCAGGTTCTGCACCGCGCCGCCGGACTCGACACCACGGATGCGCGAGCACCAGCCGTATTCCTTGAAGGAGCGGTTGATGTTGGTGGCCATGGCGTAGGCCGCGTTGGCCCAGCCGTACTTGCTGTGGTCGCCGCCAGCGGTTTCTTCTTCGAAGTCGAACTCTTCGACGGGGCTGGTCTTGGCGCCATAGGGCAGGCGCGCCAGGAAGCGCGGCATGCACAGGCCCAGGTAGCGGGCGTCGTCGGATTCGCGCAGCGAACGCCATGCGGCGTACTCGGGCGTCTGGAAGATCTTGGTCAGGTCACGCGGATTGGCCAGTTCCTGCCACGATTCCATCTGCATCACCGCCGGGCTGGTGCCCGAGATGAAGGGGCAGTGGGCCGCGGCAGCGATCTTGGCCATCTCGGCCAGCAGCTCGACGTCGGGCGGGGTGTGGTCGAAGTAGTAGTCGCCCACCAGCGCACCGAAGGGCTCGCCGCCAAACTGGCCGTACTCTTCTTCGTAAAGCTTCTTGAACAGCGGCGACTGATCCCAGGCCGTGCCCTTGTAGCGCTTGAGCGTCTTGGCCAGATCCTGCTTGCTGATGTTCATCACGCGGATCTTGAGCTGCTCGTCGGTCTCGGTGTTGTTCACCATGTAGTGCAGACCGCGCCACGCCGATTCCAGCTTCTGGAAATCCTCGTTGTGGATGATCAGGTTGACCTGCTCGGAGAGCTTCTTGTCGATCGCGGCGATCATCGCCTCGATGGACTTCACCGCATCGGCACTGATGATGTTGGTGTGCGCCAGGGCCTGCTGGGCCAGGATCTGCACAGCCTGTTCGACGGCGCCCTTGGCTTCGTCGGTCTTGGGCTTGAATTCCTTTTGCAGCAGCGAGGCGAACTCGTTGCCTTCCAGGGTGACGCCAGCCAGCGCCGAGCTTTGTTGCTGTTCAGCCATGTGTGTTTACTCCTGAACTTATTGCTCGTCAGCCGGTTTGGCAGTGGCCGTCAGCGACTGCAGCAGCGACGGATCGTTCAGCACCTTGTTGATCAGCTCTTCGGCACCGGTCTTGCCGTCCATGTAGGTGATCAGGTTGGACAGCTGGGTACGGGCTTCGAGCAGCTTGTTCAGGCCCTCGACCTTGCGCGCCACGGCGGCCGGCGAGAAGTCGTCCATGTTCTCGAAGGTGATGTCCACGGGCAGGTTGCCTTCACCGGTGAGGGTGTTGGGCACCTGGAAGGCCACGCGGGGCTTCATGGACTTCATGCGGGCGTCGAAGTTGTCGACGTCGATCTCCAGGAACTTGCGATCGGCCACGGCGGGCAGCGGATCGGCAGGCTTGCCTGACAGGTCGGACATGACGCCCATCACGAAGGGCAACTGCACCTTCTTCTCGGCGCCGTACAACTCGACGTCGTATTCAATCTGCACGCGGGGCGCGCGGTTGCGCGATACAAACTTTTGTCCGCTCATGGAATGACTCCGTTTCAATGACCGTTAAGCTCAACGAACCACATTACAACACCGGCACGAGGCCGTGGGACCCCTCTAAAGGGGACCCCAAATCTTAGGGGGAGCCCCGGGGGCTTCAATAACCACCGCCGCCTCCAGCCACGGTATCGGGGTCTACCCCCATGATCTTGGCCACTTCGTTGAGCGCCTCGGGGGCCAGTTCCTTGACCAGCTCGAGGAAGTTCTTGTCGATCAGGCGCTGGGCGCGGCGCAGCAGCAACTGGGCCGGGCTGGTGGGCTCGGTGCGCTCCAGGTACTGGCAGACCAGGTCGATGGCCTTGATCGCATCCTCGCGGGTGTCGATCGAGTCACCGATGCCGCCACCGCCCCCACGGCCGCCCCGGCGTGGTGCACTGGTGCTTTCGCTGCCACCATCACTGCCACCCAGGTCGCCCAGCAGGCTGTCCAGATCCAGGTCATCGCTGCTGTCGCTGCTCTCCTGGGGCGTGACGCGCACCAGGGCGGACAGCATGTCCTTGAGCGTGTCGCACGACGGGGCGCGGCCATAACCGACGCGGTCCTGCAACAGGCTGATCAGGGCGTCGAGTTCGCTGGAGGCACGCTGCCCCAGGTCCTTGAGGGTGTCGTCCTCGGCGATGGCAGCGCCCAGCATCTGCTCGATCGAGTCGACGCTCATGGGCGATTCGTCATCGCGGGCCGGGATCTTGTCCAGGGCCACCTCGATGTCGCGCACGGTGAGCTGGCCCACGGCGCGGCTGCGGAACACCACCGACTGGCGGACATCGCCCAGCATGCCGGCGCTGTCTTCCAGTTGCGACAGCACGTTCAGGCGGGCATAAGGATCGCCGTCGTCCGGATCGGGCTTGGGATGGGCATCATCCCAGTAGCGCTCTAGCAGTTCGCGCAGCAGCCGCAGGCTGTGCGGCAGGGACGACAGCCCTTCGCGGTGCAGCAGGGCACGGCCCCACAGGATCGCCACGCGCAGGTCGCGGGTGCGTTCGAAGAGTTCTTCGGATTTTTCCTTGACCGCACCCCAGTCGGGCGGCTCGGCCGGCGAGAACTGGGTTTCAGGCTTGCCTTCGGCAGCCTTGTTCAACTCAAGGAAGTCGTTGTCGTATTCGAGGTCGTCGCCACAGGGAGGATCTCCGAGGGGCTCCAGCCAGGCATCGACTTGGGCAGCGCTGTCACTCATGGTTGGCCGTGATGGATGGTATGGGTTGCAGAAATGCGTGCAAAAACCGGAGGACTGTAGCGCTGCGTTGTGAACATGCCGTGCGTTGGCATGGTTCGCATGGTGTGGTCAGCCGACCGGAGGGTCAATCCTACGGTTTAGGAGACGACATCCCACGGTCTGCGCTGGCCGGGATACAACAGCCTGAAAAAAGCACCGCCAGCACCCTGCTTTACTCGGCGTCAGCCCTGTGGCGAGCAGCCTACAGTAGCGCTCTCCGATCCACGTCAAACGCCAAGGAGCTCGCGATGACGCACCCTCGATCCAGCCTCAGCGCCCTTGCGGCCGCGGCCACCCTGGCAGCCGTGCTGCACACCCCCGCCCGCGCTGGCGAAGCCTATGGCGCCGTGGGCATCCCTGGCGTGATGGGCGGCTACGCCCACACATTGACCGACCGCGTGGTGTTGCGGGCCGACTACGCATCGCTGGGTTCGCACAACAAGGACGGCAATCGCGAAGGCATCAACTACAAGGGCAAGCTCAAGCTGGCCCGGGTTGGCCTGTTCGCCGACTACTTCCCCGCAGGCGGCGGCTTTCGCCTGACCGGCGGGCTGACGGTCAACGACATGTCGCTCAAGCTGCGCTCGAACATGCCGGCCGGCAGCATCGTCAACATCGGCGGCACCAACTACATCGCCAATGGCAACGAGTACCTCAACGCCGACGTGAAGGTCCCCAAGGTCACGCCCTATGTGGGCATCGGCTGGGGCCACCACCGGCGCGAGCCGGGCTGGGGCTTCATCGCCGACGTGGGCGTGTCGATCGGCAAGGCCAAGCTGGACGTGGACACGAACCTCGCCACCTATGGCGTGTCGCAGGCCGACATCGACCGCGAAGTGCAGGACCTGCGCGACGACGTGGCCAAGGTGCGCGTCATCCCGCAACTCAGCGTGGGCATGAGCTACCGCTTCTGATTTCTCAGGGAACCTGGGCTTTGCCATCGGTCGCCGTTGGGGGGCAGACACACCAGGTGTTCCGTCACGCACACGGGTCGGCAGGAAGTTTCCCTGCCGACCCGTTATTTTTTGGCCCGCACAGGGCCACCCCCAGGGCAAACCCTGGCGTTTGGCACATCAAGAAATTTCAAGCGCGGCCGACAAACCGTGCATGGCAGTAACAAACACGCCCAAAAAGCACTTGTCCGTGGTGGGAGCGCCGCTGGCGATCCACGGTCCTGCCACGGAGGCCGCGCCGCATGCCGAACCGCTCACGGCGCCTCCCGTGGCCGCGGAGACCGGTACGACCGGCATGGCACACCCCGACACCCTGCGCCAGGTCGGCCCGCTGACCCGGCTGGTGCTGGGCGACGACTGGAAGCAGCGACTGCGCACACGCCGCTCCCTGATGGGCGGCTTCAACTACCTGGTGTTCATCGTGCTGCTCAATCTGGCAGCACGGTACGGATGGCTGCCCGAGGTGCCGGTGCACCAGGTGAGCTTCGTGCTGCTGGCCATGGTGGCGGCCTTCTACACCCTGCTGCGCAGCGGCCTGAACCGGCAGTTCGCGGATCCCTCGCTCACGATGCCGCAGATGCTGCTGCCCGCCACCGTGACGGCCTGGGTCTACACCTTCGGCGGCCCCCTGCGTGACGGTGTGCTGCTGATGCTGGCGCCGGTGCTGCTGTTCGGCTTTCGCAACCTGCGCCCAGGCAAGGTCCGCCTGCTGAGCGGCTACGTGCTGGCCCTGATGGGCGGCGTGATGGTCTGGCTGGTGCACACCGATCCGCAGAACCATGACATGGGGGGCGAGCTGGTGCGCTTCATGCTGGTGGCCGTGGTGGTGGTCACGCTGTGGCAGTACACCAGCAACGACACGGAAGAAAGCTCGGGGGTGCTGCACGCCCTGGGTGTGATGCTGTTCACCGACGATGCCAGGCAGCGCCTGCGCATCCAGCGCTACATGATGGCCGCGGCCAACTTCGTGATCTGCACCATCGTGCTGGCCTATGCGGTGAGCACCGGTGCGGTCGAGGCGCGCCTGGGCTGGTGGCTCGGCTGCTACATGATGGCCAACGTGGGCGTGTTCTACGCCCTGCTGCGCAGCGGCCTGAACCTGCACTTCGCCGACCCGTCGCTGACCCTGCCGCAGATCATGGTGGCGCTGACCTGCGTGGTCTGGTCCTACGCGATCCTGGGTGAATCGCGCGGTGCGGCCTTGATCCTGCTGGCGTTGATCCTGATGTTCGGCATGTTCAACCTGACGGCCAAGCAGACGCGCATGGCGGCCTTCTTCGCGCTGTGCAGCCAGGGCCTGACGATGCTCTTCATGGCCACGCTGGCACCGGACCGCTACCCGGTGCGCCAGGAGATGGTGAACTTCCTGTTCGCCTGCACCTCGCTGCCCACGATCTCGGTGCTGTCGGGGCAGCTGAGCACGCTGCGCCACCGCCTGCAATCGCGCAAGGACGAGCTGGCCGAGGCGCTGGCCCGCATCCAGACCCTCGCCACGCGTGACGAGCTGACCGGCCTGTTCAATCGCCGCCACATGATGGAGACCCTGGCGCTGCAGAAGAAATTCAGCGACAAGGGCGGGCGCATCTTCTGCATCGGCATCCTGGACATCGACCACTTCAAGCACGTGAACGACACGCACGGCCACGGCGTGGGCGACGAGGTGCTGCGGCACTTCGCGCAGCACGCGCAGTCGGTGATGCGCGATTCCGACGTGATCGCGCGCTGGGGCGGCGAGGAGTTCCTGCTGATGCTGACGGACTGCCGGCTGGACCAGGCCGAGGCCGGGCTGGAGCGGCTGCGCGAGGTGATCAATGCCGCGCCCATGGCGGACACCATCCCCGGGCTGCGCGTGACCTTCTCGTCCGGGCTGACCGAGCAGCGCTACGAAGAAACGATCGACCAGACCATCGAGCGCGCCGACCAGGCGCTGTACCGGGCCAAGCGCGGCGGGCGCAACCGCACCGTGGCAGGCTGAGCCGCCTGCCCCGTTCAGCCCTGGCCCTGGCTGGCGGCGGTCAGCACCTTGAGCAGCCACGCATTGAGATCGGCCACCTCCTCGGCGCAGACCGAATGGGGCATGGCGTAGTCGTGCCATTCCACGCCATAGCCCAGGCCAGCCAGCGTGTCGCGGGCCTGCTGTCCGCGCGCGATGTTCACGACGTCGTCATGCCGGCCATGCGCCATGAACACCGGCACATCCGCATTGGCGGCGCTGCGCTCGGCCGCCAGGGTGTCGGCCAGCGGCAGGTAGCCCGACAGGCCGACGATGCCGGCCAGGCGGCTCGGATGCCGCAGCCCGGCCAGCAGCGACATCGCGCAGCCTTGCGAGAAGCCCATCAGCACGGTGCGCGAGGCCGGCACGCCGCGCGCCTGCTCGCGCGCCAGCAGGGCTTCGATGTCGGCGATGGACTGGCGCAGGCCGGGCTCGTCTTCGGGTGATCGGCCGCCCAGGCCCAGGATGTCGTACCAGGCGCGCATGGCGTGGCCGCCGTTGATGGTCACGGGGCGCACCGGCGCATGCGGGAACACGAAGCGCACGGGGCCGATGGCGGTGAGGTCAAGCTCGTCGCAGATGGGCACGAAGTCGTTGCCGTCGGCACCCAGGCCGTGCAGCACGATGAGGGTGGCGGCGGGTGGCACGCCGGGGTCGATGTCGAGGGTGTCAAGCATGGTGGTGTGTCCTGTGGGGGCGGGCTGGCGATCGAGGTGATCGGGCCGGGCGCCCATCGGCACATGCTAACGGGCATTGATGGGCATTGGCGGGCATGGCCGCAACACCCCGGTCACAGGTCCAGCACCAGGCAGGCCGAGCGGGCGCGAGAGCAGCAAGCCATCAGGCGGTCGTTCAGGGCCTGCTCCCTGGGCGACAGGTGGACATCGCGGTGGTCGATGTCGCCTTCGAGCACGCGGGTCTCGCAGGTGCCGCACAACCCTTGCTCGCAGGACACGGGGATGAGCACCCCATGCGCGGCCAGGGCTTCGACCAGGGTCTGGCGCGCGGCCACGGGGATCAGGCGCTGGCTGCGCTGCAGACGCACCATGAAGGCGCGATCACCGCCGGTGTCGGCCGATGCGGTGCCCGCCGGTGCGGCGAAGTGCTCCTGGTGCAGGCGGTTGTCGTCCCAGCCCAGGCGGCGCGCTGCCGACAGGGCTGCATCCATGAAGCCTTGCGGTCCGCAGACGTAGAGGTGGGTGCCAGCTGCGGCATCGGACAGCAGTTGGTCGATGTCGAGCGCGGTGGCGGGTTCGTCGTCATGGTGATGGCGTACCCGCGAGGCGAAGGGCGCCTCGCGAAGGGCCTGGGCAAAAGCGGCGCTGGCCCGGTTGCGCGTGCAGTGGTGCAGCGCAAAACCGGCGCCCAGTTCGTGCAGGCGGTGGGCCATGGACAGCAGCGGCGTGATGCCGATGCCGCCCGCCAGCAACAGGCTGCGCGGCGCGGCTTCGTCGAGGCAGAACTGGTTGCGAGTTTGGCCAATGCGCAAGACAGTACCCTCTTGCACATCGCGGTGCATGGACACGGAGCCGCCTCGCCCGCCGGCCTCGAGCTGCACCGCGATGCGGTAGCGACCCTCGGCCGGGGCGCCCCACAGCGAGTAGGGGCGCACGGCCCCGGCGGGTGTGTGCACGTCGATGTGAGCGCCAGCGGTGAAGGGCGGCAGCGGTAAGCCGTCGAGCGCCTGCAGGTCGAAGCCGGCGATGCCGTCGGCCAAGGCGTGGCGGGCCACGACACGGACCTCGCGTGGGTCGGCAGGCAAGGTGGCGTTGGGCATGGCGGGCTGGATCATGGGCAGGCTCCTCGGTTGGCTCAGAAGCGGTGGCGGATGCCGACGCCGAAGCTGCTGCCGTCCGAGCGGCCCGTCCACCGGTCGCCCATGGCGATGGCGTAGAGGTCGGTGCGCTTGCTCAGGTAGTGGTCATAGCCGATGGTGGTGAAGCTGCGCGTGGCCTCGCGCGTACCGGAGGTCCTGGCTTGGCCCCACGAGGCCAGCACCGCGCCGTTGCCCACGGGCACCGAGGCGCCGAACTGCGAGATGGTGTCGCGCGTGCCGGCGTTGGTGGTCTGCGTGTCGGTCTCGCGCACGCGGCCATATTGGCCAAAGAACTTGGCGAAGCCCGCGTTGTACGAGGCGCCCAACTGCCATGTGGTTTCCTCGCCCGAGGCAAAGCTGGCCTGCACACGCTGCACGACCAGGCCGCCCGAGAAGGCGCCGCTGTTGTAGCGCACGGCTGCGCTGGTGTTGTCGCCCTGGGCAGATTCCCTGGGCGCGTAGAGCAGGTCCACCGTGACGCCGCCCAGATCGGGCGAGGTGTAGGCCACGGCGTTGGACCAGGCCGTGCCGCCCGAGGTCTTGCCGGTGTAGGAGTAGTGGCTGCGGATGGCCGGCGAGTAGTTGTACGACGAGACCAGCGGGTTGTACATCAGCACGTTGGCGAACAGCGGCGTGGGCACGCGGCCCATGCGCAGTTGGCCCAGCCCCTCCTTCTTCAGGCCGACATAAGCAGCGCGGCTGTAGAACGGATCGCCCGCGAAGCTGCCGGACATGCCCGTGTCATTGAGCATGAAGCTCTCGAGCACGAAGTTGGCCGTGAGGCCGCCGCCCAGGTCTTCCACGCCCTTGAAGCCGATGAAGCTGGTGGTCATGGCGCCTGATTCGACGCGGGTCACGCGATCGCCGCCTGCATCCTTGAAGGAGCCCAGGCCGATGTCCATCAGGCCGTAGACCTGGACGGTGGTGGCGGCAGGCGCCGACTGCGCCTGGGCGGTGGCGCAGGCAGCAACGCACAGGGCGGCCAGCGCAACCTTGCGGATGGGCAGCACGTTGGCGCGCAGTGGAGCGGAATGGAACTTCAATGGGGGCATGGCGAACTCGCAACAGGAAGGTCGAAGGCTGGGAAGCAGGGACAAAGAACGAGGGCGCACCTGTCCCTGGCCACCCGCTCTTCAGGCAACCAACGGAACGCAGCGCGGGTAGAGAGAAACGTCAGCCGGACATGAGCTCGTCGAGCAACCGGTAGTCAGGCAAGGTGGTGTCGATGGCGCGGCCACGGCGCAGCACGACGCGGTCGAACTGGTGGCGCGACAGGGCCTCGGACCAGTCGCGTGCGCGCAGCACGATCAGGTCGGCATCACCGCCCACGGCCACGGTGCCCACGGTGTCGGGCAGGCCCATGATGGCGGCGGGGACGGAAGACGCCGAGGTGATCCAGTCGCCCAGCGGGTGGTCCAGCTGCAGGATCTTCACGGCCTGCGTGAAGGTGTCGAGCATGTCGTGGTCGCCATAGGCGTGGAAGGGATCGCGGCAGTTGTCGCCGGCCACGGCCACGCGCAGGCCACGGGCCTTCATCTCGTGCAGCACGGTGACGCCGCGCCAGCGGGGCGTGCGGCCGGGCGCGCGTGATTGCAGGTACATGTTGACCGTGGGCAGGCTGACGATGTCGACGCCGGCCTGCGCACAGGCTTGCAGTGTGGCCTCGATGGCCTCGTCGGGCTGCAGGGCCAGCGAGCAGCAGTGGCCGCACAGGATGCGGCCCTTGAAGCCCAGCTGCACGGCCAGTTGCGCCACACGGATCAGGCTGCGCGCTTGCGGGTCGCTGGCTTCGTCGACATGCAGGTCGAGGTCCAGGCCTCGCTCGGTGGCCAGCTGGAACACGCGCGTCATGGCCACGTCGAACTCGGGCGGCAGCGGCACGTTGGGCAGCTGGCGAAAGCGCGTGACGCAGCCCAGCCTGGCGCCGGCGGCGGCCACCGTGTCGGCCAGCGCCCGGCCCTCTTCGGTCAGGAAGATGTCCAGGGGCGCGATGGACGAGGCCTGCAGCGCGATGCGGCCGGCCCATTCGGCGCGCAGGCGCTCGAACACCGGGAAAGAGATGCCGGCCTGCGGTGCGAGCGAATCCAGGTGTGTGCGGATCGCCACCACGCCGCGTGCGTGCGCTGTCATCAGGCCGAAGCTGGCCCGTCGGTAGACATCCTCGGCATGCCAGCGGGCCTCGCGGTCCACGCCGGTGGCGTGCGCGGCGCCGGGCACATCGCCCGTGGGATTGGGCCGGCGCGGCCAGATGTGGCCCTTGTCCAGGTGCGTGTGGCAATCGACCAGGCCGGGCAGCACCATGGACTGGTCCAGGCTCGGGCCGAGCGATTCGGGCAGGGTGCCGGCCGGCTCGATGGCGGCGATGCGGCCCCCATCGATCAGCAGGTCCACCTGGGCCAGATCGCCATCACCCACCGTGTGCCACGTCTCGTCCTGCGTAGGCGAAGGCCGCAGCAGGCAGCGGGGCACACGCACATGGCGCAAGGCGCAGCGATCGCCTGAAGGCATCGGGAAAAAGGCAGGCACCGTGGTCATCGGGAAGCTCATGGCGGAGGCCTTTCAGTTCTCGCGCGAGACCGCGCTGTCATGCCAGTGCCGCAGCGCCAGGTGCGAGACCAGCGACAGGCAGGCGAAGATCACGATGCCGCACAACGACACCAGCAGCAGCGCGGCGAACATGCGCGGGATCTGCAGCTGAAAGCCCGCTTCGAGGATGCGGAAGGCCAGCCCCGACTGCGTGCCCGAAGTGCCCGCCACGAACTCGGCCACCACCGCCCCGATCAGCGACAGCCCGCCTGAGATGCGCAACCCGCCCAGGAAGTAGGGCATGGCGGCCGGCAGGCGCAGGTTCCACAGCGTCTGCCAGCGCGTGGCGCGGTAGAGTTGGAACAGGTTGACCAGGTGATGGTCGGCCGAGTTCAGGCCCAAGGTCGTGTTCGACAGGATCGGGAAGAAGGCCACCAGCCACGCGCAGATCAGCAGCGACGCCGTGAGGTTGTCGGCCCACAGGATGATCAACGGCGCGATCGCCACCACCGGGGTCACCTGCAGCACCACGGCATACGGGAACAGCGACAGCTCCATCCACTTGGACTGCGTGAACAGGATGGCCAGGGCCATGCCCAGCACCACCGCCGCGCTGAGCGCCGCCAGCGAGATCGCCAGGGTGATCCACAGCGAGCCGGCCAGCAGCGACCAGTCCTGCACCAGCGTGGTGGCGATCAGCCAGGGGCCGGGCAGCACGAAGGGCGGGATGCCCCTGAGGCGCACCACGGCTTCCCACAGCAGCAGCACGGCCAGGCCGGTGAACAAGGGGGCCAGCACGCGCGCCCAGTGCGCAGGCGCGATGCCCAGCACGCGGCGCGGCGGCGGGATGACGACATCGTCCAGCAGCACCGCGTCGATTGCGGCCTGTGCCGATGCGGCGTGAGAGAGGTTCGCGTTCATGCGGCTTGTCTTTCCATCGGCAAGGTGGATTCCAGCGCGGCCGAGGCGCGTTCGCAATGGCGCGCATAGACGGCAGAGGTGCGGTACGAGGCTGGCCGGGGGTAGGGCTCGGCCACGTCCAGATCGGCATGGATGCGGCCGGGGCGGGCGGCCAGCACCACCACGCGCTGAGAGAGGTACACGCTTTCGAACACCGAGTGCGTCACGAAGACCACGCTGAAGCGTTCGCGCTGCCACAGGGCCAGCAGGTCGTGGTTCAGCTTCATGCGCGTGATCTCGTCCAGCGCGGCGAAGGGCTCGTCCATCAGCAGGATGCGCGGCCTGGTGACCAGCCCCCGTGCGATGGACACGCGCATCTTCATGCCACCGGACAGCTCGCGCGGGTAGGCATCCTCGAAACCCGCCAGGCCCATCGAGGCCAGCGCCTCACAGGCACGCTCATCGGCCAACCTGGCCGGCATGCCGGCCAGCCGCAGGGGCAGGCTCACGTTGCGCCGCGCCGTGGCCCAGGGCATCAGCGTGGGCTCCTGGAACACGAAGGAGAGTTCTGGCTGTGCCAGCCCGCGGGCATCGCAGGCGCTGGTGGGCCAGTCGATCTGGCCGGCCGAGGGCTGGCCCAGCCCGGCGATCAGGCGCAGCAAGGTGCTCTTGCCGCAACCCGAAGGCCCCAGCAGCGAGATGAACTGGTGCTGGCCTACATCCAGGCTCACATCGCGCAGCGCCAGCGTGCCGCTGGCAAAGCGCTTGCTGACCTGCCGCACCCGCAGCAGCGGCTTGGCATCAGGGGTGACGAGGTCCATGGCTCAGGCCCCGACACGCTTGTTGACGAACTTCAGGGTGTAACCCTTGCGGATGTCCAGCCCGGCCGGCATCGCGCCGGCGGCCACCATCGCGTCGTAGATGGCCTTCCAGCGCGCATCGCTCATGGCCCCCACGCCACCCTTGTCGACATCGCTGGAGCTGAAGATGTTGTGGCGCTTCATCGCGGCAATGGCATAGGCGATCTTCTCGGGCGACATCTCGGGGTTGCTGGCGCGGATCAGGTCGTTGCCCGGCGTGGGATCGCCGTGGAGGTAGCTGGCCCAGCCCTTGGCCGTGGCGTCGACGAAGCGTTGCACCACGTCGGGCTGCTCGGCCACCACCCTGGGCTGGGCCAGCATCACGTTGCTATAGGCCTGGTAGCCCTGGTCGGCCAGCACATGCACCACCGGGTCGGCGCCGGCCCGCTTGAGCTCATACGGCTCGCTGGTGATGAAGCCTTCCATCGACATGCTCTTGTCGGCCAGGAAGGGCGCCATGCTGTAGGTGTAGGGCCGGGCCTGCTCGTCGGCAAAGCCGTAGCGTGCCTTGAGCCACTGGAAGTAGGTCTGGCGTCCCACCGTGGACACCAGCAGCGGCTGGCCTTTCAGCGAGGCCAGCGTGTCGTGGCCCGTGCCCTTGTGCGAAAGCAGCACCGTCATCGGGCGCTGGCCGAAGGCGGCCACGGCCACGCCGGGCAGGCCTTCCTTGACGAAGTTCAGCACACGCACGCTGTCGGAATCGACGAAATCGGCGCGGCCGGCCAGGAAGATCTGGTTGACGTTGAGCTGAGGGCCGCCCTTCTTGAGCTCGACCTCGAGCCCTGCGTCCTTGTAGTAGCCCAGGGCCAGGGCCTGGTACAGGCCGCCCTTGTCGGGCTGGGGCAGCCAGCCGGTCTGGTAGGTGATCTTGGTGAGGCCGCCCTGTGCACGGGCGTGGCGCAGGAAGGCCGGCGCGGCCAGGGTGGTGGTGCCGGCGAGGGTGGCGAGCGCCTGGCGGCGGGTGAAGCGGGTGCTCATGGGGATGGCTCCTTGGGGTACAGACGTGGCGATCGAGTGGAGAGCAGGCGGCTTCAGCCCTGCAGTTGCGGCGGCGTGCTCGCCTGCGCCTCGGCCATGACCTGGGCCTGCGTGTGCTGGCCGTACTGCCAGCCGGTGGTCGGCAGGTCCAGGCCTGACGAGCCGCCGCTGGCAGCGGCCAGTTCGCCCGCGTCGTCCAGGTCCATCTTGCCGGGGTTCATCAGGTTGTGCGGGTCCATCTGGCGCTTGAAGGCGGCGTCACGGCCGCTCATGGCCTTCATGCCGTTTTCCTTGACGAAGTAGGTGTGGTTGTTGGCCACCATGGCGCCGTCCTCGGCCATGCCGCGGATCACCTCGGCCACCTGGGCTTCGTCCTCGAACTGGTAGTAGGGTGAGCCCTGGAAGGCGATGCGGCCGTCGTAGCGCTTGACCTCCAGGTGCATGCCGCCCAGGTCCTTGAAGCGGCGCTGGCTGCGCTCGACCGCACCGAGCAGGTCGGGGTCGAGGTACAGGCCGATGTTGTTGACGATGTTGGGCTGCGTCTTGTTGACCTGCAGGCGCGCATGGCCCCAGCCGAACTCCCACAGCGGCGCGTGGTACGGGCCTTCGCCCTCGGCGGCCTCGACCGTGATCTCGCCGCCGAACTCGGCCACCAGCGCGCGGAAAGCCTCGATGCCCTGCTGCGCGACCATGCTGCGCACCATGCTGTGGCCTTCGCGGCCGAAGGGGCGCATCGCCGTCATGTAGTCCCAGTTGGGCCATTCGTCGATGGAGATCAGCTTCTTGACCAGGCCATCGGCCGCGGCCAGTGCATACGCGAAGCGCGCTGCCACCATGAAGCCGGGGAAGTTGGCCACGGTCTCGACCCAGGGCCACGCTGGCGCCAGCGGCATCTCCACCTCGGTGATGATGCCGTTGGTGCCGTAGGCATGGTGGGCCAGGTTGACGTCGCTGCCGCGCACTTCGTAGACCTTGGGCTCGGCCTCGACGCTGACCATCTGCAGGCCCAGTATGTTGCCGCGGTCACGCAGGATGCCCCAGGTGCAGCTGCCGATGCCGGCGTGGCCGCCGCCGATGTAGCCGCCCACGGTGGCGGCGCGCTTGGTCGATGAATGCATGCGCAGCTCCCAGCCGGTGGGGCGGGTCGCCTCGTCGATGGCCACCAGGCGCGCGCCGGCCTGGGCGCGCACGGTGGCGTTGCGCGTCCACAGCACCGTTGAGAGCGCGCTCATGTCCACGATGGCGCCACCGCGCAGCGGCACGCCCTGCCCCAGGTTGCAGGTGCCGGCGCCGCGCATCATCAAGGGCATGCGCGTGAGCGCGGCGGCACGGGCGACGCGGATCACGTCGGCCTGGTCGCGTGGCTTGACGATCAGGTCGGCCACCTTGTCGGCCGCGTCACGCCGGATGATGGGGCTGAAGGTGGTGGACATGTCGCGGCTGCGGCGGCGCACGACATCGGGATCGGACACGGTGGGGATGTCGCCCAGGTGGGACAGGAAGCCGGTGACGTCATTCATGTGAAACTCCAATGGATCGAAGCTGGAAACCTTGTGCATCTCGGCGCGCCCTCACGCGCCGCTTGTTTGATCTGCAGCAAGCAGCATGCCAATAGGTGAACTTTCACATAAATTGATCGACGGCCCCATGGAACTCGAAGACCACGTTTTCTTCCTCTGCACGCAGGTCGTCTACCGGCGCGACCGCCTCATGCAGGAGGTGCTCAAGCCCGTGGGGCTGCTGTCCACCGAGTACCGCGTGCTCAGCGCCGTGCTGCGCAAGGGCCCCCTGCCGATGCAGGATCTGGCGCAGTGGACGGCCTACGAGCGCACCCGCGTCACGCACATCCTGCATGGGATGGAGGACAAGGGCTGGGTGGAACGCACCAGTTCAGACAGCGACAGGCGCGCCGTGTTGGTGCGAATCGCCCCAAAAGGGGCAGCGCTGTTCAAGAAGGCCAAGGCAGAGGTGGACAAGATCACCGACCAGATCCTGGCCGAGCACAGCGAAGAAGACATCGCGCACCTGCGGCGCACGCTGCGCGCGCTGCGCGGCAAGCTGATCGAGATGGAAGGCTGAGCCGCCGTGGATTGAAACGGTGTCAGGGCGCCATGGCCAGCAGCGTGTCGCCGAAGCCGCCTCGCGCGCGGGCATCGGTGCGCGCGCTGGTGAGCACACGCGGCGCGGCGCTCCAGGCGATGGTGGCGCCACTGCGCTGCAGCGCCTCGACCAGGGCGACATCCTCGCTGCAGGCCAGCGGCGCGAAGCCGCCCGCGCGCCGGTAGGCCAGGGCGCACACGCCCAGGTTGGCTCCGTGAATGTGGCGGTGGCCGTCGGCATCGCGGTAATGGCGCTCGAAACACTGGCGCACCGGCTCACCATGCTCACCGGCCGACCAGTCCACCTCGACCGAGCCGCACACGGCCTGCGCACCCAGCCCCAGTTGTGCGGCCAGCCAGCCGGGCGAGACCACGGTGTCCGCATCGGTGAAGGCCAGCCAGCGCGCCCCTGCCTCCAGCAGGTGCTGGGCCCCGGCTGCGCGGGCCGCCCCCACCTTGCGCGCCTGCACGTGCAGCACCTGCACCGGGTGCGCCCGGGCCACGGCCTCGGTGCCATCGCTGCAATCATCGAGCACCGCCACGATGCGCACGGGCTCACTGCGCAACGCGGGGTGCAGGGCCGCCGCGCGGACCGCGTGCAGGCAGGCATCCAGGCAGGCCTCTTCGTTGTGCGCGGGAATGACGACGCCGATCATGCGGCGGGGGCGGATTCGGCGCCGCGGGCCACGGAGACATCGCTGGGCGACCACACGTCCAGCAGGAAGTCTTCTTCCTCATGGTGGACCAGGCGCGCCCAGCCCGGGCCCTCACCCAGGCGGGCATGAAGGGCCGCGGTCGCGTGGCAGCGGTCATGGAAATCGGGCCGCCAGTGGCAGGCCACCAGGCAGCCCTCGGGCGTGAGGCTGGTGTGGCAGGCGCGGGCCAGGGCGTCGAGGTCGGCTGCGGGCAGGTAGTACGCCCATTCGGCGATCACGACCAAGTCGAAGCGCCCGGCGGGCCAGTCGCGCGGCAGCGTACGGCGTTCGATGCGCACCTGAGACGCCCGGGGCTGGCTGACCACGTGCGCCTTGGCGATGCACACAGCCGTGTCCGACGCATCGCAGGCCAGCAGTTCGTCACAGCGCAGCGCCAGGGCCGCGGTCAGCGCGCCGGTGCCGCAGGCGGTCTCCAAGGCTCGGCGGTAGCGCTGGTGCGGCAACGCGGCCAGCAGCAGCGCCTGCTTGCGCTGCTCATACCAGCGTGTGTGCACTTGCCACGGATCGGCATCGCGCCGGTAGAGCTGGTCGAAATGATCGAGGTGGCGGCCCGGGTTCACCGCGCGGCTCAGCGGAAGAACACCTCGTAAGGCCGCAGCACCCGCGCCAGGGCGCTGGGCGGCAGCACGCAGCCGGCACGGCTGGTCGGATCGGGCCGCGTCTGGCTGGTGAAGGCGGCGGCGGCCAGGCGCTTGCGCTGCTCCACATCGGGGGACAGCGGCAGGCGGCAGGCGCGCGACCAGGGCAGGCGCGGATCGCCCGGGCGGGCCCAGTGCCACGCCCACACCGGCATCTCGATCAGTTGCGCGCCGGCCTGCTCTGCGGCGGCGGCGCAGGCATGGCCGGTGGCCTCGTGGTCCGGGTGGCCGTCTTCGCGCCAGGTGGTGATCACCACATCGCCGGGGCGCAGCTGCGTGAGCAGCGCGGACACCATCTGATCCTGCTGGGCTGTGAGCTGGCCGTCGTGCAGGCCCAGCCGGTGCAGGCGGATGCGGGACAGGCCCAGCAGCGCCAGGGCACGCACGGTTTCCAGCGGGCGTTCCTGGGCCAGGCGATCGGGTGTCCAGCGGCTCGACCCGGGGTGGCTGGCCGTGCCATCGGTCACGGGCATGATCAGCAGCTCGCGCCCGGCCTGGGCCAGTTGCGCCATCAGGCCGCCGGCCCCCAGCACCTCGTCATCCGGGTGCGGCGACACGACGACGGCGCGGCGCCCGGCCGGCACCAGGGCCTCCAGCGTCACGGCCGGCAGGGTGCCCAGATGGCTGCAGGCTCGCCACGATGCCTCGGACGTGCCACGGCCGCGGATGACCCGCCCGGCACGGTGCTCATCCGTTTCAGGCGGCAGGGTGATCGGCCCCATAGGGTCGGAGCCCAAGGGAAACAGGGGGGCGACCGGCGTGCCGATCCTTTCCATCACAGCGGCCATGGGGACTCCTCAATGGTCAACAGGTCGGCGCCGAGCGTGGCCTGGTCACGTTCGGCATGGCTTTGGCGCAAGAACACGGGCAGGTCGGCCACGAGGTGCGCGATGTGCGCATCGCGGCACAGCGGGCCGGCACCCAGGGCGCGGGGCACGGCGTGCAGGCAGCGCGTGGCGGCCTCCTCGACCACCAGGCGCACGCACAGCGCCTGCGGGCGGGCATCGCGGTCGGGGTGGCGGTCGATCCAGTCGGCGGCCTCGCGCAGCATGGCCCCCGCGGCAGTGAGTGCGGCGTCCACGGCGCCCAGGTGGGCCAGCGGATGCAGGGCCCTCGCATCAAGGTGGTCCGGGTCCAGCCGCTCGGCCCGGTCGCGGCAGGCAGCGTGCAAAGCCTCGCCCAAGGCCACCGCGGCGCCGTACCAGCAGGCTGCGATGCCTGCGCCGCCATGCCAGAAGCCACGGCGGTTCACATAGCTGGCCGGGGCACCCAGCTGGACGCCACGCGCCGCATTGAAGCGGACGTCCATGCTCGCGGTGGCGGCCATGCCCACGGCCTGCCAGCCTTGCCCCGTCACGGTCACACCAGGCTGGTCCATGGCCACGATGGTCAGCACAGGCTGATCGTCATCGTTCCAGGCACTGACCAACGCATGGCTGACCGAGGCTGCACCGGAACACCAGGCCTTCACACCACGCAGCGTGACGGTGCCGTCCGGGGATGGTGCAGAACAGTGCAGCCGTGCATCGGGGGCTTCGGCGCACCACACGCCCCACGTGCTGCCAGGCGCCGGTTCTGGCGCTCCCAGCTCGGCCAGGATGGCCAGCGCATCGGTGTGCGCCTCGTACAGCTTGGCCAGGCTCAGGTCGTGGGCCGCCACGGCGGCGAGCATGCGCCAGCGCTCCAGGGTGCGGCCCTGGCCGGGGGGCGGCACATTCGCCAGGCCTGCGTCCACCATCGCCTGCAGGACCTCGCCGGGGGGCGTGGGCCGTGGCGCACGCGCGCGCATGGACAGGTGCGCACGCAAAGCCCGCAGGCGGGCGGGACCATCGTCCGGGGGCAGCAGTGCGCGCGACATCACCCCACCCGCCCGGGCAAGCCCATGCGACCGCTCCAAGGCGTCGGCTGGCAGGGGTGGAGCAGGTTCATGGCAAGGCCGGCGGAGAGATGGCTGGTGAAACGGTGACCAGATGCCATCATCCCGGGGCGTCCCCGCCTTGCCCATCAGCCGATGGTGCGCCCGCTTGTCGGGCAAGTCCTACATGGCGTGGCCGCTTCGAGGATCAGCCACCGCGCAGGAATCGCTCGAACTCCTCCGGCGGCATCGGCTGCGCGAACAGGAAACCCTGCCCGTGGTCACAACCCACGCTGGACAGCAGCGCGCACTGGCCCGCGGTTTCCACGCCTTCGGCGATCACGCTCATGCCCAGGTCGTGCGCCATGGCCACGATGGACCGGCACAGCACCATGGCGGTCGAACCGGGCGTGAGGTCGCGCACGAAGGCCTGGTCGATCTTCAGGAAATCGAACGGAAAGTGCTGCAGGTAGGACAGGGATGAGTACCCCGTGCCGAAGTCGTCGAGCGACACGGCCATGCCCGCGGTGCGCAAACGCCCGAGCCGCTCGATCACCTCGTCGCTGGCATCGAGCAGCAGGCCCTCGGTGATCTCCACCGACAGGGCATGGCCCGGCAGGCCGATGGCATGCAGGTGCGCGGGCCAGTCCAGCCGCGCGGCCCCGCTGTCGCGGAACTGCACGGGCGACTTGTTGACGCTGATCTGGAAATCGGCATGGAAAAGCGAGCGCCATCGCAGGGCCTGCCCCGCCGCCTGGCGGAAGACCCAGTCGCCGATCTCGTCGATCTGGCCGCTGGATTCGGCGATGGGGATGAACACCGAAGGGCCGATCGGCCCCAGCACAGGATGGCGCCAGCGCAGCAGGGCCTCGGCCTTGTGGACCTCGCCCGTGGCCAGGTCCACGATGGGCTGGTAGACCACGCTGAGCTGGCCATCGTCCAGGGCGCTGCGCAGCTCGGTGGCCACGCGCAGGTGCAGGCGTGCGGCGGCCTCCATCTCGGCCGTGAAATGGCACAGGCGCCGGCGGCCCGCGTCCTTGGCCGCGTACAAGGCCTGGTCGGCCTGCTTGAAGAGGGATTCGATGGCCGTGCCGTCGCGCGGGGCCTGCGTGATGCCGATGCTGGCCGACACATAGGCCCGTTCGCCACGCAGGCGGAACGGCTGCACCAGCCTGGCGATGATGTCGCGCGCCACCTGGTCGATGCGGTCGGCATCGACCAGGCCGGGCATGACCACGGTGAACTCGTCGCCGCCCAGCCGTGCCACGGTGTCGGCATCGCCCACACACTGGCGGATGCGGCGGCCCGCCTCCGCCAGCAGCAGGTCGCCCAGGTCGTGGCCCAGCGTGTCGTTGACTTCCTTGAAGTGGTCCAGGTCGATGAACAGCAAGGCCACGGTGTGGCCGTCGCGCGCGCTGGCGGCCAGGGCCTGCTCCAGCCGCTGGCGCAGCAGCTGCCGGTTGGGCAGGCCGGTCAGGCTGTCGTAGTGGGCCTGCTGCCAGATCAGGGCCTCGGCCTTCTTGCGGCTGCCGATGTCGCGGGCCACCCAGGCCACGTGGCGCGCAAAGCCGTGCTCGTCCAGGATGGGGGTGATGTCCAGTTCCAGCCAGAAGGCGCCCCCATGGCGGTCATGGGCCACCAGTTCGATGCGCAGGGCCGAGCCCGAGCGCAGGGCGTCGTCGACACGCGCGCGGTCTTCGGCCGCGGTATCGGGGCCATAGAGCAAGGTGTGCGGTCGGCCCATCACCTGGCCGCGCTCGTAGGCCGTGCGCGTGAGGAAGGCCTCGTTGACGAAGACGATGCGGGCATGCGGCGGCGTGTCCGCGTCGCGCGCCGTGATCATCACCAGGTCATTGATGCGGGCGGCGGCCGCCCCGGTCAGGTGCAGCTCCTCGTTGGCCGCGCTCAGGGAAGCCGCGATATCGCGGTGCTTGTCCAGCGTGCGCTCCAGCCCCGCCAGCAAGGCCGCGCAAGACAGCGTGACCATCGCGCCCACGAACGCGAAGTTGACGGTGACCACCGACCACTTGACCAGGGGCTGGTGCTCGAAGCCTGGCGTGGGGAACTGCGCATCGACCAGCCAGCCCAGCACCAGCAGCGTCAGTGCACTGAGCGCCAGCGCCAGCAAGGCCGGGCGCATGCCCAGCAGCAGCGCCGCCATGGCGGGCACCCCCAGCAGATAGACCTGGCTGACCGGCCCGACCGTGAGCATCAGCCACACACCGACCAGGTACAGCAGCGCCAGCAGGCTCCACGCTCGCAAGCGATAGTCCAGGCTGCGGCGGCGCCAGACAAAGGCCACCCAGGCCAGCGCCACGATGTCCATCACGGCGACCGACGGGTGCCCCTGGTGGAACGCCACGATGGCACTGGGCACCGCGGCCACCACCCCGAGCAGCAAGGCCACCGAGAGGATGGCCGACAGCAGACGCTCCCGCCAATGGCGCATGTCCATCGGGATCTGGTGGTCTGCCAGCAGGGTCTGTCGGATCGATCGGTACACGCTCAACGCCCGGGTCCCCCTCACGCCGGAGCGTGATGCGCGTCGGGTGACGGTTGTTTTTCAGAGGCTCGCGCGGCACCGTGCGCACACGGGCGCATACGTCCCTATCGGCACGGCATGCCCAATTTGAAGGCATGCGGCGGTGTTGCAGCCGACAAATCTCCCCTGCCCCCTGAATCAGGACGCCCTGCCCTGCGCCATCACACCGTGGTGGCGTGGCCTTTGGAACGAGGTTCGGCAGGCATGCCCTCCTCATCGATCGAGTGCGCCTCCTTGTTCGGCCCCGAGGCCTTGGCCCGCTCTGCCAGCCCTGCGTAGAACTCGGCCAGCTCCCGCAGATCCTGCTCGCACATGCTCTCGATGCCGATCATGCGGTTGCTGGCCTCGCGGTGCGCTGCCAGCAGTTCGTTGAGCTTGAGGTGGATGGCCACGCTGTCCTTGTTCTGGCTTTGCTGGATCAGGAACACCATCAGGAAGGTGACGATGGTGGTGCCCGTGTTGATCACCAACTGCCAGGTCTCAGAGAACCCGAACAGCGGGCCGCTGATGGCCCAGGTCAGCACCATGGCCAGGGCCATCGAAAACACCACCGGCGAACCGGCCCACCGGGTGACCACAGAGGCGAACCGATCGAAAGCCGACAGCACCGCGGAGTGCGACACGTGCGTCAGGCTGTTGGTGCTGGGCATCGAGCCCAGGGCATGGCCGATGTGCCGGAGCGACGGGCGATGGTGTGAGCGCTGCTTCATGGATCGACCGGATGTGGCGGGGCTTTGATCTTCCGTCTCCGGCGCTGCTGAGTGAATCAGCCGACGTCGCACAGCGCTGTCGTCGAGTGCCTACGCCGACTGGAAACGCCGCCCGTTAACCCTTCAATCCGCTTGGGTTTCCTGCCACCACCCGCATTCCAAGACGACTGGTCATATAGTTCATCCATGCCCCGCACCGCCGACCCCACCGACATCCCGCGCCGACTGGCCGATGCCGGCTATGCCTTGTTCCAGCAGAACGGCTACAACGCAACCGGCATCCAGCAGATCACCGACAAGGCTGGCGTGCCCAAGGGCTCGTTCTACAACCACTACGACAGCAAAGAGGCCTTCGCCGCGCAGGTGCTGCGCAACTACGGCAAGTGGATGGGCGCGGCCTGGAACGCCAGCCTGAAGGATGCGCCCGCCTCGCCCCTGGCCACGTTGCGCCATGTGTTCACGCAGTTCATCGCGCACCACGAAGGCAATGGCTGCCAGGGCTGCCTGGTCGGCAACTTCGCCGCCGAGGTGGCCGAGGCCAGCGAGCCTTGCCGCACCGAGCTGGCCACCGTGCTGGACGACTGGCGCGAGCGCATGGCCGGCCTGATCGAGCAGGCCCAGCGGTCCGGCGAGATGCGCCGCGACATCGACGCGCGCACCCTGGCCAATTTCTTCTGGGACGCATGGGAAGGCGCCGTGCTGCGCAGCAAGATCGTGCGCAACGTACAACCCCTTCGCGACGTGCTCCGCCTGTTGCTGGACGGCTTCTACCTGCCGTGAGCTGAGAACACCCTCCCCCCTTTCCAGCATCTCCACCATTTCTTGGTGGTCTCCATCCGGAGGCCGCCTGGCGTCCTGCCGCCTTGTCGCGGCCCTTTCATTCACCTGTCACCTGTCTCGTCATCCACGGAGTTCCGCATGGCCAACCAAGAGCACACCCAAGAGCCGCTGTTCCAGACCTTCAAGCTCGGCAACATCACCTTGTCCAACCGCATGGCCATGGCCCCGCTGACGCGCAACCGCGCCGAAGCCGGCAACGTGCCCGGCGCCATGACCATCGAGTACTACGCCCAGCGCGCCTCGGTCGGCCTGATCATCGCCGAGGCCACCCAGGTATCGGCCCAGGCCCAGGGCTACAACGCCACGCCCGGCGTGCACACGCCCGAGCAGATCGCCGGCTGGCGCAAGGTGACCGACGAGGTGCACGCCCGCGGCGGCCACATCTACCTGCAGATGTGGCACACCGGCCGCATGTCGCACACGGCCTTCCAGCCTGGCGAAGAAGCGCCCGTGGCCCCGTCGTCCATCCGCGCCCAGGCCAAGACCTTCATCCCCGGCGCCGGCTATGTGGACACCTCGCTGCCCCGCGCGCTGGAAACCGCCGAGATCCCCGGCATCGTCAATGACTTCCGCACCGCGGCACGCCACGCCATTGAGGCGGGCTTCGACGGCGTCGAGATCCACGGCGCCCACGGCTACCTGCTGGACGCCTTCCTGCGTGATGGCTCCAACAAGCGCACGGATGAATACGGCGGCTCCATCGAGAACCGCTCGCGCTTCCTGCTGGAGGTGATGGCCGCCGTGATCGCCGAGATCGGCGCCGACAAGGTGGGCGTGCGCCTGTCGCCCGTCTCGCCGGTCAACGACTCGAACGAGAGCAACCCGCAGCCGCTGTTCGAGCACGTGGTGCGCGAGCTGGAGAAGCTCAAGCCCGTGTACATCCACGTGGTCGAAGGCCACACCGGCGGCCCGCGTGACAACGCACCGTTCGACTACGAAGCGATCCGCAAGCTCTACAGCGGTGTCTGGATGGTCAACAACGGCTACGACAAGGCCATGGCCAACGAGGCGATCGCCAGCGGCAAGGCCGATCTGGTGTCCTTCGGCCGCCTGATGATCACCAACCCCGATCTGCCGCGCCGTTTCAAGGAAAACGCGCCGCTCAACGAGCTGTTCAAGGACGCGCCCCTGTATGGCGGTGTGGGCCCGCACGGCTACACCGATTACCCGGCCCTGGCTGGGTAAGCCCCGGGCGGTGAGGCGCGCGGTGGTGGCGCCGATTCAGGTCAGCCACCGCGCCAGCAAGGGCGTCAGCAGCACCAGCACGATGCCTGAGAAGATCATCACCAGGCTGGCAATGGCGCCCTGTTGCGGGCCCATCTGCCAGGCCTTGGCGGTGCCCACGCCATGGGCCCCCGCCCCGAAGGCCGCGCCTTCGGACACCGGGTGGCGGATGCCCGCCCACCACAGCCAGGCCTGGCCCACCAGCATGCCGAACACGCCGGTCACGAGCACGGCCAGCACCGCCAGCTCGGGCTGACCGCCCAGCACCTGGGCGGCCGGCATCGCGAACGGTGTGGACACCGAACGCGGCAGCAGGGTCAGCATCATCTCGCGCGGCAGATCGAGCCACAGCGACAGCAGCCACGAACTGCCCACCCCCACCACCACGCCCGTGAACACCCCCGCCAACAGCGTGAGCGGGTAGCGTGCGATGACGCGGCGCTGCTGGTAGATCGGCAAGGCGAAGGCCACCGTGGCCGGGCCCAGCAGCCAGGTCAGCCAACGTGATTGCGACCAATAGGCGGCGTAGGTGGTGCCCGTGATCAGCACCAGCGCCAGCAGCACCAGGGGTGTCACCACGATGGGCGACAGCCAGATGCGCGGATGGCGCAGGAACAGCCGCTTCGAGCCCACATACAGCAGCACCGTGGTCAACAGCCAGGCCAGGCCGACCCACCAGGGCGTGGCCACGAGATCGGGGCGGCTCATGGCGGCGAGGTGCGGGCGCTTTCCCAGCGGATGGCGCGCTCGACCACGGCGGCCACGGCCAGCATCACCACCAGGGTGCCGAGCACGATCACCGCGGCCAGCTTCAGGCCGGTCCAGCCGAGCAGCTCCGGGTGGTTCAGCACCGCCATCAGCGGCGGTGTGAAGAACAGCAGCATCTCGCCCAGCAGCAGCCGCGCGCCCGATTCGATGCGGGCCTCGGGCAGCCAGCCGGCCAGCAGCAATGCCGTCACCGAGACCAGGCCGATCACACCGCCGGGCAGAGCCAGGTGCAAGGCCGCCGCCACCGCATCGCATGCCCACCACACCGCCATGAAAAAGCCCGCCTGGGTGAGCGCGGGCATGAAGTTCGGGAGCTGGAGCATGGGGCGGGTACTGCGGGCGGGGACCGGGCCCCTTGAAGCCCGCATTTTAAGGGCTTACCCTCGATCGCCCGCCCTCCTGAATCGCCGGCTCACTCCCGCGACAGGCCTCGGTGGATGAGCGCACCGACCACCGCGCCGGCGATCGGGGCCACCCAGAACAGCCACAGCTGCGACACGGCCCAGTCGCCCACGAACAGCGCCACGGCCGTGCTGCGGGCCGGGTTCACCGAGGTGTTGGTCACCGGGATGCTGATCAGGTGGATGAGCGTGAGCGCCAGGCCGATGGCCACGGGCGCCAGGTTCTGCGGCGCAGCGGTGGATGTGGCCCCCAGGATCACGATGAGGAAGCCCGCGGTCAGGACCACTTCGATCAGCGCGGCAGCCAGCAGCGAATAGCCGCCTGGCGAGTGCTCGCCGAAGCCATTGCTTGCGAATCCGGCGGACACGTCGAACCCGGCCTTGCCCGAGGCCACCAGGTACAGCACCCCGGCCCCTGCGAGACCGCCGACCACCTGCGCCAGGATGTAGGGCAGCAGCTTGCCGGCGGGGAAGCGCCCTGCCAGCCACAGCCCCACGCTCACGGCCGGATTGAAGTGCGCCCCCGAGACATGGCCCAAGGCATAAGCCATCGTGAGCACGGTGAGGCCGAAGGCCAGAGACACCCCCAGCAGACCGATGCCCACGCCAGGGAAGGCCGCCGCGAGGACGGCACTGCCGCAGCCGCCCAGCACCAGCCAGAACGTGCCGATGAATTCGGCGCCATATGCTTTCATGAAGTTGCTCCTGTCGATCAAAAAAAGGAAAGAGAAGACCGGGCCTGTCAGAACTTGCCCAGCATGTTGAGGAACCAGCCGCGGCTGCGGTAGCTGAGGTCGGTGAGGTTGTCCGAGAAGTCCGTGAAGTTGTGGCCCAGGCCCACCTTGAGGTTCTCGTTGACGTGGTAGTAGGCGGCCGTCAGGAAGCCGGTCTTGCGGTCCTCCAGCTCGCGGGCCTCCAGGCTGCGCAGCTCCAGCAGCCAGTCCCAGTGGCGGACCACCTTCCAGTCCACGCGCGCCACGGCCAGCGTCGCGGTGCTGCTGAACCAGGGGGCGCTGTCGTTGCGGGCCGCGCGCAGCTCGCCGGTGCGCCAGGCCAGCTTGCCGCCCACCGTCCAGCGCGGCGTGAGGTCGTAGGTGGCGTCCACGGCCAGCACGCGGCTGCGCTGCTGGTAGTCGATGCCTTCGGTGACCACGGCCACCTGCGTCACGTCGGTGGCCACCACCTGGCCAGGCGAGGACAGGTCATGCAGCCAGGTGGCCTTGAACAGCACGTTGAGCTTGTCGTCCAGCACGGGGCGCAGGGCGTAGCCCACCATGGCCTCGGTGTAGCGCGCGGCATACCAGCCCCCGGCGCTGCTGTCGCTGTCGGCCACGTTGAGCTTGCCCACCCAGCGGCCATCGGTGCCGTCCTTCACGCTCAGCGCGTTCTTGAGCAGCCAGCTGCGGCGCGACTCGGTGGCCGAGCGGTCCCAGCGGTACTCGGCGCCACCGCTGTAGCGCACGTCCGCATCGGCATAACCGGCGGTGAAGGCCACGGCCTCGCGGCGCAAGGCCTGCACGGTTTCCGATTCGATGCGGCCATTCTCGAACGAGGCACCCCAGGTCCAGCGCGTGTCGGGCGCGTACTGCACGCCGTAGGCGTGTGTGAGACCGGCCTGCAGCCCGGTGGAGTGGCGCTGCTCGGTGTAGACGTTCAGGCCATCGGACAAGCGCGACTTCAGGCCCGACACCAGCGTGCCCCCGCGCCCGAGGTTGTTCTCGTCGGTGCGGCCGGTGTCCAGCGCATAGGTCATGTACACGCTGGAGCGGTCGTCGTACTGGTAGTCGACGCCGGCCTTGCCGGCCGCACCGCCATCGCCGCCCGACACCTCCGCGCGCAGGCCCAGCTTGTCGGTGGCGCGCCAGCGGGCGCCCAGGCCCACGCGGTCGTTGTCCTGGCGCGTGCCGCTGCGGCTCACCGTGTCCTGCAGGAACACGTAGCTGCCCCAACCAGCCTGGCTGTCGAAATCCAGCTGCGCACTCAGGTCCGTGCGTTCGCCTTCGACGTTGCTGAGCACGGGCGCCAGCGGGTTGCTGATCAAGGCATCGGTCTGCTTGTCATCCTGGCGCGCGCCCACCGTGAGCGACCAGCGGGGAGCGAGCTTGAAGGCGATCTGCGCCTCGGCGGCCTGGGTGTCCACACCACCGTCTTCGTCGCGCTGGTCGGCCTTCAGGCGCAACTCGGCGCGCTCGCCCAGTGGCGTCGTGGCGCTCACGCCGGCCTGGCGCGATTCACGCGCGGCCAGTTGCCCGGGGGCCGAGTAGCCGGCATCACGCTGCTGCGCATAGGCGGCCAGGCGCCCTCGGTCGGCCAGCCCGGCCTCCTTGAGGTCGAGCTGGCCTTCGATGCGCCAGGCGCCGGCATCCACCTGGCCCTGGTCGGGCAGCGGGTTGTTGCGCGTGAAGTTGAAGCCGCCATCGAGCGATTCCAGCTGCCCCGTACCCGGACCGCTGCTGCGCGCGGCCTCGGCCTTGAGGTAGGTGTTCTCGCTGCGGCGCAGCGTCACGTCGACACCGGTGAGGTGCTGGTCGCCGCCGGTCTGCTGCTGTTGCGAGGTGGTCAGGCCCAGCCGCAGGCTGTCCGTGGCCCACCAGGCCACGCGGCCACCCGTGGCCAGGCTGTCGAAATCGCCCGCCAGCGGCGTGTATTCGTAATCGACCACCAGGTACACAGGGTGGCCGGCCAAACCGCCGGTGCGCACGATGCTGCTGTCATCGGAGGTGCCGGGCAGCGGTGCGCTGAGCAGCACGCGGCCCTGCAGCGCATCGACCTCGTAGTCGGACGAGGGCACGAGCTGGCGGCGCGAGATCACGAGGCTGGAGTCGCGGTCGCGCACCTCCACGAACACCTTTTCGGCGCCCCGCGTGATGTCCTGGTGGCGCAGGTAGTAGAGCGAGCCGCCCGTGCCCCGGAAGTCTTCACGTGCGGCCAAGGTGCCCGGCTGTGCGGCGAACACGTCCAGCCGCAGCCGGGCATCGCCAAAGGAGGTGCTGTCGTCGCCCACGTAGCGGCCGTGCAGCCCGTACAGGCCACGGCTGACCTGCGCCAGCGCGGTGCCATCGAGCGTGAGCTTGTAATCGCCCCACAGCAGGTGCGAGCGCCCATCGTCGATGCGCAGGTACAGGCTGCCCTGCGTGGGCGCGTCCTCGATCGCGGTGGAGTCGTCACCGAAGGTGGCCCACGAATCCACCGGGTCGATGCGGCGCAGCAGCGAGGTCGGGTCCTTGCGGTCCAGGCGGCGCAGCAGGTCCTCCAGCGGCTGCTCCTGCGTGTCCAGGCTGCCGGTGATGGTCCAGCGGTCGGTGAGCTGCCCCTTGCCGTAGAAGGCGATGCGGCCTTCCGTCCAGGTGTCGCCGTTGTAGCGGTTCCTGTCCTGCGTGAGCAGGGCGGCCGGTCCGCTGACCTGGTTGCGGCCCACGGTCAGGTCGGCCTGTCCGATGAAGAAGCCGTCGCGGCGCGGGATCTCGAAATCGCGGCGGTAGACCTGAGCACGGCCATCGGGCTCGATCACGGCGATCTCGCCCGTGTGCACCTGGCGTGGCACCAACTGCTGCACGACGAAGCGGCCTTGGGCATCCACCGGCACGGCCAGGCCCAGCGCCCTCACGCGCTGCGTGGCCGCGATGCCCTGTCCGCTGGCGGTCACCGTGCCGCCTTGCAGCGGGATGTTGACGATCGACAGCCGTGATTCCCCCAGTGCACGGCGCAGCGCCTGCTCGGCATCGGGGGCAGGCACCGCGTCGGGGCGCGGCGAAGGCTCGGCCAGCGTCAAGGTGAAGTCGGCGGTCTCATCGAAACGCCCTTGCGCATCGGTCACGCGGATGCGCCAGTACAGGCGTGATGGCTGCGCCAGGCTGTCGGCGATGTCCTGGGGCACGGTCCATTGCGCACGCAGGTCACCATCCAGCGGCACCACCGCCAGCAGCTGCGGCTGCAGGGCCTCGTTGGCCGTGAACAGGCGCAGTTCGGCACGCTGGAAGAACAGGCGGTAGTTGCTGTCCGCGGCGAAGCGCACGGTCTGCCCGGGTGACACGGTGGTGGGCCAGGCCGCACCGTTGAGCCGGCGTGGCTGGGACAGGCTGTCGTACTGCAGGCGGAGCTGGTGATGCTCGAGCCGCACATCGGTGCAACGCTGGCGGTCTGCGCTGGTGGCGGCCACGGCGCCGAGGGCGCCGGCCGTGGCCATGGCGCCAGCGGGCAATCGCCCGTCCACGGTGAGGCGCCAGGGCTGGCCATCGTCCATGGCCAGGGGACTCAAGGCATCGCACACGCCGGGGTCGAGGGCAGGCGGGGCCTGCGGCGTCACCACGGCGCTGGCCGGGTCACGCCAATACACACGCACTTCCACGCGGCGGTTGGCGGGCCAGTTGGCACGGTCATCGGCGGGTGCGGCCAGTGGCTCTGCCGGGCCCTTCGATCGGACCTCGAAGGCCGAAGCCCCCAGGCCCAAGCGCTCACCCAGGTAGCCGGCCACCTGGCGCGCGCGGGCCAGGCCCAGGGCCTGGTTGTCGGGAAAGCGCTGGCGCAGGGCGGGGCTGATGCGCTGCACATCGGTGTGGCCCACCACCTCGAAGCGAAGGCCGGCCTGCCCCTTCACCTGCGCCACGATGGCGTCCAGCCGTGCACGGTCCTGCGGCTTGAGCAGGTCCTCGCCGGAATCGAAGCGCGGCACATGGCGGTCTTGGTGCTCGCGAGCGCCCGTGCTGGCTGCGCCTTGGGGCGCAGCGGTGAAGGGCGCCCGGTCGCCCGGCACGGCCCGTTCGTCACCGAGCAGCACGGTCAACCTGGGCAGCTCGCGCTCGCCCGTTTCGGGCAGGCGCTGTGCGCCCGTGATCTCCACCGCACGCGCATCTTCGGTGCAGTGGCCGTGCATGCGCCCACGGTCGCTGCGGGCACAGTCGATGGCATCGGCTCCCACGGCGCGCGATGGTGCGTCCTGGGCCAGGGCACCGCCGGCCGACAGGCAGGCCAGCACCACCGCGTGGGCGATCAGGGTGCGGGAAGGACGGATGGGCTTCATGCTGATGCTCGGACGGGTTGTCTGGATCGGGGATGACGGGAGGTGGTCGGCGAAGGCACTCATGGGGCCGCCGGAGCCGCGTTCAGCTCCACCTCGATGTCCAGGTTGAACAGGGCCTGTCCGCGGTCATGCCCCAGTGCGCGCCAGCGGCGCAGCACCTCGGCCTTGAGCGCCGCCACGCGCCGCTCGGCCAGGCCTGGTTCCTCATCGACCGCGCGCTGGTAGGCCAGCCTCAGGATCGATGGGCGCTCGGCCAGCTCGCGCAGGGCCTCGCCGAGCTGCGCATCGAAACCCGCCTGCAGCGCGGCCTGTCCAGGCTGGAACGCCGCGCCGCGCAGGGCCAGGCGCACCACCCGGTGCACCGTCGCCCCGAAGTTCACCTTCACCAGCTTGCCGCGCGTCATGCGTTCGCTGGCCGGGTTGTCCGTGGTCACGCGGTAGCCCGAGGGCAAGGTGCGCTCGTCCAGCTTGAGCACGAAGTTGCTGCCCGTGCCCTCCTTGGGCACCATCGCGCAGGCGATGTGGTAACGCCCTTGCGCATCGGTGCTGACCAGCAGCCCGTTGACCGTGGCCAGTCGCACGTTGGGCAGGCCGGGCTCGCCCTCGTCCTGGTAACCGTTGGCGTTGCGGTCGTCGTAGGCCTTGCCGATCACGTCCGTGCAATCGAACAAGGCATCGGGCACCACGCGCACGGTGGCCGCGGCCACGTTGGACAGGCGCTCACCACCCTGCCCCTGCTCGGCCTGCACCACGTTGACGTAGTCTCCTTCGCCCACGCCAGTGCCCACGCCCAGCACCATCGCCAGGCGCAAGGTCTGGTTGGGCGCGAAGGCCTGGCCCGGCACGGTCAGGCGGCGGCCCTGCACGGTCGGCGTTGCCTTGAGCACCGGGCCCGAGGGCAAGGCCTGCACGGTCAGCGAGCCCTGCACATACTTGAAGCCAGGTGGCAGGGTGTCGACCAGGTCGATGCCCGACAGCGCCAGCGCGCGGGTGTTGACCGCGGTGATCACGTAGGGCACCAGGTCGCCCTTGCGAACCGTCAGTTTGGACGTGGTCTTGCGCAATTCGATGGCGTTGTTGCCCCCTGAAGGGTCCAGCGGGATGTGGTTGTTGACCACGTTCTGCGCCGCCGAGCCCGGGAAGCTGAAGTCCATGAAATACGGCGGCAGGCTGCCCGCCGTGGGCTGTGAGGCAGCGCTCACCAGGCAGGGGTCGCCGGCCACGGGGTCGACCGTGCCAGCAGGCGCGGTGCAGGTCTGCATGTCCAGCGGGCCGGTTGCGGCGGGATGGGTCAGCGACAGGCCATACCCGGCGGGCGGCGTCACCGTCAGGCGGTAGGCCCCTGCCGGGGCGCCGGGCAGCAGGTAGAACTGGTAGAAGCCGTCTGCGCCCGTGGTGACGGCAGCGCCGCCGGCCA
Source organism: Aquabacterium soli (assembly GCF_003933735.1). Lineage (GTDB taxonomy): Bacteria > Pseudomonadota > Gammaproteobacteria > Burkholderiales > Burkholderiaceae_C > Aquabacterium > Aquabacterium soli. Next base: position 113,416 of record NZ_RSED01000001.1, on the reverse strand, counting down.
GCAGGTGCTGCGCCGCATCGAAGCCGGCGGGGCCGGTCAGCGTCACCGTGGCGCCGGGCACGGGCTGCGCGCTCAGGCTGTCGTAGACCACACCACTGGGATCCAGCGGCAGGTCCTGGTTGACGATGGCCACGCCCGCCCCCACGCTCACCGGCACGAGCGCGCGCGTCGCCATGCCAGGCACGGTCGGGTGGGGGCCGCCGGTCGCGTTCTGCACCGGGTCCGTGGGCCAGGCTCCGCCTACCGTCTGTCCGGCGGGTGAGCGGAAGCGCACCTGGTAGTCGCCCGGCACCAGCTGGTCGAAGCGGTAGCTGCCATCGGCAGCGCTGGTGGTGGCGGCCAGCACCGTCAGCTCATCCAAGGCGCAGCCAGGCGTGCCACCGGGGCAGCCCAGCAGCTCGACCGTCCAGCCGCCCACCAGCGACTCGTCGCCCGACCGGGCACGGTCGTGGTCGCGGTCACGCCAGATGCGGCCTGACAGCGAGGATGGCGACTGCGTGCGCTCGAAGAAATCGTAGCCGGTGGCCTGCGTGCCAGGGGTCGTCAAGGGCACGCGCAGCTGGTTGGCCACAGGGCTGGTGCCGCCGATGGAGCCCGGCGTCTGGCCACCCTGGTCATAGCCGGCCGGCTGGGTTTCAGTGATCAGGTAGCCGCTGGCATCGGCCGCCGGCAGGTCGCTGAAGCGGTAGTGGCCGTCGGGCGTGGTCTGGGTGGTGCGGCTCACGGCACGGCCACTGGCATCGGTGCCGGTGAGCGTGAGGCTCACGCCAGCCAGTGGCAGGTCGCCCGGCTCGCGCGAGCCATTGGTGTTCGCATCGTTGAAGACCTGGCCGGCCACGCTGGCGCCCACCTCGCCGAAGTCGAATCCATCGCCGTTGGTGCCGGTGCCGTTGGCATAGACGATGCCCGTGATGACATCGTTGCCCGCCGTCCCCGTGGGCGTGCCATTGACCTGACCAGCCTTGTCCTGTCCATCGACATAGGCTGCAGGGTGGCTTTGCGTGATGGTGTAGCCCGTGGCGTTGGAGGGCGGCAGGCCGGGGAAGAAGTAGCGCCCGTCGGCGCCCGTGGTGGCCGTTCGGCTGACCGTGCTGCCGTCCTGCGCGCTGCCGGTCAAGGTGAGCAGCACGCCTTCGATGCCGCGCTCGCCTGTGTCAGGCGCGCCATTGCCATTGGTGTCCACGTACACGAGGCCGGCCAGCAAGGCCGTCTGCACGGTGACGCTGCCGCTGTTGAAGTTGTTGCCTGCCGCCGGATCAGGGCCGCCATTGGTGTCGCCCGAGCCTGTGGTCACGATGCTGGCCGTGTTGCTCACCACCGTGCCATCGGCCGGTGTGCCGCTGAAACGCACCGGCACGCGCAGCGTGGCTGTGCCGTTGGCAGGCATGCTGTCGATGGCGCAGCCGACGCTGGAGCCACCGGCCACACCCGTGCACGTGGGCGCCAGCGGCACAAAGGTGCCGCTCGTCACGGCCAGGGATGGCGGGCCCGCCAACACCAGGCCGGCAGGCAGGTTGTCCGCCACGGCCACCTGCTCGGCCGCCTGCGGGCCGTTGTTGCGCAGCTCCACCAACCAGTCGAAGCTGGCGTTGTAGGGCACCTGCGTGATGGTCGTGGCCGTGCCGGACTGCACCGCGCGCTTGGCCACCACCTGCACGTCCGCCTTCAGGCGGAAGGTGCTCGGCTCCGTCGCGGTGTTGTTGCCTTGCGGATCCAGCGCATCCAGCGCCACGTTGGCGAAGGCCACCGTGGCCACGTTGTTGAACGTGCCCTTGGCCTGGCCACGCAGCTTCACGCGCACCTGCACCGATGAAGCCTCGCCGGTGGCGCCCGAGCCACTGCCGCCCAGTTGCGCGATCGTGCAGACGATGTTGCCGCCCGCCACGCCAGGCGACACGCCAGCGGTGTTGCAGGCCACGCCGGCGGGCAGGGGCGCCACCACCTCGACGAAGGTGGGCGCACCAGCCCCGGCAGGCAGGCTGTCCGTGAGCACCAGGTTCTCGGCAGTGGAGGGCCGGTTGTTGGTCACGGTCAGCGTGTAGGTGACGTCGTCGCCCACATCGACCGGGTCGACATCGTCCACCTTGTTGATGATCAGGTCATAGGTGGGCGAACTCACGGCCGTGGGCTGGCTGGCCGTGTTGTTGGCCGTGCCACCCGCCACTTCGGGCGTGTCGGTCGCGATGCTCACACTGTTCGAGATGCTGCCCGTGCCGCCACCCGCCACACTGGTGGCCACCAGCGGGCGCACCCGCACGGTGACGGTCTGCTGCGCACCGCGATCGATCTGAGCCCAGGCGCACACCAGCGAGCGGTTGCCGCCCGTGGTGATGCTGCCTGCGGCCGGCGTGGTGGCGCAGTTGCCGCCACCCGAGGGCGTGGCGGACAAGAAGACCACATCCAGCGGCAGGGTGTCGGTCACGACGACGTTGAAGGCCCGGCTGGCACTGGTCGCCGCCACGTTGCGCGCCGTGATGGTGTAGGTCAGCAGTTGCCCCGCCGGCACCGGGTCTGGGTTGTCGGCCTTGCTCACCGCCACGTCCGTGCGCGCCTCGAAATAGGCCAGGGCCGGCGTGTTGTTGTTGGCGTTGTTGTTGAGCAGGACGGGGTCGCCCTGGTTCTGGGCCAGCGCGAAGGCGGTGTTGCTGACCTGGAAGGCGTCGGAACCGCTGCTGCCGTTGCCGAAGTGGCGCACGCTCACCTGCACACGGGGGCAATCGCTTCCGGCCGTGCACACGGGCAGGGATGTGATGGTGCAGCCGCTCAGCGACACGTTGCTGCCGGACGCCGCCAGAGCGCAGCCGCCCCAGGTCGCGCCACCGGCGACGGTGCTCACGCTGTAATCGGCCCCACTGGCATTGAACACATTGTTGAACACGTCGGTCACAGCCACGTCGGTGGCGGTGGACGGGCCGGCGTTGACGATCTCGATCTCCCACGTCACGGCCTCGCCTGCCTGCTGGCGGTTGCCCGGGGCATTGCCCAGGCCCAGCACGCGCTTGAGCGTGGACACATCCGCCTGATCGGCGCCCAGTTGAGGCTCGATGCCCACCGACGCGCAGTTGTTGGGCGCCACATCGTCCGGCGGTCCACCCGCGCTTCCCACGCACATGCTGTTGGTCAGGGTGCTGCCCGTTGCCGTGGCCTGCGCATTGATCACGTTGTTGCCCGTGCTGGCATTGAGCGCCACGGCCACGCCGCTGCTGGTGCAGGTGATGGTGACCGGCCCGGCCTGCGGAAAGCCTGCCCCGCCCGACGACACGCACACGAAGCCCGAGGCCGGCGTGATGCCGTTGACCTGCAGGCCTGCCGGCACGGTGTCGGTCAGCGTGAGCACGCCCGAGGCCGGGAAGGCCGAGGGCCCCAGGTTGGTGGTCGAGACCGAGTAGTTGAATGCCTGCCCCACCGGCACGGCGCTTTGCGGCCAGCTCTTGGACTTGTTGGCACGGAAGTCCGAGCGCGGATCGATCACCGTGGTCGCCACGGTGCCGTCGGCGCTCACCACACCCGGGGCGCTCGCGCGGGCCGTGTTGTTCACGCCCACGCCAGCGGTCAGGGCCTGCACCGGCACGGTGATCACACCCAGGGATTGGCTGTAGCCCGCACTGCCCGAACCGCTGCGGGTGCAGGTGATGGCCGGCCCCGCTGCTGGACACACGCTGGAGGCGGTGCACGCCCAGGCGCCACTGCTGAAGCTGGCCGGGGCGCTCTTGCAGAAGTTGGCCGGCATGGCATCGGTGACCTGCACGCCTGCGGGGTAGTCGCCGCTGTAGCGCGCATCGAGCAGGAAGTCGAAGGCCTGGCCGGTCTCCACCGGATCGGCCACGGACTTGGTCTTGGCCATGGCCAGGCTGCTGCCAGCGGACACCACCGTGTTGAGCGTGGCCACGTTGTTGCCGGAGACCCCATCGCCCACGCCACCGCCCGCGGTGACGTCCGCCGTGTGCGCCAGGGTCGAGCCATTGCCGGCGCCGACCACGGCATTGACGGTCACGGTGCGGTTCGCGCCCACGCCCAGGGCGCCCACGGCGCACGTGAGCTGGCTGCCGGCGAGGGAGCAGCCGGCCGGGGGCAACGGGATGCCCAGGCTGGGCGGCACGTTGTAGGTCAGCGTGGAGGCGGGTGAGGCATCGGGCCCATCGTTGGTGACGGTGAACACCCAGGCCTGCGCACTGCCGGCCGGAGCGCTGGCGGGGCCGCTGATGCCCACTCGCAGGTCCGCGCCGTTGTTGACCGTGGTCGTCTGGGACTGGGGCGTGCCCGACGGCAAGGGCGTGGCGCTGACGGTCAGGCTGCCCTGCACGGTCGACCGCACGCGCAGCGGCAGTTCGGCGACCTGGTTGGCGCTCAGGTTCAAGCCGCTGCAGGTGAGCACGCCCGGACCGTTCTGGCCTGAGGCCATGCCGGTGCAGGCCACACCCGCCGGCAAGGTGCCATGCCCGGCGTAGACGCCACCGCCCGGCACCGCGAACGACACCGAGGCGTTGGACACCGGGGCGCCGCCCGATTCGGCCACACGCACCGTGTAGGTCACCTCGCCACCGGCGGACACCGGGTCCGGGGTGTCAGGCAGGCCCGAGATGATCAGGGCCGACCAGGCTGGCGACGAAGCCAGTGCCGACACCAGCACGGCGGCCGGGCCGATCCACCGCAACGCGGCACCGGCCACGCGGCGCACCAGCTGCTCCGCCCACGGACGTTCCTCGCCTTGCCCACCCGCGGGCACTGTCTTGCCGATCATTGCTGGCCACCTTCGTCAAACGCTGTCGATCACGATGGCGGGATGGCGCTCCATGGGTGTGGTCCACCCGGCCTCCTCACCGGGAGCGGACTCTAGGGACGTCGTGCTCGGTGCACCAGCGAGTTGACAATCGTTGACAAAGCGGGGCCCCGCCCGGCTGCGGGCCGGCAGGCGCGTGCGGGGGATCAGCCGCGTGGCAGGCGGATGAAGAACGAGGCCCCGGGGCCGGCGTCTGAGCGCTGGCCCTCGTCGAGATCGGCCCAGCCGCCATGGCGCTCGGCCACCGTCCGAACGAACACCAGGCCCAGGCCCGTGCCGGTGGCCGCCTGGTCCGCCGTGGCTCGCCGAGCCTCGTCATCCACGGACAATGCCTGGGCAAAGGGCTGGAACAGCCTGGGCCGCAGCTCGGCCGGCACGCCCGGCCCGTCGTCACTCACCCGCATCCACCACGCACCGGCGTGCAGTGCCAGCGAGCAGCGCACGGAGCCGCCATCGGGCGAGAAGCGGACCGCGTTGCCCAGCAGGTTGACCAAGGCTCGGACCAGCAGGGTGCGGTCCCCCTGCACGAGCGCTTCGCCCTCGGGCAGCTCGCAGGTCAGGCGGATCCTGCGGGCCTCGGCCAGCGCCCATTGCTGGTCCACGGCATCGGCCAGCACATCGCGCAGGTCCAGCGGCTGCTTCATGCCACCGCTGCGGGCCCGGGCCAGTTGCACATGGTCATCGGCCAGCGTCAGGCTGCGCCGGGCGTGGGCCTCCACGCGGCCCAGCAGTTCGCCATCGGGCGCAGCGCCCGAGGCCCGCCAGCGCTGCACCAACGCCAGGATGGCGGCCTGCGGCGCACGCATGTCATGAGAGATGAAGCGCCATACCGCTTCCTGCTCGCGCCGCAGGGCCTCCTGGTGGCGTGCCGCTTCCAGCCGCCGCCAGCTCGACAGCGCATAGGCCAGCGCCAGCGCACCGAACACGGGCAAGGGTGATACCTGCACGCCGCCCAGGCGCAAGGCCAGCCAGGCCAGGCCGGCCGTGCCGGCCATGGCCGCCGCGACCAGACACAGCCCCTGCCGGGGTGACAGGCGACGCACACCGGCCAGCAGCAACCCCGTCACCAGCACCGCGAGCAGCGCGTTCTCCCACGGTTCGGCCCGGCGCAGCGACAGCCCCTGCCGCAAGGCATCGGCCACGTTGGCCGACACCTCCACACCCGGCATCAAGGCATCGTGGCTGGCCATCGGGGTGGGGTAGGCATCGCCCAGGCCCACCGCCGTCGCGCCCACCAGCACCAGCTTGCCGCGCAGCACCTGCGGCGGCACGCGGCCCTCCAGCACGTCCACATACGAGACGCGCTGGAAATGGCCCGGCGGCCCGGCATAGGGAATCTGCGTCCAGTGGTCCCGCTGCCAACCCGCGCCCGAGGCGTCATTGCCCGGCCGCCGCTGCCCGGGCAATGACGCCTCGGGCGGCGCCTGGCCAGCGATGCCCAGCAGCGCCAGCGAGAAGTGGCTCCACCATCGGCCTGGCGTGCCCTCCTTGAGGAACACGCTGCGCGCCACGCCGTCGGCGTCCAGTTCGACATGGATGTGCCCCAGGGCCTTCGCGGCCTCGGCCAGCAGCGGCACAGGCTCGGCCGGCCGAGGCAGGCCGCCCGGACCGACGGTCATGATCAAGGGCAGCACCACGGGCACCGAGCCGCGCATCGCCTCTGCCAGCAAGGCATCGTCCTGGGGGTGCTCGGTGTCGGGCTCCGACAGGATCACGTCCAGGCCAACGCCGCGCACACCGGACTGCCCCAGGCGGTCCAGCAAGGCGGCATGCACGGTCCGGCGCCAGGGCCATCGGCCCAACGCGGCCAGGCTGGGCTCGTCGATGGCCACGATCAGGATGTCGTCAGGTGCCGGACGACCATGCAAGGCCGCCAGGTGGTCGATGGCCGCGCTCTCTAGCCGGCCGCGCCCATCCGTCCAGCCCAGCAACAAGGCCACCCCCAGCAGCGGCACGGTGAGCCAGCGCAATCAGGGCCTCCCGTGCCCCAGGCGAAGGCCGTGTCCGGTCGACACGGGCTGACCATCACCACTGCACACACCGGCTTCGCCATGCAGCAGCCGGGGCGGTGAGAAGGCCGAAGCCATGCCCTCTGGCGACACGGCCCTCAGCCGCAGATAGTAGGGACGGCACCAGGAGGGCATGGGCCATTGCACCTCCGGCGAGCCCACCGAGCGCTTCTGCACGTCGCGCGCAAACGTGGGGTCGGGCGACAGCTCGATGTCGAAGCGGGTGCCCGGTGCGCCCTGCCAATGCACGCGAACCTGCTCGCCCACCTCGATGAGCGGCTCGGGGGCCTCGGGCCGCACCACGGCCACAAAGCGCGCCTCGTCGCCGAAGGGCCCTTCGTCGATCGAACCATCCGCGCGCCGCCACTGTGTGGCCACGCGCCAGCGGTAGCGCCCTGGTTCGGTGGCATCGAGCGTCCACGCACAGGGGCCGGCCGCCGTCCGCTCCTGCACGCCGGGGCGTGCCGGGGCACCCGGCTCGGGCCAGGCGCCGTCACCCCTCTGCCACTCCCACCGGTAGGCCGCGGCTTCAGGCACCTCGGTGCAGGCCAGGGCCACCGCTCCCGTGGGCACGGCCTCGTCAGGGCCGGGCGACTGGGCCAGTGGTGGCACGGGCTGCGTCTTCACGCGCACGCGCCGGGTCGCTTCGCGGCCCACCAGCCCATCCGGGTCGATGGCGCGGATGTTGAGCACATGCTCGCCCTCGGGCAGTTCAGGCGCCACGACGGAGGGCTGCGCCACCTCTCGGCTCAGCAGCACGCGGGTGAGGGTTTCGTCCTCGGCGATCTGCACGCGGTAGGCCCGGGCACCTGCCACGGAGGGCCACGCCAGCGTCCAGGGCAGACGCTGCACCAAGGCGGGCAGCGCGGACACCTCGGCGGCAGGCAGCAGGGGCCGCACGGCCGCGCCCCCCATCGCCCGCCGGACCACGGCGCCCTGCCCTGCAGACACCGGCGCAGCCGCCGTGCGGCCACCCAGGGCCTGAACCGCCACCTGCCCCTGCACGACATCGGACAAGGTCAGCGCACCCTCGGCATCCACCGTGACACCGAAGCGTGTACCGCGCACACCGGCCACGGCCAGCGGCGTGCGCACATCGAAACGGGAGCCGCCACGCTGGGGCGTCACCTGCGTGTCCACCCGCCCGCGCTGCAGCTCCAGCGAGGTGCTGGACCGGCCCGATTCGGTCACCTGGCGCAGGCGGTCCAGTGCCACCCGCGTACCGGCCTGCACGTGCACCTGCGAGCCGTCATGCAGGCGCAGGCTGGCATAGCTGTCAGGGCCCACACTCAGCACCTCGCCCTCATCGAGCTGGTCGCCGATGCCCACGGGGCGCCCGGGCGCCTGGCCCAGTCCACGGAGCACCTGCCCCCGCACATACAGCACCGTGGCCGGGCGGGCCTGGCCCTTGAGCAGGGACACCGGGATGCGAAGGCGCTTGCCAGGCTGGAGCCGCCGGGGCTGGACCACCGCGTTCAGGCGGGCCACCACAGGCCATTGAGAAGGACTCTCCAGCAGCCGATCAGACAAGCCGATGAGCGTGTCGCCCGGCTGGACCTCGTGCGTCACCATGTCCTCGGCAGCCACCGGGTGCCACAGGCACCCCAGCACCAGGGCGGCGGCCAAAGCCTGTCGGCGGCCGGTCATGCGCATCGGGCCTCCTCGGAGCCGGGTTGCCCGCGAGGATCGTCGGCCACGGCCTCTTCGAGCCGGTAACCCAGGCCGTACACCGCCGTCAGGCGCATGCCCCGCTCGCTGCGCAAGGCCAGCTTGGCGCGCAGGGACGACATGTGCGTGTCCAGCGTGCGGGACGGCACGTGGGCGCCCAGGCCCCACACCGTCTGCAACAGGTAATCGCGCGACAGCAGGCGGCCAGGCTGCATGAACAGGCAGCGCGCCAGCTCGAACTCGCGGGGCTTGAGGTCGATGGCCTCGCCCTGGTAGGTCACCTCGCGCCGCACCAGGTCCAGGCGGTATCCCCCCAACACCAGCGCTGGCAGCGCCGACGAGGGATAGGTGCGGCGCAGCAGTGCGGCCACGCGGGCATTCAGCTCATGCACGCGCACCGGCTTGGTCATGTAATCGTCGGCACCGCAGCCCAGTGCCTCGACCACATCCCGCTCTTCGTCGCGCTGCGTCACGAAGAGAACGGGCAGGCGATCCTGCAGATGGGCACGCACCCACCGGACCACCTCCACGCCCGACATCCCCGGCATCTGCCAGTCCACGATCAGCAGGTCGAACACATCGCGCTGGAGCTGGCGCACCAACGCCGCGCCCTCGGAGAACGCCACGCCGTCGTGCCCTGCACGCTCGATGATCTGCAAGACCAGGTCCAGGTGATCCCGGTCATCATCCAGTACCGCTATGCGCATGGAAAGCCACCGCCGACCCTGCCCGTCGCCGCCTCGCTGATCGACTGCTTGTTTCGCCACATGGCCGCGATGTTAACAAGCCCCTCCCTGGAGGCCGCCACGCCCGGCCCACGCCCTCGCCAAAGCCTGCCAGACTCCGTAGACTTTGCTGCAACGCAACACCTCGACCACACAAGCAGATGAAGATGAACGCGATCGGAGGCCTCTGAATGGGCTTGTTGGGCATTCTGCTCGGGCTGGGCCTGCTGGTCTGGCTGTCGTACCGCGGCTGGAGCGTGCTGGTGCTGGCGCCCGCAGGCGCGCTGGTGGCGGCCGCGCTGTCCGGAGAACCCTTGCTGGCGCACTGGACGCTGACCTTCATGACCTCCGCCGGCGGTTTCGTGGCGCAGTTCTTCCCGCTGTTCCTGTTAGGGGCCATCTTCGGCAAGCTGATGGACGACAGCGGCGCGGTGCATGGCATCGCGCAATGGCTGACCGATTTACTGGGTTCCCAGCGCGCCATCCTGGCGGTGGTGCTGGCCGGTGCGCTGGTCACCTACGGCGGCGTGAGCCTGTTCGTGGCCTTCTTCGTGCTGGCGCCCATGGCGCAGGCCGTGTTCCGTGTGGCCGATCTGCCGCGGCGGCTGATCCCGGCGGCCATCGCCCTGGGCACCTTCACTTTCACGATGACGGCGCTGCCCGGCACACCGGCCATCCAGAACGCCATCCCCATGCCCTTCTTCGGCACCACGGGTTTCGCGGCCCCAGGCCTGGGATTGCTGGCCGCGGCCATCATGCTCGGCTGGGGCCTGTGGTGGCTGGGCCGCGTGCAGCGGGCAGCGCGCCAGGCCGGCGAAGGCTATGACCCGGGCCCATTGGCCTCACCTCCGACGGGCGATCCGCTGGTGCGGGAACGCGGCAGCACGGCCACCCACTTCGATCCGGCCGAACTCACGCACCGCCCGCCCGCGCCCGACCTGCCCGGCATCGTGCGTGCCCTGCTGCCCATGGTCGTGGTCATCGCCGTGAACCTGCTGTGCAGCCTGTGGCTGCTGCCCCGCCTGGACACCAGCTACCTGGCCGATGCCCGTTTCGGTGGCATCGGCCTGAGCCATGTGGCCGGCGTGTGGTCGGTGATCCTGGCACTGGCCGCCGGCATCGCCGTGCTGCTGGTGCTGCAGCGGCCCCGCCTGCACCACCCCAAGGCCAGCGTCGCCGCCGGGGCCAACGGCGCGGCGCTGCCCGTGCTGTCGGTGGCCAGCCTGGTGGGCTTCGGCGCGGTGGTGGCCGCGCTGCCGGCCTTCGCGGTGGTGCGCGACTGGGTGCTGGGGCTGGGCGGCAGCCCCCTGGTGTCGCTGGCCCTGTCCACCAACCTGCTGGCCGCGCTGACCGGGTCGGCCTCGGGTGGCCTCACCATCGCGCTCGACGCGCTGGGCCCGACCTACCTTGAGCTGGCACGCCTGCACGGCATCGACCCGGCCCTGCTGCACCGCGTGGCCGTGATCGGCGCCGGCACGCTGGACAGCCTGCCGCACAACGGGGCGGTCGTGTCGCTGCTGGCGGTGTGCGGCTGCACCCACCGCGAGAGCTACCGTGATCTGGTCATCGTGGCGGTGGTGGGGCCCATCGTGGCGCTGGTGGCCGTGATCACGCTGGGCTCCTGCGTCGGTAGCTTCTAGGCATGCCGACACTGCCTGGCCCATCTTGTTCCCCCTAACTTGTCGTGGCCGCCGGGGGCTCATCGCCCCACGGCCCTTCAGGGACCCTCCTGTTCAGGCGGATCCTCACAGCCCGCCCGCCTCGTAACGTCTGTTACGTTCATGGTCGCCGCGAACAAGGAGTCTCCATGGCCATTCTCAAGCTCATCACCCAGCCCTCGTCCATCATGGACAAGGCGATCGCCTCCGCCGCCGGACCGCTCAAGGTCATGAAGGCGCCCACGGGCATGAACTTCGCCATCGAGATCGATGTCGACAAGGCCATCGTCAAGGCCGTGGAGAAGGACCCGCTGCTGCAGTCCATCATGGTCGACAAGGCCAACGAGATCTACGAAGACCTGGTCAGCCGCATCGGCAAGAACCTGCAGGCCACCGACAAGGGCGCGGTCACGCTGAAGGATGCGGGCCAGAACGACAAGCTCGAGAAGCTGATCACCGTCGTCAACAAGGGCATCGAAGAGGCCCGCAAGATCGCCGTCGACCGTGCGCAGAAGGACGTGCTGAAGGCCTGGGACGAGCTGGTCAAGGCCCGCAAGGACTACACCAAGTACAAGATCAAGATCGGCGTGAAGATCACCACGGGCCTGGCTGGCCTGGCCGTGAGCATCGGTCTGCTGGCCGGTGGCGTGGTGTCCTTCGGCGCCAGCTCCATCCCCGGCATCGTGGGCATGGTCAAGTCGACGGCAGCCATCGGCGCGCAGATCGTGTCGGCCAGCCAGGAGATCGAGACCGCGCAGAAGCGCCTGGAGGGCAACCTCAAGACCATCGAGCAGCGCTTCGTCAACGCCAAGGGCGAGTTCACCAAGAAGGGCAAGTCCCAGGAAGCCGGCGCCGCGCTGCTGGAGCAGTTCCTGGGCACCTCCGGCCCCTTCGCCGTCGTGGCGAGCATCAAGGGTGCGGTCGATGACCTGGGCACCATCAAGAGCAAGTTCGGGGGCCTGAAGGTCAACTCGCACGATGCCGCCAAGAACCTCCACAGCATCCTCGAAAAGGTCGCCGAAGCGCGCAAGAAGTTCTTCGCCGACGTCGACAAGGAGGTCAAGAAGGCCGGCACCTCCAAGGCCACGGCGGACCGCAAGGAGATCGAAAAGCGCCTGGACGCCGTGCTCGACCCCTTCACCTCGAAGGTGGACGCGGCCCTGCGCGCCGTGATCGAGTACCAGAGCCGCTACAAGACGGCCGAGCCCAAGATCACGGTGGCCGAAAAACGCGTGGCCGAACTGGCCAAGCTCAAGGGCAAGGGCTGGAAGGTCTTCGAGAACGTGCTGGTGTTCAGCGACCTGGCGCTGTCCTTCGCCGACCCGGGCCAGTACGCCAAGGTCGGGGAGTCGCTGGCCGGCATCCTGCCCTCGGTGGGCGGCCTGGCCGCCGACAAGATCACCAAGAAGGTCTTCGAAGGCACCTTCCTGGAAGGCTGACCCGGCCAGCCCGAGGGCGAGCAAACCGGGACTTTGTTGGCAGGACCGCTCGCTCTCCCTTATGCCCAAGGGTCAGGGCGTGTGTGAGGATCGGGAACCTGTACCGGGCTGTCCGGTGCAGACCGCAGTCCCCTTCACGCATGCCCGTCAGGCGCCCCACCTTCTTTTCACGCCCATTGCCGGGCCTGGACGCCAGCGACAAGCACCGCCGGCGGGTCACCTTGTTGCTGCTGTTCGGCAGCAGCATCGTCATCGCCCTCGGCCTGGGCTGGGGCACCTACTACCTGCTCAAGGCCAAGTGGGTCCTGCTGGCCATGGACGCTGCCCTGGCCAGCGTCGGCATGGCGGCCCTGGCCTGCACCCTGACCAACCGCACCCGCCTGGCGGCCCTGCTGTCGGCACATGCCCTGCTGGTGGTGATCAGCCTGATCTGCTATTTCGACGTGCCCGACGTCGGGGTGCCCCGGTCGGCGCACATGCACCTGCTCACACTGGCTGCGGCCTCCTTCCTGCTGTTCCGCAGGGAAAACACCTACCTGCGCGTGGTGCTGCCCTTGATCTGCTTCGCTGTCGCGCTGTTCTACGCGGGCAGCGACTTCGGCGTCACCAACCCCGACTACATCCCGCCCCCCGAGGCGCGCGAGATCAGCGTCTGGATCAACAACGCCAGCTGCTTCTTCACCATCGCCATGGTGCTGGTGATCATGCAGGCCGACGTGACGGCCCGCAACGCCATCGAGGACGATATGCGCACGGCCCTGGCGCAGGGGCATTTCACATTGCACTACCAGCCCCAGGTCCGTGAGGACGGCCACGGCCATGGCCAGGTCATCGGCGCCGAGGCGCTGCTGCGCTGGGACCACCCGCAGCGCGGCATGATCCTGCCCGGCAAGTTCATCAGCCTGGCCGAAGAGACCGGCCTGATCGTGCCCATCGGCGACTGGGTGCTGCGCAAGGCCTGCACGCAACTCGCTGAGTGGGCCGGCCATCCGCGCACCGCCGCGCTCACGCTGTCGGTCAACGTCAGCGCCTCGCAGTTCCGCCAGCCGGATTTCGTGCCGCAGGTGCTCGACATCGTGCAGCGCAGCGGCATCGATCCCTCGCGACTCAAGCTCGAGCTCACCGAAAGCCTGCTGGTCAAGGACATGGACGAGGTGGTGCGCAAGATGGCCGAGCTGCGCGCCCGCGGCCTGGCCCTGTCGCTCGACGATTTCGGCACCGGCTACTCGTCGCTGAACTACCTCAAGCGCCTGCCCATCGACCAGCTCAAGATCGACCAGAGCTTCGTGCGCGACCTGCTGAACGATCCCAACGACATGGCCATCGTGCGCACGCTGGTCTCGCTGGGCCAGAGCCTGAACCTGATGCTGATCGCCGAAGGCGTGGAGACGGCCGAGCAGCTCGCCTGGCTGCGCGAGAACGGCTGCCCGGCCTACCAGGGCTTCCTGTTCAGCAAGCCCCTGCCCATCGACCTGTTCGAAAAACTCGTGGCCACCCCGCCCACCATGCCAGTTGCCCAGGGCCCCCGCCCACGCCCCGCCGCCGGCAAGCCTGTCGTGGTCTGAGCCCCTCCATGGACAACAGCGCAGGCCGCATCGACGTGGCGGGCATCCTCGCCACCGACCCCTGGTACCGGGAGCTGCCTGCCTCGCTGCAGCAGGCCTTGCTCAAGATCGGCGTGCCGCGCCGGCTGCAGGCAGGCCAGCGCCTGTTCTCGCGCGGCGACGCGACCAACGGCATCTACGCCACGCTGGAAGGCCGGCTCGCGGCCTTCGACGTCAGCGAGCACGGCGACGAATCCATCCAGGTGCACCTCGAGCCCGTCAGCTGGTTCGGCGAGATGGGCCTGTACGACCGCCTGCCCCGTGTGCACCATGTGCGCGCCGAGCAGCCCGCCACCGTGCTGTGGCTCAGCGACGTGATCCTGCGCGAGCACCTGGCCCGCCAGCCCGAGCACTGGTTCCACTTCGCCCTGCTGCTCACGCAGAAGCTGCGGCTGGCCCTGTTCGTGCTCGAAGGGCGCAAGGTCGATTCCAACGATCTGCGCGTCGCGCGCATCCTGCTGATGCTCGCGCAATCGAGCCTGTCCGGCGCCGGCGAGACCAAGCAGCGCGTGAGCGTTCAGCAGCAGGAGGTGGCCGACATGCTGGGCATGTCGCGCCAGACCGTGAACCAGGCCCTGCAGCGCCTGAAGGCCGAAGGCCTGCTGCAACTGGCCTACAACAAGGTCGAGATCACCGACCTGGCCGCCCTGCAGGCCAAGGTGCATTTCGAGAACTGGCTGCCCCTGATCCGCTCACCCGAGTGACAACCCTTGATCGGGGTTTCCCGGTCTCTGTCGATAAATCGACACCGTCCTTCGTCAGGCATGCGCACAGTCCACTCCCGGACCAACCACCTCACGGAGACAAGACATGCTCGAACGACCTGGCTTTGCTGGTGCCCGCCGCCTGGGCGGCGCCTTCCTCGCGCGCTGGATCGGCGCCTCGCTGCTGTCGCTGGCGGCCTGCCACGTGGCACAAGCCGCCGCCCAGGCCTGGCCCCCGCTGGCATCGCCCGTGGCCAAGCCGGGTGACGACGCCTTCTACACCGCGCCTTCAGAGGCCGAACTGCAGGCTGCCCAGCCTGGTGACGTGCTGCGCTACCGCGAGATGAGCGCCAAGGCCTACTACCTGTTCCCGGTCAAGGGCCAGGCCTGGCAGCTGATGTACCGCAGCACCGACCACAAGGGCCGCCCCGTGGCCGCCGTCACCGCCGCGCTGCTGCCCTCCACCGCGCCCGCCAAGAACCGCAAGCTCTATGTCTACAACACGGCCTACGACGCGCTCACGCTGAACTGCGCGCCCTCTTATCAGATCGCCAAGGGCACCGCGCTGGAGCAGGCCCTGGTGCAAAGTGGCCTGAACAAGGGCTGGGTGGCCGTGGTACCGGATTACGAAGGCCTGCAATCCCTGTGGACCGTGGGCCGCAACTCCGGCCAGGCCGTGCTCGACGCCATCCGCGCGGCCGAGCGCTTCCTGCCCCTGGGCCTGAGCGGTGCGGCCACCCCGGCCGTGCTCACCGGCTACTCGGGCGGCTCCATCGCCAGCACCTGGGCCAACGAGCTTTACCGCAGCTACGCGCCCGAGCTCAACATCGTCGGCGTGGCCGCGGGCGGCGTCCCCGTGGACATGGGCAACGTGGCGCGCAAGGTCGATGGCAAGCTGTTCGCCGGCCTGTACATGGGCGCCGTCTCGGCCCTGGGCCGCGCCTACCCGGAGGTGGATGTCGATGCCCTGACCAACGAAGAAGGCAAGGCCATGCTGGTCAAGATCCGCGACATGTGCGCCGGCCAGTTCCTGGGTGGCACTCCCGACGTGGTGGGCTCCTTCGCCTTCAAGAAGATGGCCAGCTACACCACCGTGCCCGACATCCTGGCCGTGCCCGCCGTGCAGCAGGTGGTGGCCCTGAACCGTCTGGGCCAGCGCAAGCCCGGCGCCCCCACCTACCTGTACAACGGCCTCTTCGACCAGGTGATGCCGGTGGATGACGTCAAGGGCCTCGTGACGACCTACTGCCAGCAGGGCGTGCCCACCACGTTCCGCCAGGTGCTGGGCGAGCACATCACCTCGGTGTTCCTCGGCTTCCAGGGCGCGTTCGACTACCTGGAGGCCCGCCTGGCGGGCAAGGCGATCACGAGCACCAGCTGCAAGTGACTCCAACCCTAGGGAAAGCCCGCAGCATGCGGCCGCCCTGTGCGCGTTTAAAACGCCGGACACTGACGGCCGCATGCGTGTCTCTCCCACCCACCTGAAGATCCTGGCCTCCGCGCTCGACGTGGAGGGCTTCGACGCCAGCCTCATTCTGAAGCGCTGCGGCATCGACTCGCTGGACGCGCTGGAGCAGCACGGCACCTGGGTGTCCCTCGATGTGTTCGACCGGGCCATGGCCGCCGCGGTGGAAGCCAGCGGCGACCCCAGCTTCGGCCTGGTGGTGGGCAAGAGCATCGCCATGATGCAGTTCCGGCTCTTCACCCCGCTGGCCCTGTCGGCGCCCAGCCTGCGCCAGGTGTTCGCCGACCTGCTGCACTTCAGCCCGCTGGCGCTCGACCGCTGCGAGATCGAACTGGCAGAGACGGCACACGATGCCCGCCTGAAGATCGACGCCTTGGTGCAGCAGGGCTTGAGCGGGCACTTCCGCACCGAGCAGGTGGCCTGCGGCGCGATGCAGATGCTGCGCCTGGCCGGTGCCGAGCCCAGGGACATCCACCAGATCCAGTTTCCCTATGCCTGCCCTGAGGGCCAGGCAACGCGCTATGCGGCGGCCTTCGGGCGCCACGTCAGCTTTGGGCAGCCGGTGTGCGCCATCGGCTTCAACCGGGCCCTGCTCGACGCCGTGCAGCCCTCGCACGACCCGGTCGCCTACCTGGCGGCGCGCACCCGCGCCGAGCTGGCCCTGTCGGCCAAGGCCAGCGGCAACGACCTGGCCGAGCAGGTGCGCCAATGCCTGCTCAAGGCCTTTCCGGAGCAGCTCTCGGTACAGGACACGGCCGCGCGCCTGGGCATCAGCGAGCGGCGGCTGCGGCGGCAGTTGCAGATGCTGGGCCTGTCGTACTCCGACCTGCTCCAGCAGTGCCAGCGGCTGGTGGCCGAGCGCCTGCTGGCCGATGCGGCCCTGTCGCTCAAGCAGGTGGCCGACACCCTGGGTTTCTCCTCGGTCAGCACCTTCCACCGGGCCTTCCGCCGCTGGGCGGGCGTGACGCCGTCGGACTGGCGCGAAGGCCGCAGGCCCTGAACCCCCTGGATGCGTGCAGGGTAAGTCCCGCCCGCCACGGCAAATAGATTGGTCACTGCGGCCATTGGATCGCTGCACACTCGCCCCTAGCATCTCGATCCATAAGCATCCAAGCGTCCATACCGTCCATTGAGGAGAGACCGCATGTCCACGTCCACCACCACGGCCCGCCGCTCGGCGCAGTCCTTCGCGCTGCGCAGCACCGTTGCCGCCCTGATCGCGCTGTGCGCCGGCACCGCCGCCACCGCCCAGACCACCACCCTGGGCACGCGCGGCACCACCGCCAGCGACAACGCCGCGGTCACCAGCAATGCGGGCAGCACGTGGAAGGAATACACCCGCAAAGAGGATTACGCGGATGCCGTGAGCCTGCCGCTGCAGTTCATCACCATGGCCGACGGCAAGAAGCTGGCCGTGCGCGTGACCGTGCCGGCCGATGCCAAGGGCAAACCCGTGGCCGGCGCCTTCCCTGCCATCCTCACGCAGACCGCCTACCGCATCGACCTGGGCCAGCTGCTGGGCTACTTGGTGCAGACGGGCAACTCCCTGCTGGTCGGTGGCCAGGACAAATTCATGGTGCGCCGCGGCTATGTCTCGGTGGCCGTCGATGTGGTCGGCACCGGCATGTCCAGCGGCGAAGGCGCCCTGCTGGGCACCGAAGAGCAGGAAGGCTACGCCGCTGCCGTCAACTGGGTCACCCAGCAGCCGTGGTTCAACGGCAAGCTGGGCCTGGCCGGCACCTCCTACCTGGGCATCACCAGCCTGCAGACCGCGCGCCAGCAGCACCCCGCCGTGAAGGCCGTGTTCGCGCAGGTGCCCATGGGCGATGCGTACCGCGGCACCGTCGGCATCGGCGGCCTGCTCAACGCCAAGTTCATCAGCCTGTGGCTGCCGCTGACGCACACGCTGAGCGTGCAGAACGACATCGCCAAGATCAACTTCCCGACCTGGTCCGAGCAGATCGAGGCCGCCAACCAGGAGCACATCGCCTCCATCGACAGCTGGTACCTGCCCACCGTCGACCAGGCCATGACCGGCGTGAGCGGCTATGCCACCGACGACGGCGACTTCTGGGCCGTGCGCTCGCCGGTCGAGGGCGCGGGCAGCATCAAGGTGCCCACCTTCATCGTCGGCTCGTCCAACGACATCTTCCAGCGCGACGAGCCGCTGATCTATGAGCAACTCAAGAAGAACGTCAACGCCAAGCTGCTGATCGTCAAGGGCTCGCACGTCGAGGCCGTGCTGGCCGCCGCCAGCGGCGCCAACACCCTGCTGGGCAACGGCGCGCCGGGCTCGGCCTCGCTGATGCTGCAGTGGTTCGACCAGTACCTGCGCGGCATCAACACCGGCGCGGCCACCCTGCCCAACGTCACGCAGTTCGTCGAAGGCTACGGCCTGCTGGGCAGCACGCGCTACACCAAGTCCACCGACTGGCCGCACCCGCAGCTCACACCCACGCGCCTGTACCTGCGCGGCAACCAGACGCTCACGGCCGCCAAGCCGGCCAGCGGCGAGACCGCCCGCTTCGTCAAGGAGCCCAAGCCTGCCGTGGTGACCTACGCCAAGAACGATTCGGGCAAGACCGTGAGCGCCGGGGTCGAGATCAACGACGGCAGCGATTGCTCCAGCAGCATGGTGCAGTGGTCGCTGGGCATCTCCGGCCTGCTGCCCAAGGCCTGCTACACCAACAGCAACACGGTCGAGAAGTCGCAGGGCGCCATCATCTACGAGACGCCCTACCAGACCAGCGACCTCTACATCAACGGCCCGATCCAGGCCGACATCTGGGTGGCCACCACCAGGAGCGAAGCCGCCGTGTCGGTGCGCATCGACGCGGTCGACATCCTGGGCAAGGCCACGCCGCTGTCCACCGGCCTGCAGGCCGTCAGCCACCGCGCGGTGGACACCACCCGCTCGCGCTACATCAAGGGCGTGATGATCCAGCCGTGGCACCCGTTCACCGAGGCCGCCCGCCTGCCCGTGGTCCCCGGCCAGCCCGTGCTGGTGCCGGTGGAGGTGTTCCCGGCCGCCGCCGTGATCCGCAAGGGCCAGAAGCTGCGCATCGCGATCAGCGCCAGCAACCAGGCCATGGGCGTGTGGCCGCTGCCTAGCCAGGCGCAGGCCGCCGGTGGCATCACCACCATCTTCAACGACGCGGCACGCCCCTCCAGCGTGGTGCTGCCGGTGGTGCCGACCAGCGCGCTGAACTGACCGCCCCAGCGCCCCTCGGGGCGCTTCCGCGAAAGCCCCGGTGCCACAGCCGCTGCCCGGGGCTTTTGCCTTGTGTGCCCCCGCTCAAGCGGCCATGGGGCCGGCCTGCGCCTGCACACGGCCCATGATCAGGTCGGCCGCCTTTTCGGCGATGGCCACCACCGCGGCCTGGGTGTTGCCGCCCACCAGCGTCGGCATCACGGAGGCGTCCACCACGCGCAAGCCCTCCATGCCGTGCACGCGCAGTTGCGCGTCGACCACGGCCAGGGCATCGGGCCCCATGCGGCAGGTGCCCACGGGGTGGTAGACCGAATCCGTGCGGGCGCGCAGCACGGCACGGATCTGCTCGTCGGTGTCAATGCCGTGCGTGAACAGGTCGGCCTGGCGCCGTGAGGCCAGGGCCGGTGCATCCATCAGGCGCCGCGTGACCTTGTAGCCGCGCACCATGTCCTCCAGGTCCATCGGGTGGCTGAAGAAGGCCGGGTCGATGTCCGGGGCCTCCAGGGCGTTGGGATTGCGCAGGCTGACGCGCCCGCGGCTGCGTGGGCGCAGCAGGCACACGTGGCAGGAATAGCCATGCGCCCCGTGCAGGCGCCGCGCATGGTCCTCGGCGATGCTGACCACGAAGTGCAGCTGCAGGTCGGGCACGGCCAATGACGGGTCGGTCTTGAGGAAGCCGCCCGCCTCCGCGTAGTTGCTGCTGATGGCCCCCGTGCGATGGCGCACGTAGCGGCCGATCTCGCGCGCGGTGCGCCACAGGCCCGCTGGCGAGAAGCCCATCAGGTCCAGGCTGCGGGCGCGGTAGGCGAAGATGAAATCCGGGTGGTCCTGCAGGTTCTCGCCCACGCCGGGCAGGTGGTGGCGCACGGCGATGCCCAGGCGCTGCAACTGCTCGCCGGGCCCGATGCCCGAGAGCATCAGCAATTGGGGCGACAGGAACACACCCGCGCTCAGCACCACCTCGCGCCGGGCGCGCAGGCGCACCAGGCGGCCCTGGTACACCGCTTCGACCCCCACCACGCGCCGCTCGTCGAACAACAGCCCGGTCACCTGCATGCCCGTGCGCACCGACAGGTTGGGGCGCTGGCCGATGTGCGGGTGCAGGAAGCACCGCGCCGCGCTCCAGCGTTCGCCGTTGCGCTGCATCACCTGGTAAGGCCCCAGGCCCTCCTGCGTCGCACCATTGAAATCGTCGTTGAGCGGGAAGCCGGCCTCGCGCGCCGCCTGCAGGAAGTGCGCGTGGAAGGGGTTGCCCGTGCGCAAGGCGCTCACCGGCAGCGGGCCGCCGCGGCCGTGGAAGGCATCCTCGAAGGTGTCGTTGTCCTCGCTGCGCCGGAAATAAGGCAGCAGGTCCGCATAGGACCAGCCCGGGTTGCCCAGCGAGGCCCATTGGTCGTAGTCGCTCGCATGGCCGCGGATGTAGACCATGGCGTTCATGCCCGAGCAGCCGCCCAGCATGCGCCCCCGGGGCTGGTAGCCGCGGCGCCCGTCCAGCCCGGCCTGCGGCACGGTCTCGAACGCGTAGTTGTTCAGGCGGGTCGGCAGCATGGCCACCGCCGCGGCCGGCGTGCGCACGACCCAGCTGTCGCCGGCGCCGCCAGCCTCGAGCACCGCCACACGCAGGCCGGGGTCGGCGCTCAATCGCCCGCCCAGCACGCTGCCGGCGGTGCCACCGCCCACGACGATGACGTCGAACACCTCGTCCGGCTTGAAAGGGGTCACGGTTTTCATGGCCGGGATGCTGGGGCGCCGCCGGTGGCCTCGCCATCGTCGGATCGGACGGTTGGCGCTTTCGTCAGTTTCGACGATTGGGCCCAGGGCTCGAACCTGGAACACTCGCGCCACCGCCAGCCCCTGGAGCGATCCCCGATGGTCCTGACCGACGCCGACAAGGCCTTCCGCGACGATGTGCGTCGCTTCCTGCAAGAAGCCTTGACCGATGAGCTGCGCCAAGCCGGCCGCCGCTGCTCGGGCATCTTCTCGGACCACCCGGAAGGCATCGCCTGGCACCGCCTCCTGGCGCAGCGGGGATGGAGCGCCCCGCGCTGGCCCGTGGCCCATGGCGGCACGGACTGGACGCCGCGCCAGCACTACCTGTTCAACCGCGAGCTGTGCGAGGCCGATGCCCCGCCGCTGGCGCCCATGGGCACGGGCATGGTCGGCCCGGTCATCATCGCGTTCGGCACGCCCGCGCAGCAGCAGCGCTGGCTGCCCGGCATCCTCTCGGGCCAGGACTACTGGGCCCAGGGCTACTCCGAGCCGCAATCGGGCTCCGACCTGGCCTCGCTGCAATGCAAGGCCGTGCGCGATGGCGATCACTACGTGATCAACGGCACCAAGATCTGGACCACCCACGCGCAGTACGCCAACAAGATGTTCTGCCTGGTGCGCACGGCCAATGGCGGCAAGCCTCAGCAGGGCATCAGCTTCCTGTGCTTCGACCTGGACACGCCAGGCATCACCATCCGCCCCATCATCAGCATCTCGGGCGACCACGAGCTCAACCAGGTGTTCTTCGACGACGTGCGGGTGCCGGCCAGCGGCCTGATCGGCGAGGAGAACCAGGGCTGGGCCATCGCGAAGTACCTGCTGCAGCACGAGCGCGGCAACCCCTGGGCACCTCAGCTGCGCTCACGCCTGCGGCGCCTGCATGCGGCGCTGGACGCGGCCTTCGCCGACCCGGCCCTGCACGGCGAGGCCGAACACACCCGCTTGAGGCACGCGCTGGCAGATGCCCATTGCCGCATCGACGCCGTGGAAGCCCTGGAGATGCGCGCCCTGCAGGCGCACGAACGGGGCGAGCCCCCCGGCATCCGCCCCTCAATGACCAAGCTGCTGGGCACCGAGCTGCGCCAGCACCTGACCGAGCTGGGCGTGGCCATCGCCGCCCACCAAAGCCACCTGCGCGTGCCCATGCCCGACTGCGAGGGGCTGGGCGTCCCCGAAGAGGCGGCCTTCTCGATGTCGGCCTACCTCAACGACCGCGCCGCCTCCATCTACGCCGGCACCAACGAGATCCAGCGCAACCTCATCGCGGCCGACATCCTGTCGCGCTGAGCACCTGCCCTGCCCCACCCCCAGCGCCCATGAGCACCACCTTCGACCTCGACGACACCCAGCGCATGCTGCGCGACAGCCTGGCCCGCTTCCTGACCGATCAGCACGGCCTGGAGCAACGCCTGCACCAGCTCGACCAGGCGCTCGACGCCCCACCGCTGTGGCGGGCCTTCGCGCACGACCTGGGCATCCTGGGCGCCGCCTTCGGTGAAGACCACGGCGGCCTGGGCGGCGGCATGCCGGAGAACCTGCTGATCATGGAGACCCTGGGCGAGGCCTTGTGCGCCGAGCCCTACCTGTCCACCGTGGTGATCGCGGGCGGCGTGTTCAAGCGCTGCCCCGATCCCGCCTGGCGGCAGATGATCGGCCGCATCGTCGACGGGCATGCGCTGGTCGCCTTCGCCCACACCGAGGCCACCGCGCGCCATGGCCTGCAGGGCCTGCGCACCACCCTGCAGACCCGCGCGGATGGCGACGGGCTGGTGCTCCACGGCCACAAGACCGTGGTGCACGGTGCCCGCTGGGCCACGGACCTGCTCGTCACCGCCTGCGACCCACAGGCCCATGGCGATGCCCAGGCGCTGTCCCTGCTGTGCATCCCCGCCGGCACGCCCGGCATCCGCCGCACCGATCTGCGCACCATCGATGGCGGCCATGCCAGCGAGCTGTTCTTCGACAAGGTGGCCGTGAACCCTGGCCAGGTGCTGGGCCCGCGAGGTGGCGCCCATGCCCTGCTGGAGCCCGTGCTGGACGAGGCCACCCTGGCCACCTGCGCCGAGGCCCTGGGCGTGATGCGCCGGCTGATGCACGACACGCTGGACTACGCGCGGCAGCGCCGCCAGTTCGGCGCGCCGATCGCCAGCTTCCAGGCCCTGCAGCACCGTCTGGCCGACATGCACCTGGCACTGGAGCAGGCCGCCGCGATCACGGCCGCCAGCGCGGCCCTGCTGGACGCCCCCGAGGCACAGCGCGCCGCCGCGGTGTCGTCGGCCAAGGTCTGCGTGAGCCGGGCCTGCCGCACGGTGGGCCAGGGTGCGGTGCAGCTGCATGGCGGCATGGGCATGACGGAAGAGTTGGCCATTGGCCACTACTTCCGCCGCGCCACCATGATCGAGCAGCGCTTCGGCCCGGCGGACTGGCACATCGACCGGGTCGCCCGACTGGCCGCCGCGCAGCACGCCGCCTGACAGATCAGGGGATCACGGCCAGACGCCGTGCGGCGGCCACCGCCTGCATGCGGTTGTGCGCGTTGAGCTTGGCGTTGATGTTGCGCAGGTGCGTGCGCACCGTGCTGTCCGAGACCTTGAGTTGCGCGGCCAGGGCCCCGTTGGAATGCCCCTCGGCCAGCAACTGCAGGATGCGGACCTCCTGGGCCGTGATGGCCGCGGCACTGCCCTGCGCGGGCGAGGCCGCCTCCACCTCGGCCTTGCCCACGGCGCGGGGCAAGGCCTCCAGGGCCGCCGCCAGGCTCTGCAGGTACTCCACCCACACCGCGTCGCCACAGGCCATGCCTGCATCGTCCAGGCGCGCCTGCAGGCGCTGCACTAGCGGAAGCATCGCACTGCCCTCGTCCAGCACCAGGCGCACGAAGCCCTCCTGGCAGGCCTGGCGCAGCACCAGCTCCATGGACTGGGTGCTGGCCGCGATGTCCGCGCAGCGGTGCTGGGCCAGGGCCAGCAGCAGGCGCAGCTTCATGGCCCGCCGCTGGCGGCCGCTCACCTCGGCCATGGCCAGGTCGGCTTCGATGCGCGGCAGGGCCGCCGCCGCATCCCCGAAGGCCAGGTCCCAGCGCATCTGGCCCAGCGCGGGGTACTCCAGGTCATGCGAGGGCAGCCTGGCGATCAGCGGCTCATCCCACAGGCCGGGCAGGTCCGCGCTGGCCAGCGACTCGCGCGCGGCCCGTGCCTGCCCTTGCAGGACCTGGATGCGCGCGCGCTCCAGGCAGGCCGCGGCCACGGCGCGCGGCAGCCGGCGCTGGTGCCCCAGGTAGTCCAGGTCGGCCAGCATGTCCATGGCCTGCACCACATCGCCCCGCGCGTGGGCGATGCGCGCACGCATCGCGTGGCCCATGATCATGTGGTCGGGCAACCCGGCCTCGCTGGCATGCGGCAGGTAAACATTCAGGCGGCGCTGGGCATCGTCTAGCCGGTTGACCTCGTACAGCGTGCTGGCATAGAGCACGCCGCCCCAGGTGTTGCCATGCGATGAGTGGCCCGGCATGCCGCTGTCGCCCAGGGCCATGCGCAGCCGCGCCATGGCCTGGTGCAGGCGCGCCTCGTGCAGGTCGAGCATGCCCTCGACCGACTCCGTGTAGGCCCGCGTGAAGGCATTGCTGTTGGGCGTGCGGCGCGCACGGTCCAGCAACTGGTGCGAGGTCGGTGCATCGCCCAGCACCCAGGCCACGTGGGCCAGGACGTTCATCAGGCCGATGTCGGAAAAAGGGCAGCCGGTGGGCATGTGCTCCAGCGCCTCACGGCCTGCCGCCATCGCCTCGTCGTAGCGGTCGGTCATGGCCAGCAGCAAGGGGCGCAGGGCGCGCAGCTTGACCTGCACGGTGGCATCGCCCGACTGGTTGCAGCGGGCGTCGCGCAGCTGCACGCTGGCCTGGGCCGGGCCGTGCACGAAGCAGGTGGCCCACAGGGCGATGACCTCCAGGCGCGGGTGCCCGGCCAGGTCAGCCTCGGGGATCAGTCCGAACCAGCGGTGCAGCAGGCGCATGCGGCCCTGCTCCAGGAAGCGCTGGGCATGCTGCGACAGCAGGGACAGCGCATGCGGCATGTCGCCGCCTTCGATGGCGTGCTCGATGGCCGGCACCGGCCGGCCGTTGGCCTCGTACCAGCCCGAGGCGGCCAGGTGCAGCCGTGTGAACTCGTGCGGCTGCTCGCGCGCCAGCTGCGCCCGCAGAAAATCGGCGAACAGGCTGTGGTACCGCCAGCTGCGCCGCGTCGGGGTGTGCCCCGCGACGCCCGCCGTCGGCAGCACGGGGCGGATGAACAGGTCGGCCGCTTCCAGACGCTGCAGCATGCGCTCGCTGTCGGCCAGGGTCTGGCCTTCGGCGCGGGGTGCCAGGGCATGGCACAGCGGTGCATCGAGCTGGCCCAGCACGCTGGTGCGCAGCAGGAACTGCCGCACCTCATCCGGCTGGCGCGCCAGCACGGCATCGGCCAGGTAGTGCGCCACGGCCACGTTCGAGCCCGAGAACTGCGCGATGAAGGCGTTGTCCAGGCCATGGCGGTCCAGCGCCACAGAGGCCAGCCACAGGGGCGCGATCCAGCCTTCGGTCTTGCTGTGCAGCTGGCGCAGCGCCTCGGCCGGCAGCGGGCCCTTGCCGCGCTGCTCGAAGAAGCGGCCGGTCTCGTCCAGGCTGAAGCGCAGGTCTTCGGCATCGACCTCCAGCAGCTGTCCATGCACACGCAGGCGGCCCAGCCCCAGCTCGGGCACGTTGCGCGAACCCACCACCACCTGCCCGCCATGCGGCAGGTGCTCGATCAGCTCGCGCATCATGCCCAGCACCGAGGATTCGTGGAGGCACTCCACATCGTCGAAGAACAGCACGAAGGGATGCTCGCAGGCCGACAGCTGGTCCACCAGGCCCAGCAGACCGCGGGCCCGGCCGCCCTCCACCAGGTGCGCCACGGCGGCGGCCAGGCACTGCAGGAAACGCGGCAGGTCGTTGTCGGCGCGATCAACCGTGAGCCACGCCGTACCCACGCCCGAGGCCGACAGGCGCTCGCGCAACTGGGCCATCGTCGTCGTCTTGCCGTAGCCGGCGGGCGCGCGCACCAGCACCAGGCGCGCCTGCGACGCACCGCCGGCTCGCTCGACGATGGCCCGGCGCCGAACCTGGTTCGGGCTGGTGGCGGGGGGGCTGATCTTGCCGGCCAGCACGGCCGCCCAGGGCGATCCGGGATCGGTCGTGGCGGCAGAAGAGGGGGGCGATGGCATGAAGGACTGACTCATGAACCGGCTCTCCTGGCGAGGCCATGGACCTCGAAGAAGCGGCCATCTTGAGCGAATCCAGGGGCCGGGGTCAGAGGGTTTCCACGCACTGCGCGACACCACGGCCAAATCGTCCGAAGTGACGATGTTGCCGCTGGACACGTCTTCATACAGTGCCCAGGCGATTACACCCAAGCACTGTAGGAGACCGTATGGGAGTCCTGATGAATAGGCCGCTCTTTCGCCTGAACCCGCTTCATGTCATGGCCTGCATGGCATGGGGCCTGACCATGCCGACCCATGCCGGCACCATCGATCTGGGCGACGGCGCCGAGGCCGTCTGGTCGCTCAGCACCTCGCTCAGTGCAGGTTGGCGCGCCAAGGGCATCGACAAGGAACTGCTCGGCCAGGGCGATGGCGGTTCGGGCTCGGCCTATACCGCATCGGCCAACAAGAACTTCGAGCGGGGCGAGAACTTCAGCACCCTGCTGCGCGTGATCGGCGACGTCAACCTGCGCAAGGACGATTACGGACTGATGCTGCGCGCCAAGGCCTGGGACAACCTGCGCCTGAGCGGCAGCAGCGTGCCCTTCGGCGCACCCAGCAACAACTACGAGCCCGACAAGCGGCTTGACGATTCGCAGTTCGACACCAACCTGTCGAACTTCCGCGGCGTCGAACTGCTCGATGCCTACGTCTACGGCAGCTTCGATCTGGGCGAGACCGCCCAGCTCAAGGTGCGCCTGGGCCAGCACGTGGTGAACTTCGGCGAGAGCCTGTTCGTGCCCGGCATCAACCAGTACCAGGTGCTCGATGTCAACGCGCTGCGCCAGTCGGGCACCCTGCTCAAGGAAGCCATCCTGCCGGTGCCGCAGCTGTCGGCCAACCTGGGCCTGGGCGATGGTTACTCCCTGGAGGGCTATTACCAGTTCAAGTGGAAGCGCACCAGCATCGACGGCTGCGGCACCTACTGGTCGCCCGCCACGGCGCTGAACTGCACGCGCGGCTCCACGCTGGTGGCCAACGACACGGTGTTCGGCGTGCAGAGCTCGCGCGACCACTGGAACGGTGGCCTGGGCGGCGCCCTGCCCAACTTCCGCTTCTCGCTGCTGGACGACAAGGACGGCGCCGATGAAAACCAGTTCGGCCTGGCCTTCAAGAAGATGGTCGAATCCATCGACACCGAGATCGGCGCCTACTACACCAGCTACACCACGCACGTGCCCAACCTGTCGGGCGTGCGCGACCTGACCACGGTGCCCAACTCGGCCTACTACCTGGGCGGCCCGCTGGGCTCGGTGTTCTGGGACTACTCGGCCGACAAAATCAGGGTTTTCGGGCTGAGCGCGTCCACCGTGGTCAAGGGCTGGTCGGTGTCCGGTGAAGTCAGCTTCACGCAGGATTTCCCGGTGCAGATCAGCTCGGTCGATGGCTTCTACGCCATGGCCGCACCTGGCCCCGGCGGCACCGTCGGCATCGGCCCGATGGCTTCGCGCTGGGGCTCCACCGCCGCGCCGATCGGATCGGGCACCTACAACCGCGGCTACGACCTCAAGGACAAGACGCAGATCCAGGTCTCGACCCTGAAGCTGCTGTCCAACGTGCTGGGCGCGTCGTCCGGCACCGTGCTGGGCGAGGTCGCCTTCCAGCACTGGAACGGCATCGGCGATCCCTACACCGGCGTGCGCTACGGCCGCGGCTTCGAGTTCGGCGCCGGCCCGCACGCCGCCTATGGCGGGGCCTGCCCGGCCGCCGCCACCAACCAGGCCAACTGCACGCAGGACGGCTACTTCACCAGCACCGCCTGGGGTGTGCGCGCCCTGCTCGAACTGGAATACCCCGGCCTGATCTCCAGCGTCGTGGTCAAGCCCCGCCTGTTCATCTCCAAGGATGTCAAGGGCTGGTCGGCCGACGGCGTGTTCAGCCAGGGCCGCCATGTGATCGCCCCCGGCGTCAAGTTCGACGTCGACAAGCGCTACACCCTGGACATCAGCTACACGGCCTTCAACGACAAGGCGCGCTTCGACAGCTTCCATGACCGCGACTTCTTCGCGCTGGTGCTGGGCGCGAGCTTCTGATCCACAGAACACGGAGACACCATCCATGCAAGCACGTTTCAACCAACGCGTCCGAACCACGCTGACCCTGGCCGCGCTGTGCGCCCTGGGCCTGACCACTGCGCAAGCCAAGCTCTCGTCCGCCGAGATCGAACGCCTGTCCAAGGACCTCACACCCATCGGCGCGGAGCGCGCCGGCAACAAGGACGGCTCCATCCCCAAGTGGGAAGGCGGCCTGACCAAGGCGCCGGCCGGCTTCGATGCCAAGAAGGGCTGGGCCGACCCCTACGCGGCCGACAAGCCGCTGTTCAGCATCACGGCTGCCAACGCCGAGCAACACAAGGACAAGCTGGCCCCCGGCCAGCTGGCCCTGCTCAAGCGCTACCCCAGCTACAAGATCGACGTGTACCCCACACGCCGCTCGGCGGCCTTCCCTGAATCGGCCTACGAGGCCGTGAAGGCCGAGGCCGGCAAGATCGATTCGGCCAACGAGGGCAACTCGGTGCTCAACCAGGTCGCCAGCACCGTGCCCTTCCCCATCCCCAAGACCGGTGTCGAGGCGATCTGGAACCACGCCTTCCGCTACCGCGGCGACACGCTGATCCGCGACCAGACCGAGTTCCCGGTGCAGACCAATGGCTCGTTCACGCCGGTCAAGCGCCATGAAGAGACCATCTTCAGCAACGGCCTGAAGAACGGCTCGAACGTGCTGTTCTACTTCCGCACCACGTACAAGGCGCCGTCCAGCATCGCCGGTGATGCGCTGCTGGCGCACGACTTCATCGACCAGGTCAAGCAGCCGCGCGCCGCCTGGGTCTACAACCCTGGCACACGCCGCGTGCTGCGCGCGCCCGAGGTGTCCTACGACACGCCGCGCAATGGCGTCGATGGCCTGTCCACGGTGGACGACTACGACGGCTTCAACGGCTCACCCGACCGCTTCGACTGGAAGCTGGTCGGCAAGAAGGAGATGATCATTCCCTACAACAACTTCAAGCTCACCGACAAGAGCCTGAAGTACACGGACATCATCAAGCCTGGCACCTACAACCAGTCCCTGGTGCGCTACGAGCTGCACCGCGTGTGGGTGGTCGAGGCCACTCTGAAGGCCGGCAAAAGCCACGTCTACAGCAAACGCGTCTACTACCTCGACGAGGACTCCTGGCAGATCGCGCACGGCGACCTGTTCGATGGCCGCGGCGAACTGTGGCGCGTGCTGGAGATCTTCGGCGTGCAGTACTACAACGCCCCGGCCTTCTTCATCGGCGGCTCGGCCCAGTACGACCTGCAGGCCCGCCGCTACGTGTCCAGCGGCCTGACCAACGAGGAAAAGCCCATCCAGTTCAACGTCCCGCTCAAGCCATCCGACTTCACGCCGGACGCGCTGCGCCGCATCGGGAACTGAGCGCATGAGCAGTCCCCTGTCCGGGCCCCTGCCCGCATCGCTCGCACGGCATGGGCGCAGGCTGGCCCAGGGCGCCCTGGCGCTGGGCCTGTGCGCCACGGTGGTGGCCAGCGAGCCGCCGCGCGAGGCCGGCCACGCCCAGCCCATCGATTTGCTGACCCGTCCCTCTCCCGCCACCAGCCATGGCGCCCGCCGGCTGCTCACGGACGTCGCCCAGGCGGGCTCGCGCCTGGTGGCGGTGGGCGAATCGGGCCTGGTGCTGCTGTCCGACGATGGGGGACGCCAGTGGCGCCAGGCCCCCACGCCCACCTCGGTGATGCTGACCGCCGTGAGCTTCGGCAGCGCCCAGGCCGGCTGGGCCGTGGGCCACGACGGCGTGGTCCTGGCCACGCGCGATGGCGGGGCCACCTGGCAACGCCAGCTCGATGGCCGCCAGGCCGACCCGCTGATCCTGGCCGCTGCGCGCGCACAGCTCGACAAGCTGCCGCCCGGCAACGGCGAGGATCCCTCGCCCCAACGCCTGCAGGCCGAAGATGCCGTGGCCGCGGCCGAAGCGGCCATATCGGGCGGGCCGTCCAAGCCCCTGCTGGCCGTGCGCTTCTTCGATGCGCAGCGCGGTCTGGCCGCCGGGGCCTTCGGTCAGCTCTTCCAGACGGAAGATGCCGGCCGGCACTGGACCTACATCGGCGACCGGCTGGACAACCCCGAGGGCCTGCACCTCAACGGCATCACGCTGACCCCGGCCGGGCAGGTGCTGATCGCCGCGGAGAACGGCACGGTCTTCAGCTCGCCCGACCAGGGCCGCAGCTGGACGAAGGCCCAGGTCGGCTACAACGGCCACCTGTACGGGGTGCTGGCCCTGCCCGGCACGGGCCTGACCGCCTATGGCTTCAATGGCAACGTGTTCCGCTCGCTGGACGGCGGCACCAGCTGGAAGCCCGTCAACAGCCACAGCGCCCGCGCCATCGTGTCGGCCCAGGCCGTCCCGGGCGGCGCACTGCTGCTCAACGAGGAAGGCCAGGTGCTGCTCAGCCAGGACGGCGGGGCCTCGTACCGGGCCCTGGGCGCCCGGCTGCCCGTCAAGCGGCTGAGTGGCGTGGCCTTCACCAAGCCCCATGAAATCGTCACCGTGGGCCTGGGTGGCGCCTCGGTGCACACCGTGCCCTGGAAAAGGACATCACCATGACTGCGTCTACCGGCTGGGCCGTCCGCCTGCAGGCGGCGGCCGAGCGCGCCCTGTTCTCGCGGCGGCCACTGTGGCTGCTTTTTTTCGCGATCACCTCGGCCGTGCTACTGTGGCAGGCCACGCTGCTGCGTCCTGACGCCAGCTTCCAGAAGATGGTGCCCACGGCGCACCCCTTCATCGTCAACAGCCTGCGCTTCGTCAACGAGCTGCGCCCCCTGGGCAACACCGTGCGCATCGCGGTGGAAGCCACCGACGGCGACATCTACAACCGCGAGTACCTGGAGGTGGTGCGCAAAGTCACCGACGAGGTCTTCTACATCCCCGGCATCGACCGGGGCAACCTGCGCTCGCTGTGGACGCCCAACACGCTGTGGTTCGAGGCCACGGAAGATGGGCTGCGTTCCGGCAAGGTGGTGCCGGCGGATTTCGGCAGCCTGGGCATCCGGCGCGACGTGGCCGTGGTGCGCGAGAACATCGCCAAGGCCGGCCTGGTGGGCAGCCTGGTGTCCAACGACCACAAATCGAGCGTGATCGTGGCGCCGCTGCTGGAGAACGACCCGGACACCGGCGAGCACCTGGATTACGCCGTGTTCTCCGAGCGCCTGGAAACCCAGCTGCGCGAGCGCTACGAGCGCCCCGGCATCCGCATCCACATCGTCGGCTTCGCCAAGCTGGTGGGTGACCTGATCCACGGCGCAGGCGCCATCGGCCTGTTCTTCGCGCTCACCGTGGCGCTGACCACCGTGCTGCTGTGGATCTACTCGCGCTGCTGGCGCAGCACGCTGGTCACCATCGGCTGCTGCCTGCTGGCCGTGGTGTGGCACCTGGGCATCATGCACGCGCTGGGCTTCGGGCTGGACCCGTACTCCATCCTCGTGCCCTTCCTCACCTTCGCCATCGGCGTGTCGCACGCGGTGCAGAACATCAACACCTTCGCCAGCGAAAGCCACCGGGGCGCCAACAAGCTGGGCGCGGCCAAGGCCACCTTCTCGCTGCTGTTCGTGCCCGGCACGGTCGCCCTGCTGTGCGACGTGGTGGGCTTTTCGACACTGCTGATCATCGACATCGGCGTGATCCGCGAACTGGCCATCAGCGCCAGCGTGGGGGTGGGCGTGATCATCTTCACCAAGATGTTCCTGCTTCCCATCGCCATGTCCTACACGGGCATCTCGCGCGGCGGCCTCAAGGCCGCGCAGCGGCGCGCCCAGGGCCCGCACCGCATCGCCTCGGCCATCGCCTCGCTGGCCTCGGGCCGGCGCGCCTGGGGCGTGCTGGGTGTGGCTGCCGTGGTGGGCGTGGCCGGCTTCGTGGTCAGCCGCCACCTGCAGATCGGCGACCTGGACCCGGGCGCGCCGGAGCTGCGCCCCCACTCGGTCTACAACCAGGACGTGGCCTTCTTCACCAGGAACTACGCCACCAGCGCCGATGCCTTCGTGGTGATGGTCAAGACACCGCCTGGCGAGTGCGGTGCCTATGCGGCGGCCAGCACCGTGACCCAGCTGCAGTGGGCGCTGGAGGAAACGGCCGGGGTGCAGGGCACCATGTCGCTGTTCGACTGGATGAAGCAGATCATCTCGGGCAGCTACGGC
The DNA here is from genome assembly GCF_003933735.1 of Aquabacterium soli. GTDB lineage: Bacteria > Pseudomonadota > Gammaproteobacteria > Burkholderiales > Burkholderiaceae_C > Aquabacterium > Aquabacterium soli. Next base: position 80,920 of record NZ_RSED01000001.1, on the reverse strand, counting down.
GGCAACCTCAAGTGGTCCACCGTCTCGCGCAACCGCTACATCTCGAACTCGGCGCACAAGGGCATCCCGCAGGCCTTCTACAACGACGACTGCTCGATGATCCCCGTGATCGCCTACCTGGCCGACCACAAGGCGGCCACGCTCAAGGGCGTGATCAAGACGGTCGAGGCCTTCAGCCAGACCCACGGCGGCCCGCACGCCGAGATCCTGATGGCCGCGGGCAACGCCGGCATCGAGGCCGCCACCAACGAGGTGGTCGAGAAGGCCTGGCGGCCCATGCTGCTGCTGGTCTACGGCATCGTGGCAGCGCTGCTGATGCTGGAGTTCCGCTCCATCCGCGTCACGCTGTGCCTGCTGATCCCCTTGGTCATCACCTCGCTGCTGTGCGAGGCCGTGATGACGGTGATGGGCCTGGGCGTGAAGGTGGCCACCCTGCCAGTGATCGCGCTGGGCGTGGGCATCGGCGTGGACTACGGCATCTACCTGTACAACCGCCTGGAGACCTACCTGCGCCAGGGCCTGCCGCTGCGCGAGGCCTACCTGGAGACCATGAAGACCACCGGCCTGGCCGTGGCCTTCACCGGCATCTCGCTGGCGGCCGGCGTGCTGACCTGGGTGATGTCGGACATCAAGTTCCAGGCCGACATGGGCCTGCTGCTGACCTTCATGTTCCTGTGGAACATGGTGGGCGCCGTGCTGCTGATCCCGGCGCTGGCCGGGGTGATGGGGCTGGGCCGCCGCCCGGCCACCGCCCCCGCCGGGGCGGCTCAGCCAGCACCGCCACCTCAGGGCGGCATGGCGTTTCAGCCGCGCTGAGCGGGCGCCTCCTCATGCAGGGCCTCGGGCTGATCACCCGGGGCCTTGCCGCCTTTGGGGCGGTGCGCAAAGTCCGGGCCCAGCTCTTCGATGCGGTAGCAGTGACCGGGGTAGGTGCGGTTCAGCCCATCGGACAGCAAGGTGGGATAGCCCTCGTACGGCACGAAGCGCTTGATGGCGGCGCGGGCCTTGAGCACGCCATGCGTCACGGCCTTCAGCCACGAAGGCGGCGCTGACAGCCCCACGGCGGGCAGCAGCCGGTCAGGCACCAGCGCCGCCACCGCCGGCTTCACGGCGAAGCGCAGGGGCTTGGGCAACCAGGCCGCCATGATGTCGATGGTGGCCTGCGCCACTCGCTCGTTGCCCACCGCGTACTTGAGCTTGCGCGATTCGTACTCGGCCACGAAAGCGTCGAACTCGGCCCAGGTGGCGGGGATGTCCTGGAGGTTCATGCGCCGCCCGATCTCGATCCAGTAGTGGAACCAGGCCTCGCGCTCATGGGCGGTCATCGCGCGCCAGCCGTAGTCCTGCAGCCAGCGGGTCGGGAAATCCAGGAAGGTCCACAGCACGAACAGGAAGTCCTCGTTCTCGATGCGGTAGAAGGAGTGGATGTGGTTCATCTGCTCGATGGAGCGCCGGCCCTTGTCGGCCTCCCAACCGCTTTCGATGTACTGCGCGATCAACAGGCGGGTATCGTCGTAGCGCTTCTGGCCATGCTTGCTGAACTGCTTGGTGCGGTCCAGCAGGGCCGAGACGGTCTGGCTGCCATAGGTGTGGAACAGCGCCAGCTCGGTCGAGCGCTGCATGTCGGCCGGGAACTCGTAGGCCGTCAGCAGGTAGACGATGCGCTGGCAATCGCGCCTGGCGTCGAGCGATTCGATCTCGCGCTGCACGGCAGGGTTGCGCCACAGCCCGAGCCAGCGCCGGTACTCGGGACCGGGCCCGCGCTCAGGCACTGAAAAAGGGCAGCCTGCGGCGCCGGTGGGTAGGTTCTCGCTCATCTCGTCGTGCTCCGTGTTCATGCTGAAACGCTGGCCGCGGACCGGCAGCGTCGCTGCACGCTAGAGAGCGCGCCCCCTTGCAGCCATCGTCATTTCCGACGATTCGGGATGAACGGCATTTGTCTGAAGCGACGATGGGTGTCGGGCCCTTGTTTTCCTAGGATCGGCTGACATCTGCACCTGTCCCGCAACCGCCCTCAGAAGGAAGACAAACACCATGGAGATCCGTGCCGCCGTCACCCGCGAAGCCGGTCGATTCAGCATCGAAGCGGTCGATCTCGACGAGCCCCTGGCCGATGAGGTGCTTGTGCGTCTCGTGGCCACGGGCATGTGCCACACCGACCTGGTCGCCCTGGACCAGCACATGCCCTATCCCCTGCCCGCCATCCTGGGGCATGAGGGGGTGGGCGTGGTCGAGCGCGTCGGGCCTCAGGCCAGCCGGGTGCGCGCAGGCGACCATGTCGTGCTGAGCTTCGCGGCGTGCGGTCACTGCCCGACCTGCCAGGCAGGGCGCCCGGCCTACTGCCAGACCGCGCGCCAGCTGAACCTGGCCGTGCGCCGTCCCGACGGGCGTTGCGCGCACCATGCGGCAGGTCAGCCCGTGTCCGCAGGCTTCTTCGGGCAGTCGTCCTTTGCCTCACATGCGCTGGTGCGAGAGCGCGATGCCGTGCGCGTGCGCGGCGACGTGCCGCTGGCTGCGCTGGCGCCGCTGGGCTGCAGCGTGCAGACCGGCGCGGGTGGGGTGCTCAACGTGCTCAAGCCCTCCGCGGGCAGCAGCATCGCGGTGTTCGGCCTGGGCGCCGTCGGACTGTCGGCCGTGATGGCCGCGCGCCTGGCGGGGTGCGGGCGCATCATCGCGATCGATCTGCACGGCACCCGGCTCGACATGGCCGCCGGCTTCGGCGCCACCGACCTGATCAAGGTGGACGACACCTCCAGCGCCGCGCGGGTGCAGACCCTGGTGGCCGGCGGCGTCGACTTTGCCGTCGATGCCACCGGCGTGCCTGCCGTGATGGCCGAGGCGGTGGCCGCCACGCACCGCACGGGCACCAGCCTGATGCTGGGCCTGCCCCCTCCGACGGTCAAGGTGCCGCTGGATGCGGGCCTGCTGCTGGGTGGCCGCACCATCCGCGCCTCCATCGAAGGCGACAGCGTGCCGGGCCTGTTCATCCCGCAACTGGTGGAGCTGCAACGCACAGGGCAACTGCCCTTCGAGCGCATGTGCAAGGTCTACCCGCTGGACGCCATCAACGAGGCGGTGCGCGATTGCCGGGACGGCAGCACCATCAAACCCATCATCACCATGGACGCGGCATGACTGCCACCGTGTTGAACGCGCAGGACGCCAGCCGCCTGCAGACCTGGCTGGCGCAGCATGTGCCGGGCGCCCAGGGGCCGATGCGCCTGGAGCGCATCCATGGCGGGCAATCCAACCCCACCTTCTTCGCGAACTTCGACGAGGCCGCGCTGGTGTTGCGCAAGCAGCCGCCGGGCGAGCTGCTGCCATCGGCGCATGCGGTGGACCGGGAGTTCCGCATCCAGCAGGCCCTGGCCGACACCGACGTGCCTGTGCCGCGCATGCGCGCCTTCTGCGAAGACCGCGGCGTGATCGGCACACCCTTCTATGTGATGGACAGGCTGCAAGGGCGTGTGCTGTCCAGCCAGTCCATCCCGGAGCTGCCGCCCGCGCAACGCCGCGCCTGCTGGCTGGCCATGGCCGAGACGCTGGCGCGCCTGCACGCGGTGGACTGGGCCGCCTTGGGCTTGGCCGACTACGGCAAGCCAGGCAATTTCTTCGCCCGGCAGATCAACCGCTGGACACGGCAGTGGCAGGCCTCACGCACGCGCGAGGACGCGAACATCGAGCGCCTGATCAAGTGGTTGCCGGCGCACACCCCGCCGGGCGACGAGACAACCATCGCGCATGGTGATTTCCGCCTGGGCAACCTGATGTTCCACCCGAACGAACCGAGGGTGATCGCCGTGCTCGACTGGGAGCTGTCGACACTGGGGCACCCCTTGGCCGATGCGGCCTACAGCGCGATGGCCTGGCACACGGCGCCCAGTGCCTTCGATGGGCTGCGGGGGCTGGATCTGGCGGCCTTGGGGCTGCCGACGCAGGCGGAGTACCTGGGGCATTACCAGGCATGCAGTGGGCGGGGCGATGGGGTGTCGAACTTCCACCTGGCGTTTTCGCTGTTCCGGTTCGCAGTGATCCTGGAAGGGATCAGTGCGCGGGCGCAGAGCGGGAATGCGTTTGCAGAGGATGCCGTTGCTGTGGGACGGCAGTCGGCTGCGTTTGCCCAGGCTGCCGTGGAGTTGATCTGATGACCTTCTTTGTCTGCGTTTGTTCTGGCGCTTTGTCGTGAGCGCGCGGGGCGGGGCCTGAGGGGGACTCTGGCCTGGGTGCCCCGCTCACCGCATGCCACCTCTGTGCACGCCACCAGCGGGGCACAAAAGGGATGTGGGGGCAGACGGCCGGGCGCCTTGTTGGCGCCGAGCAGCGCAGCGGCGAGGTGGGGGCGCGCGCAGCGCGCTTCGTTGACTGACTCGCCGCCCTTGTTTGAACGGAGCGTCCGCAGGACGCGCAGTGAGTTGGGCGGCGCCACCTCGACGTGAGCAGCACAGGGCAGTCACGCCGAAGGCGGAACCGCCAACATTGAAGCCCGGACGGCTGCCACCACATCCCGTGCCCCGCGCTCTCACGAAAAAGCGCACGAGCCTTCAAACAGCCAGAATCAGTCAATCACGCCTTGGAAGCGACCTTGGGCAAACTCACCCCCAACTCCCGCGCCAACGCCTCACTGTGCTGCCCCACCGTCGCCGCCGGCTCCAGTTCCTGATCCGGCCACGCGGAAAACCGCACCGGCGCCCGCACCTCGATGTACTCGCCCTCCGTCGGATGAGCCCGCTGATGCAGCAACCCGCTGGCCTGCAACTGCGGATCCACCAGCAGATCCTCGATGTCGTTCACCCGCATCGCAGGCACGTTGATCTCCGCCAGCAGCGTCAGCCATTCGTCCGTCGTGCGTGACGGGGTGATCTCGAACATCAGCTCATACATCTGGCCCATGTTGCGCCGACGCGTGGGCCCATCGATGAAGCGAGCCTCCTTGAGTACCTCGGCCCGCCCCACCGCCTCGAAGAAGCGCACCCACCGATCGTCCAGGTAGGGCGCGATCGCGATCCAGCCGTCCTTGGTCGGCATGGGCTGGCGTGTCGGGTCCACCTGCCGGGTGTAGCGGGCCGGGCCCGTGGGCGGCACGAAGGTGCGGTCGAACAGATGCTCCAGCAGGTTGAAACTGGCCACCGCCTCGAACATCGGCACCTCGACAAACTGGCCCTGCCCCGAGCGCAAGCGGTGCACCAACGCGGCCATCACCGCGTACGCCGCATGCAGCCCGGACACCTTGTCGGCCAGCGTCATCGGCAGGTAGCGGGGGCGCGGGTTGCCATCGACATGCGGCAGCAAGGTCGCCACGCCGGCAGCGGCCTGGATGATGTCGTCATAGGCCTGCAGGCCGGCATAAGGGCCTCGCTGGTCGAAACCGGTGCAGTGCACATAGACGATGTCGGGTTTGATCGCCCGCACGGCCTCGTACCCGAAGCCCAGGCGCTCCATCGCATCGGCGCGCACGTTGTGGATGAACACGTCGCTCGATTCGATCAGCTTGTGCAGGGCCGCGCGGCCCGCTTCACTGCGCAGGTCCCAATCCACCGATCGCTTGCCACGGTTCAGCCGCAGGTGGATGGGGCTCATGCCCGCCGTCTTCGGTGGCGTGCCCACCAGGCGTATGGCATCGCCCATGCCGGTCGGCTCGACCTTCACCACGTCGGCGCCCAGGTCGGCCAGCACCTGCGTCGCATACGGGCCAAAGATCACGGTGCTCATGTCGGCCACGCGGATGCCTTGGAGCATGGAAGGAGAAGCGGTCATGACAGCTTTCGAAAAGTAGGGGGCGCGGATGCAGGCAGCGCGGCACCCGCAATGACGTTCGGCCGGGATCTTCGGGCGCCAGGGCAGGCACATCAATCGTCAGAACGGACGACGCCACCCAGCCGCTGTGTTCAGCACACCTCCAAGCCCCTCATTTCGTCGCTTCAGACGATCACACCCCGCGACGCTTCTCGCCACACTGCCGCATCCCATCCCCCGAGAACCGTCGAGAACACCGCATGGAGCACCGCACACGCACCCACACCGATCCGGCCCGCACGCCGTTGATCATCGGCGTGGGAGAGATCACCTGGCGAGACAAGGACCCGGCCCATGGGCTGGAACCGATCGCGCTGATGGAAGCGGCCCTGCGCGCCGCGCAGGAAGACGCCCTGGCCGGCGCACGCCCCCACGCCGGCACGGCCTTGCTGCAGGGCATCGATGCACTGGATGTGGTGTGCGAGCACTCCTGGCCTTATGCCGATGCGCCCGCCCTGCTGTGCGAGCGCCTGCACATCCGCCCACGGCACCGCGCCTATGCCGCGGCCGGCGGCGAATCACCCGTGCGGCTGCTGCATGAGGCGGCCCTTCGCATCGCAGCGGGCGAGAGCGCGGTGGCGGCCGTGGTCGGTGCCGAGTCCAGCCACACCGTGGCCACTGCCACCAAGGCCGGGCTCTCCCTGCCCTGGTCACCGAAGGACACCGGTGCACGCCTGCTGCGCGGCGCCGACATCTGCCATCCTCAGGCCGTGCGCCACGGGGTGGTCGCCCCCGTCAACGTGTACCCCTTTTACGAGAACGCCCTGGCGAGCGCCTGGGGCCAGAGCCCCGCACAGGCGCTGCAGGAATCGGCGCTGTTGTGGTCCTCGATGAGCCAGGCCGCCGCCCGCAACCCGCACGCCTGGCAGCGCCAGGCCCTGGGGCCCGACGACATCGCCACACCCAGTGAGCGCAACCGCCTGATCGCCTGGCCCTATACCTTGCGCATGGTGGCCAACCCGCTGGTCAACATGGGCGCGGCCGTGCTGCTGACCAGCCTGGAGATGGCGCTGGAACTGGGCATCTCCCCCGACCGGATGGTCCACGTGTGGGGTGGTGCCTCGGCCCAGGAGCCTCGCGACTACCTGGCGCGCGACCACTACGGTCATGCCCCCGCGCAGGAGGCCGTGCTGGAGGAAGCTCAACGCCTGGTCGATGGCAAGCCTTTCGATCTGCTGGAGCTGTACAGCTGCTTCCCCGTGGTGCCCAAGATGGCGCGCCGCACCCTGGGCCTGCCGGCCAATGCGCCGGTGAGCGCCACTGGAGGCCTGAGCTTCTTCGGTGCGCCACTGAACAACTACATGACACATGCAGTTGCTGCGTTGGTGAGAGGGCTTCGGCAAGCCCCTGAACACACCGCGAATGCGCCGCAACACGCCCTGCTCTACGGCCAGGGCGAGTTCGTCACGAAGCACCACGCCATGGTGCTGTCCACACAGCCACCGCCCCCGGGGCGCCTGCGTCCGGACCACAGCGTTCAGGTGCAGGCCGACCAGCGACGCGGGCCCGTGCCACCGCTGACAGATCAGCACGAAGGCCCTGCCACCGTTGAAACACACACGGTGGTCTATGGCCGCGAGGGCCAGCCCGACTTCGGCATCGTCATCGCGCGCACACCGGATGGCCAACGCCTGATGTCGCGGGTGACCGCCACGGACACGGCCACGCTCGCACGTCTGACAGCCCTGGACCGCAGCCCTGTGGGGCAACCCGGCACGACCTCGCTTGACGATGATGGCCGCCTGCACTGGAGATTCACCGCATGAGCGCCCAGCTCCAAACACCCGCCGACCCGGTCCTGCTGATCGAGCGCCTGCCCGGCCACGTCACACGCATCACGCTGAACCGTCCATTGGCCCGCAACGCGATCAATGGCGACATCACCACGGCCCTGGACGCCGCGCTGCTGGCCACGGAACAGGACGATGACGTCCGGGCCGTCGTGCTGACCGGCAGCGGCCGCGAAGCCTTCTGTGCAGGCGCAGACCTCAAGGAGGTGGCGGCGGGACGCGGGCGGCAGTTGCGCACCGAGCGCGGTGGCTTTGCCGGCTTTGTCTATGCGCCCCGTACCAAGCCCTGGATCGCCGCCATCAACGGCCCTGCGCTGGCCGGCGGCACCGAGATCGCGCTGGCTTGCGACCTGATCGTTGCGGCCGACACCGCCACCTTCGGCCTGCCCGAAGTGCAGCGTGGCCTGATCGCCGGCGCTGGCGGCCTGTATCGCCTGCCACGCGCCCTGCCCCGGCATGTGGCCTTGGAGCTGGTGGCCACGGGTGATCCGCTTCAGGCTTCACGCGCGCATCAGTTCGGGCTCATCAACCACCTCGTCGCGGCACCAGAGCTGCAGGACACGGCCTTGTCGCTGGCACAGCGCATCGCGCGCAACGCACCGCTGGCCGTGCGCGAGAGCCTGGCGATCGCGCGCCAGGCGCATGACCTGGACGAGGCTCCGCTGAAACAGTTGAGCGCAGAAAGCCTGGCCCGGGTCGCGGCCAGCGAGGACCTGCGAGAAGGCCTGCAGGCATTCATCGAAAAACGCGCTCCGCAATGGCGGGGCTGCTGAGGAACCATGGACTTCCAACTCACGCCCGAACAAGACGACCTGCGGCAACGCACTCGCCGCTTCATCGCCGACGAGGTGATGTCTTTCGAAACCGATCCTCGCTGCACACCGCACGGCCCCACTGAGGATCTGCGCCAGGAGCTGATCGCCCGTGCCCGCTCGGCCGGCCTGCTCACCCCGCACGCCTCGCGCGAGCTGGGCGGCCTGGGCCTGTCGCACGTCGACAAGGCCATCGTCTTCGAAGAGGCCGGCTATTCGCCATTGGGGCCCGTCGCCCTGAACATCCATGCGCCTGATGAAGGCAACATCCACCTGATGGAGCTGGTGGCCACGCCCGCGCAAAAGGCACGGTGGCTCAAGCCCCTGGTGGGCGGCCACACCCGCTCGTGCTTCTGCATGACCGAGCCGGCTCCCGGAGCAGGATCCGACCCGTCGATGCTGCAGACCACCGCGCGCCGCGATGGCAGCGACTACGTGATCGACGGCACCAAGATCCACATCACGGGGGCCGTGGGGTCGGCCTTCGCCATCGTGATGGCGCGCATGGAAGACGGCAGCGCCACGATGTTCCTGACGGACATGGAGCGTCCTGGCATCACCATCGAGCGCCAGCTCGACGCATTGGACTCTTGCTTCACCGGTGGCCATGCCCTCGTGCGCTTCGATGGCGTGCGCATCCCGGAGGGTGATCGCCTGGGCGAGATCGGCCTGGGCCTGCGGCATGCGCAGTTGCGGCTGGCCCCCGCGCGCCTCACCCATTGCATGCGTTGGCTGGGCGCGGCGCGCCGTGCCCATGACACCGCCGTGGCCTACGCGCGTGAGCGCGAAGCCTTCGGCCAGAGCCTGGCGTCACACGAAGGCGTGAGCTTCATGCTGGCCGACAACGAACTGGACCTGCACACGGCGCGCCTGGTGATCTGGCACTGCGCCTGGCTGCTGGACCAAGGCGACCAAGCTGGCCATGCCTCGAGCATGGCCAAGGTGCTGTGCTCCGAGGCCGAATGGCGCGTGGTAGACCGCAGCGTGCAGATCCTGGGTGGCCGTGGCGTGACCGACCTGAGCATCGTCTCGCGCATCTTCAGCGACATGCGCGCCTTCCGCATCTACGACGGCCCGAGCGAAGTGCACCGCTGGCGCATCGGCCGGCAGATCGCACGGGGCCCGCGCCCGGCGGAGGTGGCCCGATGACGACACTGGCCGACCGCTTTTCACTGAAGGGGCAGACGGCACTGGTGACGGGTGCATCGAGCGGGCTGGGCTTGCACGCGGCAGGTGTGCTGGGGCAGGCCGGCGCGCGCGTGCTGCTGGCCGCCCGCCGGCTGGACCGGCTTCAGTCGGCCGTGGCCGCCTTGAATGCCGAGGGGCTGGAAGCCCACGCCGTGGAGCTGGACGTGAACGACGATGGTTCGGTGGTACATGCCTTCGCCCGCATCGAGGGGCGCTGGGGCCCCCCGGGCATCGTGCTGAACAATGCCGGTGTGGCGGCCTCGGCGCCGGCCCTGGCTCAGACAGAGTCTCAATGGGACCAGGTGATGAACACCAACCTGAAAGGGGCCTGGCTGGTGGCGACGGAAGCCGCGCGTCGGCTACAGGCTGCCGGCAAGACAGGCTGCATCATCAACGTGGCGTCGATCCTGGGCGAGCGCGTGGGGGGCGCCGTGGCCCCCTACTGCGCATCCAAGGCCGGGCTCATCCATCTGACCAAGGCCCTGGCCCAGGAATGGGCTCGCCTGGGCATCAGGGTGAACGCCCTGGCGCCCGGCTACATCGCGACGGAGCTGAACCGGGATTTTCTGGCCAGCGAGGCCGGACAGCGCCTGATGTCGCGGATCCCGCAACGTCGGTTCGGCACGCCATCGGATCTGGATGGCGCCTTGCTGCTGCTGGCGTCTCAGGCTGGCGCCTACATCACCGGGGCGGTGCTGGCGGTGGACGGCGGGCACCTGGTGTCACCGCTTTGAAAACCAGACTGGCCGGCCTTCGCTAGACGCAGGGCGCTGAAAAAAGGGGCGGCACACCCCGGAATCCGTGCCGCCCCAAACACACCGTGGTGCAGGAGAAAACTCAGTCAGACCGATTCCGGAACAATGGCATCCGCCGCCCCATGAACGCCGCGACCCCCTCCGCGAAATCCGGGTGATCGATCAACTCACGCTGCCGCTCGGCCTCATACGCCAGCTGCGCAGACAGGTCATTGCACCGCGCCGCTTCGAACGCACGCCTCATCTCCAGCGCGCCATGCGCCGGCAGCTCCGCCAGCCGGCGCGCCAACGCACGGCCTTCGTCCGGCAGGGCCGCATCGTCCACCACGGACCACACCAGCCCCCAGTCCAGCGCCTGATCGGCCGGCAGCTTGTCGCCCAGCAGGGTCAGGCCCAGCGCACGCGAGCGGCCCACCAGGTTCGCGAGGAACCATGTGCTGCCCAGGTCCGGCACGATGCCCAGCTTGGGCATGAACGGAAAGTAGAAATAGGCCGACCGCGCCGCCACCACCAGGTCGGCCGCCAGCGCCAGGCCCACGCCCGCGCCCGCCACCGCCCCGTTGAGCGCACTGACCACCGGGAACGGCGCCTCCCGCAGGGCCAAGACCAGCTTGTTGGACAACACGGCCATCGTGTCGGCCGTGCGCGTGCCCAGGCTGCGCGTGTCGCCCGCAGACGGCACCATGGCGCTCAGATCGGCGCCCACACAGAAGCCGCGGCCTTCACCCGTGATCAGCAGCGCCCTGACCTCGGCGTCCCGCCCTGCGCTGGACAGCACCTCCAGCAAGGCATGCTGCATCGCTTCGGTCAGCGGATTCATCCTGGCGGCGTTGTCCAGGGTCACGACCCCGACGGCCCCTTCTCGCTCGTATCGAATGCCTGACGCCATCACAGCCTTTCGACGATGGTGACGTTGGCCAGGCCCCCGCCCTCGCACATGGTCTGCAGGCCATAGCGCGCCTGGCGGTGGATCAAGGCGTGCACCAGGGTCGTCATCAGCTTGGTGCCCGAGCCGCCCAGCGGGTGGCCCAGCGCGATGGCGCCGCCATGCACGTTCAGCCTGGCCGGATCGGCACCCACGGCCTGCAGCCAGGCCAGCGGCACGGACGCGAACGCCTCGTTGACCTCGTACAGGTCGATGTCGTTGATGCTCAGCCCGGCTCTCTTGAGCGCCAGTTGGGTCGCCGGGATCGGCGCCTCCAGCATGATCACCGGGTCATGGCCGATCACGGTCATGTGGTGGATGCGGGCCAGCGGCTTGACGCCCAGGGTCTTCAGACCGCGCTCGTTGACGACCAGCAGGCCACTGGCGCCGTCACAGATCTGGCTGGCACTGGCCGCCGTCAGCGCCCCGCCTTCCTGGATCAGCTTGACACCGGCGATGCCCTCGAGCGAGGCATCGAAGCGGATGCCTTCGTCGACCAGGTGCGGCTCATTGTGGGTCTCCCCATCGGCGGTGCGCACCTGCACGGACACGATCTCTTCTTCGAAACGCCCCAGACGCGTGGCCTCGATGGCGCGCTGGTGGCTCAGGAAGGCGAAGGCATCGAGCTGGTCCTTGCCCAGGCCGTACTTGCGGGCGATGGCTTCGGCGCCGCTGAACTGGCTGAACTCCACGCCGTCGTAGCGCTTCTTCATCGACGGGCTGACATAGATGCCCAGGCCGTTCTTGAGCGGCAGCGTGATGGGCGTGCCCATCGGCACGCGGCTCATGCTCTCGACACCCGCAGCGATCACGATGTCCTGCGTGCCCGACATCACGGCCTGCGCCGCGAAGTGCAGCGCCTGCTGGGACGAGCCGCACTGGCGATCCACCGAGGTGCCGGGCACCGACTCGGGCAGCGAAGACGACAGGATGGCATTGCGCGCCACGTTGCAGGCCTGCTCGCCCACCTGGCCGACGCAGCCCATGATGACGTCGTCGACCGCGGCGGGATCGACCCCGCTGCGCTGCACCAGTGCGTCGAGCACCTGGGCGGCCAGGTCGGCAGGGTGCCAACCGGACAGGCGGCCGCCCCGGCGGCCCCCGGCCGTGCGGGCGGCGGCAACGATATAGGCTTCAGACATGGAAACGGTCCTTTGTGCAGTGTGAGATGAGGGCAGTGCGCTCAGCGCGGCGCCATGCGGATCGCGCCGTCCAGGCGCACGCTCTCGCCGTTGAAGTAGCCGTTGGTGATCATCACTTCCACCAGTTGCGCGTACTCATCCGGATCGCCCAGACGCTTCGGGAATGGCACCGACTCGGCCAGCGCCGCCTTGACGTGATCGGGCGCGGCCTGCAGCAACGGTGTGTTGAAGATGCCGGGCAGGATGGTGTTGACGCGGATGCCTTCGCCCATCAGGTCGCGCGCGATGGGCAGGGTCATGCCCACGATGCCGGCCTTGGAGGCCGAGTAGGCCGACTGGCCCATCTGCCCATCCTGCGCAGCCACCGAGGCCGTGTTGACGATGGCGCCACGCTCGCCGTCTGCCAGCGGCGGCAGGGTCAGCATGCCGGCCGCCGATTTGGCGATGCAGCGGAAGGTGGCCACCAGGTTGACCTGGATGATGCGGTCGAAGCCGGCCAGCGGGAAGTGGCGGATCTCGCCGCTGGCCTTGTCGCGGCTGGCCGTCTTGGTGGCGTTGCCGATGCCGGCGCAGTTGACCAGCACGCGCTCCTGGCCATGGCGGCTGCGTGCGCGGGCCAACGCCGCGTCCACGTCGGTGTCGGAGGTGACATCGACCTGGCAGAACACACCACCCAGGTCGCGCGCCAGGCTTTCGCCCAGGTCGGCATTCAGGTCGAAGATGGCGACTTTCACGCCCTGGGCCGCCAGGCGCCGGGCCGTGGCCGCGCCCAGGCCCGACGCGCCACCGGTCACGACGGCGGCGATGCTGGAATCGAGTTTCATGGGATCAAGGGGAAAAGTGGAGGAATGATCTGGACGGGTCAGCGGTAGAAGCGCTCACCCTGGGCCGCCATGGCACGCAGGCGGTCAGTGGCGTGATAGGCGGGCCCGAGCGAGGCGTGCTGGTCGCACAGGGCCACCACCTTGGGCAGCCCCAGCCAGTCGGCGTACTTGAGCGCGCCGCCCAGGTAGGCCGGCAGGCCCAGGCCCAGCATCAGTGCCATGTCCACCTCGGCGGCCGAGGCCACCACGCCTTCTTCCAACGCATGGGCGGCCTCGATGATCATCGGCAGCATCATGCGTTCGACGATCTCTTCGGGCGTGAAGCTGCGCTGGCCTTCGGTCTGCAGGCTGCGCACCAGTTCGTGCGCCTCGGGCGAGGAGGTCTTGCGGGGCTTGCCGCCTGCATCGGGAGCGTAGCGGTAGAAACCTTCACCGGTCTTCTGGCCATAGCGCTTGCGCGAAACCATCAGCTTCACGGCATTGCGCGCCACCGGCTTCATGCGTGTGGGGTAGCCTGCCGAGATCACATCGCCCACGTGAGAACCCGTGTCCATGCCGACCACGTCCTGCAGGTAGGCCGGCCCCATGGGCCAGCCGAAGGCTTCCATCGCCCGGTCGACCTCTTCGAAGTCGGCGCCATCGGCCAGCAGCTGCAGAAAGCCGTTCACATAGGGCGTGACGATGCGATTGACCAGGAAGCCCGGGCAATCCTTGACCACGATGGGCGTCTTGCCCATGGCCAGGGCCTGAGACACCGCCAGGCCCACGGCCGCGTCGCTGGTCTTCACGCCACGGATCACCTCGACCAGCGGCATCACCGGCACCGGGTTGAAGAAGTGCATGCCGACAACATTCTCCGGACGCAGCAGCGGGCGGGCGATGTCATCGATGCGCAGGCTGGAGGTGTTGGAGGCGATGACGGCGTCGTTGCGGATCGAGCCTTCCAGCACGCCCAGCACCTGCTGCTTGATGTCCAGGCGCTCGACCACGGCCTCGATGACCAGGTCCACCGACTCGAAGCCCCGATCGTCCAGCTGGGGCTTGATGGACTTCAGGATGGCGTCGGCCTTGTCCTGCGTGAGCCGGCCGTTCTTGACCTGGCGGCCCAGCAGCTTTCCGGCCTCGTTGAGCCCCAGGTCCAGCTGCGCGCTGGCGATGTCCTTGAGCAGCACGGGGGTACCACGCAGGGCGGCCGTGTAGGCGATGCCGCCCCCCATGATGCCGGCGCCCAGCACGGCCAGCTGCCTGACGGAGGCGCCCTGCCCCGTGTGCTTGCGCGAGGCCTTCTTGATCAGCTGGTCATTGAGGAAGACCTGCACCAGCGCACCGGCAGCCTGGGTCTTGGCGACACGGCCGAAGGCCTCGGCCTCCAGCGCCAGGGCCTGGGCCCGGCTGACGGCGGCGGCCTCGGCCATCATCTCGGCCGCGATCACGGCCGCAGGCTGATGCGGCGGGCTGCCGGCCTTGATCTTCTCGACGGCTGTGGCGAACAGGGCCTGGCGCTCGGCATCCGACAGCGGCAAGGGGTTGCGCTTGCGGGCCTGGGCGGCCTTCCAGTCCACCTGGCCATCGGCCGCGGCGCGCAACAGGGCCAAAGCCTCCTCACGCAGGGCCGCCGGCTCGGCCACCTCATCGACCACGCCTGCCGCCCTGGCAGCCGGGGCCTTGGCAGGCTTGCCGCTGGCGATCCATTCCAGCGCGGTTTGTGCCCCTGCTACGCGGGACAGACGCACCGTGCCACCGAAACCCGGGAACAGGCCCAGCTTGACCTCGGGCACGCCCACCTGCGCGGCCGTGGACATCACGCGGTGGCTGGCGGTCAGCGCCAGTTCCAGACCACCGCCCAGCGCGAAGCCGTTGATGGCCACCACGCTCGGGAAGGGCAGGTCCTCGAAGGCCACGAAGATCTGGTTCTTGACCAGCACGCCACTGGCGATCTGCTCGGCGCTGTCCTTGAACATCTCGCCGAACTCCTTGATGTCGGCACCGACGATGAAGACATCCTTGCCGCTCGTCACCAGCACGCCGCGTACATCACCCGCCTGGGCCAGCAGCTCGGTGGCCTGGCGGAACTCGTCCACCGTGCGGGCATCGAGCTTGTTGATCGGTTCATTGCGGGCGTCGAAACACAGTTCGACGAAGCCCTCGTCCAGCCTGTTCAGGCGGATGCTGTCACCTTGAAACACATGCGCTCCTTGACTGCAGTGGCCTCATGCCACGCTTTGCATGCACTGTAGAAACCGGGGCCGCCAGGGTCCATCGTCCAAAGTGACGAAATCCGCGGGGCCTGTTCACCTGGTTCAGGCCGCCCAGCGGCCAGCCACCTGCAGGCGTTCACGGCACTGCAGCACCATGCGCTCGATCAGCTCGGCACAGGTGGGCACATCGTCGATCAGGCCGATGCACTGGCCTGCGCTGACGATCCCGCCATCGACCACACCACTGGCCAGGGCAGCGCGGCCACGCTGGCCGGCCACCAGCGGGCGGATCTCTTCGAAGGTGCAGCCCCCCTCGCGGCGCTCCATCGACAGCACCTCGTCGGCGATGGCGTTGCGGAACACCCGCGCCGTGTTCTTGAGCGTTCGGAAGATCAGCGCCGTGTCGCGCTCGCTGCCACGCACCAATGCCTGCTTGATGTCGTCGTGGATCGGTGCCTCCTGCGTGACGCAAAAGCGCGTGCCCATGTTCACGCCTTCGGCGCCCAGCGCAAGCGCGGCAGCCATGCCACGGCCATCGGCGATCCCGCCGGAGGCGATCACCGGGATCTTGAGTTGGCGTGCCGCCGCCGGGATCAGCACCAGGCCGCCCACGTCGTCTTCACCGGGGTGTCCGGCGCATTCCAGTCCATCGATGGACACCATGTCCACGCCATTGCGCTCGGCGGACAGGGCATGGCGCACGGTGGTGCACTTGTGCACGATGCGCACGCCGTTGGCCTTGAAGCGGTCGATGAACTCGCGCGGGCTGTTGCCAGCCGTCTCCACGATGGTCACGCCGCCCTCGATGATGGCCGACACGTACTCGGCATAAGGCGGCGGTGTCACCGTGGGCAGGATGGTGAGGTTGACGCCGAAGGGCTTGTCGGTCAGCGCACGGCAGCGTTCGATCTCCTGGCGCAGCGCATCGGGTGTGGGCTGCGTCAGCGCCGTGATGATGCCCAGGCCGCCTGCGTTGGAAACGGCCGCGGCCAGTTCGGCCAGCCCCACCCACATCATGCCGCCCTGGATGATGGGATAGGCAATGCCCAGTTGTTCAGTCACTCGTGTCTTCATGTCGCTTGTCCAGAGAAGAGGGGTAAAGGCGGTGGGGGGCCTGCGCAGCGCGTTCACGCAGCCATGGCGGCACGTAGAAGCGGTCGGCCTGGCTGTTCGGCAGGGCCGCCAGGCGGTCGCACTGCGCCACGAAGTCGGGCAGGCCCTGGGTTTCGATGAAGGAGATGGGGCCGCCCGTCCAGGCCGGGTAACCCAGCTCGCGCACGGCCACCACATCGGCCTGTGCGGGGTCGTCGATGACGCCCTCTTCCAGGCAGCGAACGGCTTCCAGCGCGCTGGCGCTCAGCCAGCGCCAGCGGACCTCGTCGAGCGCTGGCTGCGTGGACGCGATGGCGTGGTCCAGCACATCGAGGGCCGGCGGCGGTTCGAAACCGGCCTGGCGCGCCGCATTGATCATCAAGGCCGGGCTCACGCCGTCGGCGGCCAGGGCCTGCGCTTCATCCGCATGGGCCCGCACCAGCCTGCCCGCGCAGCGGTCGGCCGGATAGCGGGTGGCCGCGGCCCATTGGCGCGTCAGGCGTGGGCCGTTCACGAACAGGGTCCGCAATCGGTTGCGGGCCACGGCGCCGGCCAGCAGCAGGCTGAAATGGCGTGCCTCCAGGGCCAGGGCCTGGTCGATCGGCAATTGCGTGCCTTCATAAACGCACGACAGGATGGCCAGAGGCGCGGGCTCGTTGTCCTGCGTGTCGCGGCGCACGCGGGCCACGCCCAGGCCAAAGCTGGCCGAGGCATGCGGCGCCAACGCACCAGCGCCTCCCGGCAGCTTGAAGCCCTTGACATCCCAGGGCTGCACGGCCTCGGCATTGGCCAGCACCCAACGGCGCGCGGCAGGGATCACATCCCTGGCATTCACCACCTGGTCCACCAGGCCGATCTGCAAGGCCTCGGTCGGGGCCACCTGTCGGCCAGACAGCAGCAGCGGCAAGGCCGCCGGGATGCCGATCAGGCGTGGCAGGCGTTGGGTACCACCACCGCCCGGCAGCACGCCGAAACCGACCTCCGGCAGGCCCACGACGGCGCGCGAACTGTCGGCCAGCACGCGGTGGTGGCAGGCCAGGCACAGTTCGAACCCGCCGCCCAGGGCCGGGCCCTGGATGGCCGCCGCCACGGGCTTGCCGCACCGCTCCAGCGCGCGGATCAACTGCTGGGCCGGGGCCAGCACCTCCAGGATCTGCGGGGGCGTGAGGCCGGCCTCATGCACGGCCAGCAGGTCTTCGGGCGCCGCACCGCTGCAAAAGCCCGTGAGCTTGCCCGAGGCCAGGACCAGGCCGCAGATCTCGGCATGGCCCGTCACGTGGGCGATCGCGGCGCCCAGATCGGCCAGGAAGCCCGGGGTGAAGGCGTTGTCCGAGCGTCCCTTGACATCGATGGTGAGCAAGGCCACCCCGTTCGCATCGACGGACAGGCTCAGGTTGTCCCACTGTTGTTCGCGCATGGCCCGTGTCCTCAGGTCCGTTCGATGATCAGGGCCGTGGCCTGCCCGGCCGCCGCGCACAGGGTGACCAGGCCGGTGGAGGCACCGCGCCGTTCGAGCTCGTCAAGCACGGTGCCCAGCAGGATGGCGCCGGTGGCCCCCAGCGGGTGGCCCAGCGCAATGGCACCGCCATTGACGTTCACGCGCGCCGGGTCGATGTCGAAGTGGCGCATGTAGGCCAGGGGCACGACCGCGAAGGCTTCGTTGACCTCGAACAGGTCGATGTCACGGATGCTCATGCCACAGCGGTCCAGCGCCCGCTGGGTGACAGGCATGGGCCCGCCCAGGCTCAGCAGGGGTTCGGAGGCGCCACTGGCGCTGGCCAGGATGCGTGCGCGCGGCCGCAGGGCCGCCCGCTGGCCGAAGGCATGGTTGCCCAGCAGCACGGCGCAGGCCCCATCGACGATGCCGCTGGCGTTGCCGCTGGTGTGCAGGTGTTCAACGCCCATCAGCTGTGGATAGCGCCGCAGCACGATGCTGTCGAAGCCCTCCTCTCCCAGGCCAGCGAACACGGGCTTGAGCTTGGCCAGATCGGCCATCGTGGTGCTGGGCCGCAGGGCTTCGTCACGCGTCAGCACCGGTCGACCGAGTTCGTCAAGCACCGGCAGCAGGGACCGATCGAAGTAAGCGCCGGCCTGCGCTGCCGCCGCGCGGCGCTGGCTTTCACAGGCATAGGCGTCGAGCTGCTCGCGCGTCAGCCCCTCGAGCGTGGCCATCAGATCGGCCGCCACGCCGTTGGGGATGTAGGGATGGTGCCGGCCCACCGCGGGATCGGTGTAGGTGGCGCCGCCGTCGCTGCCGATGGCCACGCGCGACATGGATTCCACGCCACCGCCGATCGCGGCATCGGCCTGGCCGGCCGCGATCAGCGCATGCCCCATCTTGACCGTGTCCAGTGCCGAGGTGCAGAAGCGGTTGAGCTGATAGCCCGTGACATGGTCGCCATACCCCGCCTCCAGCAAGGCCGCGCGCGCGATGTCGGCGCCCTGCTCGCCCACAGGCATGACGACGCCAAGCCCCACGTCATCGATGTCGGCCGCCTGGAACCCATTGCGCTCGCGCAGGCCCTGCAGCACGCGGGCGGCCAGCCGCACCGGGGTGGTCGCATGCAGCGCCCCGTCCGGGCGGCCCTTGCCCCGCGGCGTGCGCACATGGTCATAGACAAACACATCGTTCATGCGGTTCCCTGGGCTGAGATGGCCGCCCGACTCTAGGCAACCCCCAACCCCACGCCCATCGTCGGAACCGACGGAATGGCGTGCACCCGGGCCTAGGTATTGCCCGAACAGACAAGCACATTAATGCGGGCGGAGAATCCCGGCAGATCCTGGTGCACGCCGCCCGCGGTGATGCGGCACGCCCACAGAACGCAGGAACCGCCATGCCTCCCGTCTCCTCGCCCACCGCCCCCGCCGACCCGAGCGCCACGGACATGAACACGCCGATGACGCCGCCATCGCCCGCACTGGCCTCGAAACTCAACCCCCTGGGCGCCAGCGCCCTGCAGGTGCTGCGCACGGCCGCCTGCGAGCGGATCGTGCAGGCCACAGCCGCCAAGCTGGTGCTGGTGCGTGCGCCCGCCGGGTTCGGCAAGACCACGGCCATGCTGCAGGCACGCGCCGGCCTCGAAGAACAGGGCGTTGCCACCGCCTGGCTCACACTGGACCGGGCCGACAACGACGTGTCGCGCTTCCTGCTGGGGCTCAACGCCGCCGCCACCCGCCTCGCGCTGGAGCCCATGGCCCATGGCACGCCGGTGGACGTGGTCGAATCGCTGACCCGCCACAGCGGGCCCTTCGCCCTGTTCCTCGATGACTTCGAACTGATCCAGGAGCCGGCGGTGCTGGGCCTGGTGCGCGAGATCATCGACCACCTGCCGCGCCGGGGCCAGCTCGTGATCGGGTCGCGCGGGCTGCCCGACCTGGGCATGGGACGTCTGAGGGCGCGTGGTCAGCTGGTCGAGGTGGACACCGAACACCTGCGCTTCAGCCTGGAAGAGACCACGCACTTCTTCCAGCTGCGCAGCGCGCATGCCCTGCCGGCCGAATCGCTGGCACAGCTCCACAGCAAGACCGAAGGCTGGGTGGCCGCGCTGTGGCTGGCCTCGATGGCGCTGGACCGCCGTGGCACCGACAGCGATTTCATCGAGCGCTTCTCGGGATCGAACAGGGCCATCGCCGACTACCTGGCCGAGGACGTGCTGGCCCATCAGGGGCCGGAGGTGCGCGAGTTCCTCATGCGCACCAGCATCCTGCGCCAGCTCAACACCTCGGTGTGCCAGGCGCTGAACCCGCGCCTGGACAGCGCCCGCATCCTTGAACAGCTCGACAGCGCCAACCTCTTCCTCACGCCGGTCACGCCCACGGACGACACGGGGCCGCGCTGGCGCTACCACAGCCTGTTCGCCGACTTCCTGCGCAACCAGCTGGCGCGCGAGCACCCTGAAGATCTGCCGCGCCTGCACCTGGCAGCCTCGGCCTGGCATGAATCACAGGGCCAGACCGTGCCCGCCGTGGAGCATGCCATCGAGGGCGGAGACTTTCCCCACGCCCTGTCCCTGCTCGAACCGCACGCGGACGAGTTCCTGTTCAAGGGCCAGTTGCGGCTGCTGGGCCGGTGGTTCAGCGTGATCCCCGACGAGGCCCTGAGCTCCCATCCACGCCTGCAGGCCATCCGGGTCTGGGCCACCTGCTTCACGCAGGGCCCCTGGCAGGCCATGGCGCAGCTGGAGTGCATCCACCCCGATGCAGGCAGCGACCCGGCCGTCAGCGCCAATGTCAATGCGCTGCGGCCACTGCTGCTGGCGATGATGGACCGCTACGAGGATGCCTACCGCGTCGGCCATGAAAGCCTCGCCACGCTGCCCAGCGCCAGCCCCTTCGCCGACAGCGTGCTCACCAACGCCATGGCCAACGTGGTGTCCGTGATGGGGCACCACCACGAGGCGCACCGCCTGCTCGATGCGGCCCGAGCCACGCAGGGCTCGAGCCTGTTCGTGCGCATGTACACGGAGTCGATGGAAGGCCTGCTCGATCTGCAGGAGGGCCGGCTGCGCCAGGCCACGGCGCGCTTTCGGATGGCCGTGACGGGTGGCACCAGCACCTACAACCACACCAACGGACACGCCTGGGCGGGCATCTTCTATGCCTCGGTGGTGTACGAGCTCGATCAGCTCGATCAGTCGGAGCACCTGCTCAATGTGTACCTGCCGCTGGCGCGCGACGTGGGCCTGCCCGACCACATGATCCTGAGCCATGTGCTGCGCTCGCGCATCGCCTTCCAGCGCGGCGACATCGACGCCGCCTTCCACGTGCTGACCGAACTGGAGTACCTGGGGCATCACCGCCAGTTGCCGCGCGTGGTGGCCAGCGCCAAGCTCGAGCGCTCGCGCATGCTGCTGCTGCAGGGCCATGCCCAGGCATCGCGTGACGAACTGGCCCGGGCCAACGACCAGATCCTGTGGCAACGGGTGGCCCGGCAGCGCCTGCCCGCGCACGAGCTGCATGACCTGCGCCTGGCGCGCCTGCGCTGGGACATCTGCTTCGGTGATGCACAGCAGGCCATGGGCGCGCTGCAGGAAGAGATCGTCGATGCGCAGTCACGCACGCGTCATGGCCGCGTGTTCAAGCTGCGCGTGCTGCAGGCCCTGGCCCAGCAGCGAACAGGCGACATCCTCGGCGCCACCGAAACCTTGCTGGCCGTGCTGCGCCAGACCTGCCACGACGGCTTCATCCGCCTGATCCTGGACGAAGGCCCGGCCGTGGCCGTGCTGCTGCACCGTTGCCACGCCCACCTGCAATCGCGGGCACAGGCACCCGCCCATGCGCACGAGCCCACCGACCCCATCTTCGACGAGTACCTGCAGCGCCTGCTCAAGATCGTCGGCCCCGTGTCGATGGGCGATGCGGACCCGGCCGGCGCAGCCACCCAGCCGCTGGCCGAGCCGCTGACGCGCAAGGAGATCCGCGTGCTGCAGCTGCTGGCCGAGGGCTACTCCAACGGCGCCATGGCCGAGAAGCTGTTCGTCTCGGACAGCACCGTGCGCACCCACCTGCGCAACATCAACCTCAAGCTGGGCACGCACAGCCGCACGCAGGCCGTGGCCATCGCGCGCAAGCTGGCGGTCATCCGCTGATCCCGCCCGCGCGGGTCAGCGGCACGCTGGGTCGCTTCACAGCGCCCGGGCGATCACCTCTTTCATGATCTCGTTGGTGCCGCCGTAGATGCGCTGCACCCGCGCATCCGCGTACATGCGGGCGATCATGTACTCGTTCATGTAGCCGTAGCCGCCGAACAGCTGCAGGCACTCGTCGACCACGCGGCCCTGGGCCTCGGTGGCCCACAGCTTGGCCATGGAGGCCGTGGCCGTGTCCAGCGTGCCGGCCACCAGGCGCTCGACGCACTGGTCGATGAAGGCCCGGCCCACCTTGATCTGCGTGGCCACCTCGGCCAGCTTGTAGCGCGTGTTCTGGAAATCGGCCACTGGCTTGCCGAAGGCCTTGCGCTCGCGCGTGTAGGCCAGCGTGGCCTCGTAGGCGCCTTCCATGGCGGCCAGGGCCGTCACGCCGATGATCAGGCGCTCGTAGGGCAGGTCGCTCATCAGCTGGAAGAAGCCCTTGCCTTCTTCGCCGCCCAGTATGCGGTCCTCGGGCACCCACACCTCGTCGAAGAAGAGCTCCGAGGTGTCCTGCGCCTTCAGGCCGATCTTGTCGAGCACGCGGCCCACGCTGTAGCCCTTGCAATCCTGGGTCTCGACAATCAGGATGGACGTGCCGCGCGCCCCCTGCGCCGGATCGGTCTTGGCCACCACCAGCACCAGCCCGGCCAGGTAGCCGTTGGTGATGAAGGTCTTGGTGCCGGAGATCGCATAGCCCCCGTCACGCTTGTCGGCCTTGGCGCGGATGGCCTGCAGGTCCGAGCCAGTGCCGGGCTCGGTCATCGCGATGGCGCCCACCAGCTCGCCACGCGCCATGCGCGGCAGGTAGGCCTGCCGCTGCGCTTCTGTGCCGTGGTTGAGGATGTAGTGCGCCACGATGGCATGCACCGAGGTGCTGATGCCGGTGAGGGCGCGGCGTGCCAGCTCCTCGTACACGATGGCCTCGTGGCGGAAATCACCGCCGCCGCCTTCGTACTGCTCGGGGATGTCCGTGCACAGCAGGCCGTTGGCGCCGGCCTTGTGCCACAGCGCGTGGCCCACATTCCCGCGGCGGCGGGCCTCTTCATCGTGCGGCAGCACTTCGTTCTCGACGAAGCGCGCCACGTTGTCACGGAACAGATCAAGGTCGGGGTCGCTCCAGGAGCGACGGGTGTCCAGCGTCATGACGCCTCTCTGGCTGAAGTGAAGAACGGGGTCAGTTGATGGCGCGCGTGCGGCCGGCCCAGAAGGGCTCGCGCAGGATGAACTTCTGCAGCTTGCCGGCCGGCGACACCGGCAGCTCCTTGCGGAACTCGACGCTGCGCGGGCACTTGTAGCCGGCGATCAGCGCCTTGCAATGGGCGATCAGCGCGGCCTCGTCCAGCGAGGCGCCCTCGCGCAGCACCACCACGGCGTGCACGCGCTCGCCCCAGTGGTCGTCGGGCACGCCGATCACGGCCGACATCGACACCTGCGGCAGCTGCGCGATGGCGTTCTCCACCTCGGCGGTGTAGACGTTCTCGCCGCCCGTCACGATCATGTCCTTGATGCGGTCGACCACGTAGAGGTAGCCCTCTTCGTCCATGTAGCCGCCATCGCCGGTGTGCATCCAGCCATCGCGCAGGGCGGCCGCGGTCTGCTCGGGCTTGTTCCAGTAGCCCTTCATCACCATGGGCCCGCGGGCCACGATCTCGCCCACGGTGCCCGCGGGCACCTCCTGGCCGGCGGGGTCGACGATGCGCACCTCGGCGATCGGCACGGGGCGGCCGGCCGAGCGCAGGCGGCGCGCCTGGTCCGGGCCGGGCCGGTGGTCCTGCGGCAGCAGCACCGAGATGGTGGGCGCCAGCTCCGTCATGCCGTAGGCCTGGCAGAACTCGGTGTGCGGCAGGGCCTTCATGGCCTGGTCGAGCAAGGCCTCATCGATCGGGGCCGCGCCGTACAGCAGCATGCCCAGGCTGGACAGGTCGAACTCCTTGAAGCGCGGGTGGTCGACCAGGCGCTTGATCATCGTGGGCACCAGGAAGCTCTCGGTGACCTTGCGTTTTTCGATGGCTTGCAGGATCACGACCTCGTCGAACATGGGCACGACGATCTGCGTGGCCAGGCGCTGGATCAGCTGCAGCGACAGGCCGCAGCCGGCCACATGGAAGAACGGCGCGACCACCAGGCCCACCTTGTCGCCCGGGCGGGGCACAGCGGCCACGGCGCTCAGGGCATTGAGGTAGAGGTTGGTGTGCGTGAGCGTGACACCCTTGGGCTTGCCAGTGGTGCCGCCCGTGTACATCACCGCGGCCAGGTCCTCGCCTTGATGGCGACGGTCTTGCGCGGGCTGGGCCTCGGCCATCAGCTGCTCGTAGCCCAGCATGCCGGCCGGCACTTCGCCATCGTCGCAGTACACCAGGGTCTTGAGACATTGCGAGGTCTCGCGCAGCAAGGCTGCCTGCGGCGCGAAGTAGCGGTCCACCAGCAAGATGCGGGTGTCGCAGTCGTCGAGCGAATAGCCGACCTCGGCCGGGCTCCAGCGCACGTTGACGGGGTTGATCACGCCACCGCCCCACCACACGCCGTAGAGGTACTCCACGTAGCGGATGGAGTTCAGCGCCATCATGCCGACACGGTCGCCGGGCTGCATGCCCAGCTGGCGCAGCACGCCGGCCAGGCGGGCCACGCGGTCGGCCAGTTGCCGGAAGCTCAGTTCCTGGTCGCCACAGGCCACGGCCAGGGCGTTGGGGCATTCGCGCACGGCCTTGTGCAAGGCTTGGGTCAGTTGCATGGGGAGGTCTCCTTCGTTGTGTCCGGGGCCTAGCGGCCCTCGGTGGGTACTGACGACTCTGGTTGGCCGGGACCGCCGCGCCAGCGGGCCAGGCCCGCCTCGCTCAGGCCCCAGTCGCGCAGCACGTGGTCCGGCTGCTGGGGAACTCGGCGGCGCGGCGGTGTCGCGGGTGTGCGGCTGAAGCGGGGCGCGGGCGCAGGCTGCACCACGCCATCGACGGACACGAAGGTCTCGCGGGCGCGGTTGTGGGGATGGCGGGGCGCTTCGTCCCAGTCGAGCACGGGCGAGAAGCAGGCGTCGCTGCCCTCCAGGATGCGGCACCACTCGTCGCGGGTGCGGGTGCGGAACACATCGGCCATGCGCAGCTTGAGCAGCGGCCAGCGCGCGGCATCCATCTGCACGTCGAAGGCCTGGTCCTGCACGCCGCACAGCTCCAGCAACTGGGCGTAGAAGCGCGGCTCGATCGCCCCGATGGCCACGTACTTGCCGTCGGCACAGGCGTAGGTGTCGTAGAAGTGCGCGCCGCCATCGAGCAGATTGGCGCCACGCTGGTTGCTCCACTGGCCCGCGGCCTTGAAGCCGTACAGGGCCGAGGACATCAGGGCCGCGCCGTCGACACAGGCGGCATCCACGACCTGCCCATGGCCCGAGCGCTGCGCCTCGTACAGCGCGGCCAGCACGCCGAAGGTCAGCAGCATGCCGCCCCCTCCGGCATCGCCCAGCACATTCAAGGGCGGCGCCGGGGTGTCGCTGTCGCGGCCCATGGCGTGCAGGGCGCCGCTGATGGCGATGTGGTTGATGTCATTGCCGGCGGTGTGCGCCAGCGGGCCGTACTGGCCCCAGCCCGTGACACGGGCATAGACCAGGCGGGGGTTGCGGGCCAGGCACACCTCGGGCGGCAGGCCCCAGCCTTCCATCACGCCAGGCCGGTGTCCTTCGATCAGCACATCCGCCGATTCGACCAGGTGCAGGAAGGTGTCCACCGCCTCGGGCCGCGCCAGGTCCAGCGGCAGGGTCTGGCGCCCGCGGGTCGTCACGTCGCGCGGGTCGTCCTGCGTGGGAGCACCTGCTCCCGCGATGCGCAACACGGCGGCACCCATGTCCGCCAGCATCATCGCGCCGAAGGGGGTGGGGCCGGCGCCGGCCATCTCTATCACCTTCAGCCCTGTCAAGGGACCCGACATCAAGTGCCTCCTGCAAGCCAGCAACCCTGGCCGAGGGCCGCATGGTGGCTCAAGCACGGCCAACAAGCCATCGTCAGAACCGACGAGGCGCACCCGGAAACGGGGTCCATCGCACGCGCAATGGCCGCCCCAAAAATCGTCAGATCTGACGAGAGCTGGCGCAGGAGCCAAGCCCTACTGTTCGACCCTGCGCCACCGACCTCGGCCGGTATTTGCCCGCGGCGGCGCACAAGGTCCCCTCGCTGAGACAGCGATCCCCACCAGGTGATCCAGGAGAACACACCGTGAACACATCCCCCAGGCGGGCCGTCCAGCCCGCCGCCGCCCTTGCGTTCCTGACGCTGGCAGGCCATGCCCTGGCCGCCGACCTCCCCTTGCTCGACATGCAGGACATCCGCGCGCCCTGGGCCGCGGCCTGCGAAGGCAAGCCCGATGCGACACCCTTGCCGGTGGACCCGCGCATGCTGGTCAAGGAAGGTGTCAACAAGCCGGGCACGGCCATCCAGTTCAACGCCTTCTACGTGGATCTGCACAACCCGCCCGAGCCCTACGTGGCCAAGCTGCCAGCGCGGCCGCAGACCTGCGGCCAGTACCGTGCAGCCGCGTACCGCGGCTACAAGTACATCACCGGCAAACAGTATTTCCAGCCCTTCAGCACGGCCACCGGCTATGCCAACCTGTGGAAGGTGTGGGGGCTCAAGAGCCGCCCCGCGGATTTCGATGAACAGGTGATCAAGCGCTACGGCTACACCTCTGCCGAATACCGCAACCCCTACCCGCTGCCGGGCGAGGACCCCAACAAGACCAATGGCGGCAGCGGCCAGCTGCCCCTGGGCTTCATGCAGGACAAGGGCAAGGACGGCAAGTGGAACGGCCTGGTGGGCGTGACGTGCTCGGCCTGCCACGACTCGCGCGTCGGCAACCCCGGCGAGCGTCCCTTCGCCTGGGGCCGCTCCAACGATGCCAACGACGCGGGCGTGACCCAGTCGGACATCTTCCGCGCCAACGGCGTCACAGCCGTGCTGCAGCTGGCGCCCATCCCCTGGAGCGTGGGCCGCGGCACCACCGATGCCATCGGCATCGTGGACGCCCTGCCCGCCATCTGGGACATGGACTCCATCCTGCTGTCGCCCAGCCTGATGGAGTGGTTCCCGAGCCATGCGGCCGGCATGTCCAAGGCGCCGCACTGGTGGCACCGGGCCTGGAAGCCCCGCCAGTTCTGGGACGGCGCACTCACGTCCGACAACGTGCGATCGGAGATGGCCTTCGCGGTGGCCAACGTGATGCGCAGCGCCGCCGAGCGCCGCGCCATCTACTACGAGTTCGAAGACATCAACATCTGGCTGATCTCGCTGTCGCCCCCCAAGTGGGACCAGGGCCCCATCGACACGCCGCTGGCCGAGAAGGGCGCCGTGATCTTCCACGAGCGCGACCTGTGGGCCAACGGCGCCAATGCGGGCATCCCCAAGCAGCCCGGCAATGGCTCGTGCGCCAGCTGCCACGGCGTCTACTCGCCACGCCACGCGGCCAACCCGAGCTTCCTGCCCGACCCGCGCCTCAAGGGCGTGGCCGGCGTCATCACGCCGTACGAAACCATCCTGACCGACGACAAGCGCGTCGGCCTGATGCAGGACGAGCGCAAGCGCCGCGCCTGGCAGACCTCCTGGTTCGCCTACAACGAGCTCAACCCGAAGTGGAAAGGCTGGAACGACAACCAGCTGATCAGCCAGCTGCGCCGCATTCCCCGCCGCACCTATGACCTGGGCTACGGCGCGCCACCCACCTACTCGCCCACAGGCCCCAACGAATGGCTCAAGCCCTTCGGCTACGTGGCACCGCCGCTGTACGGCGCATGGCAGGGTGCCCCGTACTTCCACAACGGCAGCGTGCCCACGCTGTGGGATGTGCTCCAGCCCTCGTCGGCACGGCCCAAGATCTGGCAGCGCCAGTACACGGCCCCCGGCATCGGCGGCAAGAACCAGGGCTACGACGCCAGCCTCGCTTCGTACGACTTCAAGAAGCTGGGGTGGAAGGTCAAGGACCTGCCGTGCAACAACAGCCAGGCCACCGCATCGCCCTACCTGCCCTGCTCCAACGGCATGGCGACCATCGACCAGCTGTTCGCCGGCATCGCCAACGCGGTGGGTGCGAACAACTCGCTGGCCTACCAGTCGCCCCCGCCGGTCACGGACAAGCAGATCCAGTCGCGCATGGTGTTCAACAGCCACCTGTACGGCCAGGGCAATGGCGGCCACGACTTCGTGCAGTCGCTGACCGACGAAGAGCGCTGGGCCCTCCTGGAGTACCTCAAGACCCTGTGAGGCACCCACCCACCTGAGCCCCCGGCCGGGGAAGGAGCTTGCGCTTCTTCCCCGGCCGCAGGCGCAACGGCAACGCCCGAGTCATCCACCTCTTCAAGCCCATGTCCCCACCATGACCTCTCCCTCCACCAGCCCAGACTCTCCAGGATCCCGCCCGTCCTTGCGACTGCTGGCGGGCATGATCACGTTCGTCGCCGTCACCAGCGGTGCCGGCATCGCCCTGCTGGGCCACCCGTCGGGCGCCGTGGCCAATGGCACGGGGGACAAGGCCCAGGCGCCGGAGACGGTTGCGGCAGGCAACGGCATGGGCGAAGAAGCCGCACAGCCGCTCGCCGCACCGGCCGAGAACACCGCAGCATCCCCCGCTGCTGTGCCGGGCGCATCCGCCGCGCTGCAACCGCCCCCCGACCCCGCCGTCATGGTGGCCCGTCTGGCCGCACGGCTGGAGAAGGAGCCCGACGATGCCGAAGGCTGGGACCGGCTGGCCCGCGCCTACACCGTGCTCGACCAGCCCGCCGACACCGTCAAGGCCTACCGCCAGGTGGTGCGGCTCAAGCCCGACGATTCACAGGCCCTGTCCGACCTGGGCCGGGCCATCGGCTACGCCAACGGCCGCAAGCTCAATGAGGAGGCCGAGTCCTTGCTCAACAGGGCCATCCAGAAGGACGAAGGCAACGTCATGGCGCATGCCCTGCTGGGCAAGACCGAGCTGGAACGGGGCCAGCCCCTCAAGGCGCGCCAGCACTGGGAAGCCGCGTTGGCCCACCTCGATCCCAAGCACCCGTTCGCGGACCAGCTGCGCAACGCCATCCAGATGACGGAGCCGCAGGCCTCACCGCCCGCACAGCCTGCAACGACCGCCTCGCCCAAGGTGCCCGCCGCCTCCACCGGCACGCCTTCCGGCCCCCCTCCCACCACCACCGCCTCGCCGCAACGCCCATGAGCACTGCCACCCACACCATGACCATCGACGGCAAGGCCGTCACCGCCGCCGCCACGATCAACGCGGTCAACCCCGCCACCGAGCAGGTGGTCGGCACGGCGCCCGACTGCTCGCGCGAACAGCTCGACCAGGCCGTGGCCGCCGCCCGCCATGCCTTCAGCGCGTGGTCGGCCACGCCCTTGAACGAGCGCCGGGCCGTGCTGGGCCGCATGGCCGGCGTCCTGGCGGCCAACGCCGCCACGCTGGGCGAACTGCTGTCGCAAGAGCAGGGCAAGCCCCTGGCCAAGGCGCAGGAAGAGGTGCTGATCTCTGCTCACTGGTGCGCCGAGGTGGCCAAGCTGCCGCTGGAGCCCGACACCCTGGCCGACACGCCCGACTCGCTGGTGCAGGTGCACCGCGTGCCCATCGGCGTGGTGGGCGCCATCGTGCCCTGGAACTTTCCCGTGGCGCTGGCCTTCTTCAAGATCGCGCCGGCCCTGCTGGCGGGCAACACCATGGTGCTCAAGCCCTCGCCGTTGACACCGCTCACGGCGCTGAAGTTCGGCGAGCTGCTGCGCGATGCCCTGCCGCCCGGTGTGTTCAACGTGGTCAGCGGCGGCGATGCCCTGGGCCCCTGGATGACGGCCCACCCCGGCATCGACAAGATCAGCTTCACAGGCTCGACCGCCACCGGCCGCAAGGTGATGGAAAGCGGCGCGGCCACGCTCAAGCGGCTGACGCTGGAGCTGGGCGGCAACGACGCGGCCATCGTGCTGCCCGATGTCGACGTCAACGCCGTGGCACCGCTGATCTTCTGGGGCGCCTTCGCCAACAGCGCGCAGTTCTGCCTGGCCATCAAGCGCCTGTACATCCACGACGCCGTCTACGACAGGCTCTCGCAGGCGCTGGCCAAACTGGCCGGCAGCGTGAAGCTGGGCGCGGCCACCGAGGCCGGCGTGGAGCTGGGCCCCGTGCAGAACAAGGCGCAGTTCGAGCGGCTCAAGGGCCTGCTGGCCGATTGCAAGGCGCAGGGCCTGCGCCTCCTGGCGGGTGGCGAGGTGGCCCAGCAGCCAGGCTACTTCTTCCCCGTCACGCTGGTGGACAACCCGCCCGAATCCAGCCGCATCGTGCAGGAAGAGCCCTTCGGCCCGATCCTGCCGCTGCTGCGCTTCACCGACATCGACGATGCCGTCGCGCGCGCCAACGCCTCGCCCTACGGGCTGGGGGCCTCGGTGTGGACGGCCGACGAGGCCCAGGGCCTGGCCATCGGCCGGCGCCTGCAGGCGGGTACGGTGTGGGTCAACGAGATCCACACCATCTCGCCGATCAAGCCCATGGCCGGGCACAAGCAGTCGGGCCTGGGTGTGGAACAGGGTGAGGATGGCCTGCTGGAGTACACGCTGCCGCAGACCGTCTCGCTCAAGCGCGGCGGGCAGGCATCGGGAGCCGGCGCATGAGTTCGGCCACCACGACCACCGACGCCGGCACAGCGGCACCGGCCGCCGCTCCGCAGAAGACGGCCGCCCTGCTCAGCGGCGGCTGCCTGTGCGGCCAGGTGCGCTACACCGCGCAGACCGGCCGTGCTGCGGCCATGGTGTGCCACTGCCGCGATTGCCAGAAGCAATCGGGCTCGGCCTTCTCGGTGCTGTTCGCGTTGCCCGCCGTCGACCTGGCCCTGCAGGGCGAGCTGCGCACCTACGTGGGCACGGCCGACAGCGGCAACACGGTGCACCGCCGCTTCTGCCCCGAGTGCGGCTCGCCGGTGACCACCGAGCTGCCGGCCCGCCCGGGCCTGGTGGTGGTCAAGGCCGGCACGCTGGACGACCCCACCTGGCTGCGCCCGCGCATGCACCTGTGGTGCGACAGCGCGCAGCCGTGGGTGGCCCTGCCCGCCGACCTGCCGTGTCTGTCCACCCAGCCACCGAGCGGCGGCTGAACGCCCATGAGCCTGCAGTCCCGACAATTGGCCCTGGCCCGCGGCAACCATTGGCTGTTCGATGGCCTGGACATCGATGTGGCGCCCGGTCAGGCGCTGCACGTGACCGGCCGCAATGGCAGCGGCAAGACCAGTCTGCTGCGCGTGCTGTGCGGCCTGGTGCCGCCCAGGGACGGCGAACTGCGCTGGCAAGGCCGCCCTTATGCGGACCAGCGCGACACCCTTCGCCAGACACTGGTCTACATCGGCCACAGCAGTGGCTTGAAGGATGACCTCACCGCGGGCGAGAACCTGCGCATCGCCTCGGCCCTGTCCGGCCACGGCTGCTCGCCCGAAGCCGCCGCCCACGCCCTTGGACGGTTGGGCCTGGCCGACCACCTGGACGTGCCGGCTCGAACACTCTCACAGGGGCAGAAGCGCCGCGCCGCGCTGGCCCGTTTGGCCTTGCCCCTGGCCCCCCGGTTGATCGTGCTGGACGAACCCTTCAATGCGCTGGACGCGGAATCCGCCGCATCGCTGATCGAGCTGCTGAACGCGCACCTGGCCTCGGGCGCCATCCTGGTCTACACCACCCACCAGGCCACGCCCTCGCTGAGCGCCCATGTGCATGAACTGCGTCTGGGGCAGCCCCATGAAGCCGAGACCTGCTGATGCTGCGCACCTTCAGGGTGACCCTGTGGCGCGACCTGCTGCTGGCCCGGCGGCGCCGCGCCGAAGTGCTCACGCCGCTGTTCTTCTTCATGATGGCGGCCTCGCTGTTCCCGCTGGGCATCGGCCCGGAAGGCGCGCTGCTGCGCACCCTGGCACCGGGCATCCTGTGGGTCACGGGCCTGCTGGCCAGCCTGATGTCACTGGGCCGGCTGTTCGAGCAGGACTGGGCCGACGGCACGCTGGAGCAGATGCTGCTGTCGCCCGACCCGCTCGCAGTGATCGTGGCCGCCAAGGTCCTGGCGCACTGGCTGCTTTCAGGGCTGCCCCTGGTGCTGCTGTCGCCGGTGCTGGCCCTGCAGTTCGGCCTGCCGGCCGAAGCGGTGGGCGCGCTCGCCCTGAGCCTGGCATTGGGCACGCCGGTGCTCAGCCTGGTCGGCGCCATCGGGGCGGCCCTGACGCTGGGGCTGCGCGGCTCGGGCGTGCTGGTGGCCCTGCTGGTACTGCCGCTGTGCATGCCGGTGCTGATCTTCGGGGCGGGTGTGGTGGACGCGTGGTCTGCCCCCCAAGGCCCGTCGGCCCACCTGTCGCTGCTGGCCGGCCTGCTGATGGGCGCGGCGGCCCTGTGCCCCTGGGCGGTGGCCGCCGCCTTGCGCCTGGCGGCTGAATGACCTCGCCGCGATCCAAGGAGACAAGACCCCATGACCACACCCCACACCACCGTCAGCCCCTCGCCGGGGCGACCGCCCCGCCTGGCACTGCAGTGGGCCCTGCAGTTCGCAGCGCCCCAGCGCTTCTACCCGATCGCGGGGCAACTGGCCGCCGGCTTCATGGTGCTGGCCGTGGCCTTCACCGTGCTGGGCCTGTGGATCGGGCTGTTCGTGGCCCCCACCGACCACCAGCAGGGCGAGGCCTACCGCATCATCTTCGTGCATGTGCCCGCGGCCTGGCTGTCCATGCTGATCTACCTGCTGATGGCCTTCTGGGCCGCGGTGGGCTGGATCTTCAACACCCGGCTGTCGTCGCTGATGGCACGAGCGCTGGCGCCCAGCGGTGCGCTGTTCACCTTCCTGGCGCTGTGGACGGGCGCCCTGTGGGGCCGGCCCACCTGGGGCACCTGGTGGGTCTGGGATGCGCGGCTGACCTCCGAGCTGATCCTGCTGTTCCTCTACATCGGCTTCATGGCGCTGCAGGCCGCCACCGACGACCAGCGCCGTGGCGACCGGGCCGGTGCGCTGCTGGCCCTGGTCGGCGTGGTCAACATCCCCATCATCTACTTCTCGGTGCAGTGGTGGAACACCCTGCACCAAGGCGCCACCATCCGGCTCACCGAGGCGCCCTCCATGGCCGACACCATGCTGCTGGGCCTGGTGCTGTGCACGGCCGGCCTGTGGGCCTACGCCATCGCCGCCACCCTGCGGCGTCTGCGCTGCCTGGTGCTCGAGCGAGAGCAATCCACGCTGTGGGTGGCCCGGCTGCCGGAGGTGGCGCGATGACCGCGATGAACTGGAACAGCTGGCGGGACTTGATCGCCATGGGTGGCCACGGCCTGTACGTGTGGGGATCGCTGGGCATGGTGCTGGCCGTGATCGCGGCCGAGCAGATCGCCCTGGCCGCGCGCCGCCGCGCGGCCATCCGGGCCATCCAGGCACGCCACCCGGACCGGCGCCAACACGGCGCGACCGCGACGAAGGAGACGGCATGACCAGCCCCCGGCGCAAGCGACTGGCCCTGGTGCTGCTGAGCCTGCTGGGCATGGGCGCCTCGGCCGCCCTGGTGCTGTCGGCCTTCGAGAAGAACCTGGTGTTCTTCTTCACGCCTGCCCAGGTCCTGTCGGGCGAGGCGCCTGCCGGGCAGCGCCTGCGTGTCGGCGGGTTGGTGCAGGCCGGCAGCGTGCAGCGCCATGCCGACGGCCTGAGCGTCAGCTTCGTCATCACCGACACGGTGCAGCAGGTGCCCGTGCGCTACAAGGGCCTGCTGCCCGACCTGTTCAAGGAAGGCAAGGGCGTGGTGGCCCAGGGCCGGCTGGG
Organism: Aquabacterium soli; assembly: GCF_003933735.1. Classification (GTDB taxonomy): domain Bacteria; phylum Pseudomonadota; class Gammaproteobacteria; order Burkholderiales; family Burkholderiaceae_C; genus Aquabacterium; species Aquabacterium soli. The sequence continues at coordinate 46,996 of NZ_RSED01000001.1, read as the reverse complement.
CCAGGACCGGGTCTTCATGGCCGACGAGGTACTGGCCAAGCACGACGAGAACTACATGCCGCCCGAAGCCGGTGAAGCACTGAAGCAGGCCGCCAACCAGCGCAAGGATCCCAAGGAGGCCACCCGATGACCGCGCAGCTCGGACAGATCGCCCTGGTGCTGGCCTGGAGCCTGTCCATCTTGCTGGGCCTGCTGCCGCTGTGGGGCGCCGCGCGCGGCCTGCCCAGCTGGATGGCCCTGGCCCGCCCACTGGCCATCGCCGTGTGTGCGCTGGTGGCCGTGGCCTTCGGCTGCCTGGTGGCGTCCTTCGTCGCGATGGATTTCAGCCTGGCCTATGTGGCGCGCAACGCCAACTCGCTGCTGCCGCTGCACTACCGCATCGCGGCCACCTGGGGCGGCCATGAAGGCTCGCTGCTGCTGTGGCAGCTGATGCTCAATGCCTGGACCCTGGCCGTGGCCCTGCTGAGCCGGGAGGTGCCCCCGCCCACGCGCGCCCGGGTGCTCGGCGTGCTGGGGCTGATCAGCATGGGCTTCCTGAGCTTCATGCTCTTCACCTCCGACCCGTTCCGGCCGGTGTGGCCCGTGCCGGCCGATGGCGCCGACCTGAACCCCCTGCTGCAGGACGCGGGCATGATCTTCCACCCGCCGCTGCTGTACATGGGCTATGTGGGCCTGTCGGTGGCCTTCGCCTTCGCCATCGCGGCCCTGCTCGATGGCACGCCCGATCCACAGTGGGCACGCCACGCCCGCCCCTGGACACTGACCGCCTGGGCCTGCCTGACGCTGGGCATCCTGCTGGGCAGCTTCTGGGCCTACTACGAGCTGGGCTGGGGCGGCTGGTGGTTCTGGGATGCGGTGGAGAACGCGTCCTTCATGCCCTGGCTGGTGGGCACCGCGCTGCTGCACTCGCTGGTGGTGACGCACAAGCGCCAGGCCTTTCGCAGCTGGACGGTGCTGCTGGCCATCCTGGCGTTCTCGCTCGCGCTGCTGGGCACCTTCCTCGTGCGCTCGGGCGTGCTGACCTCGGTGCATGCCTTTGCGTCGGATCCGGCGCGGGGCCGCTTCATCCTGGTGATGCTGTCGCTGGTGATCGGCGGCTCGCTGGGCCTGTACGCCTGGCGCGCGCCGAAGTGGTCCAGCGGTCCGGCTTTCGGCTGGTTCTCGCGCGAGGCCTTCCTGGTGCTCAACAACCTGTTCCTGCTGGTGGCCGCCGGCACCGTGCTGCTGGGCACGCTCTACCCGCTGGCCGTGGACGCGCTGGACATGGGCCGCATCTCCGTGGGCCCGCCCTACTTCGAGGCGGTGTTCGTGCCGCTGATGCTGCCGGTGCTGCTGCTCATGCCCATCGCCCCCTGGCTGGCCTGGCGCCAGGCCGATCCGGTGCGCGCCTGGCGCGCGCTGAGGGGCGCGGCCCTGGCGTCGGTGGTGCTGGCCGCCGGGCTGCTGGCCAGCCGGCTGGGCTCGGCCACCATGGCGCTGGGCGTGATGCTGGGCAGCTGGATCCTGCTGGCCACCGTGGGCCATGCCGTGTCGCGACTCAAAGACCCACAGGGATGGACCACCGGCCTGCGTCAGCAACCACCCGCCTACTGGGGCATGGTGATGGCCCATGCGGGCATCGGCGTGTTCGTGCTGGGCGTCACCTTGCTCAAGGGCCTGGAGCACTCGCAGGACCAGAGCCTGCGCGTCGGCGAGGCGGTGGAGGTGAGCGGCTACCGCTTCGCCTTCCAGGCCGTCGACGAGGTCAACGGCCCCAACTACCTGGCGGCGCGCGCCACCTTCGAGGTCACGCAGGACGGTATGCCCGTGGCCACGCTGCATCCCGAGCGGCGCCTGTACACCGTGCAGCGCACCCCGATGACGGAGGCCGCGATCGACCGGAGCCCGCTGCGCGACCTGTATGTCTCGCTGGGCGGCACCACGGACGAAGGCCGCTGGGGCGTGCGTCTGCAGGTCAAGCCCTTCATGGGCTGGATCTGGGCCGGCTGCCTGCTGATGGGGGCGGGTGGCCTGGTCTCGGCCTGCGACCGCCGACGCCGGCGTGCCCAGCCCACGACGGCCCACGCGCTCTTGCCCAGCGACGCTCCGGCCTCGCCGGCCCCTCACACCGCCTGACCCACATGATCCGCTACATCCTTCCCCTGGCCTTGTTCATGGGCCTGGCCGCGCTGCTGTGGCAGCCACTGGGCCGCGCACCCTCGGCCCTGCCTTCACCGCTGGTGAACCAGCCCGTGCCCGCCTTCACGCTGGCCACCTTGCCGGACGACCCTCCAGCCACGGCGGCCACCACGCCGAACACATCCTTCAGCCCCGCGCAGCTCCACGGCCGCGTCTGGATGCTCAATGTGTGGGCCTCGTGGTGCGCGGCCTGCCGGGATGAGCATCCCCTGCTGGTCGATCTGTCGCGCAGCCGGCAGCTGCCCATCGTCGGCCTGAACTACCAGGACGATCCCCTGCGGGGCCAGGCCTGGCTGCGCCAGCATGGCAACCCTTACCAGGTGACGGCGCAGGATGTGGACGGCCGCGCGGGCATGGAGCTGGGCGTCTACGGCGTGCCGGAGACCTTCGTCATCGACAAGCAGGGCCGCATCCGGCTGCGCCACGCCGGCCCCATCACGCCGCAGGTGCTGCAGCAATCGCTGCTGCCGCTGATCGCCGAACTGGAGCGCGGCTGACATGGCGACGCGCATGCTGCTCCCCGTGCTGATCTGCACCGCGCTGACCGGCACGGTCGCCCCCTCGGCCCACGCCCATGCGATGACCACGGCCCTCACGCCGGCCGTGGCGTCACCCAGCACCGATGCGCAGCTCGATGAGCGCGTCAACCGCCTGGCGGGCGAGCTGCGCTGCCTGGTCTGTCAGAACCAGACCATCGCCGAATCGTCCGTGCCGCTGGCAAGGCAGCTCAAGGCCGAGGTGCGCACCCAGCTGGCCGGGGGGGCCAGCGAGCAGCAGGTGCGCGATTTCATGGCCCGGCGCTACGGCGACTTCATCCTGTACCGCCCACCGGTGACGCAGCTGACCTGGCTGCTGTGGGGCGGGCCGCTGCTGCTTTTGCTGCTGGGCGGCTTGCTCCTGAGCCAGCAACGCGCCCGTGCCCGCACCGACACGAAGGACGACGCCGAGGCCCTGGACGACGACACCTGGTAGGCCGCAGGCGCTTGCCAGGCGGGACGCGAGGTATGCTCCCTCGCGTACGGCACCGCATCGAGGGGCCGCCACCCAAACGCTCCATCACCGCCCCCGTGAGAACCGACAGCCGCCTCTCCCGCATGCTGCACGTGCTGCTGCACATGGCCCGCGAAGACCAGCCCTTCACCTCCGAACGCATCGCCGAGATGCTGGGCACCAATGCCGCGGTGGTGCGGCGCACGATGGCCGGCCTGCGCAAGGCGGGCATGGTCTCGTCCGAGCGCGGCCCCCAGGGCGGCTGGCAACTGGCCTGCGACCTGCAGCAGGTGAGCTTGCTGGATGTGCACCAGGCCGTGGGCGGCCCCACCCTGTTCGCCATCGGCTCCGACCGATCCAACCCCGACTGCGCCGTCGAGCGCGTGGTCAACGCGGCCCTGGCCGACACCCTGCGCGAGGCCGAGGCCCTGCTGCTGCAACGCCTGGGATCGGTCTCGCTGGCCGACCTGGCCCAGCAGTTCGACCTGCAATGCCGCAAGCGCGGCAAGCGCCCCCGCGCCGGCCACCCGCACTGAGCCTGCCAATACGCTGAAGAACGCATTGCCCCGGCGGCGCCATCCCTTTTGCCATTTATGTATCATCAAAAGATACGAATATCGAAAGGACCCACCATGACCCACGACGTCATCATCATTGGCGGCAGCTATGCGGGCCTGTCCGCCGCCTTGCCGCTGGCACGCGCCCGGCGCTCACTGCTGGTGGTCGATGCGGGCGTGCGGCGCAACCGCTTCGCGGCGTTCTCGCACGGCTTTCTGACGCAGGATGGCGCGCCGCCCGACCAGGTTGCACACACCGGCCAGGCTCAGCTGAAGGCTTATGAGACGGTGGACTGGTCCGCCACGCCCGTCGCCCAGGTCAGCGGCCAGGCCGATGCCTTCTCGGTGCGGCTTCAGGATGGCACCGAGCACACCGCCCGCCGCCTGGTGCTGGCCACCGGTGTGAGCGACACCTTGCCCGAACTGCCCGGCCTGGCCGAACGCTGGGGCCGGCAGGTGTTCCACTGCCCCTACTGCCACGGCTACGAACTGCAGCAAGGCCCGGTGGGCGTGCTGGCCACCTCGGCCCTGTCATCGCACCAGGCCCTGATGCTGCCCGACTGGGGCCCCACCACCTTCTTCCTGAACGACGTTGCCGAACCCGATACCGACACGCTGGCGGCGTTGCAGGCGCGCGGCGTGACCCTGGTGAGCGGCCAAGTGGCGCGGCTGGAGGGCGATGAGGCCCTGCAGGTGGTCATGCAGGATCAGCGGCGCTTCGAGATGGCCGGGCTGTTCATCGCCACGCAGATCTTGCCGGGGCCGCTGGCCACCCAACTGGGCTGCGAGATGGACACCAGCCCCATGGGGCCTTTCGTCAAGACCGATGCGCTCAAGTCCACCACCGTGCCCGGCGTGTTCGCCTGCGGGGATGTGGCCCGGCCTGCCGGCTCGATCGCGCTGGCCGTGGGCGATGGCGCCATGGCGGGTGCGGCGGTGCACCGCTCGCTGATGTTCGGGCTGTGATGCGCCTCAGAACCCCAGGCTCACGCGGCGCTGATAGCCGGCCTCGCGCACGGCCAGCAGGCGCGCACGCTCCACCGCGCTGACCGTGCGGGTGCCCTGGGGCAGCACCGAGGGCAGCGCCGCCAGCTTGACCACCTTGGCCACCACCTGAGGCCCGTTGCCCACGGTCTGCGCGGGCAGGTCCTGCCAGCGGACCATGATGGTGCCTTCGTGGCGCCCCTCCGTGTCCAGCCAGTTGTACACACCCGGATCCTGCGCGGCCACCACGAAGGTATAGGCGCCATCGGCATCGGCCACCGACTGCTTGTTGTTCAGGCTGGTCTGGCGCCGGATGGGATCACCCGACACCAGCCATGGGTCGGTCACCGGCACCACGAAGTAGCCGGCCCCGCCGGCCTGCAGCGTGATCACCAGGGCCTCGTCATCGGCCAGCTTGAAGTGGCCGAAGGCGCTGGTCTGCGTGACCAGCGTGCCCAGCGTGCTGGAGGTGCTGGGCGTGGACAGCGTGTTGACCCGGTTGAGGTGCGTCTTGAGGCCCAGCGCGCCCACGCCGTAGGTGATGATGGATTCCTGCAGGTTGGCCCAGGCCTCCAGGCCCACGGCCGCATCGCCGCGGGGCGCGCGCGTGGGTGCCGCGCCCAGCCGCTGCACGGTCAGTGCATCGGGGGTTTCGGTGGACCAGTCGCCCAGGTTGTTGCGCACGAACAGCTGCTTGGCCGCGCTGGTGGACTGGATGTGGTTCACGCGCCCGTTGGCCGGGTCGCTGTCGATGGTGACTTCGTAGCGGCCATCAGGCCCCACCACCAGGTCCTTGCCGGTGAGGTAGGCGATGGTGTTCTGCGAGTTGACGTTGCTGATCAACGAGAAGGTCACATCGGTCGGACCGGCCCCGAAGCGCCGCCCCTTCAGCACATAGCGCGAGCCCCCCTCGATGGGGATGGTGCGGTAGATGTTGTCCGGGTTGTCGTAGGAATAGCGGCCGCCCTGCACCACCGTGCCGAACCACCGGTGCGGCGGCGCATTGAGCCAGTAGACCTGCGGATACAGCGGATCGCCGTTGACCGCCTTCTGCACGGCGCTGAAAGCCAGCTCGTCGATGGCCTGGTCCAGCCGGGATTGCGCCTCGGCGCTGACGGGCAGCCCATGGGCCAGCTGGTAGGCCGCCTTGGCCTGCAGGCGCGCCACCGGGAAGGGATAGGCCTGGTCCACGCGCACAGCGCGCTGGTCCAGCGCCAGTTGATCGGCCGTGGCCAGGGGGGACCATTCCGCCGCCATGGCCGGGACCTGGGCCGCCATCACCAGCAGGCAGGCCGCCCAGAACGAAACAGGCTTGATGAACACCATGCGCCTCCTCAGGGACATCACAACGAGCCTGACATCCTAGGGAGCCTGCGGAGATCGACCAAATGAGATTTCCGCGCTTGCTCATGCGCCCGCAGACAGCGCGTCAGGCCACGCCTTCCCGCACCTGGAAGACATTGCCCTCGGGATCGAAGCCATCGCACGCGCGAAAGCCCCTGGCCTCCCATTCCTTGCCCTTGGCACCGACCTGGCCGCCCAGCGCCGCGGCACGCAGGCGGGCCTGCTCGATGCTGTCGACAGGCAGGCAGACCTTGATCGGCGTGTTCTCACGCACCTGCGGTGGCACGGTGATCTGCACCTGCGCGGCCACCTTCTTCGGGATGCCATGGATCACCAGCTGGAAGACATCCGTGTCCAGGACGATGTGGTCCTTGTCGCGGTGGGCCTCTTTCATCCCCACCACCTCCGCATAGAAGTGGGCGAGCGCGGTGATGTCCTTGGCGAAGATCACGGCGCTGGGTTTGGGCTTGCGTTGGGTGCTCATCAGGCGCTTTCAGGCTGGGGTTGGAGCACGACTGTACCCGGCGGGCAGCCCACCGATCAGTGCCGCGGATCCCGACGCCTTATCATGGATGTGATCGGGCGATGCGCCCCCCAGCACCGCGCCTCTTCCAGCCCAGCCACCCTCAGCGACCTACCGGATGAAAGTACCACCTCGACTGCAGTCGCTCATCGAAGAAGGCATGATCGATTCGGTCGTGCGCCAGCTCATGAGCGGCAAGGAGGCCATGGTCTACGTGGTGCGCTGCGGCGACGAAGCGCGCTGCGCCAAGATCTACAAGGAAGCCACGCACCGCAGCTTCCGGCAGGCGGTGGACTACACCGAGAACCGCAAGACCAAGAACACCCGCCAGGCCCGCGCCATGGCCAAGGGCACGCGCTTCGGGCGCCAGGCCCAGGAGGCCGCCTGGCAGAGCGCAGAAGTCGATGCCCTGTACCGTCTGGCCGCGGCGGGCGTGCGGGTGCCCAGGCCCTACAACTTCCTGGACGGCGTGCTGCTGATGGAGATGGTGGCCGATGCGAACGGCGAGGCGGCCCCGCGCCTCAACGACGTCGTCTTCACCGCCGAAGAAGCACGCGCACATCACCTGACGCTGCTGACCGAGGTCGTGCGCATGCTGTGCGCAGGCGTGGTGCATGGCGACCTTTCCGAGTTCAACATCCTGCTCGCGCACGACGGCCCCGTCATCATCGACCTGCCCCAGGCGGTCGATGCAGCGGGCAACAACCACGCCAAGCGCATGCTGCTCCGGGATGTGGAGAACCTGCGCAACTTCTTCGGCGGCTTCGCGCCTGACCTGCTGTCCAGCCACTACGGCCCCGAGATCTGGGCCCTGTACGAGCAAGGCGGCCTGACCCCGGAGACCCCGCTCACGGGCCGCTTCGACGGCGCCGCAGGGCCGGTGGACCTGGGCGGTGTCCTGCGCGAGATCGACGATGCGCGGGACGAGGAAACAATGCGCCGGCTGCGCATGCAGCAGGGCTAGGACAGGCGGCGCCCCGGCGAAGATCCATGGACCAGGATCCCGACCTGCTGCGCCGGCTGCTGCGCGCCAAGGACCGGATGGACGCCGCCTCGCACGAGGCTTGGCCTGTCGGGCGGCTGGCGCAGGTGAGCGGCGTCTCGCAGGCCCACTTCGCCAGATCGTTCAAGCAGGCCTTCGGCATACCACCGCACCGCTACCTGCTGACACGGCGCATCGAGCGGGCGATGGCCCTGCTGCGCGACACCGACCTGTCCATCACGGCCATCGCCTTCGACACGGGCTGGAGCAGCCTGGGCACCTTCGGGCGCACCTTCCACGACGTCACCGGCGACAGCCCCAGTGCGGTCCGCGCGCGCGCCAGACAGGCACCGCACGAACTCGCACGCGTGCCGGCCTGCATCGTCAGCGCCGCGCACCGCCCTGGGCTGACGACAGCAGTTTCGGAGAAGCGCCGACAAGCCGGCAGCGGTACAAACGAGCCCGAACAACAGGAGATCCCATGACCCAAGGTGTTGAAGTGGTTGGTTTGTACGTGCACGACCAGGACGAAGCGCTCGCGTTCTATGTCGACAAGCTCGGGTTCCGCGTCCACACGGACGTGGGCAACGGCGACTACCGCTGGCTCACGGTGCAGCACCCCGAGCAGCCCTCGTTCCAGCTGGGGCTGTTCAAACCCGGCCCGCCGGTGCTCGACACAGCGACAGCGCAGGCCCTGCGCGCGCTGGTGGCCAAGGGCGCCATGCCGCCGCTGGTGCTGACCGTGGATGATTGCCGCGCGACCTACGAGCAATGGCTTGGCCGGGGCGTGGAGTTCACGCAGGAGCCCGTGGATCGCTACGGCACGGTGGACGCCGGCTTTCGAGACCCGTCGGGCAACGGCTGGAAGATGATCCAGGCGCGCCGTGGCTGAGGTGTCCACCAGCAACCCGTCACAGGGGTCGAGTCGGGCCTGTGTGCGCTGTACGATGAAGAGCGGCCCTGTGAAGCAGCACGAACAGCTCAGGATCAACCGACGAAGGAAAGATCGTGGTGTCCAGGGTAGACGCCTACGACTGGAACTTCGTCTGGAAGGTGTGGGACGCACTTCGCGACACCGCGTATCACGGCACGAACACCGAGTTCGCGCTGGGTGACACACCTGAGCATCGGTCGATGGGGGTGTGGAGCGATGGCACACCGATCAAGCCACTGAAGGTGCAGCATGAGGCGCCGATCAGGCCTTGACCTTCAACTGGCGGACGTACCAGCCACAGCCTTCTGCAGCGCAAGAAGAAGGTCATCCAGGTGATAGGGCTTCCTGAGCACCGCCACGTCGGACTGAGGCGCCTGGGCGCTGTAGCCCGTGGCAAGCACCACGGCGATATGCGGATGCGCCGTACGGCACCACTTCTCCAGATCGACGCCCGTGGTGGCCCCTGGCATGACGACATCACTGAAGATCACGTCGAACACGTTGTTCTCCGCCAGGATGCGCTTGGCCTCGTCACCGCTCTGGCAATGCGTGACGGTGTGCCCGGCGGCCTCGATGGCTGGCACGACCACGGAAGCGACCAGCGGGTCATCCTCGACCATCAACACCCTCAGTGCCCTGCAATCGATCTTTGACTTGACCGGTGCGTCCGGATTCTGGACCGGGCTGTGGGCGGTGGGCGGCAGGAACAGCACCACGGTCGTCCCGCGGCCGGCATCGCTGAGGATGCGGGCATCGCCGCCCGACTGCCGGGCGAATGACAGCACCTGGGCCAAGCCCAGGCCCGAGCCAGCCCCCACCGGCTTGGTCGTGAAGTATGGATCAAACGCCTTGTGCAGCGTTGCGGCGTCCATCCCGGGCCCATCGTCCCGGACCTCCAACCGAACGTAATGTCGATGCACCGATTCGGGCAACCCGGTCTCGCTTGCATCGGTCAAGGCTGCACGCAGGTCGATCTGCCCGCCCTGGGGCATGGCATCTCGTGCGTTGAAGATCAGGTTGAGCAGCGCGAGCTCCAGTTGGGTCGGATCCACGAACACGGCCGGCAGCCCCGGCTCGATGTGCGCACGGAGCGTGACATTGGCACCGGCAGCCTTGGCGCTGAGTTCGCTGATCTTGAGCACGAAGTCGCTGAGGTCCACCGGCTCCGGCTCCAGCGCATGGGCTCGCCCGAAGGCCAGCATCTGCTTGACGAGGTTGGTCGCCTTTCCCGTCGCCCGGCTGGCCGAGTCGAGCATCCTGCGCGGCGGACCATCGGGGGTGGTGGCAGACAGCAGATGAAGTGCGGCGCTGATCGTCTGGAGTAGGTTGTTGAAATCGTGCGCGACACCGCCCGCCAGGCGGCCGACCGCTTCCCGCTTCTGGGATTCCGCCAGCTTGGCCTGAACGTCCGCCGTGCGCGCGACCGCATCATTGATTCGCGCTTCGAGGATCTCGGTCGATTCCCTTGCCCGCAGCCCGGCGTCGCGCAAGGCGTCTGCCACCTTGTCGGTCTCGAACAGTCCGGTCTTCACGGAGGTGGGCACCTGCTCATGGGCCAGCTCTTCAGCGGCACTCTGCAAGGCCAGGATGGGCCGGCCGATGCTGCGGGCCACGTACAGCGCGCACAGCAGGCTGAGTGCCAGCAACCCGCCGGCAAGGCTGACCGCATTGAGGGCCGCCTCGCGCGCCTGCGCGTTCAGTGCGGCCTCCGGCACAGCCACGATCGTGTACCAGCCATACCGGTTCGGTCTGCTGAGGTATGTCAGAGAGGGGATGTTGTCCAGCGTGAACCCCTTGCCAAATCCCCACTTGCCTTCCCGGACCCGCTGCCTGACAGGTGTCGTCACGTCCCGGCCAAGCCACTTCGCGGGGTTCACGCTTCGTGCCAGCACCCGCAAGTGCTTGTCCATCACCGTGACCAGTGCGCCATGCGGTCCGACTTGTTGGCTCACGATGGACTGCAGCACCGCCGGGTCAAACGCCACGACGACGCTGTAACCCGGATGGCTGGCGGCGTGGGCGGCGGTGACGCCCACCACAGGCTTCGAAAGCACCGGCCCCTTCATGGAAAAGTAGACGTTCTCGCCCGACTCGAGCCATGGGCTGCCTTCCGATATCGAGATCGACAACCGCGGATCGTAAGGGCGGTACGTGTCCAGAATCTGCTGCTCAGCGCTCAGCAACATGACCCAGCTGTCCGTTCCCCGCGTTGCGCTCCTGGCCTCTTCGTAGAAGCGCTCGAGATCACTCACATTCAGGGCGCTGGAAGCGCTGAGCGTCTTCGCCATGAAGAACCGCTTGTCGACCTCACGTTCGACGATGCCTCCGACGCTGTCGGCCATCTTCTGCACGTCATCGAGCGCAGCGTTGTGCTGATCCACATAGGCCAGCCTGGCCACAATGCCAATGGCCAGCGCAGAGGGCAGCCATGCCACAAACACCAGCCAAAGTAGTCGACTGCGGATTTTCACGATGGACAGGGCGCTTGCATGCCCCGGAGCGTAGCATCCCTTCGCCGAAGGCCCTCCGCGATCAACTGTCGTTTAGAGGCCGCACATTGTCACGGACATCTGAGATGCTCAGGCAGCGCGCCAGCCTTTCAACCTAAACCTCCAGCGGCGCGGGATGCGTGGCGAGGGAGGGGCCATCCGGCGTCAAGACAACTTTGCGGCAGGCTTCCTGCTTTTTCTCGAAGACCTCGTATCCGCGCACGGCCTGCGACAGTGGGAGGTGGTGACTGATGATCACCTCAGGGCTGATGCGGCCTTCCTCAATATGGGCGAGCAACTCCGGCAGGTAGCGTTGCACATGGGTTTGCCCAGAGGCAAAGTTCAGCCCCTTTTCGAATGCGTCACCGAATAGAAACCCATGGATGAAGCCTGCATACACGCCCGGAACACTGACCACGCCGCCGCGCCGCGTGGCTGCAATCGCCTGACGTAAGGCCTTGCCGCTCGATCCTTCGAGCTTGAGGTCGGTCAGCACCGTTTCAAGCGCGCTACCCTTGGCCTCGAAGCCTACGGCATCGATGGACGCGTCCACTCCACGAAAATCCGTCTGTTCGACGATGAACTCCGCAGGATCCTCGATGTCATCGAAATTGATCGGAATCACGTCATAGGTCTGCTTGGCAAACTCGAGCCGATAGGCGTGGTGGTCCACCATGAAAATGCGCTCTGCGCCAAGCAACCTGGCCGAAGCCGCTGCCATGAGTCCCACCGGCCCTGCTCCAAAAATGGCCACGGTCGAGCCCGGCCCTACCAGTCCATTGACAGCGGCCTGGTAGCCCGTGGGAAGGATGTCTGACAGGAAGAGCACTTTCTCGTCAGACAGACCTGGCGGTATAACGATCGGGCCGACGTTGGCCTTCGGCACCCGTACATACTCGGCCTGGCCGCCTGCGTAGCCTCCATAGAGATGGGAGTAGCCGAACATGCCCGCTCCAGAGCGGACGTTCTTCTTGTTGAGGATGGCGCCCCGGCCCGGATTGGTGTTTTCGCAAGCGGAGAACAGTGTCTTGCTGCAGAAGAAGCAGTCGCCACAAGAGATGGTGAAGGGCACGACCACCCGGTCACCCTTTTTCAAACGGGTAGCGCCAGCCCCGACCTCTTCGACGATGCCCATGAACTCATGGCCCAACACGTCGCCGGCCTTCATGCCAGGGATCTTGCCCCGGTATATGTGCAGATCCGATCCGCAAATGGCGGTCGCCGTCACCCGCAGAATGATGTCCTGGTCGTCCTGGATGACCGGGTCCGGCACGGATTCAAAGCGGACGTCTTTGGCTGAGTGGTAAGTCAAGGCTTTCATGATGTGTCTCCTGAGAAGGCAAGCCACAGGTGCGCCGCATGCAGACGACGCATCAATCAGACAAAATCCGCTCACCGCTGATCGATTGCCCCGAGTGTTTTGACGTCGAGCGCATGCGACGGCGTGACATCCAGCTCAAGCACATCGGCCAAGTGACGCACCGCTTGAGCCTGACGACGATCGTCATGCGTGGCAAGGCAGTCAGACGGGCAGTGGACGCTGTAATCGCGCATGCGTGCGTCGAGAACCGTGGCAAGCACGCATTGATCAGTGGCCACACCGGTGACAAGCAACCGCCTAACCTTCAGATGGCTGAGCAGCATGTCCAAGGGGGTGGCGAAGAAGGCCGATTGCTTTGGCTTCAGGACGAAATAGTCCTCTTCATCTGGAAAAAGCAATTCATTGAGCCGGGCGCGCGCGCCTCCCGAGCGAAGCCCTTGCTCCACCAGCCCCCGGAAGTCTGTGCGCCAGTGCCCGTGGTTGTCATTCGCATAGATGACCGGAACGCTGTTCGCTTTGCAGCGCCTCTTGAGTGCCTGGGTCGCCGGTGCGATAGCCAGCGCCCTGCTGAGCAGGCTGTCTGCCTCAGGAAAACTCCATGCGCCCAGCATATCGACCACGAGCAATGCGGTTCCCGCCGGGGCCTCCTGGCGGGCGAGTGGCGATTTCGATGCGTCATTTGGTGGCGGGGTTTCTCCCGCCGCCAAATGACGCGTCTTCTCAGCGGCGTTCATGCTGCGCCTACCATGGTGTATGCCTCAGGGCGTTCAAACAGGCGGACATGATCAAGCGGCTTCGGCTTCATCAAGCTTTGCGGCGGTCGCCAATGTGCCCAGCTTTTCGTCTGTGGCCTTCTCTTCGGCCAACGACTCAGACAATAGCTTTCGAGCGTCGTCGAGGCCAAGCTTGGTCGCCAGGACGATCAATGTCGTGTAACTTGCGATCTCATAGTGTTCTGCTTTCTGGGCGGATCCGATCAAGGCGGCATCAAGGACCGGTCCTTTTTCCACTTCGTCAATGGTGTCCTTGGCTTCTTCGATGAGGCCCTCCATGGCCACACACTTGATGCGCTTGAGCTTGATCCCTGCAAGTTCAACAATTTTGTCGATACGTTCGACCTGTCCCTGAGTTTCCTCCAGATGTTGCTCGAACGCCGCCGCCAGTTGCGGGTCTGCGGCGGCTCGGGCCATCTTGGGAAGCGAACGGGTCATTTGCTTCTCGGCGCTGTACATGTCCGAGAGTTCGTGGACGAATAAATCGTGGACTGTCTTGATGGGCATGCTTGGCTCCTTGGGTAAGGGATCCCTCTCTCCAGCAACCTGCATGCCCAAACCCGGTCAGACCCCAACAAGGTGGCGTCGGCCTGCTACGCATGCCGGCCATGCGAAGCCATTGACCACACGCCGCACTCAAGGTGTTGCCCGCGTATACCCTTTAGTTCTCCAGGCAAGAACCACGAACCTGGTTTTATCGGCTTTGTGCTTTGGCAAGTGGACTGGCATATGCCAGCAACGGGGGATCCATGGCCATTCGTGTTGTCGTCATGTTCGGCGGCGGAGGCGCACTGGGCGCCTTCGGATGCGGCGTCTGGAGAGCCTTGTCAAGACGGCTTCAAGGCAGCAAATTCGTCGGTGCGGGGGGAACCTCGATCGGTGCAATCAACGCGGCCATCGCAGTCAAGCATGGGCAGGACCTCATGGCTGGAGCAAGGGCGATGGAGACCATTTGGCGGGAGGCGCTGGCCACGCCATCCTTGCCTTTCGCGGGCATGCCGATGCATCGGCTGACGCAGAGTTGGAATGGCTTGCTCACCGGCCTGCTGTGCGGCACACGCGGGCTTGGGGCGCCGAACCCGCTCGTCTGGAACCCCGTCATGGGCATGGATCGCTTTACCTATCCATTGATGGATCGCAGCCGGATGTGGGGCCTCTTGTCCGGGATTGGGGATCTGACCGCAGCAACCCCTGCGGACCCGCTCCTCGGGGTCGGCGCCGTCGACGTCGTGAGCGGCCAGTTGGTCCTTTTCAACAACGTGGACATGACGCTTGGCGCCGCCCATCTGGGGGCCAGCTCGGCCATCCCGATGCTGTTCGACCCGGTGGACATCGGTGGCCGAATGTATTGGGACGGCGATGTCACACGTCAGGCGGCACTGCCGCTCTTGCTGGAGGCCCTGAGACGCACCGGGCGATTGGCCTCCAGTGCAAACCGGGGAATCCAGAGCATCCTGGTCACCATTGATCAGATGTCTGAGGAGGCTGCGCGGCTTCCTTCTTCCGGCATCGAGATTGCGCACCGAGTCCAGGAGCTCATGGCGCACGGCAAGATGAGCTTGCCCGCCGAGGCGCTGGCAGGATTCAGCCACGTGCTTGCCATACGCAGACCGCCATTGGAGCATGACGCCATTTCCGGGCAGCTCGACTTCTCGCCAGAGCGGGTGGACGAGCTCATCGCGTTGGGCGAGCGACAAGCCATTCAAGCAATAGACGAAGCTGGCCTCCCTTTGCCCGCCACCATCAAAGAGCCACACTGGGTCTGAGACTCTCATGACCAAGTACAGCTATCACGCATCGCACGAACAGTTCTCCCCAAGCCAGTTGGTTTCCTTCTGCAAACTGGCGGAGAACCATCGATTCGACGCGGTCTTCTGCTCCGACCATCTGCAACCGTGGGCCACCACTCAGGGCAATTCCGGTCACCTTTGGTCCTGGCTGGGCGCCGCCATGCAGGCGACCCACCACATCGCCTTCAGCACCATCACGGTCCCTGGCGGCATGCGCCATCACCCAGTCATGGTGGCCCAGGCCATGGCGACCTTGGAAGAGATGTTTCCTGGCAGATTGCCCTGGATCGCGTTTGGCAGTGGGGAGGCGCTGAACGAAGCCGCCCTGGGAGGAGACTGGCCGCCTGCGCCACAGCGGAATCAGCGCTTGGAGGAGGCGGCCGGCATCATCCGCCAGTTGATGAGAGGGCAAAGTGTCACCGATCTAGGGATGTTCGATCTCCACGACGCGCGAATCTGGGTGGGGTCCAAGAACAGCCCTCAGCTCTTTGGCTCGGCCATGACGGAGGCCACCGCCCATTGGGTCGGCGGCTGGGCAGACGGCCTACTGACGCTTGGTACCGATCTGGGCGGGCTCTCGAAGATCATCAATGCCTTCAGGCAAGGTGGGGGTCGAGGAAAGCCGGTCCATGTAAAGATCGACACTTGCCACGGTAAGAGCCGGCCATCGGCGCTTGAAGAGGCCCACCGGCAATGGCGGTACGCCTGCGTGGAACGCTGCAAGCATCATGATCTTCGAACGCCTGAAGCATTCGAAGCCGAAAGCCACACGCTGAAAGTCGAGGACATGGATCGCCATGTCCTCATCTGGACCGATGCCCAAGAACTGATCGACCATCTGTGGGCGTGCATCCAAATGGGCGTCGGTGCAATCAACCTTCATCACGTCGGAATTCAGCAGCCAGCCTTCATCAGCACGGTGGGCTCAAGCGTTATTCCGCCCTTGAGGCTGAGAGAGCGCTCCACAGGCAACGCGTAGACGTTGACAGGATCATGCGGCGATGGAGTCCTTCTGAGCACGCTCCCAATGCCGGTGCACACCAATGTCGGCGATGAACTTGCGGACAAGCGCGTTCGTGTCGAGCGAAGTGCTCACGCCTGGGACGGTGGCCCCAGCGGCGGCAGGGATCCCGGCGAAACTCAGCAAGTCGCTTGCGCCTGCAAGTGCAGCAAGCGCCTTGGCGTGTTTGAAGGCTTCCCGGACGAAATGGACGGCGTCTCCGGAAGCTTTGAGGGCCTTCACACTGGCGTCACCGCCAGGAACGAACACCGCGTCGAACACGACCGAGGGCATCGTGACGATCAGGTCGTCGACTTTGACTGCGCCCCCGTTCGCGCCGCGCAGGTTGCCCAGGTGCGGCGCGAGCACTTTCACGACCGCGCCCGATTTGGTCAACTCGGCCTTCACGGCCTGCAGCCCCGCCTCATCGACACCGTCTGCCGCCAGGAAGGCGATCTTGCGGCCCACGATGCTCTTGGGGTTCCCGCGCGCGATCATGCTCAGTGCAGGCGACGGCGCGTATTTCCTGTTGCCCACGCGGGGACTGGCTGGCGGCACAGGCACACCCAGCACGGCCGCCACACGCGCCGCAAGATCCCGGTCGACGTTGACGAGGTTGGACAGCATCCGAAGTCGCACCGCAGGCACGCTGACCTTGCCCAGTTCGAACTGAAGCGCCTCGACGATGTGCTGCTGCTCCGGCTTGGTCTGGCTCTGCCAGAACAGGGTGGCTTGCGAGTAGTGGTCCGCAAAGGTTTCCGACCTGTGGCGCACCTTGTTGCCAGAGATCGGCTCCGGATAGGACGCGAAGCCGCCTCGCGAGGGTGGCACCTCCTGAATCGGAGGCACATCGATCGAACTCGGC
The DNA here is from genome assembly GCF_003933735.1 of Aquabacterium soli. Taxonomy (GTDB): domain Bacteria; phylum Pseudomonadota; class Gammaproteobacteria; order Burkholderiales; family Burkholderiaceae_C; genus Aquabacterium; species Aquabacterium soli. Next base: position 30,266 of record NZ_RSED01000001.1, on the reverse strand, counting down.
TCATAGTTCACCCGACCTTTGGCGATGGTCTGGCGATGAAATCCGTCACGCTGCAAGTTGTGGAAGGGGCAAAGGGGCCGATTGATGGGAATCTCGTGAAAGTTCGGCCCACCCAATCGTGTGAGTTGCGTATCGACGTATGAGAACATGCGCCCCTGCAGCAGCGGATCGTCCGTGACATCGATGCCTGGAACCAGGTTGCCGGTGTGAAATGCCACCTGCTCGGTTTCGGCGAAGTAGTTGTCGGGGTTCCGGTTGAGCGTCATCTTGCCAATCGGCCGCACGGGCACCAGCTCTTCCGGAATGAGCTTGGTTGCATCGAGCAGGTCAAATCCGAAACGTGTGGCGTCGGCCTCTTCGACCACTTGCACGCCCAGCTCCCATTCCGGGAAGTCCTTGGCCACGATCGCATCGGCCAGATCGCGGCGATGGAAATCGGGGTCCTTGCCCGCCAGCTTCTGCGCTTCGTCCCAAGCCAAGCCGTGCACCCCCTTCAACGGCTTCCAGTGAAACTTGACGAAGCGGCTCGTGCCTTGAGCATTGATCATCCGGAACGTGTGGACGCCGAATCCCTCCATCATCTGGTACGCGCGGGGAATAGCTCGATCAGACATGATCCACATGACCATGTGCGTTGACTCAGGCATCAGCGAGATGAAATCCCAGAACGTGTCATGTGCTGTGGAAGCTTGAGGGATTTCGCGGTCGGCCTCGGGCTTGGCCGCGTGAATCAGGTCGGGGAACTTGATGGCATCCTGGATGAAGAAGACGGGAATGTTGTTGCCAACCAGGTCGTAGTTGCCTTCGTCGGTATAGAACTTGACGGCGAAGCCGCGCACATCGCGGGCCGTGTCGGCCGAGCCCTTTGATCCAGCCACCGTCGAGAACCGTACGAACACCGGCGTTTTCTTCCCCGCCGAAGCCAGGAAGCTCGCTTTGGTGAGTTGTGACAGCGAGGCGTACGACTCAAAGACCCCGTGGGCCGCGGCACCGCGGGCATGGACGACGCGCTCGGGGATGCGCTCGTGGTCGAAAGCGGTGAGCTTCTCGCGGAACAGCTGGTCTTCCAGGAGCGCGGGCCCACGCAGCCCCGCCTTCAGGGTGTTCTGGTGATCGGCGATCTTCACACCTTGGTTGGTGGTCAGCGCCTGGCCGGCATCGATCGACGTCTCCCGGGCCAGGTCTTCAAGCTTGTTCGCGATGGGCGCCCCCGCAGCCACCGGCCCTGCCGGTTGAGCGGCCACAGCGCGGTTTGCGACCATTGGGGCCACGACGGCACCTGCGGTCGTCACACCAGCAGTGCCCAGGAATCGGCGACGAGAGGCATCTGCGACAACTTGTTCTTCGGGGGTATCAGGGGCGGTCATTGATGTTCCTCTTTAATTAGAAATCACGGCACGACCCGATACCGGCAATGCATCGAGTCGCCACAACAGATCCATGCTAGCGGGATCGAATCGTGAAGTGCCGAAATGAAAATAATGCTTACGATTTAGCTTGACGCAATCCATTGCTTCATTGCCGCGTCCATCCGACACGGAATGCGGGCACGGCGTTTGCCTAACGGCCCCTCGAAATTTCTACCCATCAAGGAAGAGCCATGTTCATCCAGCTGGCAAAGGAAAAATCAACCGACAAAAGAGATCTGCCATGTTTGACCTAGACCTGCCATGGTGGGAGTTCATCTTGCGCGGCGCCATCATCTATGGGGCGCTCCTGGTGCTGGTGCGTGTCTCGGGAAAGCGCACCGTTGGGCAGTTCACACCCTTCGATCTGATCGTCGTGCTGTTGCTCAGTGAAGGGGTCAGTGCAGGCTTGACGGGTGGCGACGACTCTGTAGGCGGCGGCCTTCTGGTGGTGACCACGCTGATCGGGCTCAACCTGCTGGTGGCCATGGCCTCTTCCCGCAGCAAACGTCTGGAGGTGATGTTCGAAGGCAACCCCGTGCTCATCGGTCGGGATGGACAGTTCTTCGAGCAGGTCCTCAAACGTCATCACGTAGGCGACGGCGATGTCCAGAAATCGCTGCGTGAAGCCGACTGTGACCTCCACGAAATGCGCTACGCGTTCCTGGAGACCGACGGCACGATCAGCATTCAGAAGAAACGCGGGAACTGACCCGTTGACCCAACTGCATCTCCCACGACCTAGGGAGCGACACCCATGGGCGCTTGAGATAACGTGAAACCGCGCAGATCAGGCGCGCTCACAATCACATCCATCGAACACAGGGGGCCTTATGGGCGACAGCTTCATTCCCGTTCCATGGGGACAATCTTCCTTTGGTGATGACTCTTTCTCGGCCCAGCAAGATCAGCCAGGAAGCCAGCGCGGAGGGCGAGATGGCGGCGCTCACACAGGCGCCCCTCCAGGCCATGCTGAGGTACCCGGTAAAGGCAAGTTCGATGTCAAGCGAGTGGGAACCACGCTGCTGATCACGGCCAGCGGAGAGGTGCCGAACGTTCAGACCCTGGCGGATCTGCGGCAGCTGGAGATCCGCATCTGGCCACCCCAGTTCGGGCTCTTCTTCTATACCCCACCCATCACATCGCCTGCGGTGAGGAGGTTCAACTTCACTGAACACTTCGGCTTTCCACTCGATGTCTCGCATGTCGTGATCCACAGCGCCGATGGGCCACACGCGCACGAGATCTCAGATGTCACGTCTGCCTTGGCGCCCACCTTGCTGCACAAGGACGGATCCGCACACGTGAAGACCGGCTATGGCCCTTCACTTCAGGCCGCCCTGGACCACGCCGTGGCGCAATTCACGTCTTCGCCTTTGCCCGTTCCTGATGGCTTTGTCGTCTATTCAGTGCTGAGCTCCGGGAGGATCCAGGGTGGACTTGCTGGGATCGACCGGCACTACGCAACCGTAGAAGCCAAAGCCACCTTGGGCCTGGCTTGAGCACAGGAGCCATTCCATGAAATACGACATCCTTTACGCCAAGGAAACCACGGCAGCTCCAGCGGACTTCCCGCAATGGGTCTTGGCGAGCAACAATGCGCCGCTTGGGAACAACCTCTACGTGGTTCTCAATCAACTGGCGGGGTTCGGCTGGCAGGTCGTGTCCACCGGGAACTTCGGGCTGGGCGTGAAAAGCGAGATCATCATCGCGCACGCGTGAGACCTCCGGGTTCAGGCTGAGTGACGCCTGAGCAGCGGCCGGTAGGGGATGACGCATCATTGACACTTGGCAATTGGCCAGCGCTTCCTTCAGGAAAGCCTGACTGACGTTCAGATGCCAGTATGTCGAAAACCGCCCACCCGGATCGTCGTTGGGTTGGCGCCCCTGCCAAGCCACTGCTCAAGGAGAGATGATGAAGTCGCTGCTGCTCGTTCCCGCCCTGCTCGCCCTGGCCGCCCAGGCCGCCCCCGTGACCTATGAGATCGACCCGACGCACACATACCCCAGCTTCGAAGCCGACCACATGGGCTTGTCCTACTGGCGCGGCAAACTGAACAAGAACACCGGCACCATCGTCTACGACAAGGCCACGGGCGAGGGCAGCGTCGACGTGAAGATGGACCTGGCCAGCATCGATTTCGGGCTGGACGCGATGAACGCCTGGGCCACCGGCAAAGATTTCTTCAACGTGGAGAAGAACCCGAGCGCCACGTTCAAGGGCCGCTTTGATGGGGCCAAGGGCGGCGTGCCGGCTCAGGTGGTGGGTGTGCTGACGCTGAACGGCAAGACCAGGCCGATGACCCTGACCATCCACCAGCTCAAGTGCATGCCGCATCCGATGCTCAAGCGCGACTTCTGTGGGGCGGATGCTTCGGGCAGCTTCAACCGCGAGGAGTTCGGGCTGGGGGCCGGGAAGGATTGGGGCTTCAAGATGGATGTGGGGCTTCGCATCCAGGTGGAGGCTGTTGCCAAAGAATGAGGCTGCAGCCGCCCCACGACAGTCACTCAGCGAACCACGCGGCGTGAACTTGCTTGCGGCTCAATGAACCCGCAGCACCTCAAAGTGTAGTCGGCTGGGCGCCACCTGTATCGACACCTCATCACCCTCGCATTTACCCAGCAGGGCCCTGCCCAAGGGGGTTTCGCTGCTGATGACCTGAACGATTTCAGCGCCGATGACCAACTTCATGCTGCCCCCATCCGGGCCGAGAAAGAGCTGTTGTTGCTTGTCGTCGGAATCGACCAGGCAGACCAGCGCACCGAGCTGGATGCCTTTGCTGGCATCGTAGGGGCGCGGGCGGAATTGATGCCAATGGGCCATCGCCTGGCGGATGGCGTCGGCGCGACGAGCCTGGCCGGTGGCCAGGTAGGCGGCTTCGAGCCCCAAGGTGTCGTATTTGTTTTCGGCGATGTTTTCTTCGTGGGTCGCCGTTTCATGGGCCGCCCGCGCGGCCTGTTCGGCTTGCCGCAGGTCTTCGGCGAGCCGTTCCAGCACCTGCTGCTGTAGCAAGAATTTATCCATCATGAAGGTCGGCATCTCGAACAAGCGGGGGCAGGTCTTGATTATGAAGGGCACCTGTCGCGTGCCGCGCTGCCCTTTCCCCTGCCCTGATCAAGCGCTCCTTCAACTCCACCGGCCCGAGCACCTCGAAATCCACATCGAACGCCAGCAGCCAGTAGGCCAGGTGATCGAGTGCATGGGCGCCGCATTGCAGCAGGCAACGCTCATCATCGATCGCCTCGAGCAGCCCGTAGGCAGGCGGGATGCGCTGGGCCATCACCTCGCGGGGCGCGTGCAGCACGACACGCGCCTGCGTGGGATAGGGCGACACGGCCAGTGAGCGAGACACAAAGGCCTTGAGGTCACCGCCTTGCGGGCCAGGGCGCGGCGCGAAATGCGCACCGATGGTGGCTGGCGGCTGAATGCGGTCCAGGCGGAAGGTGCGCCAGTCTTCTCGCCCGCGGTCCCACGCCACGAGGTACCAGCGGCTGCCCGTGTAGACCACGCCTTGCGGGTCCACCCAGCGCTCACTCGCGGTCCCGCGGATGTCGGTGTAGGTGAAGCGCACGCTGAGCTGGTCTCGGCAGGCGCCGGCCAGGGTAGCGAGCAGGGTCGCGTCGATGACGGGGCCGATGCTGTCGAGCGGCGTGATGGTGGTGCGCAGGGCATCGGCACGTTTGCGCAGGCGAGAGGGCATCACTTGCTCGAGTTTCACGACCGCGCGCAGTGCCGTCTCTTCGATGCCGCTCACCATGCCCAAGGCCGCGGTGCGCAGCGCGATGGTCACGGCCAGCGCCTCATCGTCGTCCAGCAGCAGCGGGGGCAGCGCCTGGCCGGGGCGGAAGGCGTAGCCGCCGGCCACGCCGCTGCTGGCCTCGATGGGGTAGCCCAGCTCTCGCAGGCGGTCGATGTCGCGCCGCACGGTGCGGGGATGAACCTGGAGCCGCTCGGCGAGCTCGGCGCCAGCCCAGTGGCGGCGGGCTTGCAGCAGCGAGAGCAAGCGCAGCAGGCGGGAAGACGAGGTGAGCATGCGCCGCACTCTAGCCCACATCGAGGGCCGATTCTGTCCGCAATGGTGCCTACAGTGAATCCCATCAACCCGTGACGAGCCCGTCACCCAACCGAAGGAGAATTCTTGTGTCCCAGCAACATTCCATCGTCCTGTACTGGCACCCCATGTCGAGCGCCACGCCGGTCGCTTGCGCGTTGGCCGAACTCGGTGTGCCTCACCAGCGCGTGAAGGTCGACATCAAGGCTGGCGAGCAGCACAAGCCGGCGTACCTGGCCCTCAACCCGAACGGCAAGGTGCCGACACTGACGGTGGATGGCGCGCCCATGTTCGAGGCGCTGGCGATCCAGCTCTGGCTGGCCGAAGAATACGGCGTGGCGAAGGGTCTGTGGCCCGCCGCCGGCACGCCCGAGCGGCTACAGGCGATGTCGTGGTGCGCCTGGGCCTACGTCACCTATGGCACGGTGCTGGTGCGCCTGCAGATGGCCACGATGGGCGACGAGGCGCTGCGCAGTGCGGCGCATGCCGATGCCGCGCGCGAGGGGCTCGACGGGCTGTTGGGACTGCTGGACGAGCGGCTCGCGGTGCAGCCGTGGATGCTGGGTGCGGGCTACTCGATGGCCGATCTGCTCGTGGCATCGGTCATCGGGTACAGCGTGTTCATCGGCGCGCCGGTGGCCAAGCATGCGCATGTGCAGGCCTGGCTTGGCAAGGTGCAGGCGCGACCGGCCATGAGCAGTGAGGGATGAAGGCTGCGCGTAGACGCGGCCGACGGCCTGGAGAGCGCGGCGCACGCCGCTACAGCGACTGGATCTCACGTGTGAGCAGATCCATCATCACCTGCACCCGCATGGGCTGTCGGCGGCGGCGCGGGTACACCATGTGTGCCGTCTGCGACGGGCCGGTCCATTGCGGCAGCAGCCGCACCAGTTGCTTGCGTTGGATCAGCTCATTGACCATCCAGCAGGGCTGGAATGCGATGCCAGCGCCGTCGCGCACGGCATCCAGCAGCGCCACCGCATGGTTGATGCGGTAGCGCGAGTTGATCGGGAGGTCCACCGCGCCGTCAGGGCCGGTCAGCGTCACCGCGTCGTCCGTCTGGAGCGGGTAGCGCAGGAAGCAGTGGCGCGCCAGGTCTTTCAGCGCGCGCGGCCGGCCGTGCCGCCTCACGTACTCGGGCGAGGCCACGATGTAGCGAGGCCAGGTGGCCAGCTCGCGCGCGACCAGGTCGGGTGGCAGCGCGCCGCCTATGCGCACCGTGAGGTCGAAGCGCTCCTCCACCGGGTCGACGAAGCGGTCTTCCAGCATCAGGTCAACCTGCAGCTCGGGGTACTGCTGCAGCGCGCGCAGCATCAGCGGGTTGAGCTTGAGCTCGCCCAGCGCCATCGGCGCCGAGATGCGCACCAGCCCGCGCGGCTGCCGCGTGCGCTCGTCGAGGTCGGCCACCGCCTCCTCGTAGTCTTCGAGCAGACGGCGCGCGCTTTCAAGGAAGCGCAGGCCCTCGTCGGTGAGCATCACGCGCGCGGGCCCGCGCTCCAGCAGGCGCACGCCGAGCGATGCCTCCAGCGACGCGATCAGCTTGCTGACCGTGGGCTGCGTGGTCGACAGCGACCGCGCCGCCGCCGACAAGGTGCCCAGCTCGGCCGACCTCACGAAGACGTTCATCGCACGCAGCCGGTCCATGGCATTCCACTTTCGAATGGTTGGCCTTCCATCTTGCCATCTTCCCATCGCAACCGGAATTGACGAAAGTGGGGCCATGAAACAGTTCATCGCCTCCTCCCTGCTGGTGACCCTGGTCGCTGGCGCCGCGGCAGCGCCTCAGGCCACCGCACCCGCCGAACACTGGCAAACCACCTGGATCTCCAGCCCGCAGCCCGTGTGGGGCGAGAGCTGGGTGCTGCCGCTCGGCATGCCGACGAGCCTTCGCGACGTGACGCTGCAGCAACCGCTGCGCACATCCCTTGGCGGTGAGCGTGTACGGCTCGTGATCAGCAACGAGTACAGCACGGGGCCGCTGAAGGTCGGTGCACTGGCCGTGCGTGCCACGGGAAGGGGGCCTGCCGTTCCCGTGCGCTTCCAGGGCCGTGACGCCATCACCGTGGCGCCCGGTGCGCGCGTGATCAGCGACGCGGCCCCCCTGCCGCTGCGCGCGGGGGAGCGGCTAGAGACAGCGCTCTATCTGCCGCAGACCACGGCGGTCGCCGGCTTCCACTGGAACGCGCAGGACACCACCCGGATCCTGCCGGGCCACGCGATCGGCCGCCGCGGCATCGCGCCGACGCAGACCCTCACCACGCGCGCCTTCATTGCCGAGTTGCGCGTCGCTGGAACACGCCCGCCGCAGACCGTGGTCGCGATCGGCGACTCGATCACCGACGGCAACGGTTCCAGCATCGGCCGCGACCAGCGCTGGCCTGATCACCTCGCGCGCCGGCTGGCGCCGCAGGGCGTGGCGGTGCTCAACGCCGGCATCGCAGGCAACCGGCTGCTGCGCGGCGGCTGGGGCGACAGCGCGCTCGCACGCTTCGAGCGTGACGTGCTGCGCCACCCGGGCGTGCGCGCGGTGGTCGTACTGCTGGGCACCAACGACATCGGCTTCCCGGGCAGCCCGTTCGCGCCGCACGAGGCACCGGCTTCGCTGGAGACACTGACCGGGGCGTTCCGCCAGCTGGTCGAGCAGGCGCATGCACGCGACGTGCGCGTGATCGCCGCCACCGTGCCGCCCTTCGAGCATGCATTGGCGGGCACGCCACTGCAGGGCCACTACAGCCCGCAGAAGGAAGCGCTGAGGCAAGCGCTGAACGCATGGATCCGCAAGGCAGGCGCGTTCGACGGCATCGTCGACTTTGACGCCGTGTTGCGAGACCCCACGCATCCGTCGCGCCTGGATCCCGCGCTCGACTCTGGCGACCACCTTCACCCCGGCGATGTCGGTTACCGCCGCATGGCCGAGGCGATCGACTTGCGGGCGCTGCTTGGCAACACCGACACGGAGGTGCCGAAGAACGCGCGCTGATGCGATGTAAGGCGCCAGGGCCTGCCCACAGGCCTTTGGAGCAAGCAGTGCTCCGCGCAAGAAGCCCTCTGCGACTTCCGGTTCTTCTAAGGCGCCTGAAGGACGCTGGCGGCCAAAGAGGCCGCCAGCTGCCGCGCAGACTTGGCGCTGACGCCCTTGCCCGTGATCGACAGCGCCGGGGGATGGACGAGCATCCGCGCGAAGACGTCCCGTACTTCTTCCGAGCGGATGTCGTCGATCAGGGCCATGGTGTCGGCCAGCAGCGTCACGGTTCCACTGGCCCAGAGCTCTTCGACGGCCCGCTCCATCGTGGCGAAGGGGCGTTCACTGGCGCGCACGTGGGAGACGGTCAACTGGTTCTTCGCCCTCTCCAGATGGACCGGGTCGATGGTGGCCGCCTGGGCATGAAGCAGCTCGCCCGTGGCTTGGACCAGCGCCTCGATCTTGTCCGGGGTGGTCACGGCATGGACCACGAAGTTGAGCCAGTTGTCTCCGCTGTCGAGCGTGGCATCGGCCGTGTAGGCCAGGCCGAGCCGCTCCCGCACCGTGTCGACCAGCGGTGCCGACATCCCGCCGCCGAAAAGATTGGCCGCGAGCGCGGCGGCCAGGCGCCGGCGCTGCGATGGCGTGCCGTCCGGGCCCGTGGGCGTCAGGGGATAGGCGATGTTCAGGAACACCTGCGACACCTGCGTGAAGCGCCGGGACACGGCCTGGCAGGCATACGCTGCGGGCACTGGGGGATGCGACCCGAAACTGTCGGCCGATGCGGGCATCGCCGTGAACAGATCCTCGGCCAGGCTCATCCAGGCGTCGACATCGAAGTGGCCGGCGGCTGCGACAACGGTGTTGTGTGCCACGTAATGCTGCTGCACATGGCGAACCAGATCGTTGCGTGTGAAGCCCACAATGTTGTCGACCGTGCCGATCACCGGCATGCCCATGGAAGCGGCGCCCCAGAGGGCGCGGTCGAGCAGGTCGCTGGAACTGTCCTCGGGGTCCTCGTCGTACTCGATGGCTTCCTGGCGGATCACCTCCAGCTCGCGCTGCAGCTCGATCTCGGGAAATGTGCTGTGGAGCACGATGTCGGCCACCATGCCGAGCAGTTGCTGCGCGTGCTCTCCCAGACCGGTCATGAAGTAGCCGGTGCTGTCCTTGCCGGTGTAGGCGTTGACGTCCGCGCCCAGCCGTTCCGCATCCAGATTGATGGCCTGCACAGAGCGCGTGGTCGTGCCCTTGAAGGCCATGTGCTCCAGGACATGGCTGATGCCATTGGTGGCGGGCGTCTCGTCGCGGGAGCCGACGCGCAGGAACACACCCACGCTGGCGCTCTGCACGTGGGGCATGGGAAGGGCCAACAGCCGGACGCCGTTGGGGAGTGTGCGGAGGATCGGAGTAGCGGGCATTGACATCAGTCGTTTCTGGCAACGGCGCTCTGGCAACACTCGCCAGTGCGCGCGTTGCCCAGTGCCATGCTTGCGGGCCAAAGGCTGCCGATGAGCGGCCGGCTACCAATTTCTTGTTCCATGCACCATTGTCGCTGCGCTGCACGGCCGGGCGCGCATTGCGACGGAACTGCGCTTGAGTTCCTGCCGGCTTTGTAGCCAAGGTCGGACGACCGCGCCCGTCATGCTCCTCGGTCTGAACTGGAAGCGGACAGACGGATGCTTTCCTCTACCCGCCCCCGGCTGTATCCAATGGCATCGATGATCCGCCGAAACACCCCAGGCATCCGCGCGATCAGCGTCAGATGCTTCGGCACCACGACCATGTCACTGCGGCGTTCGATGCCCTTGACCACCCCCGCCACCACCTCTTCAAGCTCAATGCACTTCCACAAGCCAGTGTTGCCATTGAAGATCTTGTGTCCAGCGGGGTCGGCCAAAAGGGCATCGACCATGGGCGTGTTGAAGAAGGTGGGATGCACGCTGCCCACGCCAACGCCCAGATGACGCAACTCCACGCGCACGCTGTCACACAGCGCCCACACGCCAGCCTTGGTCGCGGCATAGATGCCGTTGAGCGGGTTATGCACGAATGCGGCCATGGACGAGATGGCCATCATGTAGCCGCGACGAGTCCGCACATGCGGCAGCGCAGCGCGGAAGGTGCGCCAGACACCATTGAGGTTGACGTCGGTGTGGCGCTCCATCAGTTTGGGGTCCAATTTGGCCAACGGGCCAAGCACACCAATGCCAGCGTTGGCAACGACGACATCGACACCGCCGAAGTGCGCGGCCGCAGCGGCAAAGGCGGACTCCAGGTCTTCAAGGGAGCACACATCGACCTGCCATCCGCGCGCAAGGTTCAAGGGGCCCAGTTCCGCAGCCTGCTTGGTCGCTGCATCCAGATTCAAGTCGAACAGCGCCAGCTTGGCCCCTTTGGCGTGCAATGCCTTGGCCAAGGCATGCCCCAGCCCACCTGTCGATCCTGTGATGACCACCACGCGGTCTTTCAACTCATACTGCTTCATCGTTCTGCTCCAGTGATACGGAAAGTCAACGCACGGGGACCACGCGCTGAAGGAATGTGAGCTGGTCGGCCACCGCGCGCTCGAACGCGGCGCCCAGGTAGATCTCGAAGTGGCCCTCGGCGTAGCGCTTGATCTCTTTGTGAGGCGCTCTTGCCGCATGGCGCAGGGTCGCTTTGGCCGGTGCGACCGAATCGGTTTCGCAAACACAGAAGAGGACCGGCGCCTTGATGTCACGGGTTCGCCGCCCGGGGTGGTAGCGGACGATGTCCAGCGCGAAGCGCGCGGCAATGTAGTCGGGAATGTGCGAGCCAGCGGGATGAAGGGCACGGAAGCCAGTGAAGGCATCGGGCGCGTTCATCAATGCTGTCTGGCCTGGCGGCGCCGCGAGCGCAACATGGACCGGCTGTCTGCCAAGCCATGAGCCCACGCGATCCAGGATCGCCAAAGCAGACACCTTGATGGAGGTGGCAAAGTCCAGCGCCAAGCTGGAAGCCAGGCCGTCGGTGAAGGGGCACTGCGAGACCACCGCCGCCACATCGGGCGTGTCTGCGGCCACCGACAAGACGTGCCCCCCGCTGAATGAGGTGCCCCACAGAATCAGCTTAGAAGGCAGTACCTCGGGTTGGGCGCGGGCACAGGCCATGGCGGCCTTCCAGTCTTCCAACTGCCTGGAGATGTCGACGAGTTGACGCGGTTCACCACCGCTTTCGCCCAGGTGCCTGTAGTCGAAGACGAAGCAGGCGTAGCCCGCTCGCGCAAAGCGTTCCGCGAAGGCGGGCAGGCGCATCGCTTTGACACCCCCAACGCCGTGGGCCATCACGATGACCGGACACGGCCCACGTCGGACGGGGCGGTAGAAGGTGGCCGCGCACCAACTGTCGCCAGAGCTGAAGCGTAGTTCGACTGACTCTGCGGATGTGGACATCGGTGATCTGTTCATGAATGCGCGGAAGGTGCCCGCTACAAGCAAAGTGCCCGACTTGGGCACCGCGCCATTTTTGTGAACTTCGGCCAGCACCGCTTGACACTTGGCGCACACGACCTTGATACTTTGCGCCATTTGAGTGGAGCGCGTTCCATGGGCAAGCCGCGATTTCGCCGTGTGGTGCCGGCAACCTACGTACAGCTTCTCTACGAGTACCTGGGTGCGCAGGGGCACGATCCGCAAGGTGTGCTTGGCCACGCATGGCCCACCCCGGATCCACACGGGCTCGGTGGTGTCGATGTCGAGCTTTGGGGAGGCATGCTGGAAGCGGCCCGATCACATTTGCAAGACCCGCTCATTGCCATCCACATGGCGCAAACCGTGCAGACCCGGCACCTGGGTGTGCTGGGCGCCGTACTGCTCGCATGTGACAACCTGGGCCAGGCGATGGAGCGCTTCGAGCACTACCAGCGGCTGATCTTCGACGTGGTGCAGATGTCGAGCCAGCCAGTGCCCGGGGGCGTGGCCTTGCGCTGGGATGTGCACGACTACACGCCCGGCCCCCTGGTCAATGAAGCCGGCTTTGCGGTGATGACGCAAGTCGCCCGCATGCTGGCGCAAGGGCCTGCATCGCCTCGCGCCGTGAGCTTTCTGCATGCAGGGCCTGCAGACATCAGGCCCTACGAAGATCACTTCGGCTGTGCGGTGTTGTTCGCTCAGCCCGAAGCCACTGTGACGTTCGATGCTGCGCTTCTGGCATTGCCACTGAAGACCCGTGATCCTGGCCTGATCGCGCTGCTGGCCAAACATGCGGACGAGCAATTGGGCAAGCTGCCGCAGGAGGACGGCTTTGTCGAAGCGGTCAGGCGCGAGATCGCACGGCTGATCACCTTGGGCGAGCCACACATCGACCATGTCGCCGCGAAGCTTCACTGCCCGACGCGCAGCTTGCAGCGAAAGCTCAGCGCGGCTGGCACGCATTACCGCCAGGAGCTGAACCTCGTGCGCCATGAACTGGCCCGGTCATACCTTCGGGATCCCCGGCTCAAGGTGGTCGACGTTGCATTGCTGGTCGGGTATTCGGAGCACAGCGCGTTCACCCGGGCCTACAAGGAATGGACGGGCAAGTCGCCACAAGATGAGCGCGACGCGTACCTTAAGCAAGGGTGATGCGTACGCGGCGGAATATGCGAGGAGAAGACAAACGCAGCCGCACCATCTTTAGAATTAACCGCCACATTTGTTTCCGCTTGACAGGCAACGGATGCCTCCATGACGAAGGAACAGGGCTGAATCAGTCCGTTGCATCAGGTCGCGTCGATACTTTGTTTTGAGCTCACAGGTAACGGATAACAAAGTTTCAAAACGGTCTCAGAGGCAGCAAGCGTCGATTTGCACCAATTGAAGTCGTCGCAAAGTCTCAAAATTTCCGGGTATCCGAGCTGCCGTTTGTGGATCGCGCCAAAACATAGTCTCAAAACCCGCCGTCACAGTTGGTGATTTCCAGCCTTCCGCGAGATGCCATAATCAAGTCATCTACTTCGCATGTTTCCGAGCAAAGCACGCCGCGACGGCCGGCAAAATCAAGTTCTCAACTGCCCCAATAGAAGCCAGCAGCCACTTTGGCTATAGATCCGAAGCATTCACGCGAGGTTCACTTAACGACGTCCGACTATGCCCGCCAATCAGGGGGATTGGCATAACAGTCCTGATCGTGGCAGGTCTTGAAGGTGATCAAACACTGCGAACACCGAACTGCCGCGATCAAGGTGCCTCAGTCGCGGTCCGTAAGTGATGATGAACCCTAAAGCTGCTTGCCGGCTGGCTCAATGAGGAGCAAAGGGCTAGAACCCTTCGCCAGCAAGCACCGAGCCACCCAGCTTTAAGTCTTGCTCCATGAAAGCGTCCAGTCGCGCCCTGGCAGACTCCTCGCTGAGACACCTCAGTCGTTCATCGTAGCGACGACGCAACTCCTCCAGCGCTGCCTGCTTGGCTGAGTCGGTCATGTGAGGCGGCTGTTGCGATTTTTCCATGTCAATAGAATAGCTGAAGCCATCAGGCAGCGCAGCCATTTACCCTGTGACCGATGTGGCACCTGATTGGCGACAGAGCTCCAACAGAGGTAAAGACATTGATGATTCCAGCTTTCCCGGCAGATGCGACGATCATGTCCATCCATCTCGCATGTGTTCGCGCCGGCATCGACGCTAGCATTCAATCGTCGGCACGAAAAGTCTATAGGTCACCGGCCTCTTGGAGCATCAGCAACCGTTACGGATACCAAGCTGAGAACTTTGTTTCGATAATTTTGCGAGGAACCGCTCCTGCAGAGCAGTTGATAGAACGGCATTCTCTTTTTCCATTCGTGTCCAGTCTGCTTACATCCGACATGATTGCCAGGTGGCGCACTGCCATAGTTCGTGGTCACAACGATGTTTTCCGGCCAAGCCACTTCTCTATTGCGATGAGAGGCATAAAGTCCTCGCATGCCTTGCGCCAGTGTCCAACTTGCATAGACAACGACGTCGCGTATTTTGGGGCCGCACACTGGCATGTTTGCCATCAACTACCAGCCGTTTACCTCTGCCAGGCCCATGATCAGCAACTACAAGATCATTGCGGAAAATGTGGCCAGTTCTTTGACGCCAAGTTGGCGCTACAGCTACCTGGTGATCCCTGCCCAGCTTGTGGTTCACGGGCCGCCGCCGCCTCCAGCAAACTCCCGGTTCGAAGCGCGGGGGTATAGCGCCTATAGTGATCTTGTCACGCGCACACTAACTCGTGACACTGAAGAGGTTTCGCCGCACGTACGCCATCGCTTAATGCAGCACCTCATTGATACGGCCAAATCAGGAGACACGTCCCTTCTAAAACTGTTCCTGAAATGGTGGTCAGTTCGAGATCTGACACAGCTGGAAGGACTCTTAAACACGGAGATTAAGCTGTCCGAAGCCGAACAGCTATTTCGCACAGGCTACACCCAAGTAAGTACGCCGTTCTTGCTGGCAGCCATAGCATTCGCCTGGTCGCACACCTCCGAGACGGGCAAAACACGGCTCCTGAGTCAAGAAACGACTGAACTTGATATCTTTAGTCTCCGACCGAATATAGGCGAGGCCCCTCTTCTCCAGGAACTGGAGAATGCTGCCCGAAGGCTGCACCTGCCGCTTGTTGCTGCGCAGCTACTTGGCAAAGGACAACGTCAAGCTGCAGTCGAGATGGTGGGATCGGCCAACGTTCTCCTTCTGCTTGAAGGACTCGCGGCGGAAAATCGGATCACCTTTGACCGACGATCCGTCGAACATGCCGAATCAGTTAAATCCCTGCAAAGCCGCAATGGTCACTAGCCGCTGACGTAAAAATTTAAAGCCGCCGTAAAACGAAGGTGGCGATGCTCATCGTCAAACGTGAAGCACGGCTACTACCTCAGGGGTCGCCCGCCGATTGCCCATGTAAGAAGGCATGCAGTGTTCAAAGCGTCGGACAGGGCACGATGATGCATGCCCTGCATTTCCAGAGCGGCCATTTCCAAGGCTTTGCGCATACCTACTTGTTTGCCAATCCGCTGAGCTTTCGCAAATCGCTCCTTGAGATTGACGGAGCTCGGTGGTGCGGCACAATCCGCGTTCTCTTTCTTCCATTCGATGATTTACCGCCTGCTTGCCCTGCGTCTCCGCTGGTACAGCGAAGCCACCGCCTTGCTTCTGCTGCGGCGTTGGCAGGCCATTGTGCTGATCCTCGGCACCTTCACGCCGGTGGGTGGCTCACTGCTCCGGGAAGCGGCGTACCCGGTGATGGTGCTGCTGTCGGGCCAGCATGGAGTCATCTGGCTCATGGGGGCGCTGGGCCTCTGGCAGGGGTTCTGGGCGCTGTGGGCGCTCATGCAGCGTGAGCAGGTCCGAGGGGGGCGGTTCGCGGATTTCGCGCAGTCCTTTCCGCTGCCGCACCGCACTTGCCGTGTCGTCGATCTGGTCGTGCTGCTCGTCTCGGACACACCGTTGCTGATCCCCTTTGTGGCCAGCGCCTTGGCGCTCGCCGCAAGTGACTCAGAACCTTGGGTCTGCGCGCGGGGCGCGCTTGTGCTGGTGTTCATGCTGGCCTCACAGCTCTGCGCTCAGCTCGCCGTGCTCAAGGGGCGCACGGCGGTGATCGCCGGCTTTGTGCTGGTCGATGCGTGGGTAGCCACGGCCATCGGCCTGCCCATGCCGCCCTTTGGGTCGGTCGTGCTCCTGACCCTGCCCACCCTGGCCAGCCTGGGGGCCCTGATCGCCAATGTCCCGCCGCTGTCGCCTCGCACGGCCCAAGCCCTGCGCCAACTGACACAGGCCGGTGAAGACTTGGTGTCGTGGCTGCTGCGTCCGTTGTCTCCGATGGTGCGGCTCTCGTTGGGGGTTCTCTACAGGCAGCACCTGTCATCCATGCTGGCCAAGTTCTTCACCTGCATGCTGATCGTCTTTGCCAGTGCCGGCCTGATGTCGGTGTGGGATTTCGATGGCCGCTGCCTGCCGATGGCCTTCATCGCGGCGGGCCTCACGGCGCTGGCCACCAGCGGCTTGTACAGGCCGCTGCAGATGGCCCACGAAGCCGCGTTGCCCTTCACCGCGGCTTTGCCGCTGGCGCCGCGTTGGTGGCGATGGGCCGACACGCTGGTGGTGCTGAGCTTTGGTGCGCCCTTCGCGCTGTGCCTGGGCGGGTACCTGGTGTCCAACGCGGGGCTGTCCATCCTCACCGCGGTGGGTTTTCTGATCAGCTTCCTGCTGCTCGTTGCCGCGCTGAGGCCACCTCAGCTGTTCTCCAACCGCCACGCCGTCCTTGCCAGCACCGTGCTGGCCAGCCTGTGGACGTTTGGCGCGGCGAGCGTTATCCATCCCTGACACCCATGAGCCTGCGTTTCCACCGAGTCTCCAAGGCCTTTGGGCGTAGCCGTGTGCTGCAAGGCGCCAGCCACAGCTTCGCGCCCGGGCTCTATGCGCTGCATGGCCCCAATGGCATCGGCAAGTCCACGCTGCTGGCCATCCTGGCGGGCATCCTCGATCCCGATGAAGGCGAGGTCCACATCGACGGACACTCCCTGCAGAGCGATCCGGTGGCGGCGAAGGCCCGGCTGTCCTACGTGCCGGATGAGTGCCCCCTCTACCCTTTCATGACAGGCCGGGAGCTGCTGCAATTCATCGCAGGCGCCAAGTGCACGGTGATCGGCCCCGAGGTCGAGACCCTGGTGGACCGTTTCCGCCTGCGGCCCTACCTGGACACGCGTTTCGGGCACATGTCGCTGGGCACCCAGAAGAAGACGATGTTGGTGGCGGCCTGGATCGGCGCGCCGGCCGTGCTGCTGATGGACGAGCCCAGCAACGGCTTGGACCAGACCACCCGCGAGGTGCTGGCCGGATGCCTGCAAGCCCTGCGCGAGCGTTGCGTGGTGATCATGTCCACCCACGACGCCGAGTTCGCCCGCATTGTCGGCGCCGGCGTGATTTCATTTGACGAGCTTCAGGCGCAGGGTTGATGAACCTTGAGAGCCCGGGAATCCTCAGGATAACCAGCGGATTCGACATAGGACGAGTCTCCGCCAAGGTCATTGACCGACATGTTCGGCCAGGCATGAAGCATCGGCAGCCCCGTTGCGTCTTTGCGCGACGGTGGGCCTGGATTGGGAGCTGAAGGTCGAGGTTTTCAAGCGCAGGGGGCCGGTGTTGCAAACTAAATGGCAACACGGCCACGGTGTGTCACCTGCAAGGGACATGTCAGTGCCATTGATCCCGCAGTCCAGCGGGCATGCCCACGATGTCTTCTTGGCTGACGTTCAGTCAATTTTCTGCCAGAAGCTTTTGCAGTTCCCCCGTCACAATGCTATTTCGCAAGCACTCTAATCTGGCGCGCATATTGGAGCTGTACCGCCTGATGGGCTTTCCCAACTCTTCATTCAACAGGCTGACTGCCGATTCTGAATCGCCCAACCAGACAAGAAGCGCAGCTTGATTCTCTGCTGATTTGCTAATCGTTCTCAAATCGCCAAGCGACTTGAACCGAGCATAGTAAGGCAGTGCGTATTGTCGGATTGTTTGCTTCAGAAATTCGACTTCCTCCATACGAAAGTCAGTGTTCCTGAAAGTAAAGCTGTCTGGGAAAGGGTGTCGCCGCTTGGGGCGGAGGGGATCGTCGTACGCGCGACTGAGCCTGGTTCCAGAGAAAAAACTTCCGACAACAGCCTTTCCGTCGGGATCGAGATTTTCGCCGCTGACTTTGGTCAGAGATTCTTGTATTAAGGGGACAATGAATCCTACTACTATGTCAACTCGCAATATTTCCGGGGCATGTTTGGTGAGGAAATGAATTGACAGCCCATCCTGCCCCACCAAAGGGTGTGCACGCCCCCATGTGACCACCTCCGAGTTGGAAGCGACTAAGCAAAAGCCATATTCCTCCAGTGCCCGACTCAGCTCCTCCTGCAGTCGAGTTTTCATTTGCTTTGTTGTCAATGGCTCATGCTTGGGCTTTGGAGACAACTTGAACTGAATAGCTCGATATGAATCGATGAAGTTAGTAAAATCATCCCATCGCCGCAAGAAAAAATTCCTCTGGGTCATTTGCTTTACGCCGATTCCCTCATGTCGGAATTGACTTTGTTGGCTTAAATGACATCACTGCGTGCGTCTAGTCCATCTGTCGAAGCGCCACCGAGCCGAGATTCGAATCGGCATACCCAATGATCTCGCTCAATATAATTTCCTCAGAATGGTTCCCGCTCGCGATCTCGATAATTTTGGCTTGCGCCATCAACTCTTTCAGCATTATTTTATGATTCTGAATGAGTTTTTCAATATTTTTGTCAAAAAAATCAATCCGCTCCAATTCCTGTATCACCCTATCCGCAGAGTCAATAGATAAGACTGATATCTGCAGAACCTTTTCGTGCATAGGGCTCCCAAGGCAAGTTGCCAATAACCATGCCGAACTTGCTGCGTCAAGCGCATAAGACGCACTCAAGTCGTCGTAATCATTGGTGTCGGGGGTGAGGTGGGCAATCACTGATGCCACTTCACCAAATACGCCTTGCTTTGACAACGCGACATCATAAGTTGATTGAATTCTCGACAAGGCGCGCAGGAAATCTTCGCCACGCTCAAGCTGGGCATGTTTTTTTGCAAAAAAATCAAATCCGGGCGCAAGCCTGCGAACAAGACCGACACCAACCAGATAACATTTATTTGCAGAAAGCCTTGATATCGCCTCATGAACTTCCGATTGAATCATTGCATTTTACTTCTGATAAACCCCGACCGAGGAGTTGGTGTTAGCTTTGTTTGGGTAGATCAAAAAACCTCCGTTGGCAGCACCAAAAAGCGAACCAACGCCCCCCCCCACAGCCAGTGATTCTCCAAATGTCACACTTGGCAAGTTAAATCCAATCGTATTTGATGCCCCTGACTTCAAGGGCGAAGCTGTAGCGACCCCAAGATCATCCAAAAAGGATTGGCAAGCACTACAAATTGGACGGGATGCTGCTGTAGCAACAGGCTTGAGTCCAGCATTGATTGCGGCATTTACGCCTGTAACTTCAGCGTGTCCCATCCCTACGGCAGCAATTTCACCTTCGACCAACAATGCTCGTTGCGCGGGTCTAAGCGCTTTTTCGCTGGAGGAAATAATCGTGACAGATTTGCCAGAGGCATCAATCGCACGTGTTGCAGCAATCGTTGTCTTAGATTGAGTTATTGAGGGTACAGCCTGCCATACCTGATTTGCTCGCCCCGCCAAGCCTGATCGAGCGGAAAGTTCCGCTAATGATTTCAGTTTGTTTGCAACGCCTACGCCGACTGCACCCAATGTAGCATCAACAGCGATAGCTTTGGAATCAAAAACAGCATCCCAGTTGCCCCCGGAAGTTGCATATCTAATGAGTCCACCCGCAACAACACTTGCCCCTGCGCCAGCAACGAAGTTCAGTACGTGCCCACTAGGATCGTTCGCATTGACCGGATTCGCTCCAGCGTATTGGTAAAAATTGACATCACCCGCCGCGAATCCCAAAGGGTCCTCGCTGATGAACCGTCCAATTGCCGGATCATACGAACGGGCGCGATACTGCATCAACCCATTCCCATCGTCCTCACGCCCCGTGTACTTGAGCCTGTTCGGACTGCTCCCCGTGCTGGACTGCGCCTGCCCGAAGGCCATGTACTTCACGCTTTGCGTGGTGCCACCATTGTGCCCCGTCACCGCCGTCACGCTGGTGACCTGATCGTGGTGGAACAAGAAGGGCTTGAGCTTGCTGTCGGTGTCGTACATCCACGCGGCCACCAACTCGTCCACGCTGCTGCCCCGGAAGTACTTGGCTTGCAGTTGCTCGCCTGAGTACTCGCTCTCCAGGTGCTCGCCTTCCAGGAAGTAGCTGCGGTTGCCCAGGCTGCCACCTGATCTGCCGATGCGGTAGTCCATCGGGTCGTAGCTGTAGCTTTCTGCGCCCACGGTCTTGACGCGGCCCTTGGCGTCCCAGGTCAGCGTCTTGGCGCCGATGCCGCTCTGGCTGGTGAGCCGGCCTTCGAAGTCGTGCGCGAAGCTCGACTCCACCGTGCCCGTGGCACTGCCAATGCGGATGTCGGCCAGGCGGTTGGTGTTGGCGGTGTAGTTGTAGAAACGTGTGCTGCCACCTTGGCTCAAACTGCCTTTGGTGTAGGTCTTGCGGTTGCCAACCTTGTCGTAGCTGAACAGCTCGTCGTTGGCCGCACCGGGCAGGTCGGCTTGCGTCAGGCGGTACAGCGCATCGAGCGTGTAGCTGCTGGTGCCGCCGACGTCCGTCTGGCTGGTGATGTTGCCCACGCGGTCGCGTGTGTAGCTGGTCTGGCTGACCAGGTTGTTGGCAGCGTCATACTGGCTCAACTGCGTGGCCCAGCCGTTGGCGTCGAACTGCTGGGTCAGGCGCGCGCCGTTGGCCGTCACCCGGCTGAGCAGGCGGCCGGCCGGGTCGTACTGGTAGTCCACCTGCGTGTAGTCGGGGTTGCGCAGCATCACCAGGCGGTTGGCCGCGTTGTACACGTAGCTGGTGGTTGAGCCCTGGTAGGTGGTCTTGGTCAGGATGTTGCCCACCTTGTCAAAGGTGAAGGCCATGAAGCGGCCCCGGCTGTCGTCCTTGCGCTCCAGGCGGTTCAGGCTGTCCCAGGTGAAGGTGTAGCTCACGTTGCCGTTGGCAGCGGCACTGCGGTTGCCTGCGGGGTCGTAGCCAAAGGTCTCGGCCGTGTTGTCCTTGAGGTAGTCCACCCGGGTCAGGCGGTTGCCGTTGTCAAAGGTGTAGCGGGTGACTTCGTTCAGGCGGTTGGTCTTTTCGTAGACGTTGCCTGCCTGATCAGGCTTGTAAGCGATGGCCTTGGCGCTGTGGTCGGTCTCGCTGGTCAGCCGGCCCAGGTCGTCGTAGGCAAAGCTCCAGGTCTTGGCTTCGGCGTCCTTGACCGTCAGGCGGTTGCCCAGCAGGTCGTAGGTGAAGCTGGTTTCGCCATTGAGTGCGTCGGTGATCTTGGTGACGCGGTTGAGTTCGTCGTAGGCGCGGTGCTCTGTGCAGCCCAGGGTGTTCTTGGGCTTCAAGCCCGCCTGGGCGTTGGCGTCGATCACGCAGCGGAGGTTGCCGTTCTCGTCGTACTGGAACTCGCTGCGGTAGCCCTTGGCGTCGATGGCGGCCTTCTTGCGGCCCAGCTCGTCGATCTCGAAACTGGCCTTCTCGTCGTTGGCGTTCTTGACGCCCACCACGTCGCCGCGCAGGTTGTAGATCGTCTCCGTGCGGTAGCCGGTGGCGTCCACCACGGCGGTGCGGCGGTTCATGGCGTCGTACTCGAAGCGCGTGATGTGGCCTTCGGCGTCCGTCACGGTGATCACGTTGCCTGCGTTGTCGTAGGCGTACGTGGTGGTGTTGCCTTGGGCGTCGGCCTCGGTCTTGACGCGGTCGGCTGCGTCAAAGGTGCGGGTGACGACGTTGCGCTCCTCGAACGTGCCGTTGCTGCGCTTGTAGCGGTGCGTCACCTGCCAGGGCATGCCATTGGCATCGAAGCGGTTGATGACCTCGTTGCCCAGGCTGTCGGTGACCTTGATCACGCGGTCCAGCGCGTCGTAGTCGTAGCTGGTGGTCAGGTCGATCAGCGTGGCGTTGGTGGGGCTGGTGCGGCGCTTGAGGGTTTCGGTCTTCTTGCGGCCCAGGCTGTCGTAGGTGTAGGTCTTGGTGACGGTGGTGCCTGAGGGCATGCCCACGATGTCTTCCTGGCTGACGTTCAGGCCATTGCTGCCGGGCTGGTAGGTCAGGCGGGTTTCGCGGTAGCGGGTGGCGTCGAGGTACTGGCGGCTGTAGTTCAGCGTGGCATTGCTGTTCCAGCACAGGCTGGCCAGCAGCACGTTGGTGCTGGTGGTGCCGGCCGATGTCAGTGCGCTGATACGGGTTTCCTTGGGACGTTGGTTGTGATCACAGGCCGAGGTTGAGGTGGCAAACGTGGTGGTGCTGGTGGTACCGCGCTTGTCCTGGGTGGTGGCCACCTGGTCCAGTGAACCGTAGGTGATGTCCACCGTGCGGTTCAGGGCATCTTGCTCGCGGGTGACGTTGCCAAAGGCATCGGACGTGCCTGTGAAGGCCTTGTCAGCGCGGTAGCTGTAGGTGGTGGCATAGCCCAGCGCGTCGTACTTCTTGCTGCGGATGGCGTCGCCCTGGTTCTCGAAGAGCAGCACGCCGCCGTCGGGTTCCACGAGCTTGGTCATGCGGCCGTTGTCGTCATAGTGGTACTCGCGCACCCCGCCTCGAGCGTCGGTCACGCGGGTGCTCTTGCGGTAGAGGTCATAGTCCAGCGTGTCGCCCACGTCGAAGCTGTTGGTTTGCTGGAAGGTGCGGCCGTTCTCGTAATACTTGAACTTGGTAGCCACCGTCTTACCGTCACGCTGTAGGGACTTAGCAATGTTGGTCAGCAGGTGCTTGGGTCCGTCGTAGCTGTATGTCAGCACCTGTGACAAGGGGTTGGTCATCGTCTGCAGGTTTCCAGACGTGTCGTAGGCGTAGCTCCACTTGCGCGCGGTCCAATCGGTCACATCCTTGAGCCGACCATCGGGGTGGTAGCTAAAGGTGATGCCTGTGCGGCCACTAATGCCGAGGTTATCGGTAATGGTGGACAGGCGCCCGTTGACGTCGTAAGTCAGCGTCAGGCGGTCACCCCATGGGTTGTCGATGTACTTGAGGCGGGCAACCACGTTGGGCGTGGTTTTGAGGTTGCCGGTCGGAACCTCAAAGATGTATTTGATGCCGTTGCGAAAGGTCAGCGTGTGTTGACCAGCGCTGGGGCTGTCAAGCGCCAGCGTGTCGTACACGCCCTTTGGTGACATGACGGCAAAGCTGGTTTCGTTCACCAGGTAACTTTGCTCACCGCCGCGCTCGTCGGTGTAGGTGATAGAGCTGGTTTTGCTGTTGCCGTTCTCGGGTTTTTGGCTGGTGGTGCAGTTGGGGCAGTCGCCAAAGTCGTTGGACTTCAGTCGCATCATATAGCTGTGCACCCAGCCGTAACCCAGGCCGCGATCCACCTTGGTGGAGCTGGGCGCACTGTTGTAAGTGCGCGTGAAAGCCGTGTTCAGGCCATTGCGCCCGCGAATGACGAAATCGGTTTCATCATGGTAGTTGTTGCCGGTGACGGTAGAGACCGGGTCGGCTGTGGAGGGTGTGCGGATGGGGTCGTTGTTGACGGTGCCCACCAGCACTTGGTCGTTGAACTGGTCGTTGTTGAAGGTAGGGACAACGGAAGGCGTTGCGCCACCAACGCCAGCATTCTGGAGGTTGATTGATCGAGAAGGGGTCAGAACAATATTGCCATCAACGTAGCCGCCTGCCAAGGCGGGGGCTGTGTTCGTCAAGGTGAAACAGGCTAGCGTAATGGTGCACAGCGCCCTGCGATGACGGGTCGACCAAGGCTTTGTGCAGGCGACAGCAGAGCCATCCACTGCTGAGGATGTGAAGCGGCGCATCATGTCAGTCCCCTTGCGTAACAGCTTTGGTATTGTCTGGGTCGGCATCTATCGCTTTGGACGAGTTAATCGGATCACTCCGCATCTTCAGGCCCTCCAGGCCGACGTAGCCGCCTCCGGCGGAGATGCTTCGATTGATGATCTCCATCGCCATCGATATGAGGTAACCGGTTTCAGTCTCCCACTCTGATCGAATGTCTACCTCGAAGCGGTAGTTCGATCCGGTAGCCAATTTCGAAGGCAGGGTGTACTCCACCCACGACTGAGAAAGATCGCGCAGATACAGATCATTACGGAAGAATGCGATGGTCGTTGTGTCATAGGCATCGCTGGCCTGCGGATAAGCGCGATATATGCGACCAGTGGGTGAGAACCCCTTGTTGCGGTCGTAGTAATCGAAATCCACTTGCCCGATGTAATACGGAATAATCGTGTAGAGCCAATAGTTCTGTAACTGGCTGATCACGGTGAGCACAGGGCCGGAGAACGTCTGGTTGCACATCGATATCGGAAGAATCGAAGCATTGCCGTTCGCGTTGTAGTACGCCTGCAATTGCCCTTCCCAGTAATCGACGCATTCCGACCAAGCATATATTCCCGTGCTGGTGGAGTAGACGAATCGACCCACGCGCCTTTGCGTGGCGCTGGTAGCAGTGGTGACTGTGGGAAGCATCGTGTCGAAGGTCTTGCCCTGCGTCCCATGGGTCCACGTTGCTGGCGCTGTTGAGTAGACCGTGAGTGGCGTATAGGTGAAGCCTGAGGGCACGGTGGCACTGAAGCCCAAGCTAAGATACGACGCAGGCAGGGTGTCGATGCTGGCGTTCTTCTTGAGGTTGAGTAGGGTCGCCCCATTGGCCAAAGCCATCTGGATGCCGCGCACGGTCGATACCGCATCGTAGCCGGTCAGCTCCTGCCAGATTTCATGCTCCAGCGAAGAAGTAAGATGCCCCATGAACTCAAACTGGCTGCTGGAGTAGTTCAGCGCAGTATCGTTGCTGCGGTAGGATCCGCCAATCGTGATGCCTTTCATGTCGATGAGCAGGCCGCCAGGCAGGATCGAGAACGCCGTGCCATTGATGTACTCAGCCTCGTAGACGGAACTGACCACTCCTAGGAACCCGAGTACCGGCGTCTTGACCTTTCTCAGCCGGTCGACGCGCTCGAACTGTTCCCGCAATTTGGCGTAATACTGGGTGGCAGCCACATGGATCAATCCACCCGTCAGGGCGTCCAGGGCTGGGCGGTTCTCCAGCAGCTTAGTATCCGTGCTATCCCAGCCGTTGCCGTTGGCGTCCACGTAGGGGGTGCAGTTGGTGCCATCTGCCTGGCAACCGGCTTCGGTTGGATTAAAGACGACTTTGTAGAGGTCGTTGGCATCCAACAATTCTCCGGCCGCTCGATGAACCTGGGTCCAGTTGGATGACTCGCCGCCCGTGGCGATGAGGTAATAGCCGCCCACCATACCCTGATAGGTTGCGCTGATGTCCCGGTCGGGCTGGCCGGAGACCACTGAAGGCGCACCGCTCATCGTTATTTCCATGGTCACGACGCTGCCCAAGGGCACATCACCGTTGCTGCCCCGGCTGTCGATGGGGCGCGCGATTTCGATGCCGCCTAGCCGCACCACCATGCTGGGGAAGCCGTCGCCCGGATCGAATTCTGGGACAAAGGTCAAGCGTTTGGTTGCGATCTCGGCGAGAAGAATGTTGGGAGTTCCGCTGCTCAAGCTGATGACGCCACCGCCGGAGAACACGGCCCTGTAGGTCATCCTCATGCTCAGCGTTTTGCCCCACTTCTTGGTTTCAGTGGAGGGTACAGCAGCGTCGTGAGCAGCAACCGTGTCATAGCGGCGAATGGTGCCGATGACCTGATAGGGCAGAGAGGCCGGCAGCAAGCCCTCGCGGATTTCGACGATATTGCCGGCGTCTTGCACGTCCTCCAGCGTCTTGCCTGCGTGATTGGTTCGTAGCCATTGACCGACCTGCTCCTCATAGATGGCCAGAGGGTTCTTGTCGCGCCGCGCCGCGTCGTTGTTCTTGATTGCGTTGTAGTAGGCCGTGTAGTCGAAGGTGATCGCGCTATAGGGATCCAAGTTCAAGCCGTTGTAGGTCTTTTGCTTGAAGCTGGCGTCCAGGGGCACCCAAGTGCAGCGCGACGCGTTGGCAGCCTGGCTGCAATCGATAGCGGGGGTGACGGTATGGATGCCGCGATACTGGTCGAACGGTACGAATGCTTCGGCCCACGCATGCTCAAAATCGACTGTGCTTCGATCATTCGCCAGCGCCACACCTTGGATACCTTGATCTTTCAAGACTTGGATTGCAGCGTCCAGGCTGCTAATGCCCAGCCAATTGGTCAGCTGTGCAGCGGGCATGCGAACGGTCCCTACTGCGTAGCGGGCGGGAATGCTTTGCGCACGCAGCATGGCGATCAGGCTGCTGGCAATATCTATATCGCTGCCGCGCTGACCAAGGAACGTGTTAACCGAGCCAGAGCGCGAGCCGTGATAGGGAGCGTAATCGATCGTGTTGTGAAGATACTCGTAGATGGCCACGGCCGTGCCAAGCTGTGCTGCCTTGTCACGCAGAGGTTGAGCTTCTGCGCTGGAATAGACGATCTCGGGTGTTTCGGTAACGACCTGGGCCTGCGTGCCGTTCCAGCCAAAAGTGAGTACAGCGAGGATCGTCAGGCCCGTCGCAGTGCGCGCAAGGTGTCGCGCGGGGTTGATGCTGTTTTGTAGCATGTCAGTTCCCTGATGATTTGGATGCCTTCACGCGCCGAGCAGGATTCGTCTCTGCGGGCATGGCCTTGAGGGTGGGCGTGCCCCGGCCTGCGGGAACATCGCTTGGGCGGCCCAACTCACCTTGCAGTTGCTGATGCAATACCAGCAGGTCGCGCGGGCCATCAGGGCCATCGTCGGCCAGTGCGGTGTCGAGCTTTTCCGCCCAGCGTTCGAATAGCTGAGCTCGCTGTTTGCCAATTGGCATGCCCGCCGATAGGGTGTCGTCTTCCGGAACGGAACGCGAACGTGAGGCTTTCCATTCACCTCTGCCCTTAAGTTGCGCGACCAGGGCGCGTGCGTTCGCGCGAGCTGCTCTGCGCGATTCGGGCTGAGGGTGAGCATCGTTTTCCGCTGAATTGCCTAGTTTTTGCATTTCGTTTTGAACCGATGCACTCAGGACACCGCGGTTCTGCGGCCCCACATCCGCTGCGACGACGCGGCTCAGGGTTGCCCGCAATTGGGCAAGTTGCTCGACATCGGTTGCGTCTTCCGCGCCGCCCTTCTTGGCAGCCAGGACATTGCGCCCGACTTTGCGAATGGCCGAAATCTGCTCTGGACTTAACCCACGAGCAACTACTGGAGAGTTTTGCGAGGCATTGGATGGCTTCATGGCGCTTCTCTCTGCATGCGCAAGTGGCAGCAAGATCGACAGCGCCAACAGCACAGCGGTGCAGCGTGTATCTTTCATCAGTAAACTCCCCTTTTTCATGCGCCGTAATCGGATCTGCGTCCAGTTCGGCCAATCAATCCCATTAATGCAGCGCCCAGGATTCCCAATGCCCACAGCGGCAATGGCGTGTCTCCGTCGCCCGACGCGACCTGGGTACCACAGCCTGGTTCTGCGCATGGATTGCCGCTTATGTCGGTGTTAGTCAGATTGGTCAACCCGGCGATGGGCGACGTATCGGTGATGCCGTTGTTGGATGCATTCAGGCTTGTCAAATTGACGGCATGCTGCAAACCGTTGAGGCTGGTCACCCCCCGGTTGGAAATGTCCAGCGAGGTGAGTTCCGCCAGTTCACCCCGGTTGAGTTGGTCCATGGCGCCGCGCCCCAAGGCTTCGTTGATCGCTGTGCGCAACGCTGCATCGCTCACCTCCACGCGCTCGCGGCTGGTGCTGGCATCCTTGCCATCTGCCGCAATGAATGCCTGGGTGATAAGACCGGTGGCGAAGACTCCAGAGTCAAACCCACCATCTGGCCGCTGGATGGTGACCAGCGAGTTCAGCAGCGTCTTGGCGTCGTTGGAAGCAGTGTCCAGACGCAGGTAGGCCAGAGCCGCTGCGGCGCGAACGTGTGGCGCTGAAGAGGCCGTGACCTTAGTCTTGAGTGTGGCTACAGCGTTGTTCAGCGGCACCACCAAGGTGGTGTCAGACGATTTGTAAGCAGCCAGTGCTTGAACCACTCGGGCTGTGGTGTACGCATCTGTGGTGGTGCCCGTAGCGGCTGCCCAGCCTTGATCACCACTGACGGTCAACTGCGAGGACTTGAGGTAAGCAATGGCCTGGGCACTGGAGAATGTAGCGCCCGCAGTTCTCAAAGCATCGAGCGCCAGAGCCGTATCCAAAGGCGACGACCGATAGCGTTTGGAAAGCCCCCATCCGGACTGTCCTGCAGCAGGCGTATTCACCGCCGCAAGCAGCGCATCGATGTCTTGTTGTGCGCTGGACTGCGTGGCCCTAAGTACAAGCAGCCGGCGAGCGCGAGCATCAAGGTTCTGCGGATCGTGGTTCTCTATCCAAGCCTGGCCAGCGTAGTATGTCGCGTTGCGCCGATTGGCCTGATGCAGGGCGAGAACTGCCTCGGCGGTTTGCAGGAATGTGCGTGATTCAGAGCTATCGCGCCAACTGCCATCACTCTTGGCTTGTTGTGATTCCAGCCACATCGCTGCGTTTTGTGCTGGGCCCGCATAGATTCCCGCATGCGCAGACATAGGCGCTTGCCCTGTCAGTACGATGACCACACTTAACGCACGAAGCCATACCGTCAACCTCGCAACCTGATTGCCCATAGGTCCTCCACTCGTCCATAGATCGGTGGAGGCGCATTGCAATGACAATGCTTAAAAGAAATCTCTTTGGCTCCACCCTTATGGGGAGCACGTTACAGACGGGCTGTGACAGTTTGACGTGCGTTGTTTCATTTCGGCTACCAAGTGGGCTCAACCCAGCCAATGTTCAAGCGTTGAACCGCTTCGCGAACTGAATGGCTATCACGGCGCCCGCCAACCCAAGGGCGTATCTGCCACCGTCATGAAGGAAGTTCTTCCAGTGAACCACTGGTGAGCCAGAACCTGGCGCAAGCGCCTCCAATACCAGTTGCCAAAGCTCGCCGGCTAACACTACAGGCACGTCTGCGCTGATCAGGAATGCCAACATCGGACACAGTGCCAGCACCCGAATGCCCAGTTCTCTCCAGGAGGTATGGTGAGGCGAATCGCTCAAAGGCCACGCACATGTCACCAACAATGCCACCAGTGGCCCCTGAAGTGCATGTGCCAGCAAGGTCGACGCATTGGCTGTACCGCGTGGGTCGGGATAAACCACGTGTCCGCCGATGAAAACGATGTGTTTCCACATGACGGTGGCGCGCAGCACGCGGTCTGCACCTTCTTGATCAACGGCCAGGCGCAGCAGCTTGAAATCCCCGGCAATCGCTTCGAAGACTGCGCCAAACAATGGCAACAGCCACGTGACGATGCTCTCTCCAAACAGCACCGCAGCTGGGATCAATACCACTGCGGTGACCACGAGACGCATGAGCGTCTGTGCAGCGACCCCAGACAAGTTTTTTTGGGCATCCGTGCTCATCATGGCTCGGCAGGCGAGTCACGTTTAACCGGGGCATGCCAGTTGAGCCAGAGCAGGAAGTACGCTGACACGGCCACGATCAACATCAATGGCGCGACTACGCCGTGCAGCATGTCGAATAGGCTACGATCCCCTCGGTAGGCATAGAACAGCCCGATGACCCTTGCCTGGTTCAAGCCCAGAACCACGCAGACACCAAGCGAGATGCCCATGAGCCGGGCGCTGATGGAGATCGGCGCTACCAGCATGGC
Source organism: Aquabacterium soli (assembly GCF_003933735.1). Taxonomy (GTDB): domain Bacteria; phylum Pseudomonadota; class Gammaproteobacteria; order Burkholderiales; family Burkholderiaceae_C; genus Aquabacterium; species Aquabacterium soli. The sequence goes on along the minus strand of NZ_RSED01000001.1, from coordinate 609 downwards.
GGCCATCATCAAAAACAGGACATCCACGCCTTCACAGCCGTTGATGATGTTGATGCCTCCACCAGGCGCTTGCAGGCGAGAGCCCACTGGCTGCACGCCCGTAGTTGGGTCAATGATTTGTATTAAGGCCGCAGCCGATTTGACGGTGACTTCATCAATGACCATTCGCTCGATCCACGTGTCTCGCGCTGCGGTGCTGTACCAGCCCTGCAATACCGCAAAAATCGCCAGGAAGACTGCAGCGCGCCACATCATGGCGTTGCTGGATCTGGAGGTGGCAGCACGAAGCACTGTGCCTGAGCCCTTAGGCGTACCGTGGAGGGGGTGCCTGTTCATTTGATTCTGCTGAGGATGTAGCCAAACAAATTACTTCAGGGACGTGACAACTCCATGAACCGCCTGCAGCAATTGGCAAAATGCAGATACGCCTCATCAGATTTCAGGCGTCCGCGCTCTCAGGAACGCTTTGTTGGCGATTTCTAACGCGTCACTCCCTAATCTGAGGAGAATATGCCGAACAGCTTACGAGGCATCATCCACCACCATAAATCGAAGCTGCCAGGTAGCAGATAGCATGTCCGCGCCGATACCAATGGCCGTGGCCAGGTG